>NZ_BPRA01000016.1 GCF_022179645.1 Methylobacterium thuringiense
AGTTGAGAGCAGGCTTCGCGCGAAAAACCGTTGCCACTTTTTCGCAGCCTGCTCTAGGCGGCAACCGTCTCGCACGGGAGCGCGACTGCGGTCGAGGGCTTGGGCCATGCGACGAGGGCACGCTCGCGCAGGGTCTGCGGCCCGAGCGTGATCGCGAAGAAGTCGTAGGCGCCGCGCCGGTCGTTCGACATCAGGAATTGGAAGTGCATCCGGAACGGGCGAAACCGGACCTTCCGATAGGTCTCGTCGTCGATGATCTCGCGGAAGCGGGCGGAGCGGATGATCGGGTTGGCGACCACCGGGTCCGGCCCGAGCTGCAGGTCGAGGTCGTGGAGTGGATTGAAGTGCGGGAAGTTCAGCCAGTCCTGCGGCGCCACGTAGTCGACCCAGACGATCCTCCGCGATTGAACGAGGCTGGCGATGTCGGTACGCACGCGACCGGCCTGGGGCTGGAGCGCCACCAGGGGCAGGCCGGAGCCGAGGGTGGCGAGCGACAGGATCGGGCCGCGCGTGCCGATCTCCGGGTCGCGCGCAAGGAGCCGGGCGGCGACCTCGACCGCCGTCAGGCCGCCGCTCGAATGTCCGACGATCAGGATTTCGTCGATCGCCTCCCCGTTCCGCGCGAACCCGTCGAGGCGCGCCGCGACGTGATCGGTGAAGACGTCGAGCCGCGCCCGGTAGTCGGGCCGCCGGCCCTGGCCGTGCTGCCAGTGGAACACCCAGTCGTTCAGGATCTGCCAGAAGAAGATGCGATTGAGCAGCGCCTCCATCGCCCGGACCCAGCCGAGCCCGACCGCGATGCCGAGGGGGATCGTAGCCCAGGCGGGCAGGTGCACAGAATGCGCATACCAATCGCCGAGATGGGCGTGGACGAGGAGCGCCAGGAGCGCGGTCACCACACCGAGTAGCATCAGCATCACGAAGGGGTAGATGATGATGTTCCCGTACTTCCAGTTGAGCCGGTAGAACGTGAACAGCTTGCCCCGGACCATCGCATGCAATGTGCCGATGACGAGGAGCGCGACGCTGATGAATCGCGAACGCGCCGCGTCGCGCGCGACGATGTCGTCCCAGAACAGCACGTCGTAGCTGGCCTCGGCGCCCCCCGTGGCGGTATGGGCCTTGACGGTCCAGCTCTGCACGAGGCCATCTTCCGAAAGGGTGGCGCGACTGATCTCGCGCTTGCCCTCGCCGAAGCGCTTGGCGTGGCGCAGCAACTCCCTCACGAAGAGCAGGCGATAGCGCGTGCGCGCTTCCGGATCGTAGCCCGGCAGATAGAAGACATGGCGGCGGCGGATCGGCGCGGTCACGCGCTGATCGGGCAGATCCGGCGGCGTGTAGCTGACGGGCTTGTTCATCGATCCCGACCGGCGACGGCCGCTCTCTGCAATCGAACGTCGTCGATCCCTGTTGGCCGAGGACGGCAATATTGCGGCCTTCAGTCTTTGCCGTGACAGAATTCTGTCGAGGCGCAGATAGGCGGAAGCCCTGGGTTTACATCGGCTCCGCCGGCCACGCTGTGGGAATCGGGGAGCGCGAGCTCCGTACGCCGGTCCTCGGATCACTGTGACTGCCTCGCCACGGACAGGCTCGGTGGTTTGGGCTAGGCAGCAGGTCCAAGGAAACCGACAGGCCATCCTGTATGCGCTCCATTCCCCTTGCCCTATGCGTCGCGCTGGCGGCCTCGGGCTGCTCGTATCTGCCGGCGTCTGGTCCGACGTCGCGTGCGATCGTGGACGGGGCGGACGTCGCGACGCCCCAGGGGGTGTATGCGCGCTACGAGCTGATCGACGTCGACCCGGCGATCATCGAGGCGCTGCGCTCGCGGCCGCTCGACAGCCTGCTCGCGGCCTTCGGCGACTATCGGAATTCGGCCGAGCCGCTGATCGGGGTGGGCGACTCGGTGGCGATCCAGGTCTGGGAGGCCGGTTCGGGCGGGCTGTTCTCGGGGCCACTGGTGGCCGACCGCTTCTCGGCCGGCTCGAAATCCGCGCAGATCCCGGAGCAGGTGGTGAGCCGCGACGGGGCGATCTCGGTGCCCTATGCCGGGCGCATCCAGGTGGCGGGGCGGCGTCCGCAGGACGTTCAGGTGCTCATCGAGAACGAGCTCGCCGGCAAGGCGATCCAGCCGCAGGTGCTGGTGACGGTGTCGAAGCCGATCTCGCAGTCGGTGACGGTGACCGGCGAGGTGACGAGCGGCGCGCGGATCCCGCTGTCGGGCAAGGGCGACCGGCTCCTCGACGTGATCGCCTCGGTGGGCGGGGTGCGGGGTGCTGTGAGCGAGACCTACGTGCGGCTGTCGCGCGGGCCGACCACGGTGACGGTGCCGATGACCGCCGTGGTGTCGAACCCCCGTGAAAACATCTTCATGCGGCCGAACGACGTGCTGACGCTGGTGCGTGACCCGCAGACCTTCATGGCGCTCGGCGCGCTCGGCAACGCCACCGAGCTGCAGTTCTCGGCCGAGGGCATCACGCTGGCCCAGGGTCTCGCCCGGGCGCGCGGCCTCTCGGACGTCCAGGCGGATGCGGAGGGCGTGTTCCTGTACCGCTTCGAGCCGAACACCCTGGTGCGCCGCCTGCGGCCGGGCTCGCCGCTCTTGAGCACGAAGCTCGTGCCGGTGGTCTACCGCTTCAACATGCGCGATCCCAACGGCCTGTTCCTGGCCCAGGCCTTCCGCATGCGCAGCCGCGACGTGCTCTACGTCTCGAACGCGCCGTTCTCGGAAGTCCAGAAGGTGCTCAGCGTGTTCTCCACCGTCGCATCGCCCGTCACCTCCGCCGCGTCCGTCTACAGCGTCTCGCGGTGATTGCAGGGCCTCGACGGTCGCCGCGGGCGGCCGTCCTCGCGAAAATCGGTTCGCAGCGGCAGGCTTCGTAACATTCGCGTCTTGCCAAAAGCTCCGCTCGCATCGTTCCATGGCGGCCGGCGCCGCCCACGCGCGGGCAGCGCCTTCACGCCCTCCCGCTCGACCTTGACATGGCCTTCCGCCGGCTCGGTTTGGCTGACAGAACAAGAGCGTTAGAAGGGGCGGGATGACGATCGGACGCCTTCTCTCGCTCGGCGCGCGCCTCGCCGGATCGCTGCCGCGGATACTGTTGGGATCCGCCCTCCTCGCAATCACAGCCTGTCCGGCTCGCGCCGACGTGGTGGTGGGTGTCGCGGTGCCGCGCTCCGGCCCCTATGTCGCCATCGGCGAACAGGTCCTGCGCGGCGTCCAGGCGGCGGCCAAGGACACCAACGCCAAGGGGGGCCTCGACGGCGAGCCGATCGTCCTCGACGTGCAGGACGACGCCTGCGACTCGAACCAAGCGACGGCGGTGGCCAACCACTACGTCCAGGCGAACGTGCGCCTCGTCGTCGGCCATGTCTGCTCGAACGCCTCGCTGACCGCCTCCGACATCTACGCCGCCAACGGCATCGTGATGATCACCGCGGCCTCCGTCGCAGCGAAGCTCACTGATCGCGGGCTGCCGACGATCTTTCGCGTGTGCGGGCGCGACGACGATCAGGCCAAGCTCTCGGCGGCCGTACTCGCGGAGCGGTTTCGCGACCGAAAGATCGCGATCCTCTACGACCCCTCGCCGCCGTCGCGGGCGCTCGCCGCCTCGACCAAGGACAACCTCAACCGGATCGGCGTGAACGAGGCCCTGTTCGCGGCCTTCCAGCCGTCCGACACCGACGACGCGGCGCTGGCCGACCGCCTCAAGGGCCTGGGCATCGACGTGGTCTATTACGGCGGCGGCGCACCGGAGATGGGCCGGCTCGTGAAGATCGCCGCCGACCGCGGCTTCCGCCCGCAATGGTTCGGCACCTCGTCGATCGCGACGCCGGAATTCGCCAAGATTGCCGGCTCTGCCAGCAACGGCGTGCTGATGACGTTCTACCTCGACCCGAGCCGCAAGACGGACGCGCAGGCCGTGGTGAGCGCGGTGAAGGCGCAGGGCGGCGATCCCGACGGCTCGCTGATCTACGGCTACGCGGCCCTCCAGGCGCTGGTCGAGGCGGGCAACTTCGCCCGAAGCACCGATCCGCGCGCCATCGCCAAGGCGCTGCATACCGAGCGCTTCGATCTCGTCCTCGGTCCCGTCGGCTTCGACGCCAAGGGCGACGTCACCGCCCAGGGCTACGTGCTCTACGTCTGGCGGGACGGAAACTTCAATTACGCCAAGACGAACTGAGCCGGTTCAGCCGGTGATCGCGGCTTCGACCTCTTCCGAGCGGTTGAGGCTGCGCATCAATGCGTCGAGGCTCGGGTTCTTTGCGAGTTGAATCCCGTGCAGACGGCGCACGGCCTCGACCAGGGTGCCGTCACGGCCGAGCGCGTCGTCCGCGAAGCCGATCATCCGTGCGTTCGGCCAGGCCCCGTCCCGCAGAGCGTGGAGGCGTGCGATCAGCTCGGTTGCCGGGGTCTCCGGCTCGGCCTGAGCGAACAAGCTCGCCAGCGCCGCGGTCGAGCGCGAGAGGCCGAGATGGCAATGGACGAGGACATGGGCCTCTTCGGCCTCGTCCTCGTCCATTGCCCGTCCGAAGGCGAGGATCGCCTCGACGTCGTGACGCTCCGGCAGAACGAGGCCGGGTCCCGGTGCGATGGCGTCGTGGAAGCGCAGGGTGGTCCGCCGATGCGCGCTATAGCCGCCGAAATCCGGATCGGGCCAGCCGGGATCGAGGATCGAGAGCACGTGGCTGACGCCTTTGGCGCCGTGCGCGGGCAGTTCCTCGAGCCCGCAGACGGTGTGCAGGGTGACGCGAGAGTGTTTCACGCGGCCGCTGCTAGCACGGGAGCGATCGATGGGCGAACCCGGCGCGACTTCGCGCCTCGGAGCGTGTATGCCGCGCCGAGCGGATACCGGAGACGAGCGACCAACGATGCCGAACACGCTGCCGCGACGGGCCCTCCTCTCCGCGGGCCTCGCGACCGCCGCCGCGCCTCTGGCGGCGCCTGCCCTCGCCGAGGCCGTGCCCGAGCTGACATGGCGGCTCGCATCGGGCTTTCCCAAGAACCTCGACATCCTGTTCGGTGCGACCGAAAGCTTCGCCCGGATCGTCGGGGAGGCGACCGACGGTCGTTTCAAGATCCAGCCCTCGGCGGTCGGCGAGATCGTGCCGGCCGAGGGCCTGCTCGATGCGGTCGGATCGGGCAAGGTCGAGATCGGGCATGCGTCGGCCTCGGCAGCCGTGGCGAAGGATCCCGTCTTCGCGCTGGCGACGGCGACGCCCTTCGGCCTCAATGCCCGCGGTCAGAGCGCTTGGTGGCTCCAGGGTGGCGCGGCCGAACTGTTCGCCGAGATCTTCGCCAAGCACGGGCTGACGGCACTCCCCGGCGGCAATACTGGCGCGCAGATGGGCGGCTGGTTTCGCAAGGAGATTAAGACGACGGCCGATCTGCAGAACCTGAAGTTCCGCGTCGCCGGCCTCGGCGGTCAAGTGCTGGCGAAGCTCGGCGTCTCGCCCCAGGCGATCGCGGGACCCGACCTCTACGGCGCCCTCGAATCGAAGGCGCTCGACGCCGCCGAGTGGATCGGCCCGCACGACGACGAGAAACTCGGCCTGCAGAAGGTCGCACCAATCTACCATTTCCCGGGTTTCTGGGAGGGTGGCGCGGCGGTGCTGTTCTGGTTCAATGCCGAGAAATGGAAGGCCCTGCCGAAGACCTACAAGGCCGTTCTACAGGCTGCCGCGGCTCAGGTCGCCGCCGAGGTCCAGGCGAAATACGATGCGCGCAACCCGCAGGCGCTGCGCCGTCTGGTCGCCGGCGGCGCCCAGCTGCGCCCATTCCCGCAGGACGTGATCGAGGCGGCGCTGAAGGCGGCAAACGACCTCTATGGTGAACTGTCTGCCAAGAATGCCGACTTCAAACGCATCTACGACGCGATGAAGGCCTTCCGGAACGAAGAATATCTCTGGTTCCAGGTCGCCGAGTACACCTACGACAACTTCATGATCCGCGCCCGCGCGCGAGGCTGAACAGCAACCCGGCCTCGACGCAAAAAAAAGCCGCTCGTGAGAGCGGCCCGTAGTCTAGGGAGGAAACGCCCAAGGAGGGCAGCGGGAGCGAAACGCCATCGATCCCGCGACGCACAATCTGATCCTTCGGCGACGAAATGCAAGGCCGTCCCATCCCAGGGTGCGGCGTTTGGCGTGTTGCCGCGCACATTGATGCGGCGATGTAACCAAAATGTCGCAGGATGTCGCGCGACCGTCCGGTCAATTGTCGTCGACCCGACGGAAATATAGCCACGCTTAAGCGTTTGTGAATGCTGATGTTCCGCTCCCCTTCGGCCAGGCGTCACTGGCAGACCGCGGGTGCGGAGCACTTCGGAGCCGACGAGTTCATGGATCTCCCTGCCCGAAGCAAAACCTTGAACCGGAATGGAGATTTTTGATCGGCATGGCGATTCAAGCGGAGCGTCTCAGGGTCCTCGCCGACGTCGAGCCCCGGGAAAAGGGGGCCTACGTCCTCTACCTGCTGCAGCAGGCGAATCGCGCCGATTTCAACCCGGCCCTCGAATTCGCGATCGAGGAGGCGAACCGCCTCGGCTGCCCCGTGGTCGCCTGCTTCGGCTTGCTCGACGGCAAGAGCGGCTTTCCGGAAGCCAACGCCCGCCACTACGCCTTTCTGCTGCAGGGGCTGGCCGATTGCCGTGAGCGCCTGTCCGCACGCGGTATCGGCTTCGTCATGCGCAAGGCTTCGCCTGCTGCGGTCGCCATCGATATGGCGAAGGACGCCAAGCTGCTGGTGCTGGACCGCGGCTATCTGGCGATCCAGAAGCGCTGGTACGGGGAGATCACCAAGGCTGTCGAGACGCGGATCGTGCAGGTCGAGGGCGACGTGGTCGTGCCCGTCGAGACTGCTTCGGGCAAGCACGAATACGCCGCGCGTACCTTGCGGCCAAAGCTACACAAGCTCTGGGACGACTATCTGGAGCCGCTGCAGGCCCGCACGGTGAAGCACAAGGCCGACGGCTTGGCGCTGAAGAGTGAGATCGACGTCTCGAACCCCGAAAAGGTGCTGGCCGGCATGAGCCTCGACACCTCGGTGGCGCCGGTGAAGCGGTTCAAGGGCGGCCATGGGGAAGCGAAGCGGCGTCTGAAGGCCTATCTCGCCGGCCCGTTCGCGGGCTACGGCGCCGACCGCAACAAGCCTGAGGCGGACGCCGCCTCGCATATGAGCCCCTACCTGCATTTCGGGCAGATCTCGCCGGTCGAGATCGCGCTAGCCGTGCGAGAGGCGAAGGCGGGCAGCAAGGAGGATCGGCAGACCTACCTGGAAGAGCTGATCGTCCGGCGCGAGCTCGCGATGAACCACGTCTTCTACACGAAGGGCTACGACCGCTACGAAACCGCGCTGCCCGACTGGGCGAAGAAGACGCTCGCCGAACAGGCCGGGGACGCGCGGCCTCACCAGTACAGCGAAGCGCAACTCGCGGAGGGCAAGACCCACGAACCCTACTGGAACGCGGCGATGCGCGAGATGCGCGAGACCGGCTACATGCACAACCAACTGCGCATGTACTGGGGCAAGAAGATCCTCGAATGGTCTCCTTCGCCCGAGGAGGCTTTCGCGCGCACGCTCAGGCTCAACAACCGCTACTTCCTCGACGGGCGCGACGCGAACTCCTTCACCAATGTCGCCTGGGTGTTCGGCCTGCACGACCGGCCCTGGCAGCGGCGCAAGATCTTCGGAACCGTGCGCTACCAGAGCGAGAACTCGCTGAAGAAATTCGACGCCAAGGCCTATCTGAAGACGGTGGAGAGGCTCTGCGCTGCCGAGGATTGAGGCCGCCCGGAACTGGCTTATGCCGGCCAGGGCAGGAATGGTGATCCGCCCTCCCCGCTCTCCCGACGCCCGAGACCATGCAGCTACGCCCCCGGCAGATCCGACGCACGCTGCTGCGCCTGCGCGGCGCCTCGCTCGACAGCTGGGAGGTCTGGCGGCGCCGGCTGCTGTTCCTCGTCGGCGGCCTGTGCGTGGGCCTCGCTGCCGTGGTGATGGCGAAGCTCGCCGACGGGGCGCAGGCGCTGTTCAAGCAGGGGCTCGCGCTCTCGCCCTGGTTCACCCTGGCCGCCACGCCCGCGGCCTTCGGGCTCGCGGCCCATCTCGCCCGCACCGTGTTTCCGAATTCGCAGGGCTCGGGGATTCCGCAGGTCATCGCCGCCCGCGCCATCGGCGACGCGAAGGCCCGGCATGCCCTGGTCTCGCTCAAGGTGGCCGCCGGCAAGATCGTGGTGATGACGCTGGGACTGCTCGGGGGCGCCTCCGTCGGACGCGAGGGGCCGACCGTGCAGGTCGGAGCAGCGATCATGGCCGCGTTCGGCCGGTTCTCGCCCGCCCGCATGCCCGGGCTGCTGCTCGCCGGCGGTTCGGCCGGGGTCGCTGCCGCCTTCAACACGCCGCTCGCCGGCATCGTCTTCGGCATCGAGGAACTCGGCCGCGCCTATGACAGCCGGGCGAGCGGGCTGATCGTCGCCGCGGTGATCGCCGCCGGCCTGACCTCCCTCGCGATCCTCGGCGACTATACCTATTTCGGCACGACTTCTGCCACCCTGCCCTTCTCGGCGAGCTGGCTCGCGGTGCCGGTCATCGGCGCGGTCGGCGGCCTCATGGGCGGCCTGTTCAGCCGCATCGTCATCCTGTTCGGGACGGGACTGCCCGGTCGCGCCGGTGGCTGGATCGCGGCCCACCCCGTCTGGTTCGCCCTTGCCTGCGGGCTCTGCGTCGCGCTCTGCGGGCTCCTCTCCGGCGGCACGGTCTACGGCACCGGCTACGAGGAGGCGCGGGCGATCCTGCACGGCGAGGACGCCGTGGACCGGAGCTTCGCCCCGCTGAAGTTCGCGGCCACCGTCTTCTCCTCGATCAGCGCGATTCCCGGCGGTCTGTTCGCGCCGTCGCTTGCCGTCGGGGCGGGATTGGGTGCCGAGGCCGGGTTGCTCTTCGCCGACGCTCCGATCGGCGCGCTCGTCCTGATCGGCATGGTCGCCTACCTCACGGGCGTACTGCAGGCACCGATCACGTCCTTCGTCATCGTCACCGAGATGACCCAGGACCACGCCATGATGATCCCGCTGATGATCGCGGCGGTGATTGCCGATGCCATGTCCAAGCTTGTGTGCAAGGAGGGCATCTACCGCGCTCTCGCCGAAGCGCTCGTTGCCAAGGCCGAGCCGGCCTGCGAGGGTTTTTCCGCGGACGCCGCACCCACAGGGGAACGCGGCGACGCCCGGTCGGGTTGATGCCCGGTTTTCCCTCGACACGTATTCTGGAGTATCCCCGATGAAGCTGCTGCGGTGGGCCCTGATCGCCTTCGTGATCTCGATCATCGCCGGAGGCCTCGGCTTCACCGGCATCGCCTCGGGCGCCCGCTCGATCTCGAAGATCCTGTTCGGCATCTTCCTCGCCATCGCTATCGTGATCGTGCTGGTCGCCGTCCTCATCGGTAAGGCGGTCTTCTGAGCACCCCAGCTTCCATGCAGGGCAAGACCTGTCTCGTCACCGGTGCCTCCTCGGGCATCGGTGCGGAGACGGCGCTCGGACTGTCGCGTCTCGGCGCCCGGGTCGGCCTCGTCGGGCGCGATCGCGAACGCACGGAGGCCGCCGCCGCCGGCATCCGTGCGGAGACGGGCGGACAGGTCGACGTCTTCGTCGCCGACCTGTCGTCGCAGGCGGAAATCCGCCGCCTCGCGGCCGAGATGCTCGGGCTCTATCCCCGTCTCGACGTTCTGGTGAACAACGCCGGCGCGATTTTCGACAAACGCACGCTCACCGTCGACCGGCGCGAGCGTACCTGGGCGCTCGACCACCTCGCCTACGTGCAGCTGACCCTCGCGCTCCTCGACCGGCTGAAAGCCAGCGCGCCGGCTCGCATCGTCAACCTGTCCTCCGCCGCGCATACCCGCGGCCGGATCGCCCTCGACGATCTCGACGCCGCCCGCTCCTTCGGCGGCATGAAGACCTACTCGCAGGCCAAGCTCGGCAACGTGCTCTTCACCTATGCCCTCGCCAGGCGGCTGGCGGGCAGCGGCGTCACCGTGAACGCGGTGCATCCCGGCGTGGTCTCGAGCGGCTTCGCCATGAACACCGGCGGCGCCCTCGGCTTCCTCTGGAGCCTGATCCGCCCGTTCCTGATCTCGACGGAGGACGGCGCCAGGACCTCGCTCCACGTCGCCACCGCGACGGAGCTCGACGGCGTGACGGGCCGCTATTTCGCCAGGAGCCGCGAGACGGCCTCCTCCGCACTCAGCCACGACCGCGACCTGCAGGAGCGGGTCTGGGCGGCAAGTCTCCAGCAACTCGGCCTCGCCGACGGCACGGCATAGTTCCGACCGGTTTGGGGCAAAGCCGTACGCACAAATCGGGCGCCTGTGGACAGTTCGATCGGCCCGTGGATAACCGCGAATGCCGCACCCTGGCGTCGGAACACCGCCGGTCGCGTCCTGTTGCTCGACTCCGCGGAGGCAGACGCCCTCCGACGGGAGTGTTTTGCAGCTACGGACCGCGATGCTTTTTCCCCGTGACGACCACGACCACGTGCGTGCCCAGGCGTTTCGCGACTTCATCGGCAGCCGGCCCTTCCCCTGCGTCGGGGCCAAATCCGCCGTCGCCAAGGGGCGCATGAAGATCGTCGTCGCCCGCGACATCACCTCGGGTTGGGACGACATGCGGATCTATCCGGCGCTGCTGGCCTTCATCGCCCGCTACCGGCGCGATCCGGCGATCTTCCAGAGCTTCGCCGTCGTGTTCGAGGGGCCGGGCGACCTCTCCGAGGAGCAGTTCGAGAACCATCTCTGGACCCGCGCGCAATCCCTGTCGGACAAGGATTCCTGGCTCGGCCAGCCCCTCGACGGCCGGGTGAACGACGATCCCGAGAACCCGCACTTTTCGCTGAGCTTCGGCGGCGAGGGCTTCTTCATCGTCGGCCTGCATCCGCGGGCGAGCCGGCCGGCGCGCCGGTTCTCGTCGCCGGTGCTCGTCTTCAACCTGCATGCGCAGTTCGAGCAGCTGCGTGTGGAGGGCCGCTACGAGACCCTGCGCAGCTCGATCCTGAAGCGCGACGAGGCGCTGGCCGGCTCGACCAACCCGATGCTCGCCCGCCACGGCGACTCGTCGGAGGCACGGCAGTATAGCGGCCGTGCCGTCGACGCGTCCTGGCAATGCCCGTTCCAGGGTCGCGCCAAGGAGGCCGCACTCGATGGCCGCTGAATGCTGCAACCACGAGATTCCGCCGCGCTCCGGCACGGCCTTCACCCTCGATAGAGGCGACCGCCTGACGGTGATCGACCCGCGCGGTGAGCAGGTGGCGGACCTCGTCGCTTATAACCGCCACGACACGGCCGAGGTGATCTCGTCGGGGCGGACTCTCGACTATGCGAGCCGGATTTACCTGACCACGGGGGATCCGCTCTATTCCAACCGCTCGACGATCCTGCTGCGCATCGTCGAGGATACGGTCGGCAGGCACGACTTTCTGCTAACGCCTTGCTCCGCCGACACGTTTCGCATCATCTACGGCGACGCCGACCCACATCGCGGCTGCTTCGGCAACCTCGCTGCGGCGCTGGAGCCCTATGGGATCGGGCCGGATGCGATCCCGGTGGCGTTCAATTGCTTCATGAACGTGCCGATCGATGCGGCGACCGGAGCGATCACCGTCGCGCCGCCCCTGAGCCGAGCCGGGGACCGCATCGTGTTCGAGGCCGAGACCGACCTGATCATCGGGCTGACCGCCTGCTCGGCGCTGCAGTCGAACAACGGCAGCTTCAAGCCCATCCACTACGCGATCGAGCGGGCCGTCGTTTCCTCTAGAGCGGGCATTCCGGGTTCCGCTGCGCGGCCCCAGAAAGACGGTGGAGTGGTTCGTCAGAAGTGACTGAACGACGCCCTTGCAAATGCCCGTTCGGCGCCGTTCTCATCCAGAAAAATAGGCGGCCCCTCCCCGGCTTCGATCGATCCGATATCCGTCATTGCCACGCCGGCAGCCTGAGAACCCGCGAGGAAATCGTCGCGCGCATCGGGCGGAACGGCACAGAGGATCTCGTAGTCGTCGCCGCCGGTCAGCGCAGTTTCGAGCAGGGTCGGGTCGGAGGCTATCACGCGGCGCGCCGCATCCGAGAGTGGCACGTCGGCCAGGATCACCCGTGCGGTCACGCCCGTCAGCATCTTGGCGAGATCCCCAGCCAGCCCATCCGAGACATCCATCGCCACGCGGACATGCCGACGTAAGACCGGGGCCAGCATCAGGCGTGGTTTCGGATGTCGGTAGCGTTCAATCAGGGCAGCACGGTCCGCCGCGTCGACCGGTCCCGTCCAGCCGCGCCGGTTCGCGGGATGCAACCGCAGGCCGAGGGCTGCATCGCCGATCGTGCCGGACACGCAGATCCGGTCGCCGGGGCGGGCGCCCTGCCGCTTCACCATCGTGCCGGCGGGAACCTCGCCGAAGGCCGTGATCGCGATCATCGCAGCGCCGTTGGTGCGCACGGTGTCGCCGCCGAGCAGCGGGCATCCGAAGTCTCGGCTCGCCGCGCCAAGCCCTTCCGCGAAGCCGGCAAGCCAGGTCTCGGTCCAGTCCTCGGGGAGCGCCAGCGTCAGCAGGAATCCGCGCGGCGTCGCGCCCTTGGCGGCGAGATCCGACAGGTTCACGCCGAGCGCCTTGCGGGCGATCGAGGTCGGCGGGTCGTCGGGGAAGTAATGCACGCCCGCGACGATGGCGTCCGCCGTGACGACGAGGTCGTGGCCCGGCGTCGACGTGAGAGACGCCGCATCGTCGCGAAGCTCCTCGGCCCCTGGGCCTGCGAGCGGCGCGAAGTAACGCGCGATCAGCGCCTCTTCGCCGGCCCGCGCATTACTCACCTGCGGCTCACCCCTGGCGGCCGGCGGCCGGCAGCGCCAGTTCCTCGGCGCGCACGTCGCGGGCGACGCGGTCGAGGACGCCGTTGACGAGGCCGGGCTCGTCGCCGTCGTAAAAGCTGTGGGCGACGTCGACATATTCGGAGATGGCCGAGCGGGCCGGCACGTCGCGGCGAAACAGCAGCTCGTAGGCGCCGGCGCGCAGGATGGCGCGCAAAACCGCCTCGATGCGCTTCAACGGCCAGCCCTTCACCAGCGCCTTGTCGAGCACAGGATCGATCGCCCGCTGCTCGTCGACGGTGCCGCGCAGCAGGTCGCGAAAGAAGACGGCGTCGGCGGGGGGGTGCTGGATGCCCTCGACCTCGCTGCCGATCCAGAAGGCCTCGAACTCGGCCAGCGCCTCAAGCGTACCCTTGCCCGAGATCTCCATCTCGTAGAGCGCCTGGACCACGGCGAGGCGGGCGCCGCTGCGCTCGGATTTCGTCTGGGGCGATTTGCTCATCGGGCGCGCTCCGCGTCGCGCTTCAGCGCGAGGATCGTGAGCGCGGCGCGGGCCGCGCCGCCGCCCTTGTCCATGTCGTCGGCCCGGGCGCGGGCCATGGCCTGATCGTGGTTCTCGACGGTGAGGATGCCGTTGCCCAGCGGCAGCCGTTCCCGGACCGAGAGGTCCATCAGGCCGCGCGCGCTCTCGTTGGCGACGGTGTCGTAGTGGCTGGTCTCGCCACGGATGACGCAGCCGAGCGCCACGACGGCGTCGAAGGGCTGGCCGGCCGCCCGCGCCCCGTCGAGCAGGATGGCGATCGCCGCGGGCAGCTCCAGCGCCCCCGGCACCGTGACGAAGGACGCCGCCGCCCCGGCCGCGCTCAGCGCGCGGCGCGCCCCGTCGAGAAGGGCGTCGGCGACGTCGTCGTAGAAGCGCGCCTCGATGACGAGGACGCGCGCGCCGGCGGCATCGATCGGCGCGGCCGCATCCCGGCTGTGTGAGACCATGGAGTCCAAAAATCCGAAGAGGAGAAGCGGCGCATCCTCGCAACGCCCTCGCCGGCTTCGTGGTGGCGCGGCGTCGGGGCGTGGGCGAGCGTTAGCCCGGAACGGGCCGGAGCGGCAAGGCGGGGGGAGCGAGGCAGGCCAGCGTCCGGTTTTCAGGCCGACGGCGCCCCAAACTCCGGACAGTATCGTTCGCGCATTCGCGCCTCGTAGGCCACGAGGTTGGGCTGAGCTTCCATCGCCGTGCGCAGCGGGGTCTCGAATACCGGGCAGAGGGTGGCGGCGACGAAGGCGTAGGCCGTGGCGTCGGCGCCGGAGGGGGTAGGGCCGAGGAGGTACGGCTTGTCGCCGAGGATGTCGCCGAGCGCCGCGATCGAGCGGAGGCCCAGTGCCTCGATCGTGGGCCGGTCGTGCCGGCCGAGGCCGTGGGCGTGCAGGTTGCCGCGGACCTTGCGGCGGATCAGCGCCTGGATGAGCGGCCGGACCGGGGCCGGCACCGCCTTGAAGAAGTTCGCCGGGCCGCGCGCGAAGTTCGCGTTGTCGACCCAGCGGGCATGGACGATCGCCCAGTAGAGGTGGTCCTCCAGCATCTTTTCCACCGTCCAGCCGGTGGCGGTCTTGGCCGGTGCGTAGCCGGCGTCGAAGGCGATGCCGTGGGCTTTTTCGAGGTGCCAGCGGATCAGGGTCGAATCGGCGACCACGGTTGCGCCGTCGCGCAGATATGGCAGCTTGCCCTTGGGGGCCTGGCGAAAACCGCCGCTGTCGGTGGTGAAGGGCAGGCCCGACATGGCGAGCAGCACCTGCGCCTTCATCACGAAGGGGCTCGGATCGGGCAGGCCGAATTGCGGGCCGAAGGTGTAGAGCGTGATCATCGGCCTGTCCGTCCCGGTCGGGGCGGAGCCTCGGCCGGGCCGGCGCGGGTGGTCAAGCCCGGGGCCGGGGGCCGGGAAAATTTTCGAGCGCGTGTCGGCCCGTCTCCCGCTCCTGCGTCTTCAGGTCGAGGCCGGCACGGCCTCTACACCGGGGAGACACGGCGATGCGCGTGATGGTTCTGGTCAAGGCGACGGCGGAGAGCGAGGCCGGCGACATGCCCGCCGCGGAGATGCTCGCGGCGATGGGGAGGTTCAACAACGAACTCGCGGCCGCCGGCATCCTGCTGGCGGCCGACGGCCTCAAGCCGAGCGCGGCGGGCAAGCGCGTCGCCTTCGACGGCTCCGGCCGCAGCGTGAGCGACGGCCCCTTCGCCGCGACGAACGAGCTCGTCGCCGGGTTCTGGCTCTGGCAGGTCAAGGATCTCGACGAGGCCGTGGCCTGGGTGAAGCGCTGCCCCAACCCGATGCCCGGCCCAAGCGAGATCGAGATCCGGCCGCTCTACGAGATGTCCGACTTCGCGGATGTCTGAGGCCGCGCCTCGGTCAGCCGCGCGGCATAGCGGGCGATCAGGTCGACCTCGAGGTTGACACGGTCGCCGGTGCGGCGCTCGCCCCAGGTCGTGACCGCGAGCGAGTGCGGGATCAGCAGCACCGAGAACAGGTCGCCGTCCACCGTGTTGACGGTGAGCGAGGTGCCATCGAGGCAGACCGAGCCTTTTTCGGCGATGAAGCGGGCGATCTCCGACGGGGCGCGCAGGGTGAAGCGGGTGCTCGCGCCCCAGGGGCTGTCGGCCTCGGTCACCTCTTCGCGCGAGACGATCTCGCTGACGCCGTCGACATGGCCGGTGACGAGGTGGCCGCCGAGTTCGTCGCCGATCTTCAGCGAGCGCTCCAGGTTGATCCGGGTGCCCTCCCCCCAGGTGCCAAGCGTGGTGCGGGCCAGCGTTTCGGCTGCGGCGTCGATGGAGAAGCGGCAGCCGGTGCCATGCGGCGCGATCTCCACCGCCGTCAGGCAGGGGCCGGAACAGGCGATCGAGGCGCCCAGCGCGATGGTCGCCGGGTCGTAGGCGCTCTCGATGACGACACGCCGCAGCCGATCGTCGCCGGTAATTGATACGACATGGCCGACGTCGCTGATCAGGCCGGTGAACATTTCTTCTCAGGTTCTCCGCTCGTAGGTGACGGCGTGGTCGGGGCCGAGCATCCGCGCCGCGCTTTCGCACAGGTGGCCATCGCGGATCGCCGTTTCGAGATGCGGGCCGATCGCCGGCAGGCCGCCAGCGGGGCCCAGCGCCTCGGGACCGGTGAACAGGGTCAGCACGTCGATGAGGCCGGCGGCGGCCAGCGCGTCGGCGAGATGCGGGCCGCCCTCGCTGCACAGACGGGTGATGCCGCGCTCGGCCAACGCCGCGAGGGCTGCGTGCAGGTCGACCCGGCCGGCGGGATCGGAGGGGACCAACAGGACCTCGACGCCGAAGGAGGCCAGCATCCGTTTGGCATGGACCGGCGCGGAGCGCGTGGTGAGCACCAGGGTCGGCACTTCCCTTGCGCCGCGCACCAGCCGCGAGGCCGGGTTGAGCCGCAGGGACGAGTCGAGCACGACCCGCAGCGGCGAGCGCGCGTCGAGGCCCGGCAGCCGCACGGTCAGCGCCGGATCGTCGGCCCGCACCGTGCCGATCCCGACGAGGATGGCGTCGGCATGAGCGCGCCAGAGATGCACCGCGCCGTCCGCGATCGGGCCGGTGATGCGCAGGCGCTCGTCGCGGGCATGCGCGGCGAAGCCGTCGCGGGTGCGGGCGAGCTTGAGGTGGAGGCTCGGGCGGCCGCGCGTCACCCGGCTGATATGGCCGCGATGGTCGCGCGCGGCCTCGTCCCGCAGCAGGCCGGTCTCGACAGCGATGCCGGCCTCCCGCAGGAGGGCATGGCCGCGCCCGGCGACCCGCGGGTCGGGATCCTCGATCGCCGAGACGACGCGGCCGATCCCGGCCGCGACGATCGCGTCGGTGCAGGGAGGCGTGCGGCCGTGATGCGAGCAGGGTTCGAGCCCGACATAGAGCGTCGCGCCCCGAGCAAGCTCCCCGGCCATGGCCAGGGCCGTCGGCTCGCCATGCGGACGCCCGCCGGGCGCCGTCACCGCCTGCCCGACGATTTCTCCATTGGCCACGACCACGGCGCCGACCGACGGGTTCGGCCAGGTCCGGCCCTGGTTGCGCCGCCCCAGCGCCAGGGCCAGCCGCATGAAGCGGAGATCATCCGCGGATTCCGAAAAACTCACGCGCGCGACCGGGCCGTGCGGCTGCGCGGGCGGGGGGCGTCCGGTTCGGGCGCATCGCCGAAGGGCAGCGTGCCGACGTCCCCCAGGGTGCCGAGCAGGTCCTTGAAGTCCTGCGCCTCGCGAAAGTTCTTGTAGACGGAGGCGAAGCGCACATAGGCGACGTCGTCGAGGCCCTTCAGCCCCTCCATCACCGCCTCGCCGATGGCCTCGCTGGTCACCTCGCCCTCGCCGCCGCTCTCGAGCCGCCGGGTGATGCCGGAGACGAGCCGCTCCACGCGCTCGGGGTCGGCCGAGCGCTTGCGGAGCGCCACGTCGATCGAGCGCTGCAGCTTGTCGCGGTCGAAGGGTACGCGCTTGCCGGAGCGCTTGAGCACTGTGAGCTCGCGCAGCTGCACCCGCTCGAAGGTGGTGAAGCGGCCGCCGCAATCCGGGCAGACGCGCCGGCGGCGGATGGCGGAAGCGTCCTCGCTCGGGCGCGAGTCCTTCACCTGGGTATCGGGGCCGCCGCAATAGGGACACCGCATCGGCCGGCAACCTCAGTGTCGAAAACGAAAACGGCCGCGGACGAACGATCCGCGGCCGCTTCTAGCGTGGTGACGGAGGCGCCGAAAGGGCGCCCGCGGCTACTGGTAGATCGGGAAGCGCGCGGTCAGGGCGTGGACCTTCTCCTTGACCGCGGCCTCGATCGCCGGATCGCCGCCCTCGCCCTTCTCGACGAGACCGTCGAGCACTTCGACGATGAAGCCGCCGATCTGCTTGAACTCGGCGACGCCGAAGCCGCGCGAGGTCGAGGCCGGGGTGCCGAGGCGGATGCCCGAGGTGATGGTGGGCTTGGCCGGATCGAACGGCACGCCGTTCTTGTTGCAGGTGATGTCGGCCCGCGAGAGCGCGGCCTCGGCGGCCTTGCCGGTGAGGCCCTTCTTCTGCAGGTCGACCAGCATCAGGTGGTTGTCGGTGCCGCCCGAGGTGATGTCGTAGCCGCCGGTCATCAGGGTGTCGGCGAGCGCCTTGGCGTTCTCGATGACCTGCTTCGCGTAGATCTTGAACTCGGGCTTGAGCGCCTCGCCGAAGGCGACGGCCTTGGCCGCGATCACGTGCATGAGCGGGCCGCCCTGCAGGCCGGGGAAGATCGCCGAGTTGAACTTCTTGGCCAGCGCCTCGTCGTTGGTGAGGATCATGCCGCCGCGGGGGCCGCGGAGCGTCTTGTGGGTCGTCGTGGTGGCGACGTGCGCGTGCGGGAACGGCGACGGGTGGACGCCGGCCGCGACGAGACCCGCGAAGTGGGCCATGTCGACGAAGAAGATGGCGCCGACCGCGTCGGCGATCTCACGGAACTTCGCGAAGTCCCAGTGGCGCGGATAGCCCGAGCCGCCGGCGATGATCACCTTGGGCTTGTGCTCGTGGGCGAGCTTCTCGACCTGCTCCATGTCTATGCGCTGGTCCTCGCGGCGCACGCTGTAGGAGACCGGCTTGAACCACTTGCCCGAGACGTTCGGCGGAGCGCCGTGGGTGAGATGGCCGCCGGCGGCGAGGTCGAGGCCGAGGAAGGTGTCGCCCGGTTGCATGAGGGCCATGAACACGCCCTGATTCGCCTGGGAGCCGGAATTCGGCTGCACGTTGGCGAAGCCGCAACCGAACAGGCGCTTGGCGCGCTCGATGGCCAGCGTCTCGGCGACGTCGACGAACTGGCAGCCGCCGTAATAGCGGCGACCCGGATAGCCCTCGGCGTACTTGTTGGTGAGCACCGAACCCTGAGCGTCCAGCACCGCGCGGGAGACGATGTTCTCCGAGGCGATCAGCTCGATCTCGTGCTGCTGGCGTCCGAGCTCCTGTTCGAGCGCCTTGGCGAGCTCCGGATCGGTCTCGGTGACGCGGGCGGAGAAGAACTGGCTGGTGGAATCGTTGGCGGCAGCGGTACCGGCACTCATGGATGGCCTCATTCTTGGTTGTCGGGCGTAACGCACCCATCGTCCCGTGGGCGTTCACGGGGGGCGTTTCTCAGATTGCAGTTAGTACACGCGGCCACGAGGGCCGCCAACCGCAGGGGTTTTTGCCGCAAGGCTCAAAAAAATTAGCCGCGGACCGCCTTTTGCGCGTGGCGACGTGCCGCCGCAGCGTCGTCAGAACGCAGAGACCAACCCCACGCCGACGATCATCAGCGCAGCGCCCAGCAGCCGCCCTGCTCCGACCTCCCGCACCGGCACGCCGAGAAGCCCGAACTGGTCGAAGACCAATGCGCACAGGATCTGGCCGACGATGAACAGCCCGACCACGGTCGCCGCGCCGAGGCGGGGCACCAAGAGGATCGTGCCGACGATGTAGAGGACGCCGAGCAGGCCGCCGGTCCAGGCGTACCAGGGTGCGCGGGAGGCCGCGTCCAGCGACGGAACCGGCTCGCGCATCGCGGCGAGCAGGGCGGCCAGGGCGACGGCGCCGACCACGAAGTTGGTCAGCCCGGCCCAGAACGGCGAGCCGAGCGCGCCGCGAAGGCCGGCATTGACCGTCTGCTGCAGGACGAAGGCGACGCCGCCGAGCAGCGCGGCGAGATAGAGGCCGATCGAGAGGAAGGGCGCCAAGATCCGTTGCTTTCCAAAGATCCGTTGCTTTCTCGCGGGCCGGACAGAGAAAGACCCGCGCCTCCTAGACGAAAGCGCGGGTCTTTCAAAGCCTCTGCCGCCGGGGTCGAGCCACCCCGGCAAACCACCAGAACTAGTTCTCTTCGTCGCCGCCTTCGAACTGCTCGAAGCGCTGCGGGGTGGTGGCGGCGGCGCTCGCCACCGGGGTCGGGGCCTCGATGGTCGAGGGCACGTTGACGCCGTCGCGCTTGTAGATGTCGTCGCGGAACTGCACCGTGCCGTCCGGCGTCGACCAGGCGGTGATGTAGGTCCAGTAGACCGGCACGGGCGTGGTCAGCGTCGCGTCGATGCGCTGGCCGCTCTCCACGGCCTGCTCGACATGGGCACGGTCCCAGCCGGGCGTGTCCTTGAGAAGCCAAGTGATGTACTCGCGCACGTTCTGCAGGCGCACGCAGCCTGACGAGATGAAGCGGAAGTCGTCGCCGAACACGCCGCGCGAGTTCGTGTCGTGCATGAACACGCCGTAGGGGTTCGGGATGTTGATCCGCACCACGCCCATCGAGTTGAAGTCGGCGCCCGAATCCTGGCGGTAGCGGTAGCGCGTGCCCTCGTCCGAGTTCCAGTTCACCGAACGCGGCGAGACTTCGGTCTCACCGGTGAAGATGCGGATCTTGTTGTCGGTGAGGTAGTTCGGATCCTTCTGCATCTTGGGGATGAGGTCCTTCTTCACGATGGAAGCCGGAACCGTCCAGAAGGGGTTGAAATTGATCTGCGTCGCCTTGGTGTTCATGATCGGCGACTGACGGTCGATCTTGCCGACGCCGGCGGCGTGCAGGGTCACGACCTGACCGTTCTCGACCGTCTGGACGAGGGCGGCCGGGATGTTGGTGATGACGAAGCGGTTGCCCAGGTTGCCCGAATAGGAGCGCAGGCGGATCAGGTTGGTCTCGAGTTGGCGCAGGCGGATGTCGGCCGACACGTTCATGGCCGCTTGCGTGGCCGGGCTCATCTGGCCGGTCTGGCTGAGGCCGTGGCGGGCCTGGAAGCGCTTCACGCCGGCCGCGACGTAGGAATCGTAGACGCCGCCGCCGCCGGCCTGGGCGTCGAGGTCGCCGGTGACGATCAGGCGCTGGCGCAGCGCCCCGACCGCGGGGCCGCGCGAGCCGACGCGTAGGGACGCTGCGCCGGAGACCGGCTGCCAGCCGCCGCGGGAGACGATGGCGCGATACTTCTCGATGATCTGCTCGGTCGCCTCGATGGTCAGGGGCGACAGGATCGGGGTCGAGGAGCGGCGCACCTGCATGGTCGCGGGCGAGGCGTAGTCCTGGGCCCATTCGGCCTGGGCGCCGTCGCCGGAATCGCGCGCGAGCGCGGGAAGCGCGAACACGGCGGAGCCGGCCAGCAGCGCGAGGCCGAGGCGGAAGGCGGGGCGGGTGGTGGAGGCCTGATTCAGCATCGATCCAATGCTCTGATCCGGAAGGGGGCGGAGAATACGGATCCGGCCTGATCCGATACGCGCCGGAATGCGTCTACCGCTTGTGATGTCGGTCTCACGTTAAGAACACATGATCTCCGGGCTATAATATGGCGCGCCACAGCTTGACCGTGCGTGGCCGCACGCTCAGATGGATTTCGGGATGGGCTCGTGCGCGATCTGGCGGAACGGCCAGGGCCGGTCTAGAGAAACGGCGATGACCAGGGCGAGCATCGGTGACGGCGGAGGCGTGCGCGGCTGGCGCGTGCTGACGGCCGTCGTGGCGCTCTATGCCCTCGTGATGCAGGCCTTCCTCGGCGGGATCGTGGCTTCGGCCGCCGCCGCAGCGCCGTCCGCCCTGCCCTTCGACGTGCATTGCCTCGACAAGGCCGAGGCGGCCGGGCGGGCCGATCCGTCGACGCCGCAGGCTCCGGCCCACCATCACGCCGGCTGCTGCACGGCCGCGCATCCCGCCGCCGGCACGCCGCCGCCGCTCTCCGCCATGACGTCGATCGTCTGGCCGGCGCGGCGCGTCGTCCGCGTGATCTGGCGGATGGAGGGCTTCGCCTCCGCCCGCGCGCCCCCCTTCACCCTCGCCAGCGCCCGAGCGCCTCCCGCCGCCTGAACCGATCGCACCGCCTTCGTGCTCCAGATCCTTCAGACGCCGGATTTTTCCATCATGTCGAACCGCTTTTATCGGGCCGCCCTCCTCGCCGCCTTCCCCATCGCCTTCGCTTCCGCCGCAAGCGCCCACGCCGTGCTGGAGCGCAAGGAAGCCAGCCCGAACGCAGCCTATCGCGGGGTCGTGCAGATCATGCACGGCTGCGAGGGGGCGGCTACGACCCGCGTCACGGTGACGATCCCCGAGGGCGTGATCGGCGCCAAGCCGATGCCGAAGCCCGGCTGGCAGCTCGGCACCACCAAGGGCAGCTACGCCAAGGCCTACCAGTCCTTCCACGGCAAGGTCTCGGAGGGCGTCACCGCGATCACCTGGAGCGGCGGCAGCCTCGGCGACGACGAGGTCGACGAGTTCACCTTCTTTGCCCGCATCACCGACGAATTTTCGCCGGGCGCCACCGTCTACTTTCCCGTCGAGCAGGAATGCGCCGGCGGGGCCGACAAGGGCGGGATCGCCTGGACGCAGATCCCGCAGGCGGGCCAGGATCCGCACGATCTCAAGACCCCTGCGCCGGGCGTCAGGATCATCGCCGCCAAGGCGATTGAGAAGGTCGGTTCGAAGGGCGACGCGCCGGCTCCGATCAAGGCGGGCGATCTCACGATCGAGACGCCGTGGCTGCGCGCCACCCCCGGCGGCGCCAAGGTGGCCGGCGGCTACGTCTCCGTGAGCAATGCCGGAGCCCAGCCCGACCGGCTGATCGGCGCATCGATTCCTCAGGCGGGACGGGGCGAGATCCATTCGATGTCGACCGAGGGCGGCGTGATGAAGATGGCGCCCGTCGAGGGCGGCCTTGCGGTTCCGGCCGGCGGCAACGTCGCGCTCAAGCCCGGCGGCCTGCACCTGATGTTCCTCGACCTGCACGACGGCCTCAAGGCCGGCGAGACGGTGCAGGGCACGCTCGAATTCGAGCGGGCCGGCAAGGTGCCGGTGAGCTTCACGGTCGCACCGATCGGCGCGCAGGGTCCTGCTGCCCAGGGTCCCGGTATGCAGGGCGCGGCCTCGGCTGCGGCCGAGCACCAGCACTGACCGTTTCCCTGCGCCCGGCCGCCGGCCGGGCGCGACGGCCCCGCCCCATCCCTCTGTCGACGACCCGCAGCCCCTCGCCTTTCGTGGCGGGCGCGGCGCGGGCGTGGAGCCAGCCATGCCCTTCTCCCGTTCTGGCGGAGCCTGCGCGCTCGCCTGCTGCCTGCTGACCTCGCCCGCCGCCCTCGCGGTGCCCGCCACCGAGACCTCCACCACCCTTGCCGAACTCAGCGTCGAGGGCGGTGGCCCGGCGGGGGGCGGCTCTCTCACGGTTCCGAGCGTCGCCGAGCAGCGTAGGGCGGTGAATTCCACCGTCGGCTCCGTCGCCTTCGTCGATGCGGATGCGTTCAAGAACAGCTACGCCAACACGCTGCGCGACGTCCTCAAGGATACCCCCGGGGTGTTCGTGCAGGAGCGCTACGGACAGGAGTTGCGCCTCTCGATCCGTGGATCGGGCATCGCGCGCGGCTTCCACCTGCGCGGCATCGAGCTCCTGCAGGACGGCATCCCGCTGAACTTCGCCGACGGCAGCGGCGACTTCTACCAGGTCGATCCGCTCTCCTTGCGCTCGGCCGAGGTCTACAAGGGCGGCAACGCGCTCACCTTCGGCGCGACCACCCTCGGCGGCGCCGTCAACTTCGTGACGCCTACCGCCTACACCGCCTTCGCGCCGAACATTTTTCGCGTGGACGGCGGCAGCTTCGGCACGATCCGCGAGAACGTGCAGATGTCGCGGATCGAAGGGCCGGTCGACGCGCTCATCAACGCGACGATCACCAATTCCGACGGCTACCGGAGCCACGAAACCCAGCGCACACAGAACTTCAATGCCAATGTCGGCTACAAGATCGCCCCCGGTATCGAGACGCGGTTCTACGCGGGAATCTACCTCACCGACCAGAAGCTGCCGGGCACGCTGAGCCTGTCCGACGCGCTGAACAACCCGCGGCTCGCCAACCCCAGCGCCATCACCGGCAACCAATCGCGCAAGGTCCAGACCGAGCGGCTCGCCAACCGCACCGCGTTCGAACTCGACGTCGGCCGCCTCGACGTCGATTCCTGGGTGATCCACAAGAACCTCTACCACCCGATCTTCCAGGTGATCGACCAGGACGGCCTGACCTACGGGATCTCGCCGCACTGGTCCGGAACCTTCGATGTCGCCGGCTTTCGCAACGACACGATCCTGGGCTTGCGGGCGTTTGCCGGGGTGAATCAGGCGAACCAGTTCGTGAACATCGCCGGCCGCAGCGGGGCCCAGACCGTCAACGCCCTCCAGAGCGCCTCGAACTACGAGGCCTATGGCGAGAACCGCTTCTGGTTCCTGCCCGACGTGGCGCTGATGACGGGGCTGAAGGCGTTCTCCTCGAACCGCACCTTCTCGAACAAGGGCGGCCTGCCGGCGAGCCCGGCCGCCCGCTTCGGCAACGTGACCTACGAGGGCGTCAACCCGAAGGTCGGCCTGCTCTGGCAGCCGCTGCCGGACATCCAGGTCTTCGGCGACGTCACCCGCTCGCGCGACGTGCCCGACTTCTCGGACCTCGCCCAGATGAACACCCTCGGCGTCACCTTCGTACCGCTCCAGGCCCAGCGCGCCTGGACCTACGAGGCGGGCACGCGCGGGCGCATCGACCGCCTGACCTGGGACGTGACGCTGTACCGGGCCGACATCCGGGACGAGCTGATCAACTTCGCGATCAATCCCGGCCTGAACATCCCGGCGGCGACCTTCAACGCGCCGCGCACGGTCCACCAGGGCGTCGAGGCGGCGGTCTCCGTGGAGGTGCTGCGCGACCTCACCGGCCTCGGCGATACGCTCAACGTCGCCCAGGTCTGGACGCATAACGACTTCCGTTTCGTGAACGACCCGACCTTCGGCAACAACAGGATCGCCGGCATCCCGCAGGACGTGCTGCGCACGATCGTGACCTACACGCAGCCGGGCGGCTTCTACCTCGCGCCCTCGATCGACTGGGTGCCGCAGGGTGCCTTCGCCGACCATGCCAATTCGCTGAAGGTGCCGGGCTACGCGCTGTTCAACGTGCGGACGGGCATCGACTTCGCCAACGGCATCTCGCTGTTCCTCGACGCCCGCAACCTCGCCGACGCCCGCTACGTCTCCGACATCTCGGTGGTGACCAATGCGGCGACGGTCGCCGGCGGCCCGGTGGCGTTCTATCCGGGCAACGGCCGCAGCGTGTTCGGCGGGGTCAGGGCGTCGTTCTGACGCCCGTCCCTTCGAAAACCGCGGCGTGCATCGCCCTCGGCACGGGCGCTTGGCCTCGATGCGCGCCCGCGGCTAAGTGCTTCCCACGAAACTCTCGCGTCACCGTTGCAGTCGTGGGATCACGCCCGATGACCGGGCGTTTCGTGAGAGACACGCGACGGAGCCGATGCTCGCCACCCGACAGCAGGACGCCGCCACGCCCTCCTCCTCTGCTGCCGAGGTGCATGTCGGGCGCGACGGCTGGCTCTTCCTCACCGGCGGCCGCAACCGCGTCCTCGACCAGTTCGGCAGGCCGGGCTTCTCGCGACGGACGCTGTGGCGGTGGCGGAGTCATCTCGCCGAGCGGGTGCGGCGGAGCGCGCGGTTCGGGGCGGCCTATCTCCACGTCGTCGCGCCGGAGAAGCTCACGATCTACCACGACGCCGTCGATGGCCTCGCCTTCGACCCGGAGCGGGCTCCGGCGCTGCGGCTCCGGCGCTGGCTGCGCGGTTCGGCGGGCGCGAAGGCGCTGGTCGATCTCGTCGGCCCGATGCGGGCGGCGCGCTGGGAGGTTCCGCTCTACCGGCGCACCGACACGCACTGGACCTTTGCGGGCTGCGATCTCGCCTACCGCACGATCCTCGCCCGCCTCGACGTCGCGCCCCGCGACGACATCGCCGCCCGGCGGCTGCAGGAGACGTTCTCGTATTCCGGGGATCTCGCGACCAAGCTCACGCCGATGCCGGTGGAGACGGTCGAGAACTGCCGGTTCGAGAGTGCGGCGCGGCGCATCCACGCCAACGGCCTGCTGAGCCATTTCGAGGCCGCCGGCCGGCCGATGGACGCGCATATCGGCGCCCATGCGGTCTTCCGCAACGACGACCCCGAGGCCGATCCGCGCCGGATCGTGATCTTCGGCGATTCCTATGCGCAGCACAGCGCCATGAGCCCGGTGGCGACGCTGACGCCATTCCTCGCCGACAGGTTTCGCGAGGTCCATTTCCTGTGGTCGACGAGCATGGACTGGGACTATCTGGCCGAGGTCCGGCCCGATGTGGTGATCGGCGAGATCGCCGAGCGCTTCATGATCGATGCCCCGGCCCGCAACATGCGGATCGGGGCGCTGGCCGACCTCGCCATGGCGCGCAAGGCATCTGTCTGAGGGAGGATCGCAAGCGCCGCGATCCCTGCGGTTCTCCGCCGGAGGCATGGCCGAGACAGCCCGATGACGGGATGATGCGGGGCGCAGGTCGTCACGAACCAAGTCGGTTCCGCGGCGGCCCGCGTCCTGGCCGTCGTGAGGGACCGTTTCGAACGTATGCCGTCGCGTCAGCGTCGCGGCAACGTGGAACGCACCTGATCGTCCGTCTGCATCGCCACCACGGGCGTCTCCATGAAACGGACCTCGAGCTGGAACAGGACGAGCCCCGCCTCGTCGCTGACCTCCATCGTCCAGCCGTTGCCGGATTGAAGCTTGTCGCCCTCGTTGATCAGGATGAGGCCGGCCATGCGGATGGCCTCGCGGCGGGCCTGCTGCCAGTCGATCAGTTCGGTTCCGTCCGTGTCGGTCGTGCCGGTGCCGTCGAAGACGTTGAAGAAGAAACGAGCTATGGCAGGCTCCACGCAGGACAGGCGGGAGCACACGCAACTCTCAGCCACCGGCGCCCAAGATCGTTGGCCGGTGATGGGACAAACATACGACTATGTCGGGTTTCCGACAAATCCTTCGATCCGATTTGTCGAAGTTTCCTCAGGCCCGGTCGAATAGTTTCCGATGTACCGCCGGCTCATGCCGTTTCTGGTTGATTGTATCGGGCATCGAAACAACCGGTGCCTGCTTTCGCAAGGACGGAGGCGGACCTGTCGGTTCCGTCGGAAGCCGTCTCAGGGCGGCGCGTTCGGCGGAAGGCCGCCGCTGCACCGCGACGCAGGACGAGTCGCGCTCGGCCCCTGTCGGGATCAGTAGACCCCGCCGGTCTGCGCGGCGGCGCCGGCGCCCTCGGGCACCATGGTCGGCGCGTCGGGCTGGGCGACGTAGGCGTCCGGCGGTGCGGTGCCCGGCTTGAAGGCTTCGAGGATCGTGCCGGCGCCCTCGCCCGAGCCGGCACGGGTGCCGGAGCCGGCCGAGACGCGGATCAGCTTGATTCCCGGCGGCACCCGGAACGGGGTCGGCGGCTTGTCCTTGAGGGCGACCTTGAGGAAGTCGAGGGCGATGGGCGCAGCGAGCCCGCCACCTGTGGCGCGGTCGCCGAGCGACTTCGGCTTGTCGAAGCCGAGATAGACGCCCACGGCCAGGTCCGGCGAGAAGCCCACGAACCAGGCGTCCTTGGCGTCGTTCGTCGTGCCGGTCTTGCCGGCGAGCGGCTTGCCGATCTGCTTCAGGATCGTCGCGGTGCCGCGCTGGACCACGCCCTCCATGATCGAGACCATCTGGTAGGCGGTGAGCGGATCGAGCACCTGCTCGGATTCGTCGACGAGCTTCGGCTCGTCCTGGCCCGACCACTTCTCCGCGTCGCAGCCGACGCATTTGCGGTTGTCGTGGCGGTAGATGGTCTCGCCGGTGCGGTCCTGGATCCGGTCGATCAGCGTCGGCCTGATGCGGCGGCCGCCATTGGCCAGCATCGAATAGGCGGTGACCATTCGCAGCACCGTGGTCTCGCCGGCGCCGAGCGACATCGGAAGCACGGGGAGCAGATCGTCGTAGACGCCGAAGCGGCGGGCATATTCCGCGATCAGCGGCATGCCGACGTCCTTGGCGAGGCGCACCGTCATCAGGTTCTTCGAGTGCTCGATGCCGTAGCGCAGCGTATGCGGGCCGCCGGACTTGCCGTCGTAGTTCGACGGGCTCCAGGCTTCCTGGCCGGGACCGGCCTCGATGGTGATCGGCGAATCCTGCACGATCGAGGACGGGGTGTAGCCGTTGTCGAGCGCCGCAGAGTAGACGATCGGCTTGAACGACGAGCCGGGCTGGCGCATCGCCTGCGTCGCGCGGTTGAACTCGGATTCGTCGTAGGAGAAGCCGCCGACCATGGCGTGCACGCGGCCGGTATAGGGGTCCATCGCGACGATGGCGCCGGAGATCTCGGGCTTCTGGCGCAGGCGGTAGCGTCCGGTTCCACCCTCGATGGCCTCGACATAGACGATGTCGCCCGAACTCAGCGCCGAGGCGACGCCCCGGCCGGTCCACTTGACGCCGTCGGCGCCGATGATGCCGGTCTCGCGGTCCTTGCTGACGGCGCCGCCGCCTTCGCGTCGTGGCTGCAGGCCGATCTGCGCATTGCCGCCCTGGGTGTTCAGGACGACGGCGACACGCCAGGGGGCGATATCGCCGAGCACCGGCACCTCGGAGACGGCGAGGCCCCAGTCGCGCCCGGTCAGGTCGACCTTGTGCTCGGCGCCGCGCCAGCCGTGGGACTGGTCGTAGCGTACGAGGCCGTCGACCAGCGCCTTGCGGGCCCAGGCCTGCATCTTCGGGTCGACGGTGGCGCGCACCGAGAGGCCGCCTTCGTAGAGCTTTGTCTGGCCGTAGCGCTCGGCGATCTCGCGGCGGACCTCTTCGGTGAAGTAGTTCGAGACGGCCGCGTTCGGGAAGGCGACGCGCGGGTTGATGCCGAGCGGCTTCTTCTTGGCGTCGTCCGCCTCCTGATTGGTGATGTACCCGTTCTGGGCCATCAGGCCGATGATCTCGTTGCGGCGCGCCAGCGCCGCCTGGGTCTTGCGGTAGGGGTGGTAGTTGTTCGGCCCCTTCGGCAGCGCGGCGAGATAGGCCGCCTCGTTGATGGTCAGCTCATGGACCGACTTGCCGAAGTAATCGAGCGAGGCCGCCGCGACGCCGTGCAGGTTGCGGCCCGGGACGATGGTGCCGAGGAAGATCTCGTTGAGGTAGAGTTCGAGGATCTTGTCCTTCGAGTAGGCCGACTCGATCCGGAGCGCGATCAGCGCCTCCTTGATCTTGCGGTCGTAGGTCTGCTCGGCCGAGAGCAGGAAGTTCTTGGCGACCTGCTGCGTGATGGTCGAGGCGCCCTGCTTCTTGCCGGTGGCCTGGTTCGTCACCAGGGCGCGCACGATGCCCTCGGGATCGATGCCGCCGTGCTTGTAGAAGTTCTTGTCCTCCGCCGAGAGGAAGGCCGCGACGATGACCTTCGGCATCGCCTGGATCGGCAGGTAGAGGCGGCGCTCGTGGGCGTATTCCGCCAGCATCGAGCCGTCCGCCGCGTGGACGCGGGTCATCACCGGCGGCTCGTAATTGGCGAGCGCGGCGTGGTCCGGCAGGTCCTGGCTGTACTTCCAATAGAAGAACGCGCCGACGGCCGCCGCGATGCAGAACAGCACGGCGCCGGCCGAGAACAGGATCCCGAAGAACCGCAGGATGAATCGCATCCGGATGTCCGTTCCGTCGCTTGGCCGCCCGCCGACGGCCCCGCGGGGCCGGCCGGTAGTGGATGCGGCCTCAAAGGCTGTGTGCGTCGGCGCGGTCGCGAGCCATTCGGCGGCTTCGGCCCGACCGGGCTTGATCGAGCCCGTATCGACACCGGTTCTATGGTGAAACTGCGGCGACCTCTACCGCGACCCGCCCAACCGCGGCATCGTCATGGCCGAGCCGGTGAAAGCGCTGCCCTTGCCGAAGGGCACCGAGCCGGTGGTGCTCGGCGGTGCGCCGATCGGCTGGGCCGAGGTGTTGCGCCCGGCGAAGAACAGGTCGACGGCCTTGGCCATCGAGCCGGTGACGTTGGTGCGCCATTCCTCGGATTGCAGCTTCTCGAGGTCGCTCTTGCTCGACAGGTAGCCGAGCTCGACCAGCACCGAGGGTACGTCGGGCGAGCGCAGCACCACGAAGCCGGCCTCGCGATGGGGCTTGCCGCTCATCTCCATCACCGGCGACAGCTGGCCCATCAGGCGGTGGGCGAAGCCCGAGGAGAAGCCGCGGGTCTCCCGCAGCGTCAGCTCCTGCAGGATGTCCGACACGTCGGCCGGGCCGACGGCCGAGTCGGTGCCGGCGGCGGAATCCGCCTTGTTCTCGCGCTCCGCGAGCTTGGCGGATTCGGCGTCGGTCGCCTTCTCGGAGCCGGTATAGATCGTGGCGCCCTTCACCTGCGGGGCGGCCGAGATCGAATCCGCATGGATCGAGATGAACAGGTCGGCCCTGGCCTCGCGGGCGATGCGGACGCGATCGGCCAACGGCACGAACACGTCGCGGTCGCGGGTCATGGTCACGCGGTAGCGACCCCCAGCCTTCAGGCGCTCCACCAGCGATCGCGCGAAGCCGAACACGATGTCTTTCTCGAGCACGCCGGTCTTGGCGATGGCGCCGGGATCGGTGCCGCCATGTCCGGCGTCGACCACCACGAGCGGACGACTGTCGACAGCCTCCGCCGGAAGGGTCTTGCGCAGCGACGGCGAGGGGTCGCTCGCGACGGCCGCCTTGCGGAACACGTCGCGCTCGGCCCGCCTGAAGGCGATCGACAGGAGCGTCGCGCCGTCGCGCCGCGTCTTCGTCTCGATCCCGTCGACGACGGCCGGGCCGGCGAGATCGACGACGATGCGCGAGCGGCCCGGCGCGAACAGGCCATAGCGGTAGGAGGTGACGACGCCCTCCCGCTTGATTCCGGCCTCCGGGCCGATTTGGAAGTTGACCTCCGGCAGGTCGATCACCGCCCGGTCCGGCCGCTCCATCACGAAGGCGCGGGCCTCGACGGGTTTGGACAGGATCAGGGTGAGGGTGGTCGCGGTGCCCTGCGTGGCGAGTTCGGCTCCGATCGCCACCGCGCCCATGCGTAGCTTGTCGTTGTCCTGGGCGAATGCCGGCACGCTGGCGGAGAGCGCCAGCGCGAGCAGGACGGTCGGAAACGGGCGGGCGCGTGTCGGCATCGGCGGGCGTCTGGTTCCCCGGGGCCTGTCTCTAGGACTTAGAGCGATCGTGGTTAAGCATTCCTTTTCGGCCGGAATTCGGCCCTCGATCCATCGCTGCCGAGCGGCGGCGTCCGGAACGCGCGCACCGGGCTTTGGTCGCAGGGCTGCGACCATCGCGAAAACCTGTCATCGAAACAGACTCTTGCCAAACGCGCGTGACAAACGCTAATGAAACCGACCCCATCCGGTCCCGATGGTCACACTTGCGGCCTTCGGACGCGGAAAGCCCCCTCGCGTGCTTCTCGCAGCCGGCTCCTCGTGGTGATCTTCGGACACGTTTCGAGGCCGGATCGGTGTCGGCAAGCGCGACGGGGATTTTTGTCCCGCCGCACCTGTTTCGAATGACATGCGGCCGGCATGACCGGTCAGGAATCTTCGTGAGGCCGGAAGGGATGGGGGGACACACAGCATCGGTTGCCGTTGCTCGTGCCTCCCGCGCACGCCCGTCGCGTTGCGCCGTCTCCTTCCTCCCGCCGGCCATGTTCAACCCCAGGCGCGCCGATCACCGGCGCCGAGCGGCGGTTGACGGCAAACCCTTTTCCCGAAGCCTCTCGCCCCTGAGCCTCCAGGCCACGGCGACGAGCCCGACACGCGCCCTCCCCGTTCCGGCCTCACGGCCGCGGAAGGCGCCGCCGGGACGGCAAGGTCCAAGGTGTGCCCCGTCCGCCGCCATGTCGAAAGTTCGTCATGGCCAACACCAACAAGATGCTCATCGACGCGATGCACCCGGAGGAGACCCGGGTCGTCACGGTCCACGGATCTAAAGTCGAGGAATTCGACTTCGAGTCGGCCAGCCGCAGGCCCCTGCGCGGCAACATCTACCTCGCCAAGGTGACGCGGGTGGAGCCCTCGCTCCAGGCCGCCTTCGTCGAATACGGCGGCAACCGCCACGGCTTCCTCGCCTTCAGCGAGATCCATCCCGACTACTACCAGATCCCGATGGCCGACCGCCTCGCCCTGATCGAGGCGGAGCGGCGGGAGGAGGAAGAGCACCACGAGCGCGAGGAACGCCGTTCGCGGGGCCGCCGCCCGCGCGGGCGCCGCGCCGAGGCCGCCACCGCCAAGACCGACGAATCGGTCAGCGCCGAGGACGAGCACGCGCCGGCCTCCGGGGAGCATGACGCGAATCACGCCGACGAGGCGCGGTCCGACGCGACGGCGCACGAGCCGGGCGTCAGCGGCGACGCTTCGGAACTGCCGCCTGGCGTCCTCGACGCCGCCGACCGTACGGACGACGCGCCCGCAGAGACGTCTGCCGACGAGCCATCGCCGGAGCCCGCCGACGTTGCCGCCATCTCCGAGGCGCCGCATCCGGCCGAAGCCGATGCCGAGCCAGCCATCGCGGCGGCGCCGACCGAGGCCGAGTCCGATGCGCACGTCTCCGAGGAAGAGGACGAGCACGACGCCGACGCGGATGAAGACGAGGACGACGATTCCGACGAGGATTCGGAGGACGACGAAGACGAGGACGATTCCGACGAGGATGACGATTCCGTCGACGAGGACGGCGAGCCCCGCGTCGCGCAGACCGGCGGCGCCGGCGATGCGATGGCCGAAATCCCCGAGCGTCCCCGCGCCTATCGTCGTCACTACAAGATCCAAGAGGTGATCAAGCGCCGCCAGATCATCCTGGTCCAGGTCGTCAAGGAAGAGCGCGGCACCAAGGGCGCGGCGCTCACCACCTACCTGTCGCTCGCCGGCCGCTACTCCGTGCTGATGCCGAATACGGGTCGTGGCGGCGGCATCTCCCGCAAGATCACCTCGGCGGCCGACCGCAAGCGCCTGAAGGAGGTCGTGGCCGATCTCGACGTGCCGGAGGGCATGGGGATCATCCTGCGCACGGCCGGCGCCTCGCGCACCAAGCCCGAGATCAAGCGCGACTTCGAGTACCTGATGCGGCTCTGGGAGAGCGTGCGGGAGCTGACGCTGTCCTCGACCGCGCCGGCGCTGGTCTACGAGGAGGGGTCGCTGATCAAGCGGGCGATCCGCGATCTCTACAATAAGGAACTCGAGGAGGTCCTGGTCGCGGGCGCCGACGCCTACCGCGAGGCCAAGGACTTCATGCGGATGCTGATGCCCACCTCCTCCAAGGTAGTGAAGCCCTATACCGACGCGACGCCGATGTTCACGCGCTACGGCATCGAGCAGCAGCTCGACGCGATGTTCTCGACCCACGTCACCCTGCGCTCTGGTGGCTACCTCGTCATCAACCCGACCGAGGCGCTGGTCTCGGTCGACGTGAATTCCGGGCGCGCCACCCGCGAGCACGACATCGAGGATACCGCACTCAAGACGAACCTCGAGGCGGCCGACGAGGTCGCCCGCCAGGTGCGCCTGCGCGACCTCGCCGGCCTCGTCGTGATCGACTTCATCGACATGGAGGAAAAGCGCAACAACCGCGCCGTCGAGAAGCGCCTCAACGAGGCCCTCAAGAACGACCGCGCCCGCATCCAGGTCGGCCGGATCTCGCCCTTCGGCCTCCTGGAGATGAGCCGTCAGCGCATCCGTGCCGGCGTGCTCGAATCCTCGTCGATCCAGTGCCCGCATTGCGGCGGCTCGGGCTACGTGCGGGCCACCTCGTCGGTGGCGCTCCACACCCTGCGCTCGATCGAGGAGGCGCTGGTCAAGAGCGCGACCCACAACCTTGTGCTCCGCACCCGCACGGAAGCCTGCCTCTACATCCTCAACCAGAAGCGCGCGCATCTGCACGAGCTTGAGATGCGCTTCGGCGTCACCGTCACCATCGCCGCCGACGACAGTCTCGTGGCGAGCTCGCCTTACCTGCTGGAGCGCGGCGAACTCGCCGTGAAGGCGGCAGGGCCGGTCACGGGCGTGCGCGCCCTCGCCATCTCTCCGGTCTACGAAGCCGAGGACGACGAGATCGAGGACGAGGTCGCGGAGGAGACAGAGGTCGAGACCGAGATTGAGGCGAAGGACGGCGCGGAGACCCGCGAGGCCGGCGACGAATCGAGCGACGAGAACGGCCGTCGCCGTCGTCGCCGTCGTCGCCGTCGCGGCGGCCGCACCGGGTCCGACGAGGAGAACGGCCGCGAGGGCGACGAGTCGGACGAGTCCGGCGAAGCGTCCGACGAGATCGAAGCCGGCTCCGACGAGGGGAGCGACGCCGAGATCGGTGAGACCGGAGTCGCGGCGAATGCCGACCGCGACGAGACCGCGACCGACGCTGACGGCGACGGCGCAGGACGCCGCCGCCGCCGTGGCCGCCGCGGTGGCCGTGGGCGCGAGCGCGAGCGTGGCGGACGTGGCCGCGCCGACCGGGGTGACGACAACGGATCGGAGGAGTCAGAGTCCGGCGATGTCGCCGCCGCCGAGGAGCCGGTCAGTGCCGAGACGGTCATGGCCGTCTCCGCCGAGGCTGCCCAGGAGCCGGTGCATCAAGAGCCCGTGGCCAATGGCGCCGACGCGGAACCGGCCGCGCAGGCCGACGCTCCGATCCAGGATGCCGTCGATCTGCCGGTCGAGCCTGCCCTGGCCTCTCCGGAGGCCGAGCCGCAGCCGGTCCCCGTGTATCAGCCCGCGCCGGAGCCGGTCGCCGTGGTCCTGACTCCGATCGATCCGGACCGTCCGAAGCGTGCCGGCTGGTGGTCGCGCACGAAGGCCGCCCTGACCGGCGAGTAAGCCCTTCCCGGCGAACCGGATCCCGGTTCGCCGTCGGGACCTGAGAGATTCCAAGGCCGTCGCACCGAAACATTCGGTTCGGCGGCTTCGTTCTGTCGCGACCGCCCCATCACCCAAGTATCGGATCTTCCTCCGAACCGGGATCGCGGGCATGCGCATGTATTTCGCAACCTAAGTTGTTTCTGCGGTGCAGCATCCGTTGGCTATTGCCGAAGGCGTCCCGACAAGTTGCGTTAACCAGCGCTTTGCATCTGTGGTTTAATGGTGGGCGCTGTCGAGCCGGTTTCTGCGGCTTGCGGGGGGACTCCACCACAATGCTCGGACGATTCCGCAAGTCTCGCGTCAGTGTGGACGCCGTAACCGCCTCTACGCTCGTGTCTCTCGTTGCGCCGGCCGTGATCGTCGAGCCGGCGCCCGTCGCCATCGACATGGATCTCCTGCGCCGTCAGGCGGGGATTGCCGCCGACGCTTCCGAGGCCGGTACCGCGATCGGCTGGCTCACCCACGACGCTGCGCAGATCGCCGACCAAGCTCGTACCATCGCCGCCGCGAGCGAGGAGGTTGCGGTCTCGACCGCCGAGATCGCCGCGCGCTCGCAGAAGGCCGCCGCCACCGCCGAGCGCGCCCGCGCCGGCATCTCCGATTGTGCCGGCGACATCGCGCAGGCCGGTGCCCGCATGGGCGCCATCGAGACCCATTCGGCCAAGATCGCCGGCTGCCTCACCGCCTTCGAGCGGGCGGCCGCGCAGATCGAGGAGATGGCCACCGCCATCGCCAGCATCTCGGCCCAGACCAATCTGCTGGCGCTCAACGCCACCATCGAAGCGGCCCGCGCCGGCGAGGCCGGTCGCGGCTTCGCGGTCGTCGCCGGCGAGGTGAAGGCATTGTCGGGTCAGACCGCCAAGGCGACCGAGGAGATCCGCACCCGTCTCGACGGCCTGCGCGGCGAGCTCACGACCATGCGCGATACCGTGGCCCATACCCGCGAAGCCGTCGCCGCCGGTGCCGGCGCCGTGCAGCGCGCCAATCTCCGGGTCGAATCCGAGAGCGGTGCCGTCGCCGAGGCGGCCGCCGAGATGCGCGCCCTCGCCGACGTCATGGACCAGCAGCAGCAGGCCACCGGCGAGATTTCGTCCAGCGTCGAGCGCATCGCCGCCGGCACCGACAAGGCCCGTACGGAAATCTCCGCCGCGATCACCCGCCTCGTCGGCCTGGAGACGGCGAGCCGCGCCATGTTGATCGGCGACGAGGCCGACAAGGCCGGCACGCTCGTCGCGCGGCTGCCCTCCGATCTCGCCACCTGGAAACGCGGCCTCGCCGGACTCCTCGTCGGTCTCGCGCCGGCCGACGCCGCCGCGGCCCAGCGCCCCGGTGCGGACGCGGCAGTGGAATCCGGACTCGACATGGCTCTTCGCAACATGCTCGCCGAAGCCGGCCGTCAGGCCCGTCTCATGGTCGACAGCGTGCGCGCTTCGGACTGGGACAAGGCCTCGACCGCCTTCACCGCGTTCGACGCCACCTGCACCGAGGCCGTCCGTGTCAGCGGCAACGGTGTGACGGGCCGGATGGCCGCCTGAGCGGACGCGATCGAGGGGGCTGTGACGCCGGAGCCGACGGCTTCGTCGTCTTCACTGTTTCCCGTCGCGTCTAGCACAACCACGCCCGCAATCGCCGCACGGCCTCGGTGCACTCGCCCTGGGAGCCGGCGAACGAGAATCGGACGTGATGGTGGCCTTGCGCCGGGTCGAAATCGAGACCCGGCGTCGCCGCCACCCCCGCCTCGTCGAGCATCCGGCGGCAGAATGCGGTGGCGTCGTCCGTGAGCCGCCCGACATCGGCGTAGAGGTAGAAGGCCCCGTCGACGGGATGCGCCTCGCCGAGGCCGAGGCCCGGCAGCGCGTCGAGCAGGATTTTCCGGTTTTCGGCGTAGCCGTCGCGGATCGCGCCGATCGCGTCGAGGGTATCGAAGGCCGTCAGCGCCGCCACCTGCGAGAGATACGGTGCCGAGATGTAGAGGTTCTGGGCCAGCCGCTCGATCGGGCGGACCAGGGTCTCGGGCACCACCATCCAGCCGACGCGCCAGCCGGTCATGCAGTAGAATTTCGAAAACGAGTTGATGACGACCGCGTCCGGGTCGAACTGCAGCGCGGTGGCGGTGGGCACGCCGTAGCTCAGCCCGTGATAGATCTCGTCCGAGATGAAGGGCAGGCCGAGCGCCTTCGTGGTGGCGCAGAGTTCCGCGAGGCGGGCAGGCGCGATCACCGTGCCGGATGGGTTGGCCGGGCTCATCACCAGCACCCCGTCGAGGTTTTCCGCCTCCCGGATCAGCGCGCTCGTCGGCGCGAAGCGGTCGGCCCGGCGCAGAACCAGCGGTACCGGCACGAGGTCGAGGGCATGCAGGATGCTGCGATAGGCCGGATAGCCCGGCTGCGGCACCGCCACCCGCGCCCCGGCATCGAACAGCGCCAGGAAGGCGAGCACGAACCCCGCCGACGAGCCCGTGGTGACGACGACCCGCTCCGGCGCCACCGCGACGCCGTAAGTCTCGGCATAGTGCCGGGCGATGCGCTCGCGCAAAGCCGGCATGCCGAGCGCCTCCGTGTACGGCACCCGGCCGTCGGCGAGGGCGGACTGCGCCGCCGCGATCACCGCCCGCGGGGCAGGGGCCGAGGGCTGGCCGACCTCCATGCGGATCACGCTGTCGCCGGCCCGCACTTTCGCGGCAGCGGCGGCCATCACGTCCATCGCCAGGAACGGCGCCACGGCCTGGACGCGCCGCGAGATTTTTTGGGAGTTGGTCATCGCGTCTCGATCGATCGGGATTCCATTGCTGGCAAGCTCAATCCGCATTGCCGACTTTGCCACCCGCGCCGCCAACCGCTTCGGCGCGATCAGCCGGTAGCTGCGGGTGACGAGTGCCCTCACCTCCTCCCAGTCCGGCGCAGCGTCGAGCCGCATGCCGACCCAGCCCTTGGGGCCGACATAGGGCGGCGCGAAGAAGCGCGCCGGGTCGGCGCCGATCAGGATCTCCTGGGCGTGCGGCGGCGCCTTCATCCAGACCGAGAGGCGGCCGTCACCGGATTTCGGCATCGCGAAGATCCGGTCGCGCACCCGGAAGGTCGGGTCGCCCCAGGCGCGTTTTTCGCTTGCCTCCGGCAGGGCGAGGCAGATCCGGCGCAGGCGCTCGATCGGATCGTCGGACATCGCGACGGACCTTCGCTGCCGGGGCCGGCGGCGAATCCGCCGACGCGCCCGTGATTTGACCACGCGCCGCGAAAACGCCTAACCCCGCCGCTAACGCAAGACCCGAAGCGCACCGCCTCCCAGCGCCCGTTGCGAGGCCCGCCCCGATCTCGTCGAGGACATCGATGCCCCTGCTCCGCTCCGTCTCCGCGCTTGCCCTCGTCCTGGCCGTCGCCTTCGGTGCCGTCTCCTCCGTGTCGGCCGAGGATGCGGCTGCGTTCACCGACTCGCAGCGCAAGGGGATCGAGGCGATCGTCAAGGACTACCTCGTGAAGAATCCCGAGGTGCTCCAGGAGGCCGTCGCCGAGGGCGAGCGCCGCCAGCAGGAGACCCAGAAGCTCGCGCAGGCCGCCGCCCTCAAGGAGGCGAGCGCCACCCTCGTCGATTCCCCCCACAGCGTCACGGCGGGCAACCCGGCAGGCGACGTCACCGTGGTCGAGTTCTTCGACTACAATTGCGGCTATTGCCGCAAGGCGCTCACCGACGTGCAGACGCTGATGAAGGGCGACCCGAAGCTGAAGGTCGTGCTCAAGGACTTTCCCGTGCTCGGCAACGAGTCGGTGGAGGCCAGCAAGATCGCGCTCGCCGCCAAGCAGCAGCTCAAGGGCGACAAGATGTTCGACTTCCACGTCAAGCTTCTGGAGAGCAAGGGACGCATCAACGCGGAGCGCGCGCTCGCCGTCGCCAAGGAGTTCGGCCTCGATCTGGAGAAGCTGAAGAAGGACGCCGCCGGCCCCGAGGTGAAGGCCGCGCTCGCCGAGAACATGGGTCTCGGCGACAAGCTCAGCCTGTCGGGTACCCCGGCTTTCATCATCGGCGACGAGATCCTTCCGGGCGCCGTCGGCGTCGAGCCGATGAAGAAGACGATCGCCGACATCCGCCAGTGCGGCCACGCCAGCTGCTGAGCGCGACCGATCGCGCGACGGGGACATGATCGCGTGTCCCCTTGTCGCAGCCTTCGCCGGTCGTTTAAGACCGGCTCCGCCCCGGCCGGACGCTTTTTCGCCCGGCCGCCGCAACCTTAAGGGTCCATGCGCGCCATCCACGTCCTCAACGGGCCGAACCTCAACCTGCTCGGCCGCCGCGAGCCGGGCATCTACGGCTCGACCACCCTCGCGGAGATCGAGCGGGACTGCGTCGCGCGCGCCGGCGAGCTTGGGCTTGCGCTGACCTTCCGCCAGACCAACCACGAGGGCGAGCTCGTGACGTTCGTCCAGGACGCGGGCGAGGCGGGGGCCGGCGTGCTGATCAACGCCGCCGCCTACACCCACACCTCGATCGCGCTGCGCGATGCGATCACCGGCTCCAGGGTCACCGCGGTCGAGATCCACCTCTCGAACGTCCATGCCCGTGAGGATTTCCGCCATGTCTCGCTGATCGCGCCGGTCTGTGCCGGGGTGATCAGCGGATTCGGCGCCTACAGCTACCGCGCGGGGCTCGACGCGCTCGCGCATCTCCTTCAGGGGCGTCAGCCCCCTTCACCCGACGCATAAGACGGCAGGCGATGGCCAAGAACGAACCCTTCGATCCCGAACTCGTGCGCGAACTCGCCAAGATGGTCGCCGAGACGGATCTCACCGAGATCGAGGTCGAGAAGGGCGACCTGCGCATCCGCGTCGCCCGCAAGATCGAGCAGATCGCGGTGCAGGTGGCGCCCGCCCCCCTCGCCGCGGCCGCTCCGTCGCCCGTGGCGGTCGCCGCCTCCGCTCCCGGCACGCCCGCGGTGCCCGCCAAGGGCGCGGCCCATCCCGGTGCGGTGCCCTCGCCGATGGTCGGCACCGCCTATCTGCGCCCCTCGCCCGAGGCGAAGCCCTTCATCGATGTCGGCTCCAAGGTCGCGGCCGGCGACAGGGTGCTGCTCATCGAGGCGATGAAGACCTTCAACGACATCGTGGCGCCCCGCGCCGGCACCGTCACGGCGATCTTCGTGGAAGACGGCACGCCGGTAGAATTCGGCGAAGCCCTTCTTGTGATTGAGTAAGTCCGAAAAGATGTTCGACAAGATCCTGATCGCCAACCGCGGCGAGATCGCACTGCGCATCCTGCGGGCGGCCAAGGAGCTCGGGATCGCGACCGTCGCCGTCCACTCCACGGCGGATGCCGACGCGATGCATGTGCGGCTCGCCGACGAGAGCGTCTGCATCGGCCCGCCGGCCGCCCGCGACAGCTACCTCAACATCCCCTCGATCATCGCCGCCTGCGAGATCACCGGGGCCGACGCCGTGCATCCCGGCTACGGCTTCCTTTCGGAGAACGCCCGCTTCGCCGAGGTGCTCGGGCACCACAATATCGGCTTCATCGGCCCCAAGGCCGAGCATATCCGCACGATGGGCGACAAGATCGAGGCGAAGCGCACGGCCAAGCGCCTCGGCATTCCCTGCGTGCCCGGCTCCGAGGGCGGCGTCACCGACACCGACGAGGCGAAGAAGGTCGCAGCCGAGATCGGCTATCCGGTGCTGGTCAAGGCGGCGTCGGGCGGCGGCGGGCGCGGCATGAAGGTCGCGCGCACCGAGGCCGACCTCGAAGAGGCGCTGAACATGGCCCGTACCGAGGCCAAGGCCGCCTTCGGCGACGACGCGGTCTATCTCGAAAAGTACCTGGAGAAGCCGCGCCACATCGAGGTTCAGATCCTCGGCGACGGCCGGGGCAATGCCATCCATCTGGCCGAGCGCGACTGCTCGCTGCAGCGCCGCCACCAGAAGGTTTGGGAAGAGGGCGGCTCGCCCGCGCTCAACGCCGAGATGCGCGCCGAAATCGGCGGCATCTGCGCCAAGGCCATGCAGGAGCTGAGCTATCTCGGCGCCGGCACCATCGAGTTCCTCTACGAGGACGGGCGCTTCTACTTCATCGAGATGAATACCCGGATCCAGGTCGAGCATCCGGTCACGGAGATGATCACCGGCATCGACCTCGTCAACGAGCAGATCCGGGTCGCGGCCGGCAATCCGCTCTCGGTCGGCCAGTCGGACATCCACGTCACCGGCCACGCCATCGAGTGCCGGATCAATGCCGAGCACCCCTCGACCTTCCGGCCCTCTCCCGGCCTGATCACCTATTTCCACCCGCCGGGCGGCCTCGGCGTGCGCGTCGATTCCGCGGTGTTCCAGGGCTACCGCATCCCGCCGCACTACGATTCGCTGATCGGCAAGCTCATCGTGCACGGCCGCACCCGCAACGAGTGCCTGATGCGTCTGCGCCGGGCGCTCGATGAGTTCGTCGTCGACGGCGTCGACACCACGCTGCCGCTGTTCCGCACGCTGGTGCGCAACGCCGATGTCCAGAACGGCCTCTACGACATCCACTGGCTCGAAGGGTTTCTGGAGACCGTCGGCCTGGACGGCGTCTGAGGCGGCTGGCGTTCGCAGGCTCGGCGCGCGAGAACGGGGGATGCACGATCGCACTCCCGTGGACATCACGCCGGACATCCTGCTGAAGGCCTATGCCGCCGGCATCTTTCCGATGGCCGAGGACGCGGACGATCCGACGATCTACTGGGTCGAGCCCCGCGCCCGCGGAGTCCTACCGCTCGACCGCTTCCACGTACCCCGGCGTCTTGCCCGCACCGTGCGCTCGGACGTGTTCGAGGTGGTCTCGGACCGCGATTTCGAGGCGGTGATCTCGGGTTGCGCCGCACCCAGGCGCGACACCGCCCGGACCTGGATCAACGCTCGGATCCGCGATCTCTACGGCGCGCTGTTCGATGCCGGCCGCTGCCACACGGTCGAGGTCTACAGCGAGGGCCGGCTGGTCGGCGGCCTCTATGGCGTCTCGCTGGGTGCGGCCTTCTTCGGCGAGAGCATGTTCCACGAGGTCAGCGACGCCTCGAAGGTGGCCCTCGTCCACCTCGTCGCGCGGCTGCGCGCCGGCGGCTATCAGCTGGCCGACACCCAGTTCCTCACCGACCATCTCGGCCAGTTCGGCGTCGAGGAAGTGCCGCGCCACATCTACAAGCGCCGCCTGAACGAGGCGGTGGCGCAGGAGGCGGACTGGGCGATCTGGCCCTGCGACCGGGGTGTCGGTGGGGCCCAGGCCCTTGCGGCACTCGCCTCCGAGCGGCCGTGATTGGGCCGTTCCGCCTTTGAAGGACGGCCAGTGCGGTGGAGCGCTCCACTGGCCGGCTGCCGGCGAGGAACTTGCCCACACGATCGGCATTGCGCCTATGCTGACCGCCTCGGCAGGAGACGCGGCCATGACGGACCAGACGGACCCAAAAGCCCCGCCTATCGGCCCCGGACGAATCTCCGTCGATCTCGGCGGCTATCCCGATCTCGTGGTGGTCTATCTCGGCTTCCGGGTGACCACCTGGCGCGGCCTGAAAGCACTCCTCGGCATCGGCCGCCGGCTCGGAGATCTGAACCGCGAAAAGCCCGACGGGCTGCTGGCGCACGAGAGCGTGCTCTATGCCCTCAACCACGTCGGCATGCGGCAGTACTGGCGGGATTTCGAGAGCCTCGAGGCCTTCACCCGCTCGGAGCCGCACAAGGGCTGGTGGAGTCGATTCGCGAAGGATCCCGCCGGCTCCGGCTTCTGGCACGAGACCTATCGGCGGTCCGGCGGGATGGAGGCGATCTATCTCGGCATGCCGAAGCCGATCGGGCTCGGCTCGTTCGCAGCCGCCCGCGCGCCGGTCGGCCCGTTCATGAGCGCGCGCGGCAGGATCGCGGCTTGAAGCATGATGCGGAAAAGTGGAATCCGGTTTTCCGAAACCATCATGCGATCGCGATAACGCAAAGCGTGCTGCCGTTTCTGTGAAACGGCAGCACGCTTTGATGCCTCAGCGAAAGATCCGGTCGAAGATCGTCTCTTCGCGCTGCGGCGGGGGGGCCGGACCCGGGCCTTCGTTCGTCGGGAAGAATTTTCGGGACGGCTTCTGCTTGGGCTGCACCGGCACGCCGCGCGGACCTTCGACGTCGACCTGGCCCTGCTGGTTGACTTGGGCCGTCGCCTTCGTCGGGTCGCCCGCCTTGTCGCGTTTCTTCTTGTCGGTGCGGGAGGCGAGCGCCGGCGTGTCCTCCTGCTCCTTGAGCTCGGCGATCACGTCGGTGCCGCCCTTACAATCGACGAGCCAGACGTCGTAGATCGGGTGCTCGATGGCGTGGAGGCCGGGGCTCGAGGCGAACATCCAGCCCGTGAAGATGCGGCGATACTTGTTGTCGAGGGTGACCTCGTCGACCTCGAGGAAGGCCGTGGTCTTCGGCGTCTCGGTGGGCGGGCGCGAATAGCAGACCCGCGGCGTCAGCTGCAGCGCACCGAACTGCACGGTCTCGTCGACGGCGACCTCGAACGACACGATCCGGCCGGTGATCTTGTCGAGGCCGGAGAAGACGGCGGTCGGATTCTTGATCTTGTCGGCTTGCGCGGGACCCACGGCGAGGCCGAGGGCCGCCAGCACCAGGGCGGCGGGACGAAGAAAGCGTGCGGATCTGCGGCTCAAGGCGCGCCCCTCTCGAAACTGTGCTGGGCGTGAGGCCGGAGCTGCGCCGGCATGGGGCGCTATGGACACGGGAAGCTTGGTGGAAAAAGGGCGGCTTGAGCAGCGCTCCGCGACGCTTGCAACGGTTCGCGGACAGGAACGATGCGGAGCGGGATCAGGCCGGGGCGTCTATTCCCCCGGCGACCACGGCACGTAATCGCCGGTCGCGGCGGGACGCGCTCCCCGCGAGAGCTGCGACCCCCTCGGCCGATAGGCCTCGGAGGTGCCTGTCGTATTCGCGACGTGGGCCTTCTGCCATTCGCGGGGTTGATAGTCTTCCTCGCTCGGGGGGATGTCGCCGTTGTGGCAGAGCCAGCCGCGCCAGCCGGGCGGCACCTTCGAGGCGTCGGCATAGCCGTTGTAGATCACCCAGCGCCGCTCCGGGCCGACCGATCGGTCGATCAGGGGACCGAGCGCCTTGTAGTACTTGTTGCCGAACTCGTCCGCGCCGACGAACTGACCGCTGCGCGCGGTCATGATGGCCAGCGAAACGGTCTGACCGTTCCACCAGGTGAAGATGCGAAGCAGCGTGTCCTTGAGGGCCATGGTTCCTCGTCGCGGCGCGCGGGCCTGCCGTCGGCGCCGCTCTTATGAGCGGGGCCCCTGCTCAAGTCCAGCGTGGCGGACGGCCCGGGCAGGCGGCGACAGCCCCCGGTCCTGGCCCCGCCAACTGCTGCATGTGCGACACGTCCGCCACATTCCGACGGTTCGAGCGAGGTCTCCGACGCGGCACTTGCCAGGGAGGCTGTGGAGCAAAAATTTTATGCCGGGCAATCGGCGAGGCCGGATCGGCACTTAGCGCGACGCCGGGGTTTTCCACAGATTTTGGTGCGCAAAACACTACATCTTGGGGCAACCAGCCGGCAAAGCACCAGTTGTTGACGAGCCGCGTGCCCCAGCGTTAGGGTCCGGTCAACGCTTCGGACGGCGCGGAGCGGGGTACGCACCCCCCGCACGCATGTCGCGGCGAGGTTCGGCAAATCTCTGCATTTGCTGCCGAATCCGTTGTCCGGCCGGGCGATTGTCTCATGTGTTCAAGCCATGCCGACGGGGTCGTCGGCGGGGCGCGCCCTGCGCGTCCAGGGAGAAGCGATTCATGCGGTTCGAGCGGCGCTACACCACGGCAGGCCAGTCCCCCTACGCGACGATTCCGTTCCGCGAGGCGGTGAGCGAGATCCGCAACCCCGACGGTTCGGTCGTGTTCCGGCTCGACGGCATCTCGGTTCCCGAGAGCTGGAGCCAGGTCGCCGCCGACGTGCTGGCGCAGAAGTATTTTCGCAAGGCCGGCGTGCCCGCGCGGCTGAAGAAGGTCGAGGAGAATTCCGTCCCCTCCTTCCTCTGGCGCTCCGTCGCCGACGAGGCGGCGCTGGCCGAGCTGCCCGAGGCCGAGCGTGTCGGCTCCGAGATCACCTCCACGCAGGTGTTCGATCGGCTGGCCGGCTGCTGGACCTACTGGGGCTGGAAGGGCGGCTACTTCACCTCGGAAGAGGACGCCGCCGCGTTCATGGACGAGCTGCGCTTCATGCTCGCCCGCCAGATGGTCGCGCCGAATTCGCCGCAATGGTTCAACACCGGCCTGCATTGGGCCTACGGCATCGATGGCCCGAGCCAGGGCCACTATTACTGCGACTACCGCACCGGCGAGCTGACGAAGTCGGCATCGAGCTACGAGCACCCGCAGCCGCATGCCTGCTTCATCCAGGGCGTCCAGGACGACCTCGTGAACGAGGGCGGCATCATGGACCTGTGGGTGCGTGAGGCGCGCCTGTTCAAGTACGGCTCCGGCACCGGCTCGAACTTCTCCATGCTGCGGGGCGAGAACGAAAAACTCGGCGGCGGCGGCAAGTCGTCGGGCCTGATGAGCTTCCTCAAGATCGGCGACCGGGCGGCCGGCGCGATCAAGTCCGGCGGCACCACACGCCGCGCGGCCAAGATGGTCATCGTCGACATCGACCACCCGGACATCGAGGCCTTCATCGACTGGAAGGTGAAGGAGGAGCAGAAGGTCGCCGCCCTCGTCACCGGTTCGAAGGTCGTCTCGAAGCACCTTACCGCGGTGATGAAGGCCTGCACCCAGTGCGAGGCCGAGGGCGACGCCTGCTTCGACCCCGAGCGCAACCCGGCCCTCAAGCGCGAGATCAAGGCTGCCCGCAAGGCGATGGTGCCCGATGGCTACACCAAGCGCGTCGTGCAGTTCGCGCGTCAGGGCTTCACCAAGATCGACTTCCCCGTCTACGACACCGACTGGGACTCGGAAGCCTACCTCACGGTGGCCGGCCAGAATTCCAACAACTCCGTCTCGCTGACGGACGACTTCTTGCGCGCGGTGGATGCCGGCGGAAAGTGGCAGCTCAAGGAGCGCAACTCGTCGAAGACGCGTGAAGTCGACGCCCGCCACCTTTGGGAGAAGATCGGCGAGGCGGCCTGGCAGTCGGCCGATCCGGGCCTGCACTTCAACACCACGATGAACGACTGGCACACCTGCCCGTCGGGCGGCAGGATCCGGGCGTCGAACCCGTGCTCCGAGTACATGTTCCTCGACGACACCGCCTGCAACCTGGCCTCGGCCAACCTGCTGACGATGTACGACCGCGCCTCGAAGCGCTTCGACGTCGAGGCCTTCGAGCATCTCAACCGCCTCTGGACGGTGGTGCTCGAGATCTCGGTGATGATGGCGCAGTTTCCGTCGAAGGAGATCGCGGAGCTGTCCTACAAGTACCGGACGCTGGGCCTCGGCTACGCCAATATCGGCGGCCTGCTGATGACCATGGGCCTCGGCTACGATTCCGATAAGGGCCGGGCGCTCGCTGGCGCGCTCACCGCGATCATGACGGGCGTCAGCTACGCCACCTCCGCCGAGATCGCGGCCGAGCTCGGGCCGTTCGCGGCCTACGAGGACAATGCCGACGCGATGCTCAAGGTCATCCGCAACCATCGCCGCGCGGCGCATGGCGAGGCGGAGGGCTACGAGTTTCTCTCGATCGCGCCCGTCCCGCTCGACCACGCCAACATCCCGCAGGGCGACCTCGGCGACCATGCCCGTGCGGCTTGGGATCGTGCGTTGTCCCTCGGCGAAGCCCACGGCTACCGCAACGCCCAGGCCACCGTCATCGCGCCCACCGGCACGATCGGCCTCGTGATGGATTGCGACACCACCGGCATCGAGCCCGACTTCGCCCTGGTGAAGTTCAAGAAGCTGGCCGGCGGCGGCTACTTCAAGATCATCAACCGGGCCGCCCCCGATGCGCTCCGCTCGCTCGGCTATCGCGAGAGCGATATTGCCGAGATCGAAGCCTACGCCGTCGGCCACGGCTCCATGGGCCAGGCTCCGGCGATCAACCCCGGTTCGCTGCGCGCCAAGGGATTCACGGACGACAAGATCAAGGCGATCGAGGGCGGCCTGAAATCGGCCTTCGACATCAAGTTCGTCTTCAACCGCTGGAACCTCGGCGACGACTTTTTGCGGGACACGCTGAAGGTGCCCGAGGAGAAGCTCACGGATCCGACCTTCGAGCTGCTGCCGTTCCTCGGCTACTCGAAGAAGGACATCGAGGCGGCCAACATCCACATCTGCGGGGCGATGACGCTGGAGGGCGCACCCTTCCTCAAGCTCGAACACTACTCCGTGTTCGACTGCGCCAATCCCTGCGGCCGTACCGGCAAGCGCTACCTCTCGGTCGATAGCCACATCCGCATGATGGCGGCGGCGCAGCCCTTCATCTCGGGGGCTATCTCCAAGACCATCAACATGCCGAACGACGCCACGGTCGAGGATTGCAAGGCGGCCTACCGCCTGTCCTGGACCCTGGCGCTCAAGGCCAACGCCCTCTACCGCGACGGCTCCAAGCTGTCGCAGCCGCTGAACTCAGCGCTGATCGCCGACGAGGACGACGAGGAGGATGCGGTCGAGGCCCTGATCCAGGCGCCCGCCGCCGCGAAGGCGACGATCGCCGCCGAGCGCATCGTTGAGCGTGTCATCGAGCGCATCGAGCACATCCGCTCCCGCGAAAAGATGCCCGACCGGCGGAAAGGCTACACCCAGAAGGCCGTGGTCGGCGGCCATAAGGTCTACCTGCGTACCGGCGAGTACGACGACGGGCGCCTCGGCGAGATCTTCATCGACATGCACAAGGAGGGCGCCGCCTTCCGCTCGCTGATGAACAACTTCGCCATCGCGATCTCCCTCGGCCTCCAGTACGGCGTGCCGCTCGAGGAATACGTCGAGGCCTTCACCTTCACCCGGTTCGACCCCTCGGGCTTCGTGCAGGGCAACGACGCGATCAAGAACGCCACCTCGCTCCTCGACTACGTGTTTCGCGAACTGGCGATCTCGTATCTCGGTCGTTCGGACCTCGCCCACGTCAATCCGTCCGAGATCGGCTCGACCGTCCTCGGCGGTGGCGAGAGCGACACCACCCGCGAGGCGGGCAAGCCCGGCCCCGCCGCCTCCAGCGTGGTCTCCCGCGGCCTGCTGCGCGGCTCGGCCGACCGGCTCACGCTGATCCACGGCGGCCCGGCCGGCGCCGTCACCGGAGTCGCAGCCGCCTCCACCGGCCTGAGCGCCCCAGCCGGCGGCACGGTCCACGCCATGCGGGGTTCGACCGCGCTGAAGCTCGACCCGGTTCTCGCCGGCAAGGCCGAGGCCCTCGTCGACGCACTTCCCTTCGCCAAGCCCGAGCGTACGGCTGCCGACCGCCGGGCCGAGGCGAAGATGAAGGGCTATGTCGGCGAATCCTGCCCCGAATGCGCGAACTTCACCCTCGTGCGCAACGGGACCTGCCTGAAGTGCGACACCTGCGGCTCGACGACGGGCTGCAGCTGAAGCCGAGAGCCGTTGGCATCGGAGCAACGAAACTCTCCGCAATTCGGCTGAGGGAATCCTGACGTAAGCGAGCCGGCCCCGCAGCTGCGGGGCCGGCTTCGTCGGTCCTGTCGCGACATCCCGCGGGTTAGCGGCGGGCCGTCCCGTTCTGATGCGACCGCTGCGTGACCGATCCGGTGGTCAGGCTGTCGTAGGTGCCCGGCGTGGCGGCGGTCCAGCCGTGGCCTGCGCCCTGCTCGACGGAGGTGCCCGGTGCTGCTTGAGCCGGGATGCCGGCCGGTGCGTTGTAGCTTTGGGCGAGGGCGGCGGCGGGCACGGCGCCGACGAGCGCGAGGGCCAGGGCGGATGCGGTGAGAAGGCGGGTCATCGTGGTCTCCATCAAGTCCGGGCGGTGGCGGGGCGCTGCCCGCCATCTGATGGAGTGAAGATGACCTTCGCTGGTCTCCCGGAAAACCTGAAAAGCTTAGAAGGAGACGTTTGAGAAAATCGAAAAGCCGTGAGCCGGAAGGATCGCGCCTGCGGATGATGCCGGGTTAGGTTTCGATCTCGCTGACATGGGCCGCGACGACCTTCCAGCCATCGGGAAACCGTATCCAGGTCTGGCTCTGCCGCCCGACGCGATCCGAGGCGCCCTCGCGCGTGAACAACGTCATCGCGACGGCGAGATCGCGTCCGTAGGTGGTGATGACCGTGCCCGAGAGGTTGCGGGCGAGACCTTGCGGCGAGCGGGACCGGCGGAAGGCGCGGATCGCGTCCATGCCGTAGAGGTTTTCTGCCCCGCCGTAGCGGATCGTACGCGGATCGTCGTGGAACAGCGCCTCCAGCGTCTCGACGTCGTTGCCGACGAGCGCCGCCTCGTAGCGGGCGAACGCCGCTTCGACCTCGGCCTTCGCCACGGGATCGTCGATGCGCATCGGTGTCACGCGAGGTTCGCGACGGGCGCGCGGATAATGCCCGCGCATTCGAGGTGGTGGGCCACCCGAAGCGCGAGGTCTTCGCGCCAGGGGGCGGCGATGATCTGCACGCCGAGCGGCAGACCCGCGTCGAGCCGGACCGGCACGGCGACGACCGGCAGGCCGATGAAGGAGATCGGCTGCGTGAACAGGCCGATATTGGGGCGCACCGGTAATTCGACACCGTCGAGCACGAAGGTCGCCTGGCCCGAACGCGGCGCCCGGTAGGGCGTGCTGGGCGCCAGGATGACGTCGACCTCGCGAAACAGATCGAGCACGGCTGCGCGGTACCAGCGGCGGAAGCGCTGGGCCCGTTCGACGAAGGGCGCCGGCAGCATCGCTCCGGCGATCAGCCGGTCCCTGACGGCCGGGTCGAACTCTCCTGCCCGCTCGCGCAGGCGGTCGAGATGCAAGCTTGCGCCCTCGGCGGCCGTGATCACGTAGGCCGATGCCCGGGCACGGGCGGCTTCGGGGATCTCGACAGAGCGCGTGCAGGACAAGGCGTCGGCCACCCGCGCGACGGCCGCGAAGACGTCCACGTCACCGCTGCGGGCGAAATAGCCGCCCGCGACGGCGATTCGCAGATCCGCCATATCCTCGTCGAGGCCGGGAGAGGCGGGCTCCGTGGCTCGGCCGGCGATGGCGGGATCCGCCGGATCAGGCCCCTGCATGGCGTCGTAGGCGAGGGCGAGGTCTCGGGTCGAGCGCGCCATCGGCCCGAGATGGTCGAGGCTGCCGACGAAGGGAAAGCTCCCGGCCCGGCTGAGCCGCCCGTAGGTCGGCTTGAGGCCGAAGCAGCCGCAGAAGGCGGAGGGCACCCGGATCGAGCCGTTGGTGTCGGAAGCGAGCGCCAGCGGCACGAGACCCGCCGCTACCGCTCCGCCGGACCCGCCCGAGGAGCCGCCGGACATGTGCCGGAGATCGTGCGGGTTCCGGGTGTCGCCGTCGTGGATGTTCTCTCCGGTGAAGTCGTAGGCGTACTCGCCCATGTTGAGCGCGCCGACGAGGATCGCGCCCGCGGCCTCCATGCGGGCGATCAGCGTCGCATCCCGTTCGGCCGGCGCCCGCTCCCGGTTGATCAGCGACCCGGCCCGCGTCGGCAGGCCGGCGATGTCGAACAGATTCTTCACCGCGAAGGGGACGCCCGCGAGCGCTCCGGGCGCCTCGCCTCGTCCGCGCGCCGTGTCGAGACGATCCGCACGGGCCAGAGCGCGATCCGCCAGGACGTCGGTGAAGGCGTTCACGGCGGGGTCGATCCGGCCGATCCGATCGAGCGCGGCGGAGACGATCGTCCGGGCGCTCACCGATCCGGCCGAGACGGAAGTCGCGATCGTCGCCGCCGAGGCGGTGGCCCAATCCTGTTCGCTCACGTGTCTCTGCCTCACGCCGTGAAGATCGAAGCGGCTTCGGCCTCGTCCGGCAGAGGGAAGGTGCCGACGTGATCGGCCGCGGCGTGGAGCACGCGCAGGTTCGCCACGATCGTCGGCATCCAGGCGGGGTCGATCGGCAGCGCGAGCATGGCGGCGGCGGCCGAGGCGTAAGCCGCGTGATCGAAGGCCGGGTTCTTCGGTGTATCCGTCATGCATCCCTCCAGACGGTCCGGACGAGGTCCGCCCGCAAATCCTATTCCGCAGGGGCGTGCGCCGGTTGCGCCATCGCCGGAACCGGGACCGCGCCGCGCGCCGCCGCGAAGAGGAGGCCCGCGACGAGCATGTAGGCGAGCGCCAAGGTCGGGGTCACGGCGAAGCCGACGGCCGGTCCGTGCATGAAGCCGAAGAAGGTCAGCACCCCGCCGGCCGCCGCGAAGGCCGAGGCCCGCAGGAAATCCCGCTCGATGATGAAGGCGGCGATGGCGCCGAGGATCAGGCCGCCGAGGATGGCGCCTTCGCCGAGCACGGCGAGCCCGTGATAGAGCACGCCGACTTGCCCGAGCTTGTCGATGCCGACCACCGCCGCGCTGGTGCCGGCCGCCCCCAGTGCCCCGTCGATCAGCGTCTTGGCCCAGGCCGCGAGATGCGGCGCGAAGGCCAGGACGATCGCAGGCGCGTGCGAATGCGGCGTCTCCTGGAAGGCCTGCGCCCCGATCAGCATGCCGATGTAGAGCAGGATCGGCGAGATCGCGACGACCGGGACCACGCTGGAAATGAGCGAGATCAGGTTAAACCAGGCCAGCAGCAGGACGACGATGCCGGTGGCGAAGGAATAGCCGATCCGCCCGCCCATCGCCTTCCAGCCGGGATGGCCGATATAGACCGCGTTGATGAAGGGGTTGCCCATCAGGCAGCCGATCAGGCTGACGACGCCGTCCGCCGTGAGCACCCGCGTGGTCGGGTAGGCATCGCCCGCGACCTCCGCGCTCTCGACGTTGTCCATCGCCTCGACGAGATCGTAGATGCCGAAGGGGATCGCGGTCACCAGGATGATCCCGATGAACTCGAAGCCGCCGAAGACGTGGTCGACGGCCGGCAGCGGCACCGAGAAGCCGATGCCGGAGAGCGCGCTCGTCAGGCCGGGGCCGCTGACCCCACCGATATCGATCCCGAACAGCTTCGCCCCCCAGGCGACCGCCATGCCGAACAGGATGGCCACGAGCCCGGCCGGAAGGCGGCCCGGGTAGCGCACGCCGCCGAACCAGGCGAGCAGGATGATGGCGAAGGCGACGACGCCGATCACCGGCGTCTGGATGAGTTCGAGCGCCGGCCGCATGGCGATGAAGGTGACGGAGACGCCGGCCAGCGTGCCGAGCAGCGCCGCGCGCGGCGTGATGCGGCGGATGAGGGGGGCGATGAAGCCGCCGGCCATCAGCATGAAGCTCTGGATGAACACCCAGGCGAGCCCCGCCTCCCAGGCCTTCACCGGATCGCCGGTGGAGAGCTTGATCGGCAGCATGATCACGAAGACCACGATGAACATGTGCGGCACGCTGATGCCGGAGGGCAGCGCGCAGACGTCGTCGCGGCCGGTCGCCTTGGCGAGGCGATAGCCGAGCCAGCCGTAATAGGCGGTGGAGAGGAAGAGCATCAGGCCGACGGCGGGCAGGATTCGCCCGAAGGTGATCGCGTCGGGCATGCCGAGGACGAAGCGCAGCAGGCCGGTCAGCACCAGCATGTTGACGAGAATGTTGGTGCCGAAGCCGAAGAAGGCGTTCCAGTCGCCGGGCACCCAGAGGGCCGGTCGGCCGCTCGCCGCGGCCGTCGTGGTCATGCCACTTGCCATGATGCCCTCCGTTACGTCCGGCGGGGCGGCGGCACCGCGCCCGCGCAGTGGATCACGTGTGTCGGCTGAGGGCGGCGATCACGCTGCCCGAGTCCGAGACCCAGCCGAAGATGCCGCCCTGCGCCTTGATCATCGCGAGGCCGGCTTCGTGAAATTCTGGGATGTACGACCCGCAGGCGTCGGCGACGACGACGCAGCGATAGCCGCGGTCGTTGGCCTCCCGCACCGTCGTGTGCACGCAGACCTCGGTGGTCACGCCGCAGACGAGAAGCGTCGCGATGTTCCGGGCCGCGAGCACCTCGGCGAGCTCGGTCGCGTAGAAGGCGCCCTTGCCCGGCTTGTCGATCACCGGCTCGCCGTCCCACGGCTTCAGTGCGGGGATGATGTCGTGCCCGGGTTCGCCGCGGATCAGAATCCTGCCCATCGGGCCTGGCTGTCCGATCCGCGCGGTCGGCTCACCGCGCTCCAGCTTGGCTGGCGGTGCGTCGGAGAGGTCCGGGCGATGGCCCTCGCGTGTATGCACGACGAGCAATCCAGCCGCGCGGGCCGCAGCGAGCAGAGCCTGCGTCGGCGGCACGGCGGCGGCGAGGAGCGAGACGTCGTTGCCGAGGCTTTCGCCGAAGCCGCCAGGCTCCAGGAAGTCGCGCTGCATATCGATGATCACGAGAGCCGTGGTCGACGCAGCGAAGGTGAGCGGTGACGGCTGGGCTTCGAGAACGCTGGGCATGCGGACTGCCTCGCAGGCCGTTGAATCGGATCAACGTCCGGCGATCATGTATGCAAGCGGACAGAAACGCCTGCACAAACCATACACTTCTCTGCGCGAAGTTTCGGCCGTTCTGGCAATCCGATGGGCAGTCGGCCCGGTCGAATCGCAGGCCGTCAGCGCGGCGGGCGCGCCTTGCCGGCGCGCACCGGCGCCGCAATCCGCGTGCGACGCTCCCGGACCCGCTCGCCCGCGGCTTCACGCGCGGCCGCGCTTTCGGCATCGACCGCCACGAAGGCATCCTCGACGACGCTCATATGGACGAGCATGGCGGAGTTCGCGGCCGCTGCGTCGCGCGCGAGGATGGCCCGCACGACGAGACCGTGCTCGGCATGCGAGCGGGCGAGCCGCCCTGCGGCCTGGAACTGGATCCGGCGGTAAGGTGTCAGGCGCCGCCGCAGGTTGCGGGCGATCTCGTCGACCACGGAATTGTGGGCGCCAGCGTAGAGAAGCCCGTGAAACTCCTGGTTGGCGACGACGTAGCTGTCGTGGTCGCCGGCCTCGGCGAGAGTTCCCATGTGTTCGTGGAGCACCCGAAGCCCGCCACGTTCCGCCGACGACATGCTCAGCGTCGAGAGGCGTGCGCAGGTCGCTTCGATCTCGCCCATGGCGATGAACAGCATGTCGAGTTCGTCCGGCGTGATCGTCCGGACGGTCGCCCCGAACCGCGGGCGCAGGTCGATCAGGCCGGTTCCGTTGAGCAGCCGTAAGGCATCGCGCACGGGCGTGCGCGAAACACCGAAGTGCTTGGCAAGGATCTGCTCGTCGAGATGGGTTCCAGGCGCGAACTCGCCGGCCAGGATGGCGTTGGCGATCTGGTCCGACAGGCTTTCGGCGCGGGTTGGGGACGCAGGCACTTTTGTCTCGGTTCCCGACACGCGACCTGCACGGCGTTCGTATGCATTCGCCCCGGTGATTAAGACCAGTTTCGCACCGCCTGCAACGTGGCATCGGCAGGCCTCTGGGCGGCCCGTCGGCCGTCGCCGTATCGGTCCAGCCGGTGAGCGCGCGCAGATCGTCATCGGTTCGATCGCGTGCCGGCATTATGGCTACCGATCGCGCAGACCGGCCGCAAATCGCGCCCCGCGGTCTCCGCTGCTTCTTAAGCGTGCATACACAGCCGCGCCGCGTGCCGCACATCGCCTTGCCGTTCACGGGCCGTTTTGAGGGCTGGCACTCGGGCGAGGCTTCGGGCAGCTCAGAAGATGTTGCGGTTTTGTAACAGCAGGATCCGACGTCGATCCGACTGCTTTCGATGGCATATCGGTTGCTGCCCTTCCCTCAGATTTTGCGAATGAGGAGAAGAACGATGTTCGCAAGGGGGCTCACGACGGCGGCTGTGTCGCTCGGGATGATCGGGTGCGCCGTGGCGGCCGATCTCGACACGGTGAAAAGGAACAGGGCCCTCGAGGCGGCACCGGTGAAGGAGGTGCCTTTCTTCCTCTTCGCCGATACGCAGATCAGCTATCGCCATGTCTTCAACGGCTCCGAGCCGGGCGTGCCGAAGCCCGGCTCGACGAACCCGCTGCAGGGCGCCGACATCCCCAAGGACGTGCTCAACATCGCGCATGCCGATGCCTGGGAGTACGGCACCAACTTCTTCTCGCTCGACATTCTGAGGTCGGGCAACCAGGACCCCGCCGGAACCGCGAACGCCCCCGGGGGGCCCCTGCTGTACGACTTCGGCGCCACCGAAGCCTACGGCCTGTACCGTGGGTCTCTCAGCCTGAACAAGCTCACGAACACGACCGCCTTTGCTTATACCGGCATCGTCAAGGACGTTTCGCTGTCCTTCGGCTTCGATGCCAATGCGAAGAATACCGTCTTCGGGCCGATGAAGCGCGACGTGGTCGGCGGTCTCGTCTTCTCGTTCGACGTGCCGATCGGCTTTCTCAACATCGCGGTGCACGCCTACAAGGAGTGGAACCGCAACGGCTTCGTGCCGCAGCCTTTCCGCAGCACGGAATTCAACACCGTCCCCGAATTCGAAATCGTCTACAGCATCCCGCTCGACGGTTTCTTCGGCGGATTCCCGCTGAAGCTCGCCGGCTTCAACAACATCGTCCTGCCCAAGGGCAACGGCCAGATCCCCGGTGCAGCCCAAACGAATGTCGAGTTCCTGTCGCGCACCAACCTCGTCCTCGACGTCGGCAAGCTGATCTGGGACCAGCCGGGCAAGCTCGATGCCTTCATCGGCTTCGAATACTGGCGCAACAAGTTCGGCGTCGACCAGGACATCACCTTCGCCCAGGGCGGTGCCGGGCCGGGCGCCGAGCAGAAGGCGTTCTTGGCCGGCATCGCCGTGCACGTATTCTGACGATGGATCCGCCGGCCGTTCGGCCGGCAGCTCCCACGACAACCGAGAGAGGCTGGATGACGGCATTGTCGAGGAAGGGTTCGCGCCTCTGGATCAAGAACCCGCTGGCGATCCTGGCGGAGGACGCAGCCGGCGGCATCGTCGTCGAGGGGACGCGCATCGTCGAGCGGGTACCCTCGGGCGGCCAGCCGTCGGCGCCGGTGCACGAGACCTTCGATGCCGCGCGGCACGTGGTCATTCCAGGCCTCGTCAACACGCATCACCACTTCTTCCAGACGCTCACCCGCGCCCATCCGCTGGCGATCAACAAGCCGCTGTTTCCCTGGCTGAAGGCCCTCTACACGGTCTGGGACAAGCTCACCCCGGAGGCGTTCCGCCTCGCGACGCGGCTCGCGTACACCGAGTTGCTGCTGTCGGGCTGCACCACGGCGGGTGACCACCACTACCTGTTTCCCAAAGGCCTCGAGGCCTCAGTCGACATCCAGGTCGAGGAGGCGCGGAGCTTAGGCATCCGCGCCCACGTCACCCGCGGCTCGATGAGCGTGTCGGTGCGCGACGGCGGCCTGCCCCCGGACGCGCTGGTCCAGGACGACGACACCATCCTTTCCGACAGCGAGCGCGTGCTCTCGCTGTTCCACGACACTGCGCCCGGCGCGATGGTGCAGATCGGGCTCGCGCCCTGCTCGCCCTTCAACGTGACGAAGCGGCTGATGCGCGAGAGCGCAAGCCTCGCCGAGCGCTTCGATTGCCGCCTGCACACCCACCTCGGCGAGACCCTCGACGAGGAGGCCTACTGCCTCGCAACGTTCGGCCAGCGTCCGGTCGACTACCTCGATGAGGTCGGCTGGATGAACCCGCGCGCATGGCTCGCCCACGGCATCCACTTCAACGACGACGAGGTTCGCCGCCTCGGCAAAGCGGGCGTCGGCGTCTGCCACTGCCCGACCTCCAACATGACCCTGGCCTCCGGCCAGTGCCGGACCTGCGAACTGGAGGCCGCCGGTAGCCCCGTCGGCCTCGGGGTCGACGGCTCGGCCTCGAACGACAACTCGAACCTGATGGAGGGTGTCCGCCACGCCCTGATGCTGAACCGCCTCACCTACGGTGCGGAGCGGGTCACCCATCTCGACGCGCTGCGCTGGGCGACGGAAGGCTCGGCCGCCTGTCTCGGGCGCTCCGACATCGGCCGGATCGCGGAGGGCCGCGAGGCCGACCTCGCCCTGTTCACCCTCGACGAACTGCGCTTTTCCGGCAGTCACGATCCGCTGGCGGCCCTCGTGCTCTGCGGCGCGCACCGCGCCGACCGGGTGATGGTCGCCGGGCAATGGCGGGTGATCGACGGCCATCCAATCGGGCTCGACACGCGCCGGCTTCGCGAACAGCACAGCCAACTGGCACGAAATCTGTTCGGTACATCCTGACATGGATGCCACCCTCCCCGCTTCTGCCCTCGCCCGCCGCTCGAAGGAGGGGCCGACGCCCCTGTTCGGGGCCTACGGCATCGTCAAGCGGTTCGGGAGTTTCACGGCGAACGACGGCGTCGACCTGGAGATCCGGGCCGGCGAGATCCACGCACTGCTCGGCGAGAACGGGGCCGGCAAGTCGACCCTGATGAAGATCCTCTACGGCCTGCTGGAGCCGACCGAGGGCGTCGTCACGCACAAAGGCGACATCGTGCAACTGCCCAATCCCGAGGCCGCCCGCCGGCTCGGGATCGGCATGGTCTTCCAGCATTTTTCGTTGTGCGAGAATCTGACGGTCGCCGAGAACATCGCGCTCGTCATGCCGAAGGACCTGTCCGGCCGGGCTTTGGCCGACCGCATCGCGCGGCTCGGCATCGATTACGGCCTGCATCTCGATCCGGATCGCCCGGTCTGGTCGCTCTCGGCCGGCGAGCGCCAGCGCATCGAGATCGTCCGCTGCCTGCTGCAGGATCCGAGCCTCGTCATCCTCGACGAGCCGACCTCGGTGCTCACCCCCGGCGAGGCCGAGGTGCTGTTCACCGTGCTGGAGCGCTTGCGCGAGGAAGGCCGGGCACTGCTCTACATCTCCCACCGCCTCGACGAGGTGCGCCGGCTCTGCGTGCGCGCCACCATCCTTCGCGGGGGCAAGGTCGTGGGGGCCTGCAACCCGCGCGAGGAAACCGCCCGCTCGCTGGCCGCGATGATGGTGGGCAGCGCGGTCCGCGAGGTCACGCCGCGCGAGGGCGGAGCCGTCGGCCGGGAGCGCCTGCGGCTCGATCGTCTCTCGCTCCCCGCCCCTGACCTGCACGCCACCGCGCTCCACGACGTGTCGCTCAGTGTCGCCGGCGGCGAAATCCTGGGGATCGCGGGCATCGCCGGCAACGGTCAGGCCGAACTCTTCGCCGCGCTCTCAGGCGAGTCCCGCGCGCCCGAGCCGGATTCCGTGCGCCTCGACGGCAAGCCGGTGGGCGCGCTCGGGATCAACGCGCGCCGACGCCTCGGCGCGGGCTTCGTGCCCGAGGAGCGCAACGGCCACGCCGCCGCGCCCCTGATGAGCCTCTCCGAGAACGCCCTGCTCTCGCGCTATCCGACCGCATCGTTGACCCGGTTCGGCCTGATCCGGCTCGGGGCCGCGCGCGACCTCGCCAAGCGCGTGATCGAGGCCTTCGACGTGCGCAAGGCGGGCCCTGACCCCGCCGCTGGGACCTTGTCGGGTGGTAACCTGCAAAAATTCGTGGTCGGCCGCGAGATCCAGGCGGAGCCGGGCGTCCTCGTCATCAACCAGCCGACCTGGGGCGTCGACGCAGCGGCCGCCGCGCATATCCGGCAGGCGGTGATCGATCTCGCTGCACGCGGCACCGCGATCCTCGTCATCAGCCAGGACCTCGACGAACTGTTCGAGATCGCCGGCTCCATCGCGGTGCTGCACGACGGCACGCTCTCTCCCGCGGTGCCCGCGGGCGAGACTAGTCGCGAGGCGATCGGCCTGCTCATGGGCGGATCGAGCGATCACGCCCCACCGGTCGCGGACGTGGCGCATCCGCGCGAGCCCATGCCGTCCCCCGCCCATGCGCACTGACCGGTAGCCCTCATGCGCCTCGATCTCGTGCCTCGCACCCGCCGCTCGCCGGTGCTCGACATCCTCTCGTCGGCCCTCGCCTTCGTGGCGGCGGTGCTGATCGGCGGCATCGCCGTGGCGGCTTTGGGCGTCTCGCCCACCGCCGCCTTCGTCACCTATTTCGTCACGCCGCTGAGCGAAGTCTGGTCGCTGCAGGAGATCGCCCTCAAGGCCGCCCCGTTGGCCCTGATCGCAACCGGGCTGGCCTTCTGCTACCGCGCGAACCTCTGGAACATCGGTGCCGAGGGCCAGTTCGTGGTCGGCGGATTGGCCGGCGGCTGGGTCGGCGTCGCGACGCAGGGCGCGGAGGGGTTCACCCTCTGGATCCTGCCGGCGATGCTGATCGTGGGCACGCTCGCCGGCATCGCCTTCGCGATGATCCCGGCGATCCTGAAGGTTCGTCTCGGCGTCTCCGAGATCCTGACCAGCCTGATGCTCGTCTACGTCGCGCAACTGTTGCTCGACTACATGGTCCGCGGCCCCCTGCGCGATCCGGCGGGCTACAACTTCCCGCAGAGCGTCGGCTTCGACGCGGCGGCGCGGCTGCCGTACCTCATGGACGGCGAGACGCTGCATGCGGGCGTACTCGTCGCCTTCGTCGCGGTGGTACTTGCAACGGTCGTATTGGCGCGAACCCTGTTCGGCTTCGAGGTGCGAGTCGTCGGCGCGAGCCCGCGCGCCGCGCGCTTCGCCGGCTTCTCGGATGCACGGCTGACGCTTGCCGTCTTCGCCATCTCCGGCGGCGCGGCGGGTCTGGCCGGGATCAGCGAGGTCGCCGGAAAGATCGGGCAGCTCCAGCCCGAGATCTCGCCGGGCTACGGCTTCACCGCGATCATCGTCGCCTTCCTCGGCCGGCTCTCGCCGCCGGGTATCCTGATCGCGGCGCTCGTGATCGCGCTCACCACCATCGGCGGCGAAGGCGCACAGATCGACCTGCGGCTGCCGCTGGATCTGACTCGCGCCTTCCAGGGTCTGTTGCTCGGCCTCGTGCTCGGGGCCGATGTGTTCGCCCGCTACCACGTCACGCTCGTGCCGGGAGGTCCGTCGAGCCGGACCGTCCCGTAAGCGAAGTCGGAGCAGGCCATGACCCTCGACATCGTTCAGATGGTGCTCGTCACGGTGCTGGCGGCCGCCACACCCCTGATCCTCGCCGGCATCGGCGAACTCGTCGCGGAACGCGCCGGGGTGCTCAACCTCGGCGTCGAGGGAATGATGATCTTCGGCGCTGCCGCGAGCTTCGCGGTGGCGATGCAGACCGACTCGACCTTTCTCGGTGCGGTCGGCGGCGCCGTCGCGGGCCTGCTGCTCGCCGCCTTGTTCGGAATCCTCACCGTCGGGCTCGCAGCGAACCAGGTCGCCTCCGGCCTCTCGCTGACCATCCTCGGCCTCGGATTGTCGGGCCTTGTCGGCGCGGGCTACGTCGGCATCAAGCGCGATCCGGCGCCGCATCTCGCGATTCCCGGCCTCTCGGATCTTCCCGGTATCGGGCAGTTGCTGTTCGGACAGGACGCCTTCGTCTACACGGCCGTCGCCCTCGTCGCCGCCGTGTCGTGGTTTCTCTGGCGCACCCGTTCGGGCCTGACGCTCCGCGCCATCGGCGACGACCACGTCGCAACCCATGCCCTCGGGCTCAAGGTTCGCAAGGTTCGCTTCCTTTCCGTGCTGTTCGGGGGCGCCTGCGCCGGCCTCGGCGGGGCCTATCTCTCGCTCGCCTACACGCCGTTCTGGTCGCCCGGGATGACCGCCGGTCGCGGCTGGATCGCGCTCGCCCTCGTGGTGTTCGCCTCCTGGCGGCCGCTGCGGGTCGCGGCGGGTGCACTTCTGTTCGGCGGGGCGACGGTCCTTCAGTTGCACGCCCAGGCTGCCGGCCTCGGCCTGCCGGGCCAGCTCCTCTCCGCCCTGCCCTACCTCGCCACCATCCTGGCCCTGGTCTTGCTCTCACTGGGACGGCGCGGGGGCGGCTCGCTGGCGCCCGCCGCGCTCGGGCGCGTCTTCACGCCAAGCCGGTGAACGGTCGCGACGACCGCGCGGCAACCGATCAAGAAAAGGACGACACGATGCGGGGTACGTCAACAAGGCTCGGCGCTGCGGTTCTGTGCGCCGTGCTTGCAGCCGGGCCGGCTTTTGCGGCCGACAAGCTGAAGGTCGGCTTCGTCTATGTCGGGCCGGTCGCCGATTTCGGCTATTCCTACCAGCACGACCTCAGCCGCAAGGCGCTCAGTGAGGCACTGCCCGACAAGGTCGAGACCACCTTCCTCGAGAACGTGCCCGAGGCCGACAGCGAGCGCTCGATCGAGAAGCTTGCCCGCTCCGGCGCCGGGCTGATCTTCACCACCTCGTTCGGCTTCATGGAGCCGACGCTGAAGGTCGCCAAGAAATTCCCGAAGGTGAAGTTCGAGCACGCCACCGGCTACAAGCGCTCCGACAACGTCTCGACCTACTCAGCCCGCTTCTACGAGGGCCGCTACGTCTGCGGGAAGATCGCCGGCACGCTCTCGAAATCCGGGACGGTGGGCTACATCGCCTCCTTCCCGATTCCGGAAGTCGTCAGCGGCATCAACGCGTTCATGCTGGGAGCGCAGTCGGTCAACCCGAACGTCAAGATCAAGATCGTCTGGGTGAATACCTGGTTCGATCCGGGCAAGGAGGCTGAGGCCGCGAAAGCCTTGCTCGCGCAGGGTGCCGACATCCTGACCCAGCACACCGACTCGGCGGCTCCGCTCCAGGAAGCCGAGAAGCAGGGCAAGCTCGCCTTCGGCCAGTCCTCCGACCAGTACCGCTTCGCCCCCAAGGCCCAGCTCACCTCGATCACCGACGACTGGAACGGCTACGTGATCTCGGAAGCCAAGGCCGTCCTCGACGGCACCTGGAAGAGCCACGACACCTGGGGCGGCATCAAGGACGGCATGGTGGTGCTGGCACCCTTCACCAACATGCCCGACGACGTGAAGGCCATGGCCGAAGAGACCAAGAAGGCCATCGCCGACGGCAAGATCCACCCCTTCCAGGGACCTGTGACGAAGCAGGACGGGACCGTCGCCGTGAAGGCCGGGGAGAACGCGCCCGACCCGATGATCCTCGGCATGAACTGGTACGTGAAGGGGATCGACGACAAGCTGACGCAGTGATCGCAGGCGGGCCGGGCTTCTCGCGAGGGGAGCCCGGCGTTCGCTGCGCATCATACGGCTTCGATTGACCGCCGCGGGGCCATTTCCGTCATTGCGAGCGCGGCGAAGCAATCCAGGGCCGACGCGCGCAACATCGGTGTGTTGGCCCTGGATTGCTTCGGGTTTGCCTCGCAATGCCGGAGGCGGCCCCGAGCGATCGAGTCGCAAACGGTCTCAGACCGGGCGACGGTTTGGCTGCTTGGCGCGCCGCGAGAGGCCGATGCCCCTGCGCGCATCGCACTTGGCTCCGTGGCTATGCCAGCCCTGCATCGCGCTTTGCTGCCAGGCATGATGGCAGCCGTGGGCGGATGCGGGGCCGCTCCAGATCAATCCGAGCAAGCCGCTCGCCACGACGATTGCGCGCATCGTGCATCTCCCAATTGCGTCTGCGGATCGCCGTCGGCGTGATCCCGTGGCGGCAGCTATAGCCAGGCCTCGACGCGCGTCGAAAGGCCGAGGGTCAGGGGCGCGGAGGCGTCTGCGTCCGTTGGCGGGGCATGGTTTCGGACCGCGGAGGAACCGGCTCGCCGATGCCGGGAGGCGCGGGGATCGCGTCTCCGTCTTCCATCGACCTTTCCTCGTTTCGAGGGCCGGCAATACCCTCGGTACCTCCGGGCGAAGTGGCCGGATCACGGCCCGCGGGTGCGCCCGTCGATTGGGCCAAAGCCGCTCCCGTCAAGCCGAAGACGGCGCACAGCGCGAGGACAGACATCGTCATCCGCATGGTCGATTCCCTTCCAGATCTCGTAGGATGTTTTGAGCAGGCCGATCGTCGATCGGCCGATATGGCGCCGGCGAGTCGGGCGTGGTCAGCGGTGGCGATGCGTCCGGTGACGGCGGCCGGCTCGGCCGCGCACCCCGCCGGGTGCCGTCGCACGGGGCTGTCCGGCCAACGGCGTCAGACTGCCCTGCGCGCGAGCCCCCGGTGCCGTACCCATGACACCGCCCCCGAACAGGCATGCCACGATGAGCCAAGCCGCCAGAGGCAAACTGAAGCCGAGGGCACGGGACGGACGCATCTGACACGGACTCCTGACGCCGGCCTGCGGCCGGTTTCGCGGTCGGATCGCAGCAAAAGCTATGCCGGCCGGCGCACGATCGCGCTGCATCAGCTCCCGCGATAGGTCTGGTAGCTCCACGGAGTCGCGACCAGCGGCACGTGATAGTGCCCCTCCGGATCGCCGACGCCGAAGCGCAGGGGGACGATGTCGAGAAACGGCGGTTCCTGCAGGTCGAGGCCGAGAGCCGGCCCGACCCGCCGGAAGTGGTCTCCGAGCCCGAAACGCAACTCGTAGGTGGCGATCGGCACGGGGCGCCCGTGGATCAGGGGCAGGTCGGTGCGACCGTCCGCGTTGGTCACCGCGCGGGCGACGAGTGCCGTCTCCGTGGCCGAGACGAACTCGACGAGTTCGAGCGCGACCCCGGCGGCCGGGCGCCCTCGGACGGTGTCGAGGACGTGGGTCGAGATCCGGCCCGTCGTGTTCAAGGGCCCGTCGCCGTCGACCAGGGCGTTCAGGCGGATCGCAGCGATCCGCATCACCTCGGTCTCGGCCGTGCGCCGCTCGACCGCGGGCACGGACGCCAGCCGATCCTCGAAGTTCCTGATCAGCGAGGCACGGCCGTGCCGCTTGATGCACAGGATGAAGGGAATTTCGAATTTTTCGCGGTAGGCCGCATTGAGCGCCTCGAAGCGGGCGTACTCGGCGTCGGACATCCGGTCGAGCCCCGCGGCGGCCTGCTCGGCGATCGAATCCGGTGCGATGTCGCCTAAGCGGGCAGCGCGTCCGGCGAGTTCGGGATGTCCCGTGAGCAGGGCGAGCCGCTGCGCGTCCGACGCGCCGTGGACGGCGCCTCGCATGGCGGCGAACAGGGCTTCGACGCTGGCGAAGGGTCGCTGCGCCGAAGTCGCCTCCGCAACCCACAGTGCATGCTCGAAGACGGCACCGAGCGCCGCCACGAAGTCTGCGGCAGAGGCTTCGTTCAGAGCTGCGAGCGTCGTGCCCATGATGACCGGGTCTCCGTGGGAAACAGGCGATGGCACGGCATCGCAGGGCGGGTCTTTGCAGGCAACGGGCCAGCCGCGGACGTCGGCTCCCTTGGCTCGAGGGCCGAGCGACCAACGGAGATGCCACGACGCGTTCTCCGGAACGCGCAACCCGTTCGCGTGGCACACGGCTTGCCCGGTCGGACACAGCATCCCCGGCGAGGGATCCGCTCACCGCGGTCGAGGCGTCGATCCCATGAACAGTGCGACCACCATCGCTGCACATTCAGATACCGTCATCGAGACCGTAGGCCCCGTCCCGCTCGGGCCCGCTACCGCGCCCGTGACGAAGGTGCCGCCCGTCGCCCTCGGCCTGCTCGGTCTGCAGCACGTTCTGGTGATGTATGCGGGGGCCGTCGCGGTGCCGCTGATCGTCGGACGGGCCCTGAAGCTGGCGCCCGAGCAGATCGCGATGCTGGTCAGCGCCGATCTGTTCGCGGGTGGGCTCGCCACGTTGGTGCAGAGCTGGGGCCTGCCGGGCGTCGGCGTGCGGATGCCGGTGATGATGGGCGTCACCTTCGCCGCCGTCACGCCGATGATCGCCATGGGCACCAGCCCCGAGATCGGCCTGACCGGCATCTATGGCGCCGTGATCGCGGCGGGCCTGTTCGCGTTTCTCGTCGCCCCCCTCATCGGACGGCTGCTGCCGCTGTTTCCGCCGGTGGTGACCGGTACGATCATCCTGGTGATCGGCGTCTCGCTGATGAAGGTCGGCGTGAACTGGGCCGCCGGTGGCATCGGCAACCCGAATTACGGGGCGCCGGTCTATCTCGGCATCGCGGCCTTCGTGCTCTGCGTGATCATGGCGATCACCCGCTACGGCACCGGCTTCGTCAACTCGGCCTCGGTGTTGATCGGCATCGTCGTCGGGATGATCGTGGCGAGTTTCTTCGGGCTGGTCGATCTCGGCCACGTCGCCACCGCGTCCTGGTTCGACGTGGTGCGGCCCTTCGCCTTCGGCCTGCCCACCTTCGATCCCGTCTCGATCGTCACACTCTGCATCGTGATGATCGTGGTGATGATCGAGTCGACGGGCATGTTCCTGGCGCTCGCCGAGATCTGCGCCGACCCCGTCGACGAAAAGCGCCTCACCAAGGGCCTGCGCGGCGACGGCCTCGGCACCATGATCGGCGGCATCTTCAACACCTTCCCCTACACCTCGTTCTCGCAGAACATCGGTCTCGTCGGCGTCACGGGCGTGCGCACGCGCACCGTCGCGGTGGTCGGCGGCTTCATCATGCTGGGGCTCGGCCTGATTCCGAAGCTCGCCGCCATGGTCGAGGCGGTGCCGCAATGCGTGCTCGGCGGGGCCGGGCTCGTGATGTTCGGGATGGTCGGCGCCACCGGCGTGCGTATCCTCGGCGCCGTGGATTTCGCCAGCAACCGCAACAACCTGTTCGTCGTCGCGGTCTCGGTCGGCTTCGGCATGATCCCGCTCGTCGCACCGACCTTCTTCAAGCAGATGCCGCACGCGCTGCACCCGCTGCTGGAATCCGGCATCCTGCTCTGTGCGATCTCGGCTGTGAGCCTGAACCTGTTCTTCAACGGCCTCACCAGCAGCGAGGCCGCGCGCGAGGCCGCCAGGCATCAGGCTGCCTCTTCCGAGCACTGAGCCCTCCTTCCGCGCGCTACCTCTCAGTGGAGAAAAACCATGCCTCTGACCGCCTCCAAATACGGCAAGGGCCGCGTGCGGGTGATGCGGCTCACCCGCGACGGCGACCATCACACCCCGCGCGAGCTCTCGCTCACGGTGCTGATGACGGGTGCCTTCGACGCATCCTGGACGGAGGGCGACAACAGGGCCTGCGTCGCCACGGACAGCGTCAAGAACATCGTCAACGTGGTCGCGGCCGAAAACCTCTCGCTCGACAAGGAGGCGTTCGCGGAGGCCGTCGCGAAGACGTTCCTCGACAAGTATCTCCAGGTCGAGGAGCTGCTGGTCGAGGGCCTGGAAACGCGCTGGCTGCGCCAGGCCGTCGGCGGCCAGCCTCACGGCCACGTCTTCACCCTCGACGGCAACGGCACGGGCTACGTCAAGCTCGTGGCGCGCCGCGATGGCGCGGTGCTGCAGTCCGGGCTCCGGGGCTTCACCTTCATGAAGACGACGCAGTCGGGCTGGGTCGACTTCGTCGCGGACGAGTACCGTACGCTGCCCGACACCACCGACCGCATCGCCGCCACCGCCATGGACGCGACCTGGACCTGGGCCGGCGCACCGACCGATTACTCGGCCACGAATACCAAGGTGCTCGACATCCTGCTCGAGGTGTTCGGTGCGACCTACAGCTATGGGGTCCAGGACAGCATGTATCGCATGGGCGAGGCCGTCCTGGCGGCGATCCCCGAGATCGCCGAGATCGGCTTCGCCATGCCGAACAAGCACTATATCCCGATCAACCTGAAACCGTTCGGTCTTGAGAACCCCGGCACCGTGTTCCTCCCGACAGACGAGCCCCACGGACAGATCGAGGCGACGATCGGGCGAGGTTGAGCCTCATGCGTCACCCCACCGGCTTCAGCGTGCTCAAGTCCACTTCGCCGTCCCGGTCCGTGAACCGGAGGCCGCCGTCACCGTCCTGCGACACGCCACCGATCTCGTGCGCGCCGCTGTCATAGGTCTTCGTCCGACCGCCCTGCTCGATCACGAGGCGGCGCTTTTCGCGGAAGAACGCATAGCGCAGGTCGTCCTGGCCCCCGCTGGTCGAGGGCTGGCCCAGATCCTTCGGCCACCAGGCTTCGGCCTTGGCCATCGGTTTCATGGGCTCCATCGGTTTCATGGGCTCCATGGGCTTCATCGGTTCCATCGCGCGCTTTCCGTGTTCCAAGTCACGGGGCAACGCGGCCGCATTGCACATGGGCTCAAGGCTTTGTGCGTCTCACGGCGGATAGCTGCTTGCGAAGGCGTTCCCGAGACCTCCATTGGCAAGCTCCCTGCCGACATGGCCGCACGGGAGCCGTCGCGAGCGCCATGTTGCACCACCGGCCACCGCCCCATCTCGGCGCAGTCGTCCGCAGCGGATCGATCCGCCGGATCCTCGCTCTCGATGATCTCGGAAGCCCGTGCGATAACCCAGACCGCCTCGCCGGTGCAACGCTCCCGTTCGGCGCTGGACGCCGCCGCCCATCTCGCCGCGGCCCGGATCGAGCCGGCCTTCGAGAAGCACGGCAGAGTCGATTGAGCCGGCGACAGCAGCTCCGCTCGCGCGGTCTTCGGTGGCATTCCGAAGTCGGAGATCAGCCCGCCCGAGATATCGGCGGCGACTCGGCCGCAGCTGCATAACGGGGACGTCGAGACCCAACGGTCCCATCAACCCACTCGCGCAGGGTTGCGGGCGACGGGCGGTCTCGACGACGTCCGATTTCGTGCGAAAAAACACGCGCTGCGAAAGAAGCGTGCCAGCTTCCTACACTGTGTCAAAAAACGTCGCAAACGCAGTCAAGTTACTGATAGAGCATTCGATTTTATTCAAGCTTTCTCAATGACGGTGCGTGGGTCATATGCGATGCATCATCATTGTGCACATAACTTGCGCATAGCGTGTTGTCTTTCAGGGCAAGCCTGCACAAATTCTGGGAACTCGGCCGGTCGCCTCGTCTCCGGCGACGGATCCGAACCTAGGAATCGACCATGACAGCACGCATCATCGTGGGCGCCGCTCTCGGCCTTGCCCTTTCCACCACCGCCTTCGCACAAAGCTACAACGCGCCGGCTGGGATTCCGGCCGCGACCGCACCGGGCGGCTTCGAAGGACGGGCTGCCGAGCGGAACATCGAGGCCTATAATGGCCGCTATGCTCGCCCCAGAGATGGTCAGGTCTCGGTCGACGGTGTGTACACCACCGGCTCCGTGAGAGGCTCCGCGGCTCAGCGCGGCCGCTGAGACGTCCGACTCCGTTCTCTCGGCCTCTATCTTAGGACCGGTAGCCTTCATCGGGTTGCCGGTCCTTTTTCGTTCGGATGCCGATGGATAGGCGCCGGCCGGTCGGCCCTGGTCAAAATATGTGACGGGCTTCTACGTACCGACGCTCTCGGATGTCATGAAGCGGATGCCGTTCCGGTTGAGCCTCGACCGGGCACCGGTTTTTCCGAGAACCGGTCCCACGCCTCGGGCCGATGCGTTCGCTTTTCGATTTCATCGAACGTTTCCGACGATTCTTTTCGGGTTTTGCAGGGGGCGGCCAGGGGGCATCTTCACGCCATCAGATGACGGCCGGACGGCCATCACATCGCACCGATGGAACCCACCATGTCCCGTATCCTCGCCGCTTCCGCTCTTGCACTCTCCCTCGTCGCGGGCCTGCCTGCCGCCGCTTCCGCCCAGAGCTACAATGCTCCCGCGGGCATCCCGGCCGTCACGGCGCCGGGCGGTCTCGAAGGTGCCGCCGCCGTGTCGAACCTGCAGGCCTACGACGGCCGTTCCTATCAGGTGCGTCCCGGCGAGGTCTCGGTCGAGGGCGTCTACACCACCGGTTCGATCCGCACTCCGCAAGCCGTTCGCGGCCGCACCGCCCACTGATCCCGGCGCGAACCTTCGAGCAGTCCAGCAAGCCGGTCCCCTCGGGGCCGGCTTTTTCGCGTGAGCACTGCCGGCGATCGTTCCTCCGGAAATCGGCGTTCGGCTTGCTTGTCGAAATGCTCGACGCGCCGGAAGGCGCCTCGTTCGAGGATATCGGCATGCAGACCTCCGGGACCCCGACACTCGATCAGCTGCGCGTCTTCCTGTGCGTCGTCGAGACAGGAAGCTTCGCGGCGGCCGGGCGGCGCCTCAACCGTGCAACCTCGGTGATCAGCTATTCCATCGCCAACCTGGAAGCACAGCTCGGCCTGCCGCTGTTCGATCGAGAATCGACCCGTAAGCCGCAGCTCACCGAGGCCGGGCGGGCCGTGCTGGCCGAGGCCCGCACGGTCTCGCACAGCCTCGATGCCCTGCGGGCCAAGGTGAACGGCATGCTGAGCGGGTTGGAGGCCGAGGTCAGCCTCGCCGTCAGCGTCTTGATGCCGGGCGAGCGCCTCGTCGATGCGCTGCGGGCGTTTCAGGCGCGGTTTCCCACCGTGACGCTCCGTTTGAACGTCGAGGCGTTGGGAGCGGTCCAGCAATACGTCGCCAGCGGCAAGGCCGTGCTCGGCATCGGCGTCGAGATCTGGGACAAGACCGGCGATCCGCTCGAGCACATCGCCGTGGGCGAGGTCGAGATGCTTCCCGTTGCTGCTCCGTCCCACCCCCTCGCGATGGTGGACGCCGCCGGGCCGGGCCTGGCGCGCGAGCATGTCCAGCTCGTGATCGCCGACCGCTCGTCCCTGTCGGAAGGACAGGAGTTCGGCGTGATCGCGACGCGCACCTGGCGGCTGTCCGACCTCAGTTCGAAGCACACGCTGCTGCTCGCCGGCATCGGCTGGGGCAGCATGCCGGCGCATATGGTGCAGGCGGACCTTGCGGCCGGCCGCCTCGTCGAACTGCACATGCCGGAGGCGAAGCACCGCCGGCTGCCCTTCACCGCGATCTACCGCACCGACAGGCCGCCCGGCCCAGCCGGTCGCTGGCTGATCCAGCGTTTTGCGGGGCAGGCTGCGGACGAGCCTATGGCTCCCGACGCACGCTCGACGAACCCGATGCTCGCCGTCTCGCCGGCCTGAGCCAAGCACGCGCGTCGGTTTCGGACCGTCTGCAGCAACGACATGGCAGCGGGCTTGCTCAGGCAGGCCCATCGGTTCGCGACCCTCGGCTACGGACCGGCTCAGGTGGCACCGTGTATACATAAGAGGCATCGATGCACGCAGGTGAGCACATTGGCGCGGAGGACGGCCTTCCGCCGGTCCCGACCCTCGCGATCTTGCGCGCGCGTTACGCCGCAGGCGACCTGACCCCCGTCGATGTCGCCACGCTCGTGGCCAGCCGCATGGAGGCCTATACCGACCCGGCCGTCTTCATCACGCCCGTATTGCGCGACGATCTGATCGCGGCGGCACGTGCGCTGATGGAGAGGCACCCCGAGCCGAATTCGCTGCCGCTCTGGGGCGTGCCCTTTGCGGTGAAGGACAACATCGATGTCGCCGGCCTGCCCACCACCGCGGCCTGTCCCGCTTTCGCGTACGTGCCCTCACGGGATGCCCATATCGTGGCGAGGCTGAAGGCAGCGGGGGCGCTCGTCACCGGCAAGACCAACCTCGACCAGTTCGCCACCGGCCTCAACGGCACCCGCTCGCCTTACGGGGCGCCACGCAGCGTCTTCTCCGCCGACCACATTTCCGGCGGGTCGAGTTCGGGCTCGGCGGTGGCGGTCGCCGCGGGTCTGGCGAGTTTTTCCCTCGGGACCGACACCGCCGGCTCCGGCCGGGTGCCCGCCGCCTTCAACAACGTCGTCGGGATCAAGCCGACGCCGGGCCTGCTCTCCACCACCGGCCTCGTGCCCGCCTGCCGGAGCCTCGACTGCATCAGCATCTTTTCGTCGAGCGTCGCGGACGGGATCGCCATCCGCCGGATCGCCGAGGGGTTCGACCCGGACGACATCTACGCACGCCGCATCGCGCCCGCGACGCTCCCGGCCGCCCCGCGCTTCGGAGTGCTCATGGGCGCCGATCGCGAGTTCTTCGGCGATACCGAAACCGAGCGCCTCTACGAGGCGGCGGTGACGCGGCTCTCGGTTCTCGGCGCGACAGCCGTTCCGTTCGATTACGCGCCGCTCCGCGCTATCGCAGAACTGCTCTATGGCGGTCCCTGGGTCGCTGAGCGCCTCGCTGCGATCGAACCGTTTTTCGATACGAACGCAGGCGATTTCGATCCGAGCGTGCGCACCATCGTCGCCTCCGCCAAGCGCTTCAGCGCCGTCGACGCTTTTCGCGGCCGCTATCGCTTCGAGGCGTTGCGACGCGAGGCCGAAATGCTGTTTGCCGCCGTCGACGTCCTGCTTCTGCCGACGGCTCCGACGACCTACACCGTCGCCGCGATGCGCGACGATCCCGTCGCGCTGAACAGCCGGCTCGGGCTCTACACGAACTTCGCCAATCTGCTCGGCCTCGCCGCGATCGCGGTGCCGGCGGGGTTTCGCGGCGACGGCCTGCCGGCTGGCGTCACGCTGGTCGGCCCCGGCGGCAGCGACGACGCCTTGGGACCGATGGCCGACGCGCTCCACCGTGGCGCAGCCTGCGGTACGGGCATCGATCGGGAGGCGTCCGTGCCGAGCCTTGTGCGTCCCGTGGAGCCGCCCATCGAGAGCGTCGCCCTCGCCGTGGTCGGGGCGCATCTCTCGCAACTCCCGCTCAACCGGGAGCTTGTCGCCCTCGGTGCGAAGCTCCTGCGAAAAACCAGGACCAAGGCCGATTACCGCCTATACGTTCTGCCCTGCACCGTGCCGGCCAAGCCCGGTCTCGTCCGCGATCCCGGCTATGGTGGCCCCGGGATCGAAGTCGAGATCTGGACCCTGTCGCCGGAAACCTTCGGCCGGTTTGTCGCGGCCATCCCCGCACCCCTCGGGATCGGCCGGATCACACTGAGCGACGGCAGCAATGTCGCGGGTTTCCTGTGCGAGACCCACGCCGTGGCGAGCGCTCCGGAAATTACGGGCTATGGCGGTTGGCGAACCTACCTCGCCTCGGCGGCGCATGATCCTCAAGCCGCCTCGAACAACGGCACCTGACGCATCTCCGGCACCAGCACCAGCCCCATATCGGTGATGCGAATCTGCGGGATCACCGAGAGTGGGATCAGGTTGAAGCCCATATAGGGGATCGTGCAGCCCGCACGATTCCAGGCCACCTTGAGCGCCCTCACCTCCTCCGCGACGGCGCCGACGCGCTTGTCGGAGATCAACCCGGCCACCGGCAGCGGCACCATCGCGACGACGCGGCCGTCCTCGACCACGCAGACGCCGCCCTCGGTCGCCGCGATGGCCTGGAGCGCAACGCGCATGTCGGCCTCGTCGAAGCCGGCGACGATGACGTTGTGGGAATCGTGGCCGACGCTGCTCGCCACCGCCCCGCGCTTCAGCCCGAACGCGCTGAGCAATCCGTGCGCGACGTTGCCGCCGAGACCGTGCCGCTCGATCACTGCGACATGACAGAGGCCATGGTCCGCGAGCGTCACGGCCCAGTCCGCGCCGGGATTCAGGGCGATGCGCTCGTGGACCAGTTCGATGCCCGGCAGCGTCGTGCGGATCGCGTTGACCGTGCACGGACCCGCAGGCAGCGTCGGCACCAGGGCCGGCAGCGGGTCGGGCAGGTGCATCGTGGCGTAGGCAGGCTTCGGGTAGCGGTACGGCTTTTCCAGCGCCGCCTCCAGGCGCGGCGTGGGCTTCCGGCCCTCGACCACCAGTTCGCCGCCGTACCAGGTCGCCTGCGGCAGGAGGTCGTCGTCGAGCAGCACGAGGTCGGCGCGGCGCCCGCCGCCCAATCCGCCGATCTCGCCGTCCAGCGCGTAGCGTGTCGCCGGGTGCAGCGAGCCCATCGACCAAGCGGCCGGCTTCGGGATGCCCATCCGCACCGCCTCTCGCACCACCCAATCCAGGCCGAAGGCGAGCAGATCCTCGGCGTCACGGTCGTCGGTGCAGCAGCAGACCCGCTTCCAGGCCGCGCCGTAATCGGTCACGGTCCCGATCGCCTTCGGCAGCGAGTGCCACGGCGTGGTGGGCGGCCCGCCGCGCAAAAAAATCCAAACGCCGGCTTCCAGCAGGTCGTCGGCGATGTCGGCGTCGATCGCCTCGTGCGTGTCCGTGACGCCGCTCGCGGCATAGGCGGCGACGAAGTCGCGGCCGTAGATGTGGCCCGAGACCGGGCGTCCGCGCTCCAGTGCCGCCGCGATGATGGCATGCGCCCGCGGATCGCCCTCGGCCACCGCTACGAAATCCATCTTTTCGCCCAAGCCCAGCGCTTCCGGCCAGGCATCGAACAGCCCCGCGATCTTCTCCGGCGTCAGGTCGCCGCCCGCGGTCTCGATCGCGGGCGTGGTCGCCGGCACCGTGCTCGGCACCGTCAGGTAGATGTTGAGCGGCGCCGCGCGCGCGTCCTCCAGCATCCAGGCGACGCCGTTCACGTCGAGCACGTTGCCGATCTCGTGGCTGTCGCAGACGATGGTGGTGGTGCCGTTGATCAGCGCCGCCTCGGCATAGGCGCAGGCCGTGACCATGCTGCTCTCGATATGCAGGTGCGGATCGACCAGCCCCGGCGCGATCAGGCCGCCGGCCACGTCGTAGCGCGGCGCGCCGCCTTTGTGCGACCCGGCCGGCTTCACCGCCGCGATCCGCCCGCCGGCGATCCAGATCTCGCGGTCGGGCAGGATGCGCTCGGAATAGGTCGAGAGCACGCGCGCGCCTGTGATCACGAGATCGGGTTCGGCCCGCCCGCCCGCGACGTCGGCGAGACGGCGCGTCATCCGGGCCAGGGGTTCGACGGAGAAACGGTTCAGCGGCTTGATGAGCTCGTTCATGGTGTCCGTGGGGCGCGGGCGGGTCTCGGCGCTGCGTGGCGCACGCATCATGCCACGGATGAGGCTCGAATTTCAGGCACGCCAAGCTCGGCAGCTTGCGGTCGATGGCGACCGGGGCTTCCACGCGGTCGTCGGGAAACCGTGCCGCGACCGTGCGATCCGCAACTAGACCGACAACCACCGCAGCACGTCGGCCTCGTTCATCGACGCGCGCGGGCCGGCATCCATCACCTGTCCGCGATCCATCACGGCGTAGGTGTCGCAGAGGTCGCGCGCCCATTCGAAATACTGCTCGACCAGCACGATCGCCATGGTGCCCTTGCCCCGCAAATAGGTGATGGCGCGGCCGATATCCTTGATGATCGAGGGCTGGATGCCCTCGGTCGGCTCGTCGAGCACCAGGAGCCGCGGACGGGTCACCAGGGCGCGGCCGATGGCGAGCTGTTGCTGCTGGCCGCCGGAGAGGTCGCCGCCGCGCCGGTGCAGCATGTCCTTCAGCACCGGGAACAGGTCGTAGATCTCGGCCGGCACGAAGCGGTCGGCGCGCTTGCACGGGGCGAAGCCGGTCTCGAGGTTCTCCTTGACCGTGAGGAGCGGAAAGATCTCGCGGCCCTGGGGCACGAAGGCGACGCCACGGCGCGCCCGGTCGTAGGGCGCGAGCCGCGAGATGTCCTCGTCGCCGAGGCGGATCGAGCCCTTGGCGATCGGCTGCTGGCCGACGATGGCCCGCATCAGCGAGGTCTTGCCGACGCCGTTGCGCCCGAGCACGGCCGTCACCTGCCCCGGCTCGGCCTGAAGCGAGACGCCGCGTAGCGCCTTCGCCGCGCCGTAGAAGAGATCGATGCCCTCGACGTTCAGCATGTCGCCCTCGCTCAACGTCCCAGATACACTTCGACGACGCGTGGGTCGGCGGAGACGGCATCGATCGAGCCCTCGGCCAGCACCGCGCCCTCGTGCAGGCAAGTGACGCGGCAATCGAGTGCCCGCACGAAATGCATGTCGTGCTCGATCACCACCACCGCGTGGTCCCGCGCGATCTCGCGCAGCAGCGTCGCCGTCGCGGCGGTCTCGGCGTCGGTCATGCCGGCGACGGGCTCGTCGACCAGCAGGAGCTTCGGATCCTGGGCGAGCAGCATGCCGATCTCGAGCCATTGCTTCTGGCCGTGTGAGAGGTCGGCGGCGGGTCGCTCGCGGTGCGCGATCAGGCCGACCTTGGTGAGCAGCGCGTCGATGCGCTCGGCCGCGACCCGGTTGCGCCAGCCGAACAGCGACTGAAAAGCCGCGCGCGGACCTTTCAGCGCCAGAAGGATGTTGTCGGCCACCGTGTGGCTCTCGAACACCGTCGGCTTCTGGAACTTGCGGCCGATGCCGAGGTCGGCGATGGCCGGCTCGTCGAGCTTGGTCAGGTCGATGGTGCCGTCGAAGACCACGCGGCCGAGATCCGGCCGGGTCTTGCCGGTGATGCAATCCATCATCGTGGTCTTGCCGGCGCCGTTCGGGCCGATGATCGCGCGCATCTCGCCTTTGTCCAGCGTCAGCGAGAGGCCGCGGAGCGCCCGGTAGCCGTCGAACGTGACCTGGACGTCGTCGAGATAGAGCAGCGCCGGGGTGAGGCGCTTGTCCGGTACCTGGGCGGCCGACGGCGGTGCGAGGGTGGCCGCGTCGCTCATGAGCCGCGCCCCTCTTCCACGAGTTTCGGGGCGAGTTCTGGCTCCGGTGGGAGTTTCGCTGCCGCGCGCCGGCTGCCGTAGCGCTGCATCAGCGTCCCGACGATGCCCTTCGGCAGGAACAGCGTCACCAGCACGAACAGCGCGCCGAGCCCGAACAGCCAGGCATCCGGCAGCGCCCCGGTCAGGATGGTCTTGGCGTAGTTGACGATGATGGCGCCGAGCGCGGCGCCCACCAGCGTGCCGCGTCCGCCCACCGCCACCCAGATCACCGCCTCGATGGAATTGGTCGGCGCGAACTCGGACGGGTTGATGATGCCGACCTGCGGCACGTAGAGCGCGCCGGCCACGCCCGCCATCATGGCGGAGACGGTGAAGGCCAGCGTCTTGAAGTGCTCCGGCCGGTAGCCGAGGAAGCGCGTGCGGGGTTCCGCGTCGCGCACAGCGATCAGGATCTTGCCGTAGGCCGAGACCGTCATGACGCGGGCGATCAGGTAGCCGAGCGCCAGCGCGATGGCGGTGGCTACGAACAACGCGACGCGCACGCCCTGCGCCTGGACTGACAACCCCAGAAGGTCCTTGAAGTCGGTGAGGCCGTTATTGCCCCCGAGCCCCATGTCGTTGCGGAAGAAGGCGAGCATCAGCGCGTAGGTCAGCGCCTGCGTGATGATCGAGAGGTAGACGCCGGTCACCCGCGAGCGGAAGGCGAGCCAGCCGAACACGAAGCCGAGGAGACCCGGCACCGCGAGCACCATCAGCGCGGCGAAGGGAAACATGTCGAAGCCGAGCCAGTACCAAGGCAGCTCCTTGTAGTTCAGGAAGACCATGAAGTCGGGCAGGACCGGATTGCCGTAGACGCCGCGCGGCCCGATCTGGCGCATCAGGTACATGCCCATCGCGTAGCCGCCGAGCCCGAAGAAGGCGCCGTGCCCGAGGGAGAGGATGCCGCAATAGCCCCAGACCAGATCGAGACTCACGGCGAGCAAGGCGAAGGACAGGTACTTGCCGAAGAGCGAGACGAGATAGGTCGGCATGTGGAGGGGCGAGCCCTCCGGGACCATCAGGTTGAGCAGCGGCACGACGAGGCAGGCGGCCGCGAGGAGGCCGAGGAAGATCAGGCCCTTGAGGTCGATGAGTGGGGTGCGGGCTGGGCTCATCTCAGGACTCCACCGCCCGGCCCTTGAGCGCGAACAGGCCTCGCGGGCGCTTCTGGATGAACAGGATGATGAAGATCAGCAGCGCGATCTTGGCGAGCACCGCGCCGAGATACGGCTCGGCGAGCTTGTTCGCGACGCCGAGGGTCAGCGCCGCGACCAGCGTGCCCCAGAGGCTGCCGACGCCGCCGAACACCACGACGAGGAACGAGTCGATGATGTAGCCCTGGCCGAGATTGGGCGAGACGTTGTCGATCTGCGAGAGCGCCACGCCGGCGATGCCCGCGATCCCCGAACCGAGGCCGAAGGTCATCGCGTCGACCCACGGCGTGCGGATGCCCATGGCCGCGGCCATGCGCCGGTTCTGGGTGACGGCGCGGGTCTTCAACCCGAACGAGGTCTTCCGGAGCACGAACAGCAGGAACAGGAACAGGGCGAAGGAGAAGCCGACGATCCAGAGCCGGCCCCAGGTGATCGACAATCCGAACACGTCGACGGCGCCGGTCATGAAGCCGGGTACGCCGACCTCGCGGTTGGTGGGTCCGAAGATCGAGCGCACGGTCTGCTGCAGGATCAGGCTGACGCCGAAGGTGGCGAGCAGGGTCTCCAGGGGCCGCCCGTAGAGGAAGCGGATGATTCCGCGCTCGATGGCGACGCCGACTGCGCCGGCCACCAGGAAGGCTGCGGGAATGCTCACGGCCACCGACCAGTCGAACCAGGCCGGCGCTTGGGCGCGAAAGACCTCCTGCACGAGGTAGGTCGTGTAGGCGCCGAGCATGACCATCTCGCCATGCGCCATGTTGATCACGCCCATCACGCCGAAGGTGATGGCGAGGCCGATGGCGGCGAGCAGCAGCACGGAGCCGAGGGAGATCCCGTACCAGACGTTCTGGACGCCGCCGATGATGGCGAGCCGGGTCTCGATCGCCGCGATGCCTTTCGCCGATGCCGTTTTCACCGCCTCGCTCGGATCGTTGGCGAGGCTCCGCAGGATGGCCATGGCGTCGCCGTCGGCGCGGGTCTGGATCGTCGTGATGGCCGCGAGACGGTCCGACTCCGGGCTCGTGGGTTTCGCGAGGATCGCGGCGGCGCGGGCCTCCGACAGGGTCCGCTTGATGCCGGCATCGCTCTCCCGGGCAATGGCCGCCTCCACCGCGGGAAGGGCCGTGGCGTCGCGCGCCTTGAACACGGCGTCGGCCGCCTCGCGGCGCTTCGTCGGATCGGGGCTCAGCAGGTTGAGCTGACCCTGCGCGGCATCGACCGCGCGGCGGACCTTGTTGTTGAGCCGCAGCGCCTTCAGGCCGTCGGTCGCGCCCTCGGCAGCCTGGCCGGTGCGGGCGTCGACGTAGGTCTCGCCGGTGCGGATCAGCAGGGCCTTGTCGGCGGCGCGCGCATAGAGCCGGCCGTCGACGAGCGCCGCGATCACCGTGCCGGCTCGCGGATCGCCGCTGGTGACGAGCTCGGCGACACCGGCTTCGATATCCGAATAGCTGCCGGCGGCGAGCTTGCCATAGGCACCGTCGGCGGGGGCTTGCGCCAGCGCTGCGCCCGTCAGCGTCAGGCAGAGCAGGAGGAGCGCGAGGAGGCGGTGCATGGCGGCGGCCTCAGGCGCCGCCGCATTTCTTGGTCTTGGTGTTGTAGTTGCCGCAGTTCAGCTTGACCCAGTCGGCTTCCAGATCCTTCGAACCTTCGAGCTGCTTCGACCAGGCCTCGCCCGGGATCGGCTCCTCGGTCCTGTAGACGACGTCGAATTGGCCGCCGTCCTTGATCTCGCCGATGAAGACCGGCTTGGTGATGTGGTGGTTGGGCAGCATCTTGGCGGTGCCGCCGGTGAGGTTCTTCTGCTCGATGCCGGGCAGCGCCGCGATCACCTTGTCGGGCTCGACGCTGCCGGCCTTCTCGACCGCTTTCACCCACATGTTGAAACCGATGTAGTGCGCCTCCATCGGATCGTTGGTGACGCGCTTCGGGTTCTTGGTGAAGGCGTGCCACTGGTCGATGAAAGTCTTGTTCTCGGGCGTGTCGATCGACATGAAGTAGTTCCACGCCGCGAGGTGGCCGAGCAGGGGCTTGGTGTCGATACCGGCGAGTTCCTCCTCGCCGACCGAGAAGGCCACGACCGGGATGTCGGTGGCCTTCAGGCCCTGGTTCGAGAGTTCCTTGTAGAACGGCACGTTGGCGTCGCCGTTGATCGTCGAGACGACGGCGGTCTTCTTACCGGCTGAGCCGAAGGCCTTGATCGAGGCGACGCGGGTCTGCCAGTCGGACTGGCCGAACGGCGTGTAGTTGATCGAGATGTCCTCGGGCGCGACACCCTTGGCCTTGAGGTAGGCCTCCAGGATCTTGTTGGTGGTGCGCGGATAGACGTAGTCCGTCCCCTCCAGCACCCAGCGCTCGATCCCCTCTTCCTTCATCAGATAGTCGACGGCGGGGATGGCCTGCTGGTTCGGTGCGGCGCCGGTGTAGAACACGTTCCGCTCGCTCTCCTCGCCCTCGTACTGGACGGGGTAGAACAGGATCGAGTCGAGTTCCTTGAACACCGGCAGAACGGACTTGCGCGAGACGCTGGTCCAGCAGCCGAACACCGCCGAGACCTTGTTCTTGGAGATGAGCTCGCGCGCCTTCTCGGCGAAGAGCGGCCAGTTCGAGGCCGGGTCGACCACGACCGCTTCGAGCTTCTTGCCGAGGACGCCCCCTTTGGCGTTCTGCTCGGCGATGAGCATCAGCATCGCGTCCTTCAGCGTGGTTTCGGAGATCGCCATCGTGCCCGAGAGCGAATGCAGGATACCGACCTTGATGGTCTCTTCCGCCCGCGCCACGCTGGCGCCGAACAGCGACAGCGCCATGCCGCCCGCCAGCAGGATCGCGGAGCCCCGTCGGGTCCAGAGAGTGTCGGCCATCGTCGTCCCCTGCCTGTTCCGGCTTCGCCCAGGGCTGGCAAAGGCTGTGCCATTCGGATGGGCAGTGGACGGAAGGGTCGATTGCCCGTCTTTGCGCCAGGTGCTTGCGGAAGCGGCAAACAGCTTGGCCATGGGCTGCGACATGTCGTGGTTCCGTCACCTCGCCCTGTCAGGGCGGGGCGGGGCGCAGTGCTTGCGTGAGCACGGCATCGGGGCGAGAGGGGCGGCATGAGCGAGACGACGCGGATCGCGATCATCGGCGTGCCGATCGAGATCGGCACCAGCGAGCCGGGAGCCCTCATGGGGCCGGCGGCGCTCCGCACGGCGGGTCTCATCCGCACGCTGGCCGACCTCGGCCACGACGTGGAGGATGCCGGCGACGTCGCGCCCGATACCTCGGGCGCCGCGCGCGGGCTGCCGGCGGTGGCACGCTGGACGCGGGCGCTCTCCGAGCGGGTGACGGCGGCACTCGAAGGCGGCGCCCTGCCCGTCGTCCTGGGTGGCGACCACAGCCTGTCGCTCGGCTCGATCGACGCTGTGCTCCATCATTGCCGCGCCTCCCAAAAACCCGTGTTCGTGCTCTGGCTCGACGCCCATGCGGATTTCAACACGCCTGACACCTCGCCCTCCGGCAACGTCCACGGCATGCCGCTGGCGGCGCTCTGCGGCGAACCCGGCTTTTCGGAGCTTTTCGCGGATCAGGACCGTCCCTTCCTCGATCCGACGCGTGTCCACCTCTTCGGCCTGCGTTCGATCGATGTCGGCGAGCGGGCGCTGGTGACGAAGGCCCGCGTCGCCGTCACCGACATGCGCGCCATCGACGAGTTCGGTGTGGTAGCGCCGCTGCGGCGCATCCTCGAACGCGTCGCGACCGAGGATGGACACCTCCATGTCAGCTTCGACATCGACTTCCTCGACCCCGGCATCGCCCCGGCGGTGGGAACCACGGTGCCCGGCGGCGCGACGTTTCGCGAAGCCCACCTGATCATGGAGATGCTGCACGATTCCGGCCTTGTCGGCTCCCTCGACGTGGTCGAGTTGAACCCCTTCCTGGACGAGCGCGGCCGCAGCGCCCGCGTCCTCGTCGAACTTGTAGCGAGCCTGTTCGGCCGGCGTATCCTCGACCGGCCGACACCGGTGATCGAGGCGGTGTCCGCCCAGCCTGTGCGAGGCTGACGGACGTCGATGCACGAAGGACCCGTGCCGGCCCCGGCGCGCCAGCGCTCGCACGGGATCGTGCGTCTCCGCCACGGCCCCGCCGGCGTCGCGGACCTGTTCGAGAGCGGCCCCTCGCGCCTGCGCTTTCCCCGCAGCCATGGAGCGACACCGGAGGCGATCCTCGTCAACACCGCCGGCGGCATCGCCTGCGGCGACCGCTTCGAACTCTCGGTCGCCCTCGAGGCGGGCGCGCGCCTCGTCGTCTCGACCACGGCGGCGGAAAAGATCTACCGCTCGGACGGCCCTGTCAGTTGCATCGACAATCGCCTCGATCTCGCCGCCGGCGCGCGGCTCGACTGGCTGCCGCAGGAGACGATCCTATATGACGGCAGCCGCTTGCGGCGGCGCTTCGAGGCCGATCTCGCGGCAGACTCGGCGCTCCTCGTCGTCGAGATCGTCGCCTTCGGCCGCGCGGCCCGCGGCGAGCGCCTCGCCGAGGGCTTGTTCGAGGACATCTGGCGCATCCGCCGGGACGGCCGACTCGTCTACGCCGACGCGCTGCGCCTCGACGGCGCCATCGCCGACCGGCTGAGCCGCCCGGCGATCGGCGGAGGCGCCGCTGCCTGCGCGACCCTCCTCGATGCCTCTCCCGATGCGGAAAGCCGCCTCGACGAGGCCCGCGCCCTGCTGGAGCGGGCCGGCGCCAACGGCGCGAGCGGCGTCGAGGCCGGCGCCAGCGCCTGGAACCGCCATCTCGCCCTGCGCTGCCTCGCCCCCGACGTCAGCACCCTGCGCCGCGTCTTGGTGCGGTTCCTGACCGACTATCGCGCCGCGCCGCTGCCGCGCGTCTGGCAGGGATAGCCGCCATCAGCCCGACGACTTGATCTTTGCCCGTCGCACGGTCCTTGCTGGGGCGGGCTCCAACGCCGATCCGGGACGACGCACAGTGCTCCTCACCCCCCGCGAAAAGGACAAGCTCCTCGTCGCCATGGCCGCGCAGGTCGCGCGCAACCGGCTGGCGCGGGGCGTCAAGCTCAACCACCCCGAGGCGATCGCCTTGATCACCGACGCCGTAGTCGAGGGCGCCCGTGACGGGCGCTCGGTCGCCGAGCTGATGCAGGCCGGCGCGCAGGTGCTGACCACCGATCAGGTCATGCCGGGCATCGCGGAGATGATCCACGACATCCAAGTCGAGGCGACGTTTCCGGACGGCACCAAGCTCGTCACCGTGCATCACCCGATCCGCGGCGCGCCCTCCGACGACGTGCCCGGCCTCGTGACGACGCAACCCGGCGAGATCGTGTTCAACGCCGGCGCCGAGCGCACCGTCGTGGAAGTCGCCAATACCGGCGACCGGCCGATCCAGGTGGGCTCGCACTACCACTTCTTCGAGGTGAACCCCGGCCTCGCCTTCGACCGCGACAAGGCCCGCGGCAAGCGGCTCGACATCGCGCCGGGGACGGCCGTGCGCTTCGAGCCCGGCTCGACGCGCGAGGTGGTGCTGGTGCCGCTGTCAGGCGCGCGAACGGTGTTCGGGTTCCGAGGTGAGGTGATGGGGCCGCTGTAACCGCTTGCACACGTGATCACATGCTCCTTACATTGCGTACGATCGGTAAGGAGTTTGCGATGAAAGTGATCGAGGCGACCGTGACCTCGAAAGGACAGGTCACGATCCCGTCGTCGCTGCGGAAGGCCCTGGGCCTCAAGGTCGGCGACAAGCTTGTGTTTGCTCAGGATGCGCATGGCCGATTCACCGTCGAGGCACGCATCGTGACGCTCGCAGACTTGCGCGGCATCGTGGGTCCGGGCGGAACTGATCCGGAGATTGCCGTCGACAGCGAGCGGGTGGTTGGCTGGATCGAAGAGAGTCGCGCCGCTCGGTGGCGGCGCATGCAGCCGCCCATCGAGGCCGATGACGCGTGATCGGTCTCGACACCAACGTGCTGTTGCGCTGGCTCGTGGACGAGTCCGTTTGGCCAGATGACGCGCCGGAGCAGACGGCCCTCGTCGCGGAGACGCTCGGTCGGCGCGACGCGCGCTTCTTCGTCGACGTCGTCGTTCTGGCGGAAACCGTCTGGGTGCTGGCGCAGCCCTTGCGGCAGCGCAAGCCGATGCTCGTCACCGTGATCGATCGTTTGCTGAACGCCTCGAACATCGTCGTCGACCAGCGCGACGCTGCAGTAAAGGCGCTGGCCGAATGGGCGACTGGTAAGGGTGATTTCGCCGACCACTTCATCGGCGCGATCAACCGTGCTGCGGGTTGCACCACGACGCTCACGTTCGACCGCAAAGCCGCGTACGCGGATGGGTTCACCTGCCTCAGCCGGGAGCCGTAAAGCGCATGTCCAACGCGCCCAAACCCGCCACCCTCCCCCGCGCCGCTTACGCCGACATGTTCGGCCCGACCGTCGGCGACCGCATCCGCCTCGCCGACACCTCTCTCGAAATCGAGGTCGAACGCGATTTCACCACCTACGGCGAGGAGGTGAAGTTCGGCGGCGGCAAGGTCATTCGCGACGGGATGGGGCAGTCGCAGGTGACGAACCGCGACGGCGCCGTCGACACCGTCATCACCAACGCGGTCGTGCTCGATCATTGGGGCATCGTGAAATGCGACGTCGGCATCGTGAAGGGGCGCATCTTCAAGCTCGGAAAAGCTGGCAACCCGGACATCCAGCCGGGCGTCGACATCGTCGTCGGGCCGGGCACGGAGGTGATCGCGGGTGAAGGAAAAATCCTCACGGCCGGCGGCTTCGACAGCCACATCCACTACATCTGCCCGCAGCAGATCGAGGAAGCGCTGTGTTCGGGCGTCACCACGATGCTCGGAGGCGGCACCGGGCCGGCGCACGGCACCTTCGCCACCACCTGCACCCCCGGCCCCTGGCACATCGCCCGGATGATCGAGGCGGCGGACCACTTCCCGATGAACCTCGCCTTCGCCGGCAAGGGCAACGCCTCGGTGCCGGGCGCGCTGGAGGAGATGGTACGGGCGGGGGCCTGCGCGCTCAAGCTCCACGAGGACTGGGGCACGACGCCGGCCGCCATCGACGCCTGCCTCTCGGTCGCCGATCGCTTCGACGTGCAGGTGATGATCCACTCGGACACGCTGAACGAGTCCGGTTTCGTCGAGGACACCATCGCCGCTTTCAAGGGCCGCACCATCCACGCCTTCCACACCGAGGGCGCAGGCGGCGGGCACGCGCCAGACATCATGAAGGTGGCGGGCCTCGCCAACGTGCTCCCTTCCTCCACCAACCCCACGCGGCCCTTCACCAAAAACACCATCGACGAGCATCTCGACATGCTGATGGTGTGCCACCACCTCGACCCGTCGATCCCGGAAGACCTCGCCTTCGCCGAGAGCCGGATCCGCAAGGAGACGATCGCGGCGGAGGACATCCTGCACGATCTCGGCGCGCTCTCGATGATGTCGTCCGACAGCCAGGCCATGGGGCGCATCGGCGAAGTCGTCATCCGCACCTGGCAGACCGCCGACAAGATGAAGCGCCAGCGTGGAGCCCTTCCCGGCGACGCGAGCGGCAACGACAATCTGCGCGCCCGCCGCTACGTCGCGAAATACACGATCAACCCGGCCATCGCGCATGGCGTCTCCCGACACATCGGCTCGATCGAGCCCGGGAAACTCGCAGACCTCGTGCTGTGGACACCGGCCTTCTTCGGCGTGAAGCCCGACCTCGTCCTCAAGGGCGGCATGATCGCGATGGCGCCGATGGGCGACCCCAACGCCTCCATCCCGACGCCGCAGCCGGTGCATTACCGCCCGATGTTCGGCGCCTTCGGCCGCGCGCCCTACGCCACCGCGCTGACCTTCGTCTCGAAGGCGGCCATCGAGGACGGATTGCGTGAAAAACTCGGGGTGCAGAAGCAACTCGTCGCGGTGGATAATACGCGCGGCGGAATCTCCAAGAAGAGCATGATCCTCAACGATGCGACACCGGTGATCGAGATCGACCCGGAGACCTACGACGTGCGCGCCGACGGTGAATTGCTGGTCTGCGAGCCGGCCGAGGTGCTGCCGATGGCGCAGCGGTATTTTCTGTTTTGATGATCAGCGCCACCCGCATCATCCGCCGCAATGCCCTGAACGGCGGCGAGATCGTCGATCGGATCGTCCTCGACCACGGCGACCGGCATCGCCGCCGCATGGCGATGCAGGGCGTCGGCGGTCTGGCCTTTCTGCTCGACCTCGCCGAGCCGACTGTCCTCGACGACGGCGATGCTCTGATGCTGGAGGACGGCCGGCTGATCTGGGTCGAGGCCGCGCCCGAAATGCTTTTAGAGATCCGGGCGGGTTCTGATCATGCCCTCAAGCGGCTGATCTGGCATATCGGCAACCGGCACATCCCGGCTGAGATAACGGCGGACGCCGTCTACATCGCGAACGATCACGTACTGGCCGACATGGTGCGGGGCCTCGGCGGCAGCGCCGAGCCGGTCCAGCGGCCGTTTCGCCCGGAAGGCGGCGCCTATGCCGGTGGCCATGGGCACAATGCCGGACATTCGCACGGCCACGCGCACGGCCATGGCCACCACGACCACAGCCATGATTGACGCCCTGCGGCTGATGGCGTGGCTGTCGCCGACCTATCCGATCGGCGCGTTCGCCTATTCGCACGGGCTCGAATGGGCGGTGGAGACGGGCGACATCCGCGACGAGGCGAGTCTCTCGCGGTGGCTCGACGACGTGGTCGAGCGCGGGGCGGGCCGCAACGATCTGATTCTGTGCGCAGAGGCCCACCGGACCGCGTCGGCCGGCGATGCTGTAGGGCTCGCCGAGGTCAACGATCTCGCCCTGGCGCTGGCGCCGTCCCGCGAACTCCATCTGGAGACGAGCCAGCAGGGCCGCAGCTTCCTCGATGCCACGCTATCCGCCTGGCCCTGCACGGCGCTCGATAGCGTCGGTGCTGTGCTCGATGGTGCCGTTGCGCTTCCGGTCGCGGTCGGCACGGCGTCGGGGGCACATGGCATGGCTCGCCCGCCGACGCTCGCGGCCTACGGCCTCGCCTTCGTCCAGAACCTCGTCTCGGCGGCGCTTCGCGTCGCGCCCGTCGGCCAGAGCGCAGGCACGCGGATCATCGCGCGCCTCGCACCGCGGGTCGCCGCCCTCGCCGAGGCGGTGCAGGATCTCGGGCTCGACGGTCTCGGCTCGGCGACCCTACGCCTCGATCTCGGCTCGTTCCGGCACGAGACGCAGTATTCCCGGATTTTCCGCTCCTGAGGACGCCATGGCATCGTTGAACGGCCCGCTCCGCGTCGGTATCGGCGGCCCTGTCGGTTCGGGCAAGACCGCACTGATGGAGCAGCTCTGCAAGCGCCTGCGCGACAGCTACGACATCTGCGCCATCACCAACGACATCTACACCAAGGAGGATGCCCGCATCCTCACCGTCGCCGGCGCGCTGCCGGAGGAGCGCATCATGGGCGTCGAGACCGGCGGCTGCCCGCACACGGCGATCCGCGAAGACGCCTCGATCAATCTTGCCGCGGTGGCCGAGATGCGCCGGCGTTTTCCGAAGCTCGACGTGGTGCTGATCGAGTCCGGCGGCGACAACCTCGCCGCGACCTTCTCGCCGGAACTCGCCGACATCACCCTCTACGTGATCGATGTCGCGGGCGGCGAGAAGATCCCGCGAAAAGGCGGCCCGGGCATCACCCGCTCGGACCTTCTGGTCGTCAACAAGACCGACCTCGCTCCGCTGGTCGGCGCGGATCTCGGCGTGATGGAGGCGGATACCCGGCGCATGCGCGGCACCCGGCCCTACGTCTTCGCCTCGCTGCGCGACGGCCATGGTGCCGACGAGATCGCGCGTTTCGTGAGGACCGCGGGCGGTCTGGCCTGACCAGAGCCGGCGCGACCCTGCTACCGGGCGAAGGTTAGGGTCATGTCGGCAGATGGATCGCCCAGGGTGCGTCGAAGACGTATTCCTCGAGGTTCACGCCCGGACCGCCGCGGTCGACCACCCAAAAATCCTGTGGCGCGCCGAACGGTGTCAGCACGCCGTGCCAGGTGCCGATGGCGTAGCTGATCCCCTGCCCCGGCGCTGTGACGAAGGCCTGCGGCCGGCCGGGCTTTCCGCCCTCGTCCAGGCAGACCACGACGAGGAACGGCGCCGTGTTCAGGGGCACGAAGGCCTGGGCGCCGAGGGGGTGGCGCTCGACGAGGCTCAGGGACAGCGGCATCGGATAGGCCTGCGCTTCGACGAGGCCGATCACGACCCGGCTGTCCTCTCCCCTCACCTGCACCTCGGCGAGATCGTGGAATCTGCGCGCCTTGCCGGCATTCATCGGGCGCGGATCGACGGCCGCCTTGTCGATGACGGTGCCGAACGGCGCGAAGGCCTCGACGGTCAGGGCCTGCGCTGTGATGTGGCGGTCGCTCACCGGGGCGACCGATGAAGCTTCAGGGCGGCGTGCCGGTTGACGTCCTTGTAGAGCAGGTAGCGGAAGCGGCCGGGGCCGCCCGCGTAGCAGGCCTGTGGGCAGAAGGCGCGCAGCCATAGGAAGTCGCCGGCCTCGACCTCGACCCAGTCGCGGTTGAGCCGATAGACCGCCTTGCCTTCGAGCACGAACAGGCCGTGCTCCATCACATGGGTCTCCTCGAACGGGATCGAGGCGCCGGGCCGCATGGAGACGATGTTGACGTGCATGTCGTGGCGTACGTCGTCGGGCGCGACGAAGCGCGTCGTGGCCCAAGCCCCGTCCGTGCCGGGCATGGCCACCGGGTCGACCTCGGATTCGTGCACGACGAAGGCCGGGGGCACCTCGATTCCCGGCACGCGCTCATAGGCCTTGCGGATCCAGTGGAAGCGGGCGGGTACGGATCCGTCGTTGCGCAAAGTCCAGGCCGCGCCGGGCGGCAGGTAGGCGTAGCTGCCGGCGCGGAGGTCATGCGCCTCCCCGTCGAGGGCGAGATCCAGGGTGCCGCCGACCACGAAGAGTACGCCCTCGGCTTCCCGGTCGGGCTCAGGCCGCGCGCTGCCGCCGCCGGGGACTACCTCCATCAGGTACTGCGAAAACGTTTCGGAGAAGCCGGAGAGCGGCCGCGACAGCATCCAGGCGCGAGATCCCTCCCAGAACGGCAGGACGCTGGTGACGATGTCGCTCATCACGCCCTTTGGAATGACGGCGTAGGCTTCGGTGAACACGGCCCTGCCGGTCATCAGCGCGGTTTGGGGCGGCAGGCCCCCGCAGGGCGGATTGTAGCTGGCGGACGGCGTGGCAGCGCTCACGAAATCTCTCCAAGGTCTGGCCGGAAGGCGTCGGGGAGCAGTCCTCCCGCTCCGTTCAGCCCGGCGGGTGTTTCGCGATCCAGTGCCGGGCGATATCGATGCGCCGCGTCAGCCAGACGCCGTCATGCGCGGCGACGTGGTCGAGGAAGCGCATCAGCCCCGCGATCCGGCCGGGACGCCCGGCGAGCCGGCAATGAAGCCCGATCGACATCATCTTCGGCGTCTCGGCGCCTTCGGCATGGAGCACGTCGAAGGCGTCGCGCAGATAAGCGAAGAACTGGTCGCCCGAATTGAAGCCCTGTGCCACGGCGAAGCGCATGTCGTTGGCCTCCATCGTGTAGGGCACGATCAGCGCCGGACCCTTCGGTCCCTCCATCCAGTACGGCAGGTCGTCCGCGTAAGAATCGGCGAGGTAGGTGAAGTCGCGCTCCATCGCGAGTTCGCGCGTGTGGACCGAGAACCGGCCCGTGTACCAGCCGAGCGGGCGCTCACCCGTGACCTCGGTGTGGAGCCGGATCGCCGCGTCCATGTCAGCGGCTTCCGCCTCGCGTTCGAAGTGGGCGTAGTCGATCCACTTGAGGCCGTGGCTCGCGATCTCCCATTCCGCCTCGCGCATTGCTGCGACGGCCTCCGGGTTGCGCGCCATGGCCGTGGCGACGCCGAACACCGTCAGCGGGATTTTTCGCGATGTGAACAGCCGCCAAAGGCGCCAGAAGCCCGCGCGTGCGCCGTATTCGTAGACGGATTCGACCGTCATGTGCCGCTGTCCGGGCCAGGGCTCGGCGTTCACGATTTCGGTGAGGAAGGCCTCCGAGGCCGGATCGCCGTGCAGGATGCAGTTCTCTCCGCCCTCCTCGTAGTTCAGCACGAACTGCACCGCGATGCGGGCGCCGCCGGGCCAGTCGGCCTGCGGGGGCGTACGGCCGTAGCCGATCAGGTCGCGCGGATAGGTCAAACCGTTCGCCTCGTTGCGACGGCACTCCGTCGTCCGTCCCTTGAACCGAAGACCGGTCGGCGACCGGTTCGTCAAGGCGCGAAGCCCTGCCGCACGTCTTCGACTGGTGGCTGCGTCGCGTGCCCGGCGACGGCCTCCATCACCTGCCGAAAGATCCGGTCCGGCGCGAAGGGCGTCGCCGTCAGCCGTGCGCCGGTGGCATCGCGGATCGCGTTGGCGAGCGCCGGGGCGACGGGGTTGTAGGGCGACTCGCTCATCGACTTGGCGCCGAGCGGGCCGATACGGTCGTAGGTGTCGGCGAAGAGCACCCGGGTGTCCGGCACGTCGGCGCAGGCCGGGATGTGGTAGTTTCGGAACGTCTGCGTGATCACGCCGCCCGCCCCGTCGAAGCGGTAATCCTCGTAGAGCGCCGCGCCGAGCGCCTGGGCGACGCCGCCCTCGACTTGGCCGCGGCACTGCATCGGGTTGATCACGACGCCGGCATCGACGGCCTGGATGCTCGACAGGATGCGCACCTCGCCGCTCGCCGGGTGCACCGCGACCCGGAACGCCTGGACGTTGAAGGCGACCGAACGCGGAGAGCCGTCGGCCTCGGCCCGCGCCTCCAGCGGTGCGAGGGTCGTGAGCGGGATCGGGCCGATGGGCGTCTCCACAACCTCGCCCGACAGGCGGCAGGCCGCCGCTTCGACACCCATCCGGCTCGCAGCCTCGATCGTGATCGCCTCGGCCAACGCCGTCGCCGCGCGAAAATTCGCCTGGCCCGCGACGACGGTGCCGGTGCTGCCATAGGCGCCGGTATCGTGGGCGACGGCATCGGTGTCGGCCTGGATCAGCCGGATACGGTCGGGGGTGGTGGCGAGAACCTGCGCGGCGATCTGTGCATGCACGGTGCTGGTGCCGTTGCCGAACTCCGCGGTGCCGATCGCCAGCGTGTAGCCGCCGTCGGTCTCCAGGCGGAGATGCGCGTGGGCGAAGTGGCCGCGCGGCGGGATCGTGTCGATCATCGCCATCGCCATGCCCTGCCCGATCAGCCAGTGCGGCCCCGGCGGTGGTTTGCCCGGATCCTCGGCGAGGGCGGCTTGGGCGAGGTCGAAGCACTGGTCGAGCCCGTAGGAGCCGTATGCGACGTCGTGCGGCTCCAGGCTGGTGGCGACCATCGGATCGCCCGGCCGCACGGCGTTGCGGCGGCGCATCGCGAACGGATCGATGCCGAGCCCGCGCGCCAGCTCGTCGATTGCAGATTCCACCGCAAAGATCGTCTGGCTGAGGCCGTAGCCCCGAAACGCGCCAGCCGGCAGGGTGTGCGTGTAGACGCTATGGCCTTCCACCCGCTTGTTCGGGCAATTGTAGGCCGAGATGCACTCGTTGCAGCCGTGATGCAGCACGCCGCCGGCATGGTTGGCGTAGGCGCCGGTATTCGCGAGAACCTTCAGCGAGATCGCCGTCAGCGTGCCGTCGGCTCGGGCGCCCATCTTCACGTGCACCCGCATGGCGTGGCGCGTGGTGGTTGCCGTGAACTGCTCCTGGCGCGTCAGTTCCCACCGCACCGGCCGCCCGGTCTTCAAGACGGCGAGGGCGACGAGATCCTCCGTCAGCATCTCCTGCTTGCCGCCGAAGCCGCCGCCGACACGACCGCACAGGACACGCACCTGGGTCCGGTCGAGGTCGAACAGGGCGCAGAGCGCGTCGCGCGTCAGGAACGGCACCTGCGTCGAGGACCGCAGAACGAGCCGGCCGTCCGCGTCGCGCCAGCCGATGGCACCGTGCGTCTCGAGATGCGCGTGCTGTACGCGCTGCGAGACGTATTCTTCTTCGTGGATCAGGTCCGCTTGCGCGAACCCGGCCTCGACGTCGCCGACGGCGCCATGGACCTCCGCGGCGAGGTTCGGGTGTGGCAGGAGCGGCGGCGCGTCCGCGCCTGGCGGCGGCGATGTGCGGTCCTGCGGATCGTGCACCAGCGGCGCGTCCGGCCGGAGCGCTGCGTCCGGATCGAGCAGGGCCGGCCGCGGTGCGTATGCCACGACGAGGGCGGCGACGCCGGCCTCCGCCGCGGCCTCGCTCTCGGCCAGCACGGCGGCGACGCGCTGGCCGACGAAGCGGACGATGGAATCGAGCATCAGCGTGTCGGGCGCGTCGTCGGCCGGGTTCTCGTGACGTCCGGTGGAGAAGCGGCGCGGCGGCACGTCCTCGTGGGTGAACACCGCGACGACGCCCGGAACGGCGAGCGCCGCGTCCCGGTCGATCCGCAGGATTCGCGCATGGGCGTGCGGCGAGCGCAGCACCTTGAGGTGCAGCAGGCCCGGCATCGCGATGTCGAGGGTGTAGGGCGCCGTTCCCGACACGACGCCCGCACTCGCCGGCGCGCGCAGGTTGCGTCCGACGGGATCGCGACAGGTCTGCGGCGCCTCGGCATGAGCCGTTCCGGCCACCGCGTCGCGGATGGCCCTGTAACCCGTGCAGCGGCAGAGGTTGCCCTTCAGCGCCGTGCCGAGGTCCTGGCGCTGCCCCTGGTCGAGGGCCGCGGCGGTCATGATCATGCCGGGCGTGCAGAAGCCGCACTGGAAGCCCTGCGCATCGAGAAAGGCCTCCTGCATCGGATGGAAGTGCTCGGACGGTCCGCTGCCGGGCGCGCAGGGGCCGGCGAGGCCCTCCACCGTGGTGACGGCGCGTCCCTCGGCCTTGAAGGCGGGCAGCAGGCAGGAATGCACCGGCTCGCCGTCGAGATGCACGGTGCAGGCGCCGCAATCGCCGGCATCGCAGCCTTTCTTGACACCGAACCAGCCGAGCTCACGCAGGAGAGTCCGCAGGCACTGGCCGGGCCGCGGCGCGGCGTGCTGCGCCTGTCCGTTGACGGTCAGGATCATCGGCCGAGCTCCTGTCGGATTTCCTCGGCGACAAGCAGCGTGACATGCCGCCGCCAATCCGGCGCCCCATGCACGTCGTCGTACCAATCGCCGCCGGGTATCGTTGCTGCGAGCCGCTGCTGCATGGCGTCCGCAACGGGCGGTGCCTCGAACGCCATCCGGACCGGGCGGCGCGTCGCGGCCGTCACCGTGAGGGTGAACCGGCCAGCCGCGTCCAGCGTGCCGATCACGAGCGCTCCGGAGCGGCCGTTCGGGCTCAGCGAAATCCGGCGGAATGCAGTCCGCCGGCGCAACGCCGCCACCGGCATGGAGATGCTGCGGAGGATCTCGCCGGGCTTCAGCGCCGTCTGTTGGGGGCCGAGCACGAAGTCGCAGACGGAAACAAACCGGTCGCCCCCACCCGGCGTGAGGATCGTGCACACTCCGTCGAGTGCGGCGGTCAGCGCGATCATCGGTCCGGCCGGCAGGGCCATGCAGAGATTGCCGCCGACGGTCGCCCGGTTCCAGATCTTGAACGAGCCGAGCAGAGCCCGACAGCACTGGCCGACGAGAGGCGTTGCGATCCAGTCCTTCGGCAGTTCGAGCCGATCGAGTTCCGCAATGGTGGAGGTTGCCGATACGGTCAGGCCGTCATCGGAGATCGCATGCATCGGCCAACCCAGGCCGGCGACGTCGATCAGCCTGCGAAGCCCAGGTTGCGGCTCCGAGAACAGCCACGTCCCACCCGCCAACCAGGCATCGCCGTCCTGCCAGTCGGGCAACGCATCGGCTTTCCCCAGGGCGATGACGGATGTGACGCAGTTGAGATCCATACCTCAACCTGCAAGCAAAACTCCGTCCACCCCTATCTGGCCCATCCGACGGTGGCGCGCATGACCTTGTGTTGCTCCCGGCCATTCGGGGGAAGCCCCTCAGATCGGCTGGAGGACAGTCACCGAGCCATCCGCGGGGGGCGCTGCCTCCGATCGTTCAATCGACCCGACCTGCGGCCGCTGCTGGCGGCCGGCCCGCGAAATCCAATCGTCCGTAGGACGGCGCCAGCAGGCCCTGCACGCGCTCGCGCAGGTTACGCGGAGCCGAGAGCACGCGGATGCGGGTCGGAACGGGGGCCACGCGCTTCACGAGTCTCAACATGGCATCGAAGGCGAGCCGGAGGTTGCAGGGGCTCGGTTCGAGCTTTGCCGAGGACAGCGCGGCGGCCGCATCCTGCCAGAGCTGCGCGTGGGGGCCGTTCCGGGCATCGTCGATGCCGTGCCGGTTGAGCGCGGCCAGCCCGTCCGGGACCGTGGCGATGATCGTGGTGCCGAAGTCCGGCCGCGATGGATCGAGCCAGACGACGACCGGTGCCGGCAAGCTCTGCGTTGGTTCCGTGACGATCTCGGTCATGCCTGTATCTCCGTCATCAGGCGTCAACTCTGATATGGCTGAACCCGATGGCCAGACAAGAGTGCTTATAGACTCTTGTCGATGTCAGATCTGTGTACCGATGAACGGATGGTGGCGCCGGTAGTTTCTGTCGATTTTGAGAAAGATCTTTGATTCAGCTTTGATTCTTGTGTGGTCACCATGCATTAACTCTAATGGTGTGCTTGGAGCGAGACTGCTGCGACCGAGGCCGCGCCCGAAGATGTCGAGGACTTGACGGGGTCGCCTGATCGCGTGGTGATGAGGGTCCGCCTTGCGGCGCAGTCGTACGCGTAGGCGCCGAAACCGATCTCGATCCGCAACTGATCGAGGTCGGGGGCGGCCGATGCAGGATGGGTCGCGTACCTGCGCAGGGCGTTCATCACGTCCTGTCCCTGTCGGCTCTCTCCCGATCGATCAGATCGCGCTTGCGCGCCACCCCCCAGCGATAGCCCGAGAGCGCGCCGTCCGAGCGCACGACCCGGTGGCATGGGATCGCCAACGCGACCGGATTGGCCCCGCAGGCCCGTGCCACGGCCCGCACCGCCGCCGGCTCGCCGATGGCGCGGGCGACGTCCGTGTAGGTCGCCGTGGTGCCCGCCGGGATCGCCCTGAGCGCTTCCCAGACCCGCTGCTGGAAGGCCGTGCCGTGGATGTCGAGCGGCAGCGCGACGCTGCGGCCGGGCGCCTCGGCGAGGCCGATCACCTGCGCCACCAGCGCCTCGAAACCGGCATCGCCCCCGGTCAGCTCGGCTTTGGGGAAGCGGTCCTGCAGTTCGCGCAGCAGGACGTCCGGATCGTCGTCCATCATGATCGCACACACGCCCCTGTCGGTGGCGGCGACGAGGATCTGCCCGAGGGCGCACGGACCGACCGCGAATCTGATCACCGTACCTGTGCCGCCCCGGCGATAGGCGGTGGGGCTCATGCCGAGCCGATCGCCGGCATCGGCATAGAAGCGGCTCGCAGCATTGTAGCCGGCGTCGTAGACGGCCTCCGTGACGGTCCGCGCCTCGCGCAGGCCGGTGGCGACGCGGCCGGCGCGGCGGGCGCCGGCATAGGCCTTCGGCGTCACGCCGGTGATCCGCTTGAATGTGCGGTGGAAGTGGTAGGGGCTCATGCCGGCGGCCTGAGCGAGCGTGTCGAGGGCGGGCGGCGTCTCGGCCTCCTCGATCAGCCGGCAGGCGCGCGCGACCGCCTGCGCCTGGACCTCGTCGCGCGAGGTCTCGTTCGGCCGGCAGCGCTTGCACGCCCGGAATCCCGCCGCCTCGGCATCCGCGCAGGTCGCGTAGAAGCGGACGTTCTCGCGCTTGGCGCGCTTGGCCGGGCAGCTCGGCCGGCAATAGATGCCCGTGGTCTTGACCGCGGTGACGAAGCTGCCGTCCGCGCTCTTGTCCGCCGCGCTGAAGGCGGCCCAGCGGGCCTCGTCGCTGCCGTCCGTCGCGCGGATGTCGCGCCGGGGCGGATTCTCGGGCTCGCGAACCTGCATGGCTCGGGTCGGCATGGCTCTTGTCTCCTGGCCGGCGTCGGCGACGCCCGCGATCGGCGCATCCTGGCCGAGGCCCCCGCCCCCGGCATCCCGGCTCTTGCTCGGCAATCTTCCGGTCGTCCGCACGCCTCTCATCGCCCGACCTTCGCTGCCTCCCGCTCCGCATCGCGCGCCCAGAGATGCATCGCCGCATAGGCCCGGTACGGCCGCCACACCTCCGCCCGCGCGAGAAGTTCCCGCGGTGTCGGCCGGCCGGAGCCGGCATCGAGCGCGCGCATGAGGCCGATATCGCCGGCAGGGAGCGCGTCCGCCTCCTTCAGCGCCCTCATGGCGATGTAATGCGCAGTCCAGTCGCCGATGCCGCGCAGGCTCTTCAGGCGCGCGACCGCCGCTTCCAGACCTTGTCCGACACCGAACAGATCGGGCTCGGCGATGACGGCAGCGGCCACCGCCCGGATCGCGGCGCCGCGCGCCCGCGGCATGTTCAGGACGCGCGAAACGTCGGCCTCGACCAGCGCCTCGGGCGAGGGGAAGACGTGGGTCAATCCGAAAGCGCCCTGCCCCGGCAGTGGCGCGCCGAAGGCCGCTACCAGCTTGCCCGCCAGCCGGGTCGCCGCCGTCACCGAGACCTGCTGCCCGAGGATGCCGCGCACCGCCAGCTCGAACCCGTCCCACGCCCCCGGTACGCGCAGGCCGGGCCGCGCCGCGACGAGGGCGGCGACGGCCGGGTCGGCTTCGAGCCGCACGGCGATCGCATGCGGATCGGCGTCGCAATCGAACAGGTGCCGCAGCCGCACGAGGATGGCGGGACGTTCGTCGGTGTCGGGAAACCGGATTTCCGCTGCCAGCGCCTCGCCATCTGCGGAGGGCGTCACCCTGACAGTGCCGTAGCGCCCATCGAGCGAGACCGTCCGGGCATAGACGCCCGGCTCCGTCGTCTCGACGCTGGGAATCGCACGGACGGCGAGGAAGCCATGGAGGGCCGCCCAATCGTAGGGCGCACGGTAGGGCAGTGCGATGCGGTGGGCTCGATCGGCCGCTCATCGCAGCGATCTTCCGGCCGTGCTGCCCTCGAGCGCAACCCGCGAGGCCCGCAACGGTGCCGATACCACCCCCTTACGGT
>NZ_BPRA01000017.1 GCF_022179645.1 Methylobacterium thuringiense
CGTCATAAACAACAATCCACCGCCTCAGACGCGAACAAATATAGAACTACATATAATACAGTATTATAACGTCTGTACACGAGTCCGTGATGCTATCTACCGGGTCCATTCACACGCCTGCAAGCTATGGGGCAGTGACGGCTGACGGTTTGCGCGATCCGTGATCTAAGAGACACAAGGTTGTTCTGTTCTAATTCCAAACATTGATTTTTCGTATAGAACGCAACCATTCCCGCGAGCGTCATTTCTGGTCCTTGAGCGAAGCTGTTTCTCCTCGATCGAGGACGCGGTGGCGGGTATTTTTCATTCTTCGCCCTCCAGCAAGATCAAGATTTATCTGACAATTTTTCCATACGATAGAATGGTTCTATCGTATTTTCCAAGACGTGATCTTGGTCATTCATCCAGGTTCTTGATTTTTGCTTGTCAGCAGCTATGTCTTTGCCAAGCTGACGCGCCGGGAAATCTTTCCTGCTGCCGCCTATTGAGGCCGCATGGCGCCGGACAACTTCAGAGCCATTCCAAAAATGGAAGCAGCCATGACGACGAGCTCAGAAACGACGGTCGGCAGTACGCCGCTGGTTCGACTCGACCGGGCCTTTCCGCCCGATGCGGTTCCGGTCTTCGCCAAGCTCGAAATGTTGAATGTCGGCGGCAGCGTGAAGGATCGCACGGCTCATTACATGGTCGAGCAGGCGGTCAGGTCGGGCCGCATCACCGCCGGCAGCCATCTCGTCGAGAGTTCGTCGGGCAACCTCGCCATCGCTCTGGCGATGATCGCCCGGCAGCGTGGGCTGCGCTTCACGGCCGTCGTCGACCCAAACATCGCCCCCGCCAACCTCCGGCTGATCGAAGCGTATGGCGGACAGATCGATAGGGTCGAGGAGAAGGACGAGGAGGGCGGCTACCTGCACACCCGCGTGCGCCGCGTGAAACACCTCGCCGGGACGATTCCGGGCGCCGTCTGGCTCAACCAGTACGCCAACCCCGATAACTGGCGGGCACATTACGACGGGATCGGTACCGAGATCCTGCGCGAGATGCCGGCCGAGCCGAGCCACGTCGTCGCCGCGGTCTCGACCTGCGGCACGCTGATGGGTCTGGCGCGGCGCCTGCGCGAGCGCTGGCCGCGGATCGAGGTCGTCGCGGTCGACATGGAAGGCTCGGTCATCTTCGGCGCGCCCGGCGGCCGTCGCGACATCCCCGGGATCGGGGCGAGCCGCGTACCCGAACAGCTCTCGGAATCCGAGGTCGACGGCGTGATCTACGCGACGGACTGGGAAGCGGCGCTGGGCTGCCGCCGCCTCGTCGACAACCAGGGCATCTTGGCCGGCGGTTCTTCCGGCGCGGTCGTCGCCGCGATCGGCAAGCTGATCCCGCAACTGCCACGCGGCTCGCGCATCGTCACGCTGCTGCCGGATCGTGGCGAGCGCTACCTCGACACCGTCCACGACCGGAGCTGGCCCGAGCCGGAGCGGCGGCTGACGCGCTCATTCGCGGATTCCTATCACCGCGTCGCGAAGCGCCGCCCCGACGCCGCGAGACCCGCCGCGGCCTGACCGGCGGTCCAGATCCGACGCGAAACCCCGAGCGGCGCTGCTCGCACGGGGAGCGCCGTCCCATGCGCCGATCCATCGACCCCTCGTTACCAGAAGGCGAACGCCATGACCGCTCCGACTCTGCGCTACCTGTCGCGCTCCGACATCGCCGCCCTCGGCGGCGACCATTCCGACCTCTACATGGAGGCGATCGAGCACGGCCTCCGCCTGCATGCGGCCGGCGAGTTCGTGCAGCCGCTGAAGCCCTACCTGCGCAACCCGCGCGGCCGCCACATCGCCGACCGCATCATCGCCATGCCGGCCTGGATCGGCGGCGAGGCCCCCATCTCCGGCCTGAAGTGGATCGGCTCGAAGCACGACAACCCGTCCGCACGCGGGATGGAGCGGGCGAGCGCCGTGATGGTGCTGAACGATGCCGAGACGAACTTCCCCGTCGCGATCATGGAAGCGGGCCTGATCAGCGCCATGCGCACCGCCGCCGTCACGGGAATCGCCGTCCGGCACCTCGCGAAGGCCGGCTTCACGGATGCCTCCATCGTCGGCTGCGGCCCGATCGGCGAGCGGCAGGCGCGGATGCTGGCCGAACAGTTCCCAGGCCTCGAAAGCCTGCGTCTGTTCGACCTGCGCCGGGAGGCGGCCGAGGACCTCTCGGTGCGACTGCGCGACCGGTTCCCGCGGCTGCGCATCGCGATCGCCGAGACCGCCGAGGCGGCCGTGCGCGACGCGTCGGTCGTGATCACCTGCACCGTGACCGACACACCCTACCTGCCGTTCTCCTGGCTCTCGCGGGGGACTTTTTTGGCCAATGTCTCGATCATGGACGTGGAGAGGGAGGTTTTCCTGAAGTCCGACAAGGTCGTCGTCGACGATTGGGACCAATCGAACCGCGAGAAGAAGATCATCAACCTGCTCGTCGAGTCGGGGCAGTTCTCGCGCGAGACCCTGCATGCGGAACTCGGCGAGATCGTCGTCGGCAGAAAACCCGGCCGCGAGACCGACGACGAGGTCATCCTGCTGAACCCGATGGGCATGGCGATCGACGATGTCGCCTGCGCCGCCGCGATCCTGCGCCGCGCGGAGGCGAAGGGCGCCGGCACCGTTCTGCCGCTGTACTGACGGGCGGCGCGCCGTGACCGTACCGATGACGCGTCCGATCGGGCCGGAACTCCTTGCGGAGCTCTTCGACGCCTTTTGGATCGAGGACGTGGCGGGCTTTCGCAGTCGCGCGGTCCTGGGGCCGTGCTTCGCCGACGGCAGCCGCGACTACGCTCTGGCCCTCGGCGCCGCCCACCTGCGCGCGACCGTACGACCGGACGGCTGGAGACGCGGCGTCCGCCTCGCCGGGCCTGTCCGCTATGAAAGCGCCACGGCCGAGGACACCCTCGACGCGTCGGGCCTGCTCACCCGCGTGCTCTCGGCCGTACCGGACCTCTCTCCCGCCATCGCCGCGGGTACGATCGCGCGGCTGCACGGCATCGTCGGAGAGGCCGATCTCTGGGACACGACGGCCGCGGATGTGGACACCGACGCGCGGGCCGGGTTGCCGCTGGCTTTCGAGCGGCTCGCCGCCTGGCGCGACCGCCCGTTCCACCCGCTCGGCCGCTCACGGCACGGTCTGAGCCGGGAGGAGAGCGTCGCCTACGGCGCGGAAACTGGCCGCTACTTTCCGCTATCGTGGTGTGCGCTGTCGCGGGAGCACTGCGCGGCGTCGCCGCTGGCCGATCCCGGCGGGCCGGCATGCGTCCTCCTCGATGCCCCCCAGCGCATGATGCTCGACGCCGAACTCGCCGAGCGCGGCCTCGCCGCCTCGCACGTCGCCATCCCGTTGCATCCCTGGCAGGCCGCGCACGCCCTCGCCGAGCCGTTCGGTGCCGAGGCGCGCTCCGGCTGCCTCGTTCCTCTCGATTTCCAGGGTCCGCTCTGCGCGGCGACATCGTCGCTGCGGACGGTGGCGCTGCCGTCGCGTCCCGGCCTTCACCTCAAGCTGCCGCTCGACGTCCAGACGCTCGGCGTGCGTCGCCTGCTGCCGCCGCAATCCCTGCAGAACGGCCTGCACGGCGAAGCGCTGGTGGGGACGGCCATGCCGCGCGACCCCTGGCTCGCGCGCCACGTCCGCGTCGCCGACGAGACGGCATTCTGGCATTTCTCGGAAGGCGACGGCGACATCTACGCGGAACGCGGCGCCCTGCTCGGATGCCAGATCCGCCGCCTTCCGGACGAGGCCGGCGTGCCGGTGCCGCTCGCGAGCTTCGCCGTCGTGCCGCTCGGCGGTCTGCCGCCGGCCGTCCGCGCCGTGGCCGGAGACGATGCAGATCTGAATGAGCTTTTCGCCGGGATCGCCGACCTCGTCCTCGGCGCAGCCTTGCGCTGCGTCGCCCTGGGTTTCGTACCGGAGTTGCACGGCCAGAACGCGCTGCTGCTTTGCTCCGACGGTGCGCCGCGCCGCATCGTGCTGCGCGACCACGACACCGTGCGCACCGCGCCAGCCTGGCTCGCCGAAAGCGACCTGACCGTTCCGCCGTATCGCGTCACCGATCCGTTGCGGAATTCGCTGCTGCTGCGCCGGCCCGAGGATCTCCTCGCCTACGCCCAGACGCTGGCCGTCGACGTCGCCCTGCGCGCCGTCGCCGAGGCCTTCGCTGCTGCCGGGCAGGGATTCGGCCTGCACGCGGCGCGGCGTATTCTCGTCGCCACCTGCGAGCGCGTGCTCGCCGAGACCGACATGCCGGCCGCACGGCGGTCGTTCATCACGCGGATCCTGCTCGATACCGAAGAGGCGCCGTTCAAGCAGGTGCTCACGCCGCTCCTCACCGTCGAGACGGCGAACACCTCGATGCCGAGCCGGCTCGGCTCCGCGCCGAACCCGATCTTTCGCGGCGCACTGCAATGAGCGCCATCTCGCAGCCCCTGACAGCGGATGTCCGCACCGACCCGGTGCATCCGTACGATCTTCTCGCCCTCGTCGCCCTCCAGACGCTGGTGACGGCGGCGCCCCTGGCGCTGCTGCCGTTCCTCGGGATGCAGGTCGCCGGGATGAGCGATGCGCCGGCCTTCTGGACGGCGATGGCGCTGGCGGCACCGGCCGTGACGACCCTCACGCTCACGCCGGCTTGGGCACGGCTCGCCGTCTGGGTCTCGCTCCCCGGCCTGATCCTCTGGACCGGACTGCTCAGCGCCCTCAGCTGCGCGATGATTGCCTCCGCGACCCATCCGCTCGCTCTGGTGCTCGCCCGCCTCGTGCAGGGTGCAGCCGGCGGCGGCGTCGTGCTGGCCCTGGCCTTCCGGGAAGTGGGCCTCGACCCGGCGCGCGGCTACACCCGGATGCAGCAGGCCGTCTCGGCCGGCTGCCTGATCGGGCCGCTCGTCGGCGGCCTGGCCTTCGAACACGGCCGCTTCACGACGCTGATGCTCGCCTGCGGCGGCCTCGTCCTGGTGGCGAGCCTCGGGGCGGCGGCCCTGTGCCGTGGCATCTCCCTCGACGCGCCGGAGGGTAGCGCCGGCGGCAGGATCACCGGCTGGCCGGTCCTCGGCGCCGGCCTGCTCGGCAGTGCAGGAGCCTTCGCCTTCGTCGCCTTCTTCCCGACCTGGGCGACAGCAGCCGATCCGGCCATGTTCACGCCCGGGCTGATCGGCCTGCTGCACTCCTCGAGCTGGCTCGTGGCGCTGCTGGTCCTGCCGTTCTGGGCCCGCGGCATCGGCGCGCTCTCGCCGCTGACGGCGCTGGCCCTGTCGCTCGCCGGCTGCGCGCTGGCCTTCGCGGCGATCCCCCTCGGACTCGGACTCGTCGGGATCGCGGTACTCCGGCTGCTGCAGGGCGCCCTGTTCGCCGGACAGTCGCCGGCCCTGTTCGCCGCGGCGGAAGCGGCCGGCCCGAACCGCGTCGCCGCAATCGCCCACGTCCGGGCGAGCCTCACCCTCGGGCAGCTCGCCGGCCCCTTCGTCGCCGGGCTCGTCCTGGTGCCGTTCGGCCCGGCCGGAGCGATCTGGGCGGCGGCCGGGCTGTCGCTCGCCGGCGCCGTCTGGCTCGTCGTCGCCCACCATCCCATCCATCGAAAGAACCGGAGCCGCGCTGCATGACACGCGCCCTCGCCACATCGGACCGACCCGACCCGGTCGCGGCCGTCCACAAAGCGCATGCGATCGAGCGCCTGCTCAACACCTGGCTGCGCGAGTGCGCGGGCGGGGTCGCGCCGCGGGAGGGTGAGATCTGCGCGATTCCATTGGGCACCGATACCGTGACCGTACCCTGCCTGCGGTCTTCGCCGGGCGGCTTCCACGCATGGGGTGGCCCTCTCCGGCTGCGTCTGCAGGACGGGCGAACCGTACCGTGCGACGATCCCGGAGACCTGGCCCGGCGCATGGTCGATGCCCTCGCAGGCGAACCGAGCCCGATCCGCGAGACGGTGAAGCGGCGCATGCTCGACAGCCTCGACCGCTCCGCCGATCACATCCGGGCCTGCGCGCATCGGGCGCCCGACCTCACGCCGATCGGGCTCGAACAGAGCTTGTGGCACGGCCACCCGTTCCACCCGCTGGCAAAGAGCGTCGACGGCTTCTCGGAGGCCGACACGGAAGCCTACGGCCCGGAGCGCGGTGTCGGCTTCCGGCTGCGCTGGATCCTGGCCGATCCCGATCTCGTCATCGGGCTGTGGCGCGACCCGGGCGCCGAGGCCGCGACCCGGGAGGCACTGATTGCCCTGTCCGGCCTGCCACCGGAGACGATCGGCGATCGCGTCGTCCTACCGAGCCACCCCTGGCAGGCCGCGCGGCTCGAGACCGATCCGGCCTTCGCGGCGCTCGCCGCCGAGGGCCGGCTCGCGCTGACCGGCCCGAGCGGCGAGACGGTGCGGCCGACCTCGTCCGTGCGCACGGTCTTCGCGCCCGCGAGCAACCTGTTCCTCAAGCTGCCGATCGCGGCCCGCATCACCAACTTCGCCCGCACCAACAGCCGCGAGCATCTGGCGCGCAGCATTGCGGCCGCCCGCGCCTTCGCGGCAGTGCCGGAGGCTGTCGCCGAGGCGGGGCTCGACGTGCTGAGCGAGCGCGGCGCGCTGTTCCTCGATCATCCGCAGCTCGATGCGGTGACGGGCGTGCTCCTGCGCGAGGGGCCGTCCCGCGAAGCCTTCGTCGTCGCCGGCCTGCTGGAGCCCTCGCCCCGCGACGGCAGGCCGATCCTGGCGGCCCTCGGCTGCGCGCTGACCGGGGCCGACGAGGCCGCGGCCTGGATCCGCGCCTATGGACATGCCGTTCTGCTGCCGGTTCTGCGCCTGTTCGCGACGACCGGGATCAGCCTGGAGGCGCATGCGCAGAACAGCCTGCTGGCCTTCGATGCGCGGCCGGACGGCCGCCTGCCCGAACGTCTCGTCCTGCGCGACCTCGAAGGCGTCAGCATCGACGGGCATCGCTTCTCGGCGGTGGCGGGCGGCCTCGAACTCGATCCGGCGGTATACTACGCGGCCGACGAGGCGTGGCACCGGCTGCTCTACTACCTGATCGTCAACCAGGCCTCCCACGTCGTCGCGGTCGTGGCACGGGCGGCCGAAACCGGCGAAGCCGGCCTCTGGCAGGTCCTGTCGCGGACCCTCGCCGAGGCCGACGAAGCCCCCGAGACGGTCGCCTTGGTCTCACGGCTCCTCGACGCCGAGACGTTGCCCGCGAAAGCCAACCTCGCGAGTTGCCTCGCCGGGCGCGGCGAACGGCCCGCCTATGTCAGGCTCGCCAATCCGTTGCGCAGCTCGAAGGAGAACACCCGCCTGCACGTCGCGGGGGACGCAGCGTTGCGCGCCTGGAACGAGGCGGGCCAGCGCGTCGCCGTCCAGCTGCTCGGCGCATTGCTGCACGAGGCATTGTTGCCCGGCGCGATCCTGACCATGCAGGGCGAAGAGGAAAGCCTTCGCGTCGTGCTCACCGTCGCGGAGGGCGAACGAACCTACGTCGCCCGCGCGCGCCGGATGTGGGCCTACGGCCGCGTCCTCGTCGAGACCGGCAGCCTCACCACGGAGGGCGGCCCCGTCGGCGACGCCTCCGTCTTCCTCGCCGACCTCCTGCCGCACCTGCCCGGTACGGCGGAGGACCATGCGCGCTTCGCCGAAGAGTTGGCGCGCACCCAGGACAACCATGCCCGCGCCCTCGAACACGGTGCCGGCACGACCCTCCGAAACCTCGCCTACGACGAGTTGGAGGGCGCGTTGCCCGACGGGCATCGCTACCACCCCTGCTTCAAGTCGCGGATCGGCTTCTCGCCTGCCGACAACGCTGCCTACGGCCCGGAATTCGGTGCGGAGCTGCGCCCGGTCTGGATCGCCGCCCACCGTTCGATCTCGGCCGCGAGCGCCATCGGCGCCGACGGCAGCCAGGACGACGGCCTGCTGTCGCAAACCCTCGACGCCGCGACCCGGGCCGCCTTCGACACCCGCATCGCCGAACGCGGCGGCCGGCCGGACGCGTTCGTCCTGCTGCCGGTCCATCCGTGGCAGTGGGAGCACCTCGCCGACGGTGCGAGTGCGGCGGAGCGGCACGCAGGACGGCTGGTCGTCCTCGGCGAGGGACCGCACGTCTACGGCGCGCAGCAATCGATCCGCACCCTCGCCGACCGGACCGACTCCGCCGCGCCCTCGCTGAAGCTCTCGCTCTCGATCCGCAACACCTCGACGGCTCGCACGCTCGCACCGCACACGGTGCTCAACGCGCCGATCGTGAGCGCGTGGCTGCAGGAGATCGTCCGCGAGGACGCGTATCTGAGCGGATCGGGCACCGTGCTCCTCGCCGAGCGCATGGGGGCGGCGGTGACGATCGCGCCGCCCTGGGATCGGGCAGGCAGCTTGCGCGGTGCGCTCTCGGTGATCTGGCGCGACCCTATCGGCCCGCATCTCCAGGGCGACAGGGCCGTGCCGTTCACGGCTCTGACCCATCGCGACGGCGACGCGCCGTTCATCGCCGACTGGATCGCGCGCCATGGCGTCGAGCCCTGGCTCGACCGGCTGCTCACCGTGGCGATGCTGCCGGTGGTCCATCTGCTCGTCGCCAAGGGCGTCGCGCTGGAGAGCCACCAGCAGAACATGGTGCTGTTCCACCGCGACGGCTGGCCGACCCGGGTGGCGCTCAAGGATTTTCACGACGGCGTTCGGTTCGTGCCGAAGCTGCTGGCCTGCCGCCGGCCGAAGCTCGTGCCGACGCCGGCCGAGCACGCCCGCGTCAACGCCAACTCCTACGTCGAGGCGCGCGAGGTCGAGGATGTCCGCGACTTCATGGTCGACGCCCTGTTCGGTGTGAACCTGGCCGAGCTCGGCTGGTGCCTCGAACTCTGGTTCGGGTACGCCGAACAGCGATTCTGGGAGCGGGTCGTGACTGTTCTGCGCGACCATTGCGCGGCGTTCCCGGAGGCGCGCGAAGGCGTGCGGCGCTATCGGCTCGCCGCCGAGACCGTGGTGATCGAGGATCTCGCCCGCCGCCGTCTCGACCCGGCCGGTGCCCGCGGCCGCACCGTCGCCAACCCCCTCGCCGCTTTGGGAGACGGCCTGTGACGGCGCGCCTTCGCCTCAAGACGGCCCTCGATGCCGGCCGGCCGACCGGCGGCCTGTTCGTGTCGATTCCCGCCCCCGAGATCGTCGAGATCGCGGCGGTGGCGGGCTTCGACTTCGTCCTGATCGATTTGGAGCACACCCTCATCGACGGCGGCGCCCTCGAACAGCTCCTCGCCGCGGCCGACCGGGCCGGTTTGAGCGCCCTCGTGCGTGTGCCGAACGCGTCCTCCGAGCGCATCCTCCAGAGCCTCGATGCCGGCGCGGCCGGGATCGTGGTGCCGCGGGTCGACACCTTGGACCAGGCGGAGGCGGCGGTACGGAACGCGCGCTACGCGCCGCGCGGCGCACGGGGACTCAATGCCGGCCGCCTCGGCCGCTTCGGCGATTGCGACCTTGCGGATCTCGTCGCCCGGCTCGATCGCGAAACCCTGGTGATCGCGATGATCGAGACGCCGGCGGGGCTCGACGCCGCCGCGCGGATCGCCCGTGTCAACGGCCTCGACGGGCTGCTCTTCGGCGCCGCCGACTACTCGCAGGCGATCGGCCTGCCCTGGCAGACCGGCGCACCGGCCGTGATCGCGGCGGGAACCGCCCTCGCGCGGATCTGCCGGCAAGCCGGGATCCTCAACGTCGCCTTCGCGCGCACGGAGGCCGACGTCCCGCGGATGCTCGAAGAGGGCACCCTCGGAATCATCGCCGCCAACGACCGCGGTCTGTTGCGCCGGGCGCTGACCCAGGCGGACCGCGGCTGGCGCGCCGCCACCGGAGCCCAAGCATGACGCTGTTTCGCCCCACCGCCGAGCAGATCGCCGCGCTGACGCACGACGACCGTCCGGTCTGCGCATTCCTCTACGATCTCGACGCCCTGGTGCGGCAGGTCCGGTCGCTCGTGTCGGCGCTGCCGCCCGGGGCCGACTTCTTCTACGCCGTGAAGGCGAACAACGACCCGCGCGTGCTCAGGGCGCTCGCCCCCCATGTCGGCGGTTTCGAGGTCGCCTCCGCCGGCGAGGTCAGGCGGGTCCGCGCCGCGCTGGGCACGAGCGCGCGCATCATCATGGGCGGCCCGGCCCGCACCGAATCCGACGTGACCACGCTTCTCGCGCACGGCGTCGAGCGGCTCCACCTGGAGAGCATCCAGGCCATGCGGATCGCCAACGCCGTCGCCGATGCGACCGGCGCTGTTCTCCCGGTGCTGCTGCGGGTCAACCTCGCCGGTCCGGTCCCGGGCGCGACCCTGACCATGGGCGGGGCGGCGACGCAGTTCGGCATCGAGGAAGCCGCGATCCCCGACGCGATCACGGTCCTTCGCGATTGCCGGGCACTGCGTTTCGAGGGCTTTCACTTCCATACGGTCTCGAACAACCGCGACGCAGCCGGCCACGCCGCGCTCTGTGCCGCGGAACTCGCGCTGGCCCGCCGCTGGGCGGAGGAGCACGGCTTCGATCTGAAGCTGGTCAATCTCGGCGGGGGCTGGGGTGTCGACTATGCCGATCCGGACTGGCGCTTCGATGCGGCCGGGTTCGCACGCCTGCTCGCGCCGCATCTCGACGGCCGGACCCGCGTGCAGTTCGAGTGCGGCCGCATCGTCGCGGCCTACCATGGCGCCTATGTCTGCGAGATCGTCGACCTCAAGCACGCGCATGGCCGCGCCTTCGCGCTCCTGCGCGGCGGCACGCACCATTTCCGGCTACCGAGCTCCTGGGCGCACGACCATCCTTTCACGATCCAGCCGCACGAAGCCTGGAACCACGATTGGCCGCGGCCCGAGATCACGAACGCACCGCTCACCCTGGCCGGCGAGCTTTGCACGCCGAAGGACATCCTCGCCCGCGACGTCACGGTCCCGCGCGCCCGGATCGGCGATCGCGTCGTCTTCCTGATGGCCGGCGCCTACGGCTGGGACATCTCGCACCACGACTTCCTGTGCCACGCGCACCCGGAGCGGCTGTTCCTCACCGACGGCGCCATCGTCCCGGAGCGGGCGGCATGAACACGGACGAGATTCGCCTGATCTCCCCTCTCGACCTGCGACCGACGGAGGAGATCAGCCTGGGCCGCGTCCGCGAGGTCATCGCCATGATCGTCGCGCGGCAGGCCTGGACCCAGCCGATCTGCCTCGAACGGACGACGCTCGCCATTCTCGATGGGCACCACCGTCACGCCGCCGCGATCCAGCTCGGCCTCCGCCGGGTTCCGGTCCGCGTCTTCGCCTATGAGGCGGTGGAGTTGGCATCATGGCGCGCAGAGATTCATCCGACACGGGACGAGGTTCTCAGACGTGCTCGTGCGGGCGAACTCTACCCACCCAAGACGACGCGTCATTCGTTTGAGCAAAGTAATTTTCGAATAGATAGCTTGCAAGTCTTGATTTGATATATCCCGATTTAGCTTCCGCATATTTTTATGACAAATTGCAATATTTTAGAAACTTAGCGATAGATCACGACAACTATTTGCGCAAAATACACACTCTATATATAAAACTAATTTACAAATAAATGACTCCACGACGATCTTAGACGACACATTCTGCTTTTAAAAAATCCAAATACAGAATTCGACGGCAGATTTTCCTTTATACGGGCCTCCAAAACAGTTTAAAGCTCAGTTTCTAGATTATACCTCAGGCTGCCGAGGCGTTTTCACCAACCTGCCAAGCCGCGTGAAGATCGGCAAGGATTTCCTCGCCGCGACGCGCCTGGGCACCTTGTGACGAGGCGCGGGCCGGCCCGAAGCAGACCCTGTTGCGGCCGCCGGTCTTGGCACCATAGAGCGCGGCGTCGGCCCGTTGCGTGGCCTGCTCGAAGTCGCCGTCGCCCAGGTTGACCGTGGCGATACCGATGCTGACCGTCACCGCGAGCGAGCCGGCCCGGAGCGGAAACGGCTGCTCGGCGACGCTTGCCCTCAGCGACTCGGCAATGACGGCAAGCTCCTGCCGAGTAACCCCCGGCAGCACGACCAGGAATTCCTCCCCGCCCCAGCGGGTGATGATATCCGAAGCCCTCAAGACACCTCGCATCCGGTTCGCGAACGCGATCAGGACGAGGTCGCCGCTCTCGTGACCATGGCGATCGTTGATGGACTTGAAATGATCGATATCGGCGATGAGGAGGCCGGCCGGCATGTCTCCGCTGGGCACGTAGCGGTGGCGCAACGCCTCCTGCAGGCCGCGGCGATTGTAGAGGCCCGTGAGCGGGTCCGTCTCGGCGATCCGGACGAGGTTGCGGTTGGCCCGCTCCGCGGCCATGGCGACGTAGCCGAAATAGACGAAGACTCCGGCGACCTGATCGAGGATGAGAGAGGCGCGTGCGCTCTCCGCCGAGGCGATCGGTCTGTCGGTGCCGAGGAGCATGCCGATCGAGAGCACGAAGACCAGCGCGTAGAACCCGAAGGCCACGGCCTCGATGTACTGGGACCAGAGCCGTGCGGTTCCGGCCGTCCTGCGGACGGTCTCGTAAAACGCCAGGACCGCCACGATGAGGCAGCAGGCGAACACGGCAGCGAGGGCCAGCCAAGAGCATGGCCGGATACAGCAAGCCCGGCAGGGCACAGAGGAATACGCCGAGCCCGATATCGACCGGCCGTCCGAAGAAACTCCGGAAGCCCGTCCAGGATAGGACAAGGCTCGCACTGTAGAGCCAGTAGACCACAATCGTGACCGGAACGGACGGCAGGGTCTCCGGCGGAACGCCCATCATGATGAACGATCCGGCCATGGACGCGCCCATCGCCCCCATCCAATGCCACAGATAGGTCTGCCCACGCTGGCTCAGGGCCATCACGAGGAACACGATCACGTAGGCGCATCGACTTGCACCGCTGGCAAAATGGAGCGTGGCGAGGTCAAGCAACATAACGCACGGATCTCTTAAGCTGCCACCACCGACAGATACCTTGCAAACCCGATGTCTGTCGCCCTGCGCCGAAGCCAGACCTTCAAGGCAATCGTTTGTTAACGATACGGAATGTCTTGATGAAAGCTCTTTCTATCCATGAGCAGAGATGCGCCCGAATTTCTAATAATTCCCTAGCCCCACAGCGATAAACTCGAACAAAGCACCGTTAGTGAAATTGAGATTTTCGTAATATTCCCGCCATAGGTTTTGGTGAGGGGCGCACGAGAGGTAGCGCTTCTGGAACGGCCGAGCCGCCCGGGCGGCCGCTTCGCGTTTCGGGAACGCCGGCACGCCTGCGCGGAACGAACCTCTGAAAGCAGCCTCATGTCGAAGATCGACCCGTCTCGCATCGCACTCGTCGTCGGGCTCGTCGCGGGCTCGCTGGGATCCGCAGCATCGTGCGCGGCGGAACCGTCCGGTCCGGCGACAGCGGAATCGTTCTCGGCGGCGGACGGCCTGAAGGCGGGGGACTGGCTCGTGCACGGCCGGATCATCGGGATGATCCCGACGGAACGGACCTCCCGCATCGAGCTCATCGGCGGCCGGGTCGACACGCCCACCGCCGTTCTGCCCGACCTCGACGTGTCCTACTTCCTGACGGATCATCTCGCCGTCTCAGGACAGGCAGGGGCGATCCGCACCCGCCCGGTGATCCGGAACTCGCTGGCCGGCGACATCGCGATCGGATCGATCTGGAACGCGGCCGTCGCTGGCGTGGTGCGGTATCATTTCCTGCCGAATGCCCGGTTCAATCCCTACCTCGGCGTCGGCGCCAGCGCGACGACACCCATCGCGGTCTATCCGGCGAAGGGAATCCCGGCCTTCACGGTGAAGTCGCAGGCGAGTCCGCTGATCCAGGCCGGCTTCGATTATCACCTGACCGGCAACTGGTTCGGAAACGCGATGGTCAAGTACGTCTTCGTGCCGCCTGTCTCGTACGAGGTTGCGGGGGTCCAGGTGAAGGCCGACTTGAACATGCTCATCGTCGGAGCGGGGATCGGCTACCGCTTTTGAACTCGATTTTGCCGATCTGGCGGGCTGTCGAACCGGCCAAGGCCACGCGGCGGACGCTGCGATTTGGTTGGTGGCGTCCCCGCCAACGGACATCGCGCTTCTGCCCGCCCCGCGTGGGTCGTATCGCCTAAGCGTGGGGTAGCTGCGGCGGTGCCGCCAGGATCGCCTGCCGGCGCCGGGGCGATCAGGCTGCCGCTTCCCTCGGCCTGTCGCCGAGAGCTTCGATCGATGACGTCGGGCTGGTCGGATTCCGCTGCCGCAGCCCGATGCGATCGACGGGCCGTCGATGCCGCACCAAGCGGCTCAGTAGCCAGTTGGCACTTAAGCTGCCGTTTTTCGACGAGAAAAGAATAACGGAAAGAATGGCGCGCCCGAAAGGATTCGAACCTCTGACCCCCAGATTCGTAGTCTGGTGCTCTATCCAGCTGAGCTACGGGCGCGCAGTGATCGGGGAGCAGCGAGTGCCTCGCCCGTTCGTGGGGGGGTGTCTAAGTCCTTCGCTGCAGCTTGGCAAGCCGTTTTGGCGCGGTTTCCGACGTGATGGCGCCGGTGGCTCGGATGGTGGCACGGCCTGACGAAATGCAGAAGCCGCCGGCCCGATGCGATCGGGCCGGCGGCTTCCGGAAGTGTCGTCGGCGGGGCGGCAGGCCGGCACTCGGCGCAGGTGCGCCGCCCCCCCTGTCGTCACATGTTCTTCAGGATCGAATCGACCATCTTCTTGGCGTCGCCGAAGAGCATCAGCGTGTTGTCGCGGAAGAACAGCTCGTTCTCGACGCCGGCATAGCCGGAGCCCATGCCACGCTTGAGGAAGAGCACCTGCTTGGCGTTCTCCACGTCCAGCACCGGCATGCCGTAGATCGGCGAGGTCTTGTCGGTCTTGGCCGCCGGGTTGGTGACGTCGTTGGCGCCGATGACGAAGGCGACGTCCGTATCCCGGAATTCGCTGTTGATGTCCTCGAGCTCGAAGACCTCGTCGTAGGGCACGTTGGCCTCGGCGAGCAGCACGTTCATGTGGCCGGGCATGCGGCCCGCGACCGGATGGATCGCGTACTTGACCTCGATGCCCTCCTTCTTGAGCATGTCGGCCATCTCGCGCAGGCTGTGCTGCGCCTGGGCCACCGCCATGCCGTAGCCCGGGACGATGATGACGCGCTCGGCGTTCTTCAGAAGGTAGGCCGCGTCGTCGGCCGAGCCCTGCTTGACCGGGCGCTGCTCGGCCCCACCTGCCCCGCCGCCGCCGGCAGTCTCACCGCCGAAGCCGCCGAGGATGACCGAGATGAACGATCGGTTCATCGCGTGACACATGATGTAGGACAGGATCGCGCCCGACGAGCCGACCAGCGCGCCGGTGATGATCAGCGCGAGGTTGCCCAGCGTGAAGCCGATGCCGGCGGCCGCCCAGCCCGAGTAGGAGTTCAGCATCGAGATGACGACCGGCATGTCGGCGCCGCCGATCGGCACGATGAGCAGCCCGCCGAGCGTCAGCGACACCAGCACGATCAGCCAGAACACCAGCTTGCTCTCGCCGCCGATGAACAGGCCGAGCAGCACCACCAGCAGGACGGCGAGCCCGATATTGATCAGGTGCCGCTGCGGCAGGATGATCGGCTTGCCGGACATGCGGCCCGACAGCTTGGCGAAGGCGATGACCGAGCCGGTGAAGGTGATCGCACCGATGGCGACGCCGAGCCCCATCTCGAACAGCGACTGCCCGTGGATGTGGCCGTTCTCGACGATGCCGAAGGCCTGTGGCGCATAGAGTGCGCCGGCTGCGACGAACACCGCCGCCATGCCGACCAGCGAGTGGAAGGCGGCGACGAGCTCCGGCATCGCCGTCATCGGCACCCGCTTGGCGATCAGCGCGCCGAGGCCGCCGCCGATGCCGAGACCGAGCAGGACCAGGAACCAGGCGCCGATGCCCGAGGGCGGATGGCCGACCAGGGTGGTGAGCACGGCGAGCCCCATGCCCACCATGCCGTAGAGGTTACCCTGGCGGGAGGTGGTGGGGTGCGAGAGCCCCCGCAGCGCCATGATGAACAGGACGCCGGCGACGATATAGAGAAGGGAGGAGATGTTCTCGGACATCGTCTCAAGCCTTCTTCTTGTACATGCCGAGCATGCGTTGGGTGACGAGGAAGCCGCCGAAGATGTTCACGCTGGCGAGCACGATACCGATGAAGCCGAAGAAACGGGCCCAGCCGGTGCCGTGCTCGATCAACGGGACGCCGACGGCGAGGATCGCGCCGACGATGATGACGGAGGAAATCGCGTTGGTCACGGACATCAGCGGCGTGTGCAGCGCCGGGGTCACCGACCAGACCACGTAGTAGCCGACGAAGATCGCGAGCACGAAGATCGCGAGGCGAAACACGGTCGGGTCGACGGCGCCGTGCGTCACGGCTGCGGCGCCGTGGCCGAGGCCGTCGGCGATGCTCTGGGCGTAGTCGGCGTTCTGCCGGGCGATGTCCGCGGCCGCGCGGGCCGCGGCCGCCGCCGCCTGGGCCTGGTCGGCCGCCGCGCTTGGAGGAAGGGTGGCCATGCTTATTTCTCCCCGTCCTTGGTCGCGGTCGCAGACGTCTCGAGCCCCTTGGTGTCGAGACCTTTGGCGTCGGGCAGCTTGGCTTCGTTCGAAGCCGCAGATTCCTCGGACTTCACGTCCTCGGGCTTCGGCGTGTCCGATTTCGGCGGCTCGGCCTTGCCCTTGAAGGCGTCGTGGACGACCGCGCCGTCGCGGGTGAGGTTCGTCGCCTTGACGAGCTCGTCGTCCCACTTGATCGCGAGCTGCTTCGACTCTTTGTCGATCAGCGTCTCGACGAAGGCGTAGAGGTTCTTGGCGTAGAGGCCGGAGGCGGTGGCGGCGAGGCGGCCCGGAACGTTGGCGTGGCCGACGATCTTGACGCCGTTCTCGGTGACGACGACCTCGCCGAGCTTCGAGCCCTCGACGTTGCCGCCGCGCTCCACCGCGAGGTCGACGATGACCGAGCCCGGCTTCATCGAATCGACCATGGCCTTGGAGAGCAGCTTCGGCGCCGGGCGGCCGGGGATCAGCGCCGTGGTGATGACGATGTCCTGTTTGGCGATGTGGGTCGCCACCAGCTCCGCCTGCTTCTTCTGGTATTCGGCCGACATCTCCTTGGCGTAGCCGCCCGAGGTCTCGGCCTGCTTGAACTCCTCGTCCTCGACCGCGACGAACTTGCCGCCGAGGGAGGCGACCTGCTCCTTCACCGCCGGGCGCACGTCGGTGGCCGAGACCACGGCGCCGAGGCGCTTGGCCGTGGCGATCGCCTGCAGGCCGGCGACGCCGACACCCATGATGAAGGCCTTGGCCGCGGGCACCGTGCCGGCGGCGGTCATCATCATCGGCAGCGCCTTGCCGAATTCGGCGGAGGCATCGATCACCGCGCGGTAGCCGGCGAGGTTGGCTTGGGAGGACAGCACGTCCATCACCTGGGCGCGGGTGATGCGGGGCATCAGCTCCATCGCGAAGGCGGAGATGCCGGCATCGGCCATCGCCTTCACCTCGGCCTCGCGGCCGTAGGGATCCATGATCGCGACGACGACGGCGCCGCTCTTGAGGGTTTTCAGTTCGTCCGCGTCGGGGCGGCGGACCTTGAGGACGATGTCGGCGTCCCTGACGGCCTCGTCGGCCGATCCGGCGATCGTGGCGCCGGCATCCTCGTAGTCCTTGTCGGTGATCCCGGCATCCTTGCCGGCGCCGGACTGGACCGCGACCTCGGCGCCGAGGGCCACGTATTTCTTGACCATGTCGGGGACGGTCGCCACCCGGGGTTCCCCCGGATCCGATTCCGTCAAGACGCCGATGCGCATTCAAGAGCTCCCGTTCTTACAACGACCCGTCGGGGGCGCCGGTATCCGAGCCAATATGATGTGTTCGCCTGTGCGGGCCGCCCCGCCGGATACCTCGATCGCGACCCGTGTCAGGATTTTCGGAGATGTGGTCGAAAGCTTAGCCGAAGGCCAGCACCAGCAAGAGCAGCACCAGCACCACGGTCGGGGCCTTCCAGCCGATTGACGGAACGAAGGAGCCGATGGCGGCGGCGACCCACGACAGCAGGACGCCGGCGATGGCGGTCAGCCAAGCCTCACGAACGCCGCCGACGGCGAGGGCGAGGACCCAGCACAGCACGGTCACGGAGCCGATTTCGACGAATTTCACGAAGCCGCGATAGGTCTGTTCGTGCGTCTTCTCGTCCATCGCCGGGCTGTAGCTCACACCGGACAAGGTCTTCGTATCGGCCATCGCGTGCCCGTTCCCTCAAACTCGTCTTGTTCTGGTCCAGCGCGGATTTAGCGCATGGGCCTGCCAGCGGCAATCGGCTTGGCCGTCCGGCAAACGATTGATCCGAGGAATTTTCTCAGGCCGGGGCCTTGAGGCCGACCGCGTCGAGCGCCGTCTTCTGCCGTGCGCCGAGGGATTCGAGGGAGAAGTGCTCGATCTCGGCCTCGAACAGGCGGTGGTAGTTCAGCTCGGAGCGCAGGTGCAGGAACACGGCGCCCAGGCCTACCGCGGCGCGGTCCATGAAGACGAATTCCTGCGGCACCGTCACCGGCCCGTGCTCCTTCAACGCCTGATGCACCGAGAAGGCCTCGCGGCGGCCGTAGGCGCCGGGCTTCACCCCGTCGGCCACCGTGCGGGTCCGGTCCTCCAGCAGCGGCCCGTAGATGAAGCGCGCCCAGATGTTGAGGATGTCGATGGTCTTGCGGTCGAGCCGCTTGAAGCCCCAGACCTCGTAGGCGTGGACCACGCGGTCGTGGTCGCCCTGCTGCAAGCCGCGATAGAGGTCGACCACGCCGCCGACGAAGCGCGGATGGAAGATCCGCACGCAGCCGTAATCGAGCAGGTTGATGCCCTGCGCCTCCCTGTCTCCTTGGCCGCCTTCCGAGAAGACGGTGTAGTTGCCGAGATGCGGATCGCCGTGGATCACCGCGGCGCGGCTAAACGGGTGCCACCACGCCTTGAACATCGCCTGCGCGATCCGATTGCGGATCTCCACCGGCGCCTCGGCGAAGGACAGGATCCGCTCGCCGTCGAGCCAGCCGAGGGTCAGCAGGCGTTTGGTGGACAGGTCCGGGTGGACCTCCGGCACGCGTACCGCATCGACGTCCTTCAGCACGTTGCCATAGAGGCGGGCGTTCTGCGATTCCCGCTCGTAATCGAGTTCTTCGCGGATGCGTTCGCCGATCTCCTTCTTGATCTCGCTGGTGTCGAGCCAGGAGTTCATGCGCCGGTGCAGGGCGAAGGCGACGTCGAGCTGCTTGAGATCGGCCTCCACGGCGGATTGCATGTCCGGGTACTGAAGCTTGCAGGCCAGCGGCGCACCGTCGAGCGAGGTCGCCTTGTGGACCTGACCGAGGGAGGCCGCAGCGGCGGGCTTCAGGTCGAAATGCGAAAAGCGCGTCTGCCAGTCGGCTCCGAGTTCGGCCATCATCCGCCGTTTGACGAAGGCGGCGCCCATCGGCGGAGCGTCCGCCTGCAGCTTCTGCAATTCGGCGGCGTATTCGGGCGGGAGCAGGTCGGGGATGGTGGCGAGCAGCTGCGCCACCTTCATGATCGGTCCCTTGAGGCCGCCGAGCGCCTGGGCCAGGGCGGCGGGGTTGCTCTCGCCGCCGAACATCCGCGCCATCGCCATCCGCGCGGCGACGCCGCCCATATTCGCGCCGACATTGGCGTAGCGGCTCGCGCGGGCGGAGAAACGGTTGGCTTCGCGGTCGGATTCGGCCATCGGCTGGGTCTGTCTCGTGTCGCGGTTCGCTCACGAGATAAGCCGGGGCGGCGCCGGCACCAGTGCGCTGGGTCCGCGCGTCGCGGGCGTCAGGCGGCCGGCCAGTTGTCGCGGATCCAGCGGGTGAGGCCGGATTCGTCGATCTCGCCGGCGGCGAGGCCTAGGATCATGGCGGTTGCCTGAGCCTGGTCTGGCCGGAACGGTATAGCGTTCAAACGCAGGAACGTCGTCATTGCCACGAAAGCGATGCGCTTGTTGCCGTCGATGAAGGCATCATTGCGCGCGAGCCCGAACGCGTAGGCCGCTGCTAGCGAGGCCAGATCGGCCGCCTCGTAGCGCCATCGGTTGATCGGCCTACCGAGAGCGGATTCGAGGGCGTTCTCATCACGGATGCCGGGCGGCCCACCGAAACGGACGAGCTGTTTCTCGTGGGCAGCCTTGACCTCTTCCGTCGTCAGCCAGCGGGGCTCGGTCATTTTGCGAGCGCCCTCAGAGTGTCTCGATACTCGTCCATGATGTCATCAACGACCGACATCGCCTGATCGAAATCAGGGTCGTAGGGCGTCAAACGAACGCCGCCATCTGCGAGTTCGGAGATATGGAGCCACTGGCCCTGCTGAAGGTTCAGCCGGGTGACGAGATCCTTCGGAAGGATCACGCCGGTGGAATTTCCGATCTTCTTGACTTCGAGTTTCATAGCAATGCCCGCGCGTGTTGTACTTTCCGTATAACACGCGCGGGCATGTAGGCAAGCGGGCATGTAGGCATGCCCGCACGGAGTTCGCGCGCTCGTCAGCTTCCCGCCTCCATCCCCTCTAGCTCCACGATCATCCCCTCGATCATGCCGAGCCCGATCTGCCAGAAGGCCGGGTCGGTGGCGTCGAGGCCGAAGGGCTTCAGGAGTTCGCCGTAGGGCTTCGAACCGCCGGCCTTGAGGAGCGCGAAGTAGCGCTCGACGAAGCCGTCCTCGGCCTCGGCGTAGACCCCGTAGAGCGAGTTCACGAGGCAGTCGCCGAAGGCGTAGGCGTAGACGTAGAACGGCGAGTGGATGAAGTGCGGGATGTAGGCCCAGAACGGCTCGTAGCCCTTGTCGAGGGTGATGGCGGGCCCAAGGCTTTCCGCCTGCACCGACATCCAGAGTTCGTTGATGCGCTCGGCGGTGAGTTCGCCCTCGGCGCGAGCGAGGTGGACCTTCCGTTCGAACGAATAGAACGCGATCTGGCGCACGACCGTGTTGATCATGTCCTCGACCTTGGCGGCGAGCATGGCGCGCCGCTGGGTTTTGTCCGTGGTGGCGGCCAGCAGCCGCCGGAAGGTCAGCATCTCACCGAAGACGCTGGCCGTCTCGGCGAGCGTCAGGGGCGTCGGCGCCATCAGCGCGCCGTTGCCCGCGGCCAGCACCTGATGCACGCCGTGGCCGAGTTCGTGCGCCAGCGTCATCACGTCCCGCGGCTTGCCCTGGTAGTTCACCAGGACATAGGGGTGCGCCGAGGGCACGGTCGGGTGGGCGAAGGCGCCCGGCGCCTTGCCGGGCCGGGTAGGCGCGTCGATCCAGCCGTAGTCGAAGAACTTCTTGGCGATGCCGGCCATCTCCGGCGAGAACGCACCGTAGGCGTCGAGCACCGTGTCGCGCGCCTCGGTCCAGGGGATGGTGCGCTGCTCGACCTTCGGCAGCGGCGCGTTGCGGTCCCAATAGGGCAGCGCTTCGACGCCGAACCACTTGGCCTTCAGCCGGTAATAGCGGTGCGACAACCGGGGATAGGCCGCTTGCACGGCCTCGACCATGGCGGCGACGACCTCGGGCTCGACGCGGTTCGAAAGGTGGCGCGCGTCGGCGACATCCTTGAAGCCGCGCCAGCGGTCCGAGATTTCCTTGTCCTTGGCCAGCGTGTTGGTGATGAGCGTGAACACGCGGAGATTGCCCCGCAGCGTCTCGCTGATGGCAGCGGCCGCCTCCCGGCGCACGGCGCCGTCGGGATCCTGCAGCTTGTTGAGGGTCGGCTCCAACGTCAGCTTCTCGCCGCCGATGGGGAAGCGCAGGGCCGCGATGGTCTCGTTGAAGAGACGGTCCCAGGCCGCGTTCGCGGTGACGGACTTTTCGAGGAAGAGCTTTTCGATGCGGTCGTCGAGCTGGAACGGCTTCTCCTTGCGCAGGTCGTCGATCCAGGGCCGGTAATGGGCGAGCGGACCGTCGGCCATCGCCCGGTCCATCACCGCGTCGTCGACGCGGTTGAGTTCGAGGCCGAAGAACAGGAGATCGCCCGAGGCCGTCGTCAAGCGCTCGCGGGTGTCGCCGTAGAACTTGGCGCGGGTCTCGTCGGTGGTGTCGCCGGAATAGACGAGGCCGGCGAACGACATCAGCCGCCCGAGGAGATCCTCGATCGCCTCGTAGGCCTTCACCACCGCCCCGAGCTTTTCGGAGGCGTCCGGCCCCTCGGCCAGGGCCGCGATCCGGCCGGCGTAGTCGGCGGTGAACGCCCGGCAATCGGCCTCGGCCCTGGCGAGGTCGGCGCGGAATTCCGGCGCGTCGATCCCGGTATAGAGATCGCGCAGATCCCATTCCGGCAGCGCGCCGAGGTCGACCGCATGGGCCATGGCCTTCGCGGTGGCGAGACTCTGCGCTGCCGTCGGAAGTCCCGCGGGCGTTGCGACTCGGCTCGACATGGGGCTGCTCTCTCCAGCGGCATGGGCGCCGCATCATGCGTTTCGTTGGCGCGCCTGATATCGCGCGCACTATGCGGCCGATCAACGAGGGATCGGAAAATCCTCGCCGACGCCCGCCCCATGAGAGCCGTCCGACGGTTCGCGGCAAAAACCCGCAACGTCGTTAAGCGGAGCTTTACGCTCTTGGGCGACCCTACGCTTCGAAACGGAACAGCCCGCAAGGAACCCGCCGGTCGCGCTCTTGGATCACGAGGCGCTCCGGACGTGCGGTCGGCTGTCCCCAACGAAGAAGCGAGGGATCCGCATGTCGACCACCGTTCTCATCGTCGATGACGATCCGGTGCAGCGCCGCCTCGCCGAGAGCATGGTGCGCCGCCTCGGTTTCGATGCCCGCATCGCGGAGAACGGCCTCGACGGCCTCAACGCCCTGCGTGCCGGCGGCGAGATCGACGTCGTCCTGCTCGACCTCGTCATGCCCGGCGGCCTCGACGGCCTCGGCGTCATGGCCGAGATGCGCAAGGCCGGCATCGACACCCCGGTGATCGTCCAGACCTCGAACGGCTCGATCGACGCGGTCGTCAACGCCATGCGGGCCGGCGCCGTCGATTTCGTCGTGAAGCCCGCCGGCGCCGAGCGCCTGCAGGTCTCGATCAAGAACGCGCTGCGGGTCGACCAGCTCGAAGAGGAGGTCCGGCGCATGCGCCGCCGCGCCTCCGGCGCACTCGGCTTCAAGGATCTCAGCTCCAAGAGCCCGGACATGGACCGGGTCACCCGGCTCGCCGAGCGCGCGGCCAAGTCCAACATCCCCGTCCTGATCGAGGGCGAGTCCGGCGTCGGCAAGGAAGTGCTGGCCCGCGCCATCCAGGGCTCCGGCGAGCGCCGCGGAAAACCCTTCGTCACCGTCAATTGCGGGGCGATCCCCGACAACCTCGTCGAATCGACCCTGTTCGGGCACGAGAAGGGTGCCTTCACCGGCGCCACGGAGCGCCATGCCGGCAAGTTCGTCGAGGCCTCCGGCGGCACGCTCTTCCTCGACGAGATCGGCGAGCTGCCCCTCGACGCCCAGGTGAAGCTGCTGCGCGCCCTGCAGGAGGGCGAGGTCGACCCCGTCGGCGGCAAGCGCGCCGTGCGCGTCGACATCCGCCTGATCTCTGCGACCAACCGCTCGCTGCTCGACCTCGTCAAGCAGGGCAAGTTCCGCGAAGACCTCTATTACCGCCTCAACGTCTTCCCGATGACCCTGCCGCCCCTGCGAGCGCGCCGCGAGGACATCCCGGATCTCGCCCGCTCGTTCTGCGCGCGCTTCGCGGCGGAGGAGGGCAAGCGCCTGCGCGGCATCTCGGCCGAGGCGATGGCGCTGCTCTCCCGCTACCCCTGGCCCGGCAACGTGCGCCAACTCGAGAACGCGCTGTTCCGTGCGGTGGTTCTCGCCGACGGCGACGAGCTCTCGGTCACCGAGTTTCCGCAGATCGCGGCGCAGGTCGAAGGCTTCGACGTCCGCATCCCGCCGCTGCCGAACCAGCCGTCCCTGGCCGCCGGTATGCTGGAGCCGGTCCGCGAGATCGTGCGCGTCGAAGTGCGCGACCCGCACGCCATGTCCCTCGTCGTCGAGGACACCAGCGAGATGAAGACCATGGAGGAGGTCGAGGCCGAGGTGATCCGCTTCGCCCTGCAGTTCTACCGCGGTCGCATGTCGGAAGTCTCGCGCCGCCTTGGAATCGGCCGATCCACCCTCTACCGCAAGCTCAAAGACCTCGGCCTGGACGGCGACGACAAGGCGGAGGAGGCTGCGGCCTGAACCGTGCCTCGTCGACAGGGATGCCGATACGGCGAGCACGGGGCGGCGCCGGTTCGGGCGGGTGCGGCTTCGAGATATGTTCGCAGGCCGGCAGCGCCTTCGGGCCGCGCCGGATCGGCTCTGATCGGGCGCGCGCTCCACATCGACCGAACGGTGCGGTTGCACACGGCCGCGCTTAAGACGATAATCATAGAATCCATATAGCCTCGGGCTGTATCGGTGGAGACTTTCGTTATGCGCGTCTCGTTGAGCGCCACGCGTACGGCCTCCGCGGTCCTGTCCGCGGTTCTGGCATCCTCCGTCTGCATGGCGACGCTGGCGCATGCACAGGACACGCCGCCGTCCGCCCCATCGACGATTCGCAGCGCCGCCGTCGAGCCCTCCTCGACCGTGAAGGCCGAGCCGTCGGCCGCCTCCGGCGACGATCTCGGCGCGCTGCCGCCGACGAGCGACGCGCCGCCGCAATCCGACTTCAAGGAACCGGCCAAGGACGAGCAGCCCGTCACCGCCGCACCGGCCGTGCCGACGCATCCGCTCGATCCGCAGGGCGAGGCCATCATCGCGCGCCTGAAGGACGGCAAGCCGCTGCTGGCACGCCTGCCCGCCAAGGATCGCGAGGCGATGCTCGCGTTCTACACCATCGCCGATTTCAAGCCGGTCTGGATCGCCGGGGGCGCCTTCACGCCGGTCGCGCAATCCGTGATCGCGCGGCTCCGCGCCGCCGCCGAGGATGCGCTCGATCCGGCCGCCTACCCTGTCCCGGTGCTCGGCAGCGCAATGAGCGAGGCCGAGGTCGCCGATGCCGAGTTGAAGCTGTCGGCGGCCGTGGCGCTCTATGCCCGCGATGCCCGCGGCGGGCGCGTCAACCTCGCGGCCATCTCGAAGCTGATTACGCCGGATCTCGACCTGACGCCCGCCGACCTCGTGCTCGGCCAACTCGCGGTCTCGGGCGCGGAGGCGGGGGACCGGCTCCAGGCCTACAACCCCAACCAGCCCGGCTACCTCGCCCTCAAGCAGCGCCTCGCCGCCGGACGCGGACCGGCCGTGCCGAGTACCGCCAACCGGACCGGCACCCTGCAGATCCCGGTGGGCGTGACGCTGAAGGCCGGCATGAGCGATCCGCGCGTGCCGCGGCTGCGCGCACATTTCGGCCTGCCCGAGCATAGTGCCGGCACCCTCGACGCCGGCCCCGGTGAGCCGGACGTCTACGACAGGGACGTGGCGGACGCGGTCGCCGCGTTCCAGCGCAGCCGCGGACTGCCGGCCAACGGCAACCTGACCCGCGGCACCATCATCGCCCTCGCGATTCCCGACGACGTGCGCCAGCGCGCCGGCTCCGGCGGCGGCGACGAGGCGGAGCTCGTCTCCAACATGGAGCGCTGGCGCTGGCTGCCGCGCGAGCTCGGGCCCGACTACGTGCTGGTCAACGTCCCCGAGTTCCGCCTGCGCGTCTATCGCGGCGGCGCGATGCGCGACGAGACCCGTGTCATCGTCGGCAAGACCGAATCGCCGACGCCGATTTTCTCCGGCGCCATGGAGACGGCGGTGGTGAACCCGTCCTGGTACGTGCCGCCCTCGATCCTCAAGACCATGCTCGCCTCGGGCCGCACCAGCGGATTCGAGGTCGTGCGCCGCGGCGGCCATGTCTCGCTGCGCCAGCCGCCGGGCGAGCGCAATGCGCTCGGCTTCATCAAGTTCCTCTTCCCCAACCAGCACGCGGTCTACCTGCACGACACGCCGAACCGCTCGCTGTTTTCGGCCGCGAAGCGCGCCTTCAGCCATGGCTGCGTGCGCGTCGACGATCCCTTCCGCTTCGCCGACGCCGTGCTGCCCGACAGCTGGACCGAGGCGAGCCTGCGCAAGCTGATCGGCAAGGGCGAGCGCTCGATCCGCCTGCCCCAGAAGCTCCCGGTCCACATCGCCTATTTCACGGCCTACGTGGACGACAACGGCACCTACCGCACGCTGCCCGACCTCTACGGCTACGATGCCCGCATCAAGGAAGCCCTCGGCCTCTCGAGCCGGCCGGGCGCGATGGTCTCGGCCCCGACCGAGCCGGTGCGCCGCGCGGCGAGCGTGCAGCCGGGCCCGGTGGCACAGCCGGCGGCCGCCGCTCGGCCCGTCCGCCCGCGCCGGGAGGCGATGCACGCGCCCGCCGAGCGCTACGCCGTCCAGCGCCCGCGGCGCTATGCGCCCGCCGGCTACGGCGAGCCCGGCCTCTGGACGCCGGCGCCGCCGCCCTCCCCCAGGACGTGGTGGTAGGACCGGCGATCCACGGTCCACTTCGGCCTCCGTGCGGCACGGCAACATGCGGGCCCGACCGAACCTGTCCAATGCCAAGGTGCATCCGCACACTTGCACGGCACGATTCCGCCACGGTTGAGCTTTAGCCCGGTCGCGGGAAGGTGAGCAGCATCAGGATCTGATAACCGCGCCTTTACGGTTTTCGGTAACCTTGCGTTCACCATGATGCCCTGTGCCCGCACAGCGCGTCATGCCGTCTGCGAGGTGTGGACCATCGTGATGACATCGCTGCGAGATCGGGCCGGCGCCTTCGCCCGGCAGCCCCTCGGCCTCCTGCGCCGGAACGGCGAGCAGACTCCCCGGCGCCCGCTCTCGAAGCGCAATGTCTCGGTGATGGCCTTCGTCGCCGCCGCGATGCTGGCCGGCACGGTCGAGACCGAGAACGCGGTCGCCAACGGCGACACCCGCACGCTCTCCCTGATCCACGAGCACACGAAAGAGAGCGCGACGATCACGTTCAAGCGCGACGGCCGCTACGACCGCGCCGCGCTGGACCAGCTCAACTGGCTGCTGCGCGACTGGCGCGAGGCCGATGCCACCAAGATGGACCCGCGCCTGTTCGACGTGGTCTGGGAGGCGCAGCGCTCGGTCGGCTCGACGGCGCCGCTGCGCGTGGTCTGCGGCTACCGCAGCCCGAAGACCAACGGCATGCTGCGCCGGCGCTCCTCCGGCGTCGCCGAGCAGAGCCAGCACATGCTCGGCAAGGCCATGGACTTCTTCATGACCGACGCCTCGGTGGACGACATACGCGCCGCCGGCATCCGGCTGCAGCGCGGCGGCGTCGGCTGGTATCCGCGCTCCGGCTCGCCCTTCGTCCATCTCGACGTCGGCTCGGTGCGCGCCTGGCCGCGCATGAGCCGCGACCAGCTCGCCCGCCTCTTCCCCGACGGCAAGACCGTCCACCTGCCGGCCGACGGCAAGCCCTTCGCCCGCTACGAGGAGGCCCGCGCCGAGGTGCTGGCCCGCGGCGGCACGGTGCTCGGAGTCACGGCCGTCGCCTCCGCCGACCCGACCGACGACGGACCCGGCATCAAGGGATTCTTCGCTGGGCTCTTCGGCGGCGATTCCAATTCCGCGCCTGCGCCGATTCCGGCCGCCACGCCGGGCAAGGCCCGCGGCAAGGCCACCATCGCCGTCGCCAGCGCCGACCCCGAGGATTCCACCGGCACGAAGCAGGCGCTGGCCTATGCCGTGCCGAACAGCACGGAGGCCCTGCGCGAGGCCATGCTGAACCGCCAGGGCAGGACGCCCTCGGCCAAGGCCCTGCTCACCGGCGAGGCCGATGCCGCGCCGAACGCCCAGGACGCCCGGATCGCGCCGCTGCCGCCGCGCCGCCCCGCCGAATTCGCCGCCATCGCGGCGGCCCTCGCCGCGCCGCTGACGCCGGGACGTCCGGTGAAGGTCGCCGGGATCGGAAATGCCGGCCTCTCCGGCATGGCGCTCGCATCCAATGAGACGGCAGTGAGACCGGTCAGCCTCCTGCCCCCCGAGGCCGATCCCCGCGATCACCTGCGCGCACTGTTCTCGGCCTCGGCCCAGGGCGCCTCGGAGCCGGCCCGGCGCGACACGCCGATCCGTCTTGCCGCGATCCAGGCGCGGCCGGATACCGCGCCGGACGACATCTTCGCCGTCGAGGCCGTCGCGACCCGCTTCTCCACGCGCAGCCCCGGCGACGAACTCGCCGCCTCGCATTTTTCCGGGCCGGCCGTCGCGCGCGTCCGAAACTGATCAGCGCGGCGAGAACCGGCTAATCCGTCTTCCCCGCACAATGTAGCTTTCGGCCGGCTTGGCCGGGGCTTTCGGCTCCTCGGGTGCGGGAGCCGGCGGCGGAGCCTTTCCGAACCGCTCGATCCGCACGCCGGCGCAGTGGCCGCTGCGCCAGACCAGCCTGACGCGGAGCAAGAAGGCGTAGCCGACCACCTTCAGCTGGAACGCGTCGGGCAGTACGACCGTGTCCGGCAGGCCCAGCCGAGCGCCGGATTTCGAGACGTCCTTCACGGTGCAGGGGATCTCGGTCCCGTCGCGCAACAGGATCAGGCCGATCCAGTTCGTCGGTGTCCGCGCTTCGCTGCGCCGTTCGAGCACGATCGTGTCGGCGGCCGCGGACGAGCCGGTGCCCGCCCCGCCGGACGTCCCGAGAGACCTGATGAGCGCCTCTCCCGGCATGATGAACCCGATCGCCTCCGCAAGCCCCCAGGTTCTCACCGAGAGCTTGATGTCTTCTCTACTCGTCCATGCAAATGGCGGCGGGCGACATCGAAATCTGTTTTCCCGAAATGCGAAGAACGCCCGACGGGGAAGTTCGGCGAACCGCGCCGCCTCCGTCGCGAATCGATCTCAGGCACTAAAAGCCACCGGAACGGCTTCGGAGACGGCCGATCCGCCGTCCCGCCGCCGTTTTGCACGGTTCGGCTCGCTGCACGGCACAACCCGCTGGGTCGGACACCCGAAGCACGAGTTCCCGGCGAAGGCGATCCAAGCACTCACCTGATCTGCGCGATCCCGTCGATACTTACGTAGTTCGGTCACGAGGCGACCTGTCATCGCCCTCCGCCTTCTTGCGGAGACGGCGACCGGCCACCCCGATCGCCCTCCCGCGATGCAGCGACGAATGTGGGCGGCGGCGGGGCAACGGGCTCTTGCCGGTGGGGGCGGCCCGGCTAACATGGCGTCATCCAGTCGCGTCCAAACACCATAACCCTGGGGGCAGGGAGCCAAGCGCATGCAGGAAGCGATTCGCGTGAAACCCACGCAGGACGGCACCTACACGGTCTATCGCGGCACCATGGCGTTGGTGGCAGGCCTGACCCGCCTGCAGGCGGAAAGGTACGAGGCCAGCATCGCCGCCCGCCAGCAGGCGGCTCGCAACGGCCGCCTCGCCCAATTCGGCTGAGCAGGTCTTCCTCGATCACAGACCGTGCTCGATCGCAGGCCTTGCTCGATCGACGACTCAGGCGCGAATCCCCAGGATTCTCGCCTTTTCCATGCCGTCAGGCGCGCGTCAGCACGAGCGATCCGAGCGCGCCGATGGTGCCCTCCTCGGTGAGGCCACGCTCCGTCGCCGTGATCGCGAAGCGGCCGCCGTCGCGCGCGATGTCGAAGAGGTAATAGGCGGCCCGGTGGTTCTCGCGAATGCTCTGTGCGGAGGCCGAGGGCGCGCCGACGATCGGCACCGCACCGTTCGGCCCCTCGACGAAGGCGACGCTGCCGACGTGGTTGTGCCCGTGCAGGATCAGGTCCGCACCGGCCCGGGCGATCATTGCGGTGAAGGCCGCCGCGTCCTTCAACTCGCGACCCGAACGCGCGCCGCCGGGATGGGGCGGATGGTGGATCATCACCACTCGGAAGGGCGGCTCGGGCTCGGCCGCGAGATCGCACAGCAGGCGCTCCGCCGCCGCGATCTGGGGCGGCCCGACTCGGCCCGTAGCCGCGAAGGGCTTCGTCGGGATCGCCGAGGACAGGCCGACCAGGGCGAGCGGGCCGCGGCGGCGCAGATATGGGAACACGCCGGCCAAGCCGTTGTCGTCCCCGGTCCAGGCGCCGCAGGTGCCGAGCAGGCCTTCGAGCGAGCCGCGCACGTAGGCGTCGTGGTTGCCCGGCACGAAGCTGACCCGGTCGGCCGCGCCGAGGGCTTCGAGGAAGATCCGCGAGGTCGCCCACTCGTCCGGCAGGCCGATGTTGCAGAGGTCGCCGGTGCAGGCGACGTGGTCGCTGCCCTGCAGGTGCAGGTCGGCGACCAGCGCCGCCAGCAGGTCCATGTCGTGGTGCCGGCCGCGGCCGCGCCGCCAGTTGACGTAGCCGGTGGCGCGCTTGCTGAGGAGCTGGCGCAGCTTGGGCCGGGGCAGCGGTCCAACATGCGGATCGGTGATGTGAGCGAGACGGAACATCGGCGTGGGGTCTGGCCGCGGCGGTGAGCGGGAAGCAGGCCACCCCGCATGTGCGTCAGCGGCGCCCGAGGTCAACCGGCGCGTTTCTCGGCCGCCGAGGTTGCGCGGCAATCTTAACTGGCGTTACAGAACCGCGGCCCGCCGCGATTCCCTGTCGCGTGACCTCCGTGGCGGTCACGTCCCCGCGTCGCGGGACTGGAAGCTGAGCCGGTCCGCACCGGTGCCTCGCGAAAAAGCGCCATCACGAAGAGCGGGAGACCGCCCCCGGCACATGGGCCTCATCAAGACCATCGGCCGCAAGCCGCTCGTGCAGAAGGGGCTCGGCCTCGCCGCCTACGGCTATCTGAACCTCGTCCGGCGCACCAACCGCTTCACCACGGTGCCGGCCGACGCGAACGCGCTGCTCGACGCGACGGGCCCGTGCATCGCCGCGATGTGGCACGGCCAGCACATCATGATCTCGTTCATGAAGCGGCCGCAGGATCGCATCGCGACCATCATCTCCAAGTCCCCCGACGGCAACATCAACACGTATTCCCTGGAGCGGATGGGCGTTCGCGTCATGCGCGCCTCCGGCGCCCGCGGTCGCGCCGTGCGCGACGCCAAGGCGAAGGGCGGCGCCGAAGGCCTGCGCGCCATGGTCCGCGCCCTTAAGAACGGCGAGACCGTCTGCTTCTCCGCCGACGTGCCGAAGGTCTCGCGGGTCTGCGATGCCGGCATCATCATGCTCGCGCGCTTCTCCGGCCGCCCGATCCTGCCCGTCGCGGTGGTGACGAGCCGGCACATCCGCTTCAACAGCTGGGACCGCGCCTGCCTCGGGCTGCCCTTCGGCCGCGGCGCCATGGTGTTTGGCGAGCCGATCTTCGTGCCGCGCGAGGTCGAGCCCGAGTTCGTCGACAGCCTGCGCCTGAAGGTCCAGACCGAACTGAACCGCGTTCACGACCAGGCCTACACGCTGGTCGGACGTGAGGACCGGGTCGGGAATCCGGCATGACTCCGATGGACGCGAGCTACGACTTCGTCGGTTGCCAGCTATCGGTAGGCGCGCACCGCCGCCCAGACCGCTCCCGGCTGATGGCGTCGGTGCCACCACCTCCCCTTCCCCGGACGGGTGGAGCGTCAGCGGAACCCGATCCGGGGCCCAGCACACGACGTCGCGAAGCGTCGGCACCTCAGCGCCGTTCGTATCGAGCCGCTGGCGCGGCCCTTTTCGCGCTGGCTCCCGGATCACCTTGCGCTTCGCTGCAGGCGTCCGGGAAAAGTGGGGCGGAGGCATGAGGGTTTCGGCGCTCCCCATCACGCTGAAGGCCTACCGCGCCGGGCTCTACCTCGGCGAGCCTGCCGTCGCCGGCCTGCTCGCCTGGCGCTCTCATCGCGGCAAGGAGGATCCCGGCCGCCTGCCCGAGCGGCGCGGCCGTCCCGGCCGGGCGCGGCCGACGGGCAAGCTCGTCTGGATGCACGGAGCCAGCATCGGCGAGTCACTCTCGCTGATCGGGCTGGTCTCCGGCATGATCGCGCGCGGTTTTTCCGTGCTCGTGACCACGGGCACCAAGAGCGCCGCCGAACTGCTCAGCACGCGGTTGCCGGCCGGCGCCGTCCACCAGTACATGCCGCTCGATGCGCCGCGCTGGATCGAGCGCTTCCTCGACCATTGGCAGCCCGACCTCGCCCTCGTCGCCGAATCCGAGATCTGGCCCAACACCGTGATCTCGCTGCACCGGCGCGCGGTGCCGCTGATCGTGGTCAACGGCCGGATGTCGGAGCGCTCGTTCAAGGGCTGGGCGCGCTCGCCCCGCACCGCCGAGGCCTTGCTCTCCCGGATCTCGATCTGCCTCGTCCAGACCAAGGACGATGCCGAGCGCTATGCCCGCCTCGGCGCACCGCGCGTGAAGGTGGTCGGAAACCTCAAATACGATTCCGCCGTGCCGCCGGCCGACGCGCAGCAGCTCGCCTATCTCGGCGACATGGTCGGCGACCGGCCGGTCTGGGTCGCGGCCAGCACGCATCCCGGCGAGGACGCGGTGGTGGCCGAGGCCCATGCCCTGCTGAAAGACAGGCTGCCGAACCTCCTCACCGTGATCGTGCCGCGCCATCCACGCCGCGGCGAGGCGGTCGCCGCCTGCGCCGCCGCCCTGGGTCTGCGCACCAGCCGCCGCTCCATGAACGGCAGGCCGCATCCGCAAGTCGATCTCTACGTCGCCGACACCCTCGGCGAACTCGGCCTGTTCTACCGGCTCAGCCCCCTCGTCTTCCTCGGCGGCTCGCTGGTGCCCCATGGCGGCCAGAACCCGATCGAGCCGGTGCGCCTCGACACGGCGGTCCTGCACGGCCCCCATGTCGGCAACTTCCTGGAGCCGTACCGTGCGCTCGATACCGCCGGGGGGGCGCTGACCGTCACCGATGCCCGCGATCTCGCAGCCGCGGTGGGCGACCTGCTGGCCGACCATCGCCGCATCGACGCCATGGCCGAGCGCGGACATGCGGCGCTGGAGCCGTTCGAGGGCGCGGTCGCGCGCACGCTCGCCGTGCTCGACACCTTCGTCGCGCAGCTGACGCTCGCCGCCCGGTCGCCGGCCTAAATGCGCGCGCCCGGCTTCTGGTCAGGCCCGGCCTCGCATCCCCTGGCGCGGGCCCTCGCGCCCGTCGGCGCGGCCTACGGACGCCTGACGGCGCGGCGCATGGACGGGTTGGGCGAGCGCACGGCCTGTCCGGTGCTCTGCGTCGGCAACCTGACGCTCGGCGGCGCCGGCAAGACGCCCACCGCAATCCGCATCGCCGCGCTGCTGCAGGAGGCCGGGGCGCGGCCGGCTTTCCTGACGCGCGGCTATGGCGGGCGGGAGCGTGGCCCCCTCCTCGTCGATCCCGAACGACATGACTCCGAGAAAATCGGCGACGAGCCGTTGCTGCTGGCGCGGGTCGCGCCGACGGTGGTGGCGCGCGAGCGCCCGGCCGGTGCCCGGCTCTGCGCCGCGCAGGGCGCCGACGTCGTCGTGATGGATGACGGGCTGCAGAACCCGAGCCTGACGAAGACCCTCTCCCTCGCCGTGGTCGATGCCGGCGCCGGAATCGGCAACGGCCTAACCTTTCCCGCCGGCCCCCTGCGCGTGCCCCTCGACCGGCAATGGCGGCATGTCGGCGGCCTCGTGCTGATCGGCGAGGGCGCGCCGGGCGAAGCGGTGGCGCGGGAGGCGCTGCGCCGCGGCCTGCCGGTCCATCGCGGGCGTCTGGTGCCGGAGGCGGCCACCGACCTCGCCGGTCGGGCGGTGCTCGCCTTCGCCGGGATCGGACGGCCGGAAAAGTTCTTCGAGACCGTGCGGGGCTGCGGGGCGCGGCTCGTGGAGACGCGGGCCTTTCCCGACCATCACCGCTTTTCGGAGAAGGAGCTTGCGGGGCTGGCGGAGGCGGCGCTGCGGCTCGGGGCGGTGCTCGTCACCACCGAGAAGGACGCGGTGCGGCTGCCGGCGGCGTTTCGGGAGGCGGTGACGGTGCTGCGGGTTGCGCTGGCGTTCGCGGACGAAGCGCCGCTGCGGGCGCAGCTCGATGCGCTGATGCGTCCGGGGATCGATCCGTCGCCCGGCCCCGGCCGGCGGATCTGAAACCCGCCCTCGGCCCGATCGCTCAGGGCGCGTGCCCGACGGCCTTGAGGCGAGACATGGCGGCCTCAGGGGTCGCGTAGGCTTCCTGGCGTTCGACGCTCCAGTACCGCAGGGCATCGAGCCCGATCGTCTCGCCAGTGACGGCGCAGCGGACGAAGGTGCCGGGCTTGACCACGCGCATGGTGCCGTCGCCGTACTCGACCTTGGCCTCGCCGCCCTGCGGCGTGCGTTCGTAGCGACCGAGCATCTCTGACCACTCCTGCCTCGTTCATCGCCTCATAGCGCCGGCACGCGTCGCTTGTCGATCGATGCACCGGGCCGATCCGCAGGCCGGGATCCGTCAGATTCCGGTCGCGTCTCCCGTCAGGAAATCGCGTTCTCCGCCGAGAGGGACCGCTCGAAATAGGCGATCGTCCTGGAAAGCCCCTCGCGCAATGCGATCCTGGGTTCCCAGCCGAGCTCTCTGCGGGCCTGGGTGATGTCGGGCCGGCGCTGCCGGGGATCGTCGGGCGGAATGGGCCTGTGGACGAAGACCGATCGCGAGCCGGTCAGTTCGACGACGATCTCGGCGAGCTCGCGGATCGTGAACTCCCCTGGATTGCCGACGTTGATCGGACCGGTCACCTCGGGACCGGTCTCCATCAACCTCACGATGCCTTCGATCAGGTCGTCGACGTAGCAGAACGAGCGCGTCTGCGAGCCGTCGCCGTACAGCGTGATCGGCTCGCCCTTCAGCGCCTGCACCACGAGGTTCGAGACGACGCGGCCGTCATTGGGATGCATGCGCGGCCCGTAGGTGTTGAAGATGCGCATGACCTTGATCTGCAGGGCATGCTGGCGGTGATAGTCGAAGAACAGCGTCTCGGCGCAGCGCTTGCCCTCGTCGTAACAGGAGCGGAAGCCGATCGGATTGACGCGGCCCCAATACGCCTCCGGCTGCGGATGCACTTCCGGATCGCCGTAGACTTCCGATGTCGAGGCCTGGAAGATCTTCGCCTTCAGGCGCTTGGCCAGCCCCAGCATGTTGATCGCGCCGATGACGCTGGTCTTCGTCGTCTGGACCGGGTCGAACTGGTAATGCACCGGCGAGGCCGGACAGGCCAGATTGTAGATCTCGTCGACCTCGACGTAGAGCGGGAACGTCACGTCGTGGCGCAACAGCTCGAAGCGGGGTTCGCCGAGAAGGTGGGCGACGTTCCGGCGCGTCCCGGTGAAGAAATTGTCGACGCACAGAACCTCATGTCCCTGCGCCAGCAGGCGCTCGCACAGATGAGATCCGAGAAACCCGGCGCCGCCGGTCACGAGAATCTTTTTGATCGTCCCGTATCGCACCGGACATCCTTGAAATCGTGGAGCGAAGACGACGCGAAAAGTCGTCTGCCCTCGGGCTCGCTTAGTCCAATCGGCACAGATGTAAACGCGCGCCCTTCGCCAGCCGCCGGGCTCGGTCCGTGCCCTCGCTCCGCCATCCGCGAAATGCCACGGAGCGATGGCCTGCGCCCCCCTCGACAGAGCCGGGCCGCTCGGGCCTATGATCGGCCATGCATGCTCCGGTCCCGCAGGCCTCCGATCCGGCTCAGGATCGCTCCACGTTCGAGGCTCTGTTCGACGCGGCCCGCACGGTCCGCGCGCGCGCCTACGCACCGTATTCGCGGTTTCATGTCGGCGCGGCGCTCCTCGACGAGGCCGGCCGCGTCCATGCGGGCTGCAACGTCGAGAACGCGGCCTATCCGGTCGGCACCTGCGCCGAGGCCGGCGCCATCGCGGCGATGGTCGCGGCCGGCGGCACGCGCATCGCGGCGATCCTCGTCCTCGGCGACGGGCCGGCGCCGGTGACGCCCTGCGGCGCCTGCCGCCAGCGTATTCGCGAGTTTTCAGGGTCGGACACGCCGGTGCTCGTGGCCGATCCTCACGGCCTGCGCGCGCGCTTCACCATCGAGGCCCTGCTGCCCGCCTCCTTCGGCCCCGAGAATTTTTCGCGATGAGTGCGGCGATCGCAACGCTGCGCGCGGCGGGCCTGAGTGGCCCCTATGCCTGCGCCATCGTCACCGGCACCGGGCTCGGCGGGCTGGCCGCCTCGCTCGAGGAGCGGGTCGGACTCGCCTATGCCGACATCCCCGGCTTCCCGCGATCCGGCGTCAGCGGGCATGGCGGCACGCTGCATGGCGGGCGCATCGCAGGACGCCCGGTGCTGGTCTTCGAGGGCCGCATCCACGCCTACGAGGCGGGCGATGCCGCCGCCATGCGGGTGCCGCTGACGCTCGCGAGAGACCTCGGCGCCGGGGCCATGCTGCTCACGAACGCCTCCGGCTCGCTGATGCCGGAGGCGGGGCCCGGCAGCCTCGTGGCGCTCGCCGACCACATCAACCTCTCCGGCCTCAACCCGCTGGTCGGCGAGCCGAGCGACGCCCGCTTCGTGCCGATGACAGACGCCTACGATCCGGCGCTGCGCGCCCTGCTGCACGCGGCGGCCGCGGCCTCCGGCGTGGCGTTGCACGAGGGCGTCTATGCCTGGTTCTCGGGGCCGTCCTTCGAGACGCCGGCCGAGGTGCGGATGGCCGGACGCCTCGGCGCGGATCTCGTCGGGATGTCGACGGTACCGGAAACGATCCTGGCCCGCTTCCTCGGCCTGAAGGTCGCCGCGCTCTCCGTCGTCACCAACCGCGCCGCCGGCATCGCGGGCGGGGATCCGCACCATGCCGAGACCAAGACCGTCGCCGCCCGCGCGGCGGACGACCTCACCCGCCTCGTCTGCGCCTTCGTGGCGCGCCTGCCGCCTCCCGCATCGCCGACCGGATCATGACAGCCAGCCCGACCCTATCCGCCGAGGAGGCCGCGTCCGTCGCCCGCCGGGCGATCCCGCTGCTCGATCTCACCGATCTCAACGACGCCTGCGGGGCCAGCGCCATCGATGCCCTGTGCCGGACGGCGCGGGAGGGCGGCGTTGCCGCCGTCTGCGTCTGGCCGCAATTCGTCGGGCAATCCTTGCGCGGGCTGCACGGCGACCCGATCGCGGTGGCCACCGTGGTCAACTTCCCGGCCGGCGGCGAGGATGTCGAGCGGGTCGTGGACGACACCGTCGAGGCGCTGCGCGACGGGGCGGGGGAGATCGATCTGGTGCTGCCCTATCGCGCCCTGCTGCGCGGCGAGGGCGCACTGGCGCGCGACATGGTGGCGGCGGTCCGCGAGGTCTGCGACGGGGGCCGTCTGCTCAAGGTGATCCTGGAGACGGGCGAACTCGCAGCGCCCGAGCGCATCGCCGAGGCGAGCCGGATCGCGCTGGAAGCCGGCGCCGACTTCATCAAGACCTCGACGGGCAAGAGCCCGGTCTCGGCAACGCCGGAGGCGGCCGAAGTGATGCTGCAGGCGATCCGCGCGCATGGCGGAGGCGGGTTGAAGGTCTCGGGCGGCCTCAAGAGCGTGGCCGACGCGGCCCTCTATCTTAGCCTCGCCGACCGCATCATGGGATCGCGTTGGGCAACAGCCAAAAACATGCGGCTCGGGGCGAGCAGCCTCTATGGCGAACTGGCAAAAGCCCGGGACGCCGCATCGTGACGAAGCTGCCGCAGGAGATCATCCGGGCGAAGCGCGACGGCGGGACGCTCGACGCGGCGGACATCGCCGGCTTCATCGCCGGGCTCACCGACGGCAGCGTTACCGAGGGGCAGGCCGCGGCCTTCGCCATGGCGGTGTTCTTTCGCGGAATGTCGCTCGATGAGCGGGTCGCGCTGACGCGGGCGATGACGGAATCCGGCACGGTCCTGGCCTGGGACCTGCCCGGCCCGGTCCTCGACAAGCACTCCACCGGCGGCGTCGGCGATGCGGTCAGCCTCGTCCTCGCGCCGATGGTGGCGGCCTGCGGCGGCTACGTGCCGATGATCTCCGGGCGCGGCCTCGGCCATACCGGCGGCACGCTGGACAAGCTCGAGAGCATTTTGGGATACGACGCCACGCCGGGTCTCGACCTGTTCCGGAAGGTCGTGCGCGAGACCGGCTGCGCCATCATCGGCCAGACCCCGGACCTCGCGCCGGCCGACAAGCGGCTCTACGCGATCCGCGACGTCACCGGCACGGTGGAATCGCTCGACCTGATCACCGCCTCGATCCTCTCGAAGAAGCTCGCGGCCGGGCTCGACGGACTCGTCATGGACGTGAAAGCGGGCTCCGGCGCCTTCATGGGCACGCGCGACGCGGCGCGGGCGCTCGCCGAGAGCATCGTCGGCGTCGGCAGCGGCGCGGGGATGCGCACGGTGGCGCTGATCACCGACATGGATGCGCCACTGGCCTCCGCCGCCGGCAACGCCGTCGAGATGGCCTATGCCGTGGACTACCTCACCGGGCGGCGCCGGGAGCCGCGCTTCCACGCGGTGACACTGGCCCTGGCGGCCGAGATGCTGGTGATCGGCGGGCTGGCGGCGGACGCAGCCGACGCGCGGGAGCGGCTGGATCGGGCCCTGGCCTCGGGCAAGGCCGCGGAGCGCTTCGAGCGGATGGTCGCCGGCCTCGGCGGCCCGAACGATTTTCTGCGGGTCTCGGCGGATGTCCTGCCGCGGGCGCCTGCGGTTCGCCCCGTCTTCGCCGAGCGGTCCGGCTTCGTCGCGGGCGTCGCGACGCGGGAGATCGGACTCGCGGTGATCGGGCTCGGCGGCGGGCGCACCCGGCCGCAGGACGCCATCGATCACGCCGTCGGTTTTTCGGCGCTTGCGCGGCCGGGGGACGCCGTCGGCCCGGACAGGCCCCTCGGAATCGTCCACGCCCGCGACGAGGGCACCGCGGAGGTGGCGGCGGCGGCCCTGAGGGCCGCCTACCGCGTCGGTGCCGACGCGCCCGGGATCGCGGACGCGATCCACGAGCGCATCGGCTGAGCCGGCCTACCAGCGGTGACGGTGGCCAAAGCCGTGGTGGTGGTGACCGCGGTGGTGGTGGTGGTGCCAGCCGTGGTGGCGCGGGCGGCCCCAGCCGAAGTGGCGATGATGATGGTGGTGGCCGAAGTGATGGCCGCGTCCGCGCCAATGCACGGCGGTAGCGCCGGCCTCGCCGGCCACGGTCTCGACGGCTGCGGGGGCGAGCGGAGCGGCCTGGGCGGCGCCGGTCGCGGCGGCGAACAGTCCGCCTGCGGCGAGAGCGGCCGCGACGAGCAGGGTACGGCCTCGATGCATGGTCATTCTGATCTCCTTGGATGCGCAGGCCGGGCTGAGCCGGCCAGGCGTCTGGTCTAGATCCCCCGGCGTGAACGCCTGCTGAGGGGCGTAGTAACGAACGGAAACATGGCGGAACCGTTCCGGTTCGCAACCGGAAAACGCCAAGACGATGAAGGGATTAAGTGCTCGGGCGAGGACGTGTCGGCGCATGCCGGGCGATCCGCCGGTCCTGTCCCAAGCGGGCGGCCGATCGGAGGCGATCCTTGCCGCTTCCGGGCGCGCCGCAGGCAGCGTCTTCGCCATTCCCGCAGCGGACGGCAGACCTGCGATCTCCGCTCCGCGCGCACGTCCTCGGCGAACTCGGTTCTGCTGGGGCCGTCGCAACGGCCGCGCGGGACGTCCTGCCGCTCGCCTTCGCTTCAGACGTGCGGGAAATGGCCGAGCAGTTGCCCGAAAGACCGCCAGTCTACGACGCGGCCTTGCGAATGCACGGATGGAGACGGGCCGAATTACGACGGCCGGCGATAGACCCACACGCGGGCCGGCGGCAGATTGAGCCAGACCTTGTTGGAGCGGCTGGCGGTGTAGCTGCCGGCCTCGCACTTGGCCGGGATCGGCGGCACGACGGCGTAGGTGAACTGCACGAAGGGCGCGCCCGGCTGCATCAGGTCGTGGGCGCTCTGGAGCAGTTCCATGCGCTGCTCCATCGGCTTGGTGAAGAGCGGCAGGCTGGAGATCGTGGCCGCGCAGGGGATCTCGACGAGACCCTTCAGGGTCTCGCGGATCCGGTAGGCGTCGCCCTGCAGCACCGTGGCGCGGGGGAAGCGGCGCTGCAGCAGCGCGCAGAATTTCGGGTTGAACTCGACGAGGATCAGCCGTTCCTGCTCGATGCCGCGGCGGACCAGGGCCTCCGTGACCGGACCCGTGCCGGGGCCGAGCTCGATCACCGGGCCGCTCATGCGCGGGTCGACATAGGACGCCATGGTGCGGGCGAGCATCTTGCCGGACGGCGTCACCGAGCCGGTGACGAGCGGGCGCTCGAACCAAGACCGCAGGAACCGGGCCTCGTCCTCCAGAGGATCCCGTCGTTCTCCCGCCGGCCCCCTCATGCTGCGGGGCACGGCGACGGCTTTTGCGCTGGAACGGCGGAGCGGCGGCAAGAGCAGGGACCCTCGGGTCAGGAGTGGGCGGACAGGCTAGACGACGAAAGCCTTCCGGCAGTCAAGCTGGCAACTGCCGTGCCGGACGCCTGCGGCGCTGCGCGACAAGTGCCGACGTGCCGCGACCCGGCGCGACCCGCTGCCACAGCCATAACAGGAAAGTCGCGAAGTTTGATCCCAGATCGAACGTCCGGCGGCATCCGTGACGAAATCTTGATGTCGGCGGTGATCCGCAATCGCCCCCGCCGGCTATGCCGGGACCGCGCGCCCCAGCCCTCGGCAAGCCCTATCGCGCGGCGGGCACGATCGCGGCCTTCGGGGAGCGGGGGATCCCCGTCTCGTCCAGAGGGTCCTCGAACTTGCGTTCGGGATGCATCGTGAAGGCGAGGGCTGCGCCGAGCAGGCACAGGCCGATCGAGCCGGCGAAGGGCAGCGTCCAGTCGCCGGTCTTGTCGACGACGAAGCCGAACACGATCGGCGAGACGATGGCCGCCACCGCCGAGCCTGTGTTCATCAGCCCGCTCGCGGTGCCGGCATATTTCGGGGCGATGTCCATCGGCACCGACCAGATCGGGCCGATCACCAGTTCGGCGAAGAAGAAGCCCGACGAGAGCAGCAGCGCGACGTAGGTCAGGTCCTTGGTGAAGAACACGCCGGTCAGGCTCACGGCCGCGCCCAGGAAGCCGGCCACGATGACCGAGAGCCGGGCGAGCTTGAGGTTGCCGGTGCGCTTGAAGATGGCGTCGCTCAGCACGCCGCCGAGCGTATCGCCGACGACGCCCGCGAAGAACACGCCCGAGGCGAACAGGGCCGAGTTCTTCAGGTTGAGCCCGAAATGCTCGGCGAAGTAGCTCGGGATCCAGCCGAGGAAGAGCCACAGCGTCCAGCCGTAGCAGAAGTAGGTGATCGTCACCGGCAGCATGCGCCGGGTGAGCGGCCCCCACGGCACCGCCTGGCTCGTGCCGGGCGCACGCGGCGGCGGCAGCATGTCGAGTTCGGCCTGGGTGATGTCCTTGTGGTCGGCCGGATCGTCCCGGAAGTAGAGATACCAGATCACCACCCAGACGAAGCTCACCATGCCGAGGACGACGAAGCAGTAGCGCCAGCCGACATGGTAGATCAGGAAGGCGATCACCGGCGGCGCCACGGCGTTGCCGAGCCGGGCGAAGGCGTGGGTGATGCCCTGCGCGAAGCCGCGCCGGCCGGCCGCCGTCCAGTTCTGCATGGCGCGGGTGGCGGTGGGGAAGGTCGCGCCCTCGCCGAAGCCGAGCAGCAGGCGGGCGGCGAACAGGCTGACGATGCCGCCGACGAAGCCGGTGAGGATCGTCGCCGCCGCCCAGATCATGCCGCAGACCAGCAGCGTGCGCCGCGCCCCGAACCTGTCGCCGACCGAGCCGCCGATGACCTGGAAGATCGCGTAGGGGTAGGCGAAAGCCGAGAGGATCAGCCCGAACTCGGTGTTCGAGAGCCCGAGATCCGCACTGATGACGCCCTTCGCCGTCGCGATGTTCACGCGGTCGAGATAGGTGATGAAGTACATCAGGCAGAGCAGGAACAGCACGCTGTTCGTCGCGCTGATGAGCGGGACCTTGCGCGGTGGCGCAACGGGCGGCGTCGACATGGCGGCTTCCTCCAAGGACTTTTGTGTGTCGTCCCGCTCGCCGCCGTCCCTCTGCGGAGACGTGTCGGGCGAACGGCCGGCGATTTGTGCCGGCGTCTTCGTATTATGAATTGGCCTTACTGAGAGAGGGCGCCCGGCTGCAACCGTGGTGGTGCTGCGGGCGGTGTCTCGGCTCGCGTGGCGAACGCTGCCGCCTTGGCCAGGATGACCTCGGCCGCCCGCGCGATGCCGGCACGGTCGACGTCGAGATTGGCCGTGGCGCGGATCTGGTCGCGGCCGATGGCGCGGATCCGGACCTCCTCGTCGAGGCAGGCGGCGGCGAAGTCCGCGGCGGTGACGCCGAGGCCGGCGACGGAAAAGCACAGGATGTTGGACTGGCCCGCCGTCGGGTCGAAGGCGAGGCCGGGCGCCGCGCGGATCGCCGCGTGCAGGCTCCGCGCGTTGGCGTTGTCCTCGGCGAGCTGATCGATGTGGTGGTCGAGGGCGTAGAGGCCGGCGGCGGCGAGCACGCCGCTCTGGCGCATGGCGCCGCCGAGCCGGTACTTCCAGCGCCAGGCCTCGACCACGAAGTCCCGAGAGCCGCAGAGCACCGCGCCGACCGGGCAGCCGAGGCCCTTGCTCAGGTCGATCCAGGCGCTGTCGAATCCGGCTGCGTAGTCGCTGGCGGAGATGCCCGTTGCGACCACCGCGTTGAGCAGGCGCGCGCCGTCGATATGCGCCTTCAGGCCCTTGTCGTGCGCGAGGTCGCGGATGGCGCGCATCACGCCGAGGTCCCAGACCGTGCCGCCGGAAAAGCTCGTGGTCTGCTCGATCGAGATCAGGGCCGAGCGCGGCGCCGTACGCTGGGGAACGCGGATCGCGGCCTCGGCCTGCTCCAGGGTGTAGAGCCCGACGCGCGTGGGCAGCGCCTTCACCGAGACGCCACCGATCGCGGCCGAGCCCGCGGCCTCCGTGTTGTAGAGGTGGGATTGGTCGTCACAGATGATCTCGTCGCCGGGCCGCGTCTGCACCAGGATCGAGGCGAGGTTGCACATGGTGCCGGACGGCATGAACACGCCGTCCTCCATGCCGAGCATATCCGCGACGCGCGCGCAGAGCGCGTTGGTGGTCGGGTCGGAGCCCGATTGCTCGTCGCCGACCTCGGCGCGGGCCATGGCCTCGCGCATGCCGGGCGTGGGCCGAGTCTGGGTATCGCTGAAGAGGTCGACGATCATGAGCGGGGCTCCATCGCGGCGTCGAGCACGCGGGCGACGTGCAGGGCCTCGCGGTCGAGGCCGTCATGGATCTGGTGGCGGCACGAGGTGCCGTCGGCCACCACGAGGTCGTCCGGGCCGGCCTTGCGCAAAGCCGGAAACAGCGAGAGCTCGGCCATGGCGAACGAGGTCTCGATGGTCTCCGCCCCGTATCCGAACGCCCCGGCCATGCCGCAGCAGCTCGACTCGATGATACGAACGTCGAGGCCGGGCACGGCGCGCAGCACCGTTTCGACCGAGCCCATCACCCCGAACGATTTCTGGTGGCAATGTCCGTGCAGATGCGCGACCCGGCCGCCCTGATCGGCGAGATTCAGGGCGATCCGGCCGGCCTTGAGATCGACGGCAAGCAGCTCTTCGAACAGCAACGTTTTGTCTGCCAGAACCTTCGCCTCGTCCCCCGGCAGCAGCGACAAAAACTCGTCGCGGAAGGTGAGGAGGCAGGACGGCTCCAGCCCCACGACGCGGGCGCCGGCCCGCACGAAGGGCAACAGCGCGTCGAGCGTGCGCCGCGCCTCCTGCCGCGCCCGGTCCGTCTGGCCGGAGGCCAAATAAGTCCGTCCGCAGCAGAGTGGGCGATTGCCGGATGGCGGGACGACGCGATGCAGACGATAGCCGGCGGCGGTCAGCACGCGCTCGGCCGCCTCCAGATTCTCGCGCTCGAAGGCACGGTTGAAGGTGTCGCCGAACAGGACGATGTCGCGAAACGCGTCCGTGACGTCACCCGGATGCGCCGCCTCGCCCGCCTCGCGCCAGGGCCGCCCCCATTCCGGCAGCGAGCGCCGCGCCGAGAGACCGATCATCTGCTCGGCGAGCTTCGCCAAGGCCGGAATGCGGTTGCGCAGATTCATCAGAGGCGCGAGTTTTGCCGCCACGCCCGCATAGCGCGGCATCTCCGCGACCAGCCGCTCGCGCAGCGGCAGGCCGTGCCGGGCGTGGTAGTGATGCAGGAACTCGACCTTCATCTTGGCCATGTCGACGCCGGTGGGGCATTCGCGCCGGCAGGCCTTGCACGAGACGCAGAGATCCATCGTGCGCTTCATCTCTGGGGAGGTGAAGGCGTCCGGCCCGAGTTGGCCCGAGAGCGCGAGCCGCAGGGAGTTCGCCCGGCCGCGCGTAAGATGCTGCTCCTCGCGGGTGGCGCGGTATGAGGGACACATCGCCCCGCCGGCGAGCTTCCGGCAGGTACCGTTGTTGTTGCACATCTCGACGGCCGACCCGAGGCCGCCCCAATCCGACCAGTCGAGGGCGGTGGCGATCGGGGTCACGGCGTAGTCCGGCTTGAACCGGAACAGCGAGCGGTCGTCGAACTTGAGCGGGCGCACGATCTTGTTCGGGTTCAGCCGGTTGTCGGGGTCGAAGCCGTCCTTCACCGTCTCGAAGGCCCGCGTCAGCCGCGCGCCGAACAGCGGCTCGACGAATTCCGAGCGCGAGATGCCGTCGCCGTGCTCGCCCGAATATGAGCCCTTGAAGCGGCGCACGAGGTCGGCCGTCTCCTCGGCGATGGCGCGCATCGCGCTGACGCCGCCGGCATCCTTCATGTCGAGGATCGGCCGCACGTGCAGGCAGCCGACGGAGGCGTGGGCGTACCAGGTGCCGCGGGTGCCATGCTTCGAGAAGACCTCGGTGACGGCGTCGGTGTAGTCGGCGAGGTGTTCGAGCGGCACCGCGCAATCCTCGATGAAGGAGATCGGCTTGGCGTCGCCCTTCATCGACATCATGATGTTGAGGCAGGCCTCGCGTACCTCCCACACCGTTTTTTGCCGCGCGGTCTCAACAACCTCGACCACGGCGTTTGGAAAACCATTGTCGGCCATGCAGGCGTCGAGGCGTTTCAGGTCCTGCGAAATCGCGAAATGATCGTCCCCGGCGAACTCGGCGATCAGCAGGCAGTTCGGCGTTCCGCGGGTGATGTCGGCGAGCGTCGCGCGAAACAACGGAATGTCGGCGCCGAGCACCAGCACATTGTTGTCGACGAGTTCCACCGCCACCGGATCGAGGGCGACGATCGCCTGCGTCGTCTCCATCGCCGCACGGAACGACGGGAAGTGGCAGATGCCCATGACCCGGTGCGCCGGCAGCCGCGACAGCTTCAGCGTCACCGAAGTGGTGGCCGCCAGCGTGCCCTCCGATCCGACCAGCAGATGCGCGAGGTTCGGGCGCGGCGCGATCAGCGCATCGAGGTTGTAGCCCCCGACCCGCCGCTGAACTTTTGGATATGTTTGGATGATTTCTTCGCGGTTCTGCGCGGCCAGGGCGAGCATGCGGCGGGCGAGGTCTTCCGCGCGCGGAGAGCCGGTGACGCCGCTGCTCTCGTTGCCGGTCAGGCCGAATCCAAACGGTTCGGCATCGTGGAAGAGCGCTTCCATGGCGAGCACGTTGTCGCTCATCTTGCCGTAGCGCAGCGAGCGCGCACCGCAGGAATTGTTGCCGGCCATGCCGCCGATGGTGCAGCGGGTCGCCGTCGAGGGCTCGACCGGAAAGAACCAGCCATCGGCTTTGACACGCGTGTTCAAGCGCTCCAGCACCATGCCGGGCTCGACCGTGACGGTGCCGGCCTCCGCGTCGTAGCCGGTCACGCCGTTGAAATGGCGCGAGCAGTCGACCACGAGGCCGGAGCCGATCGGCTGGCCGTTCTGCGAGGTGCCGCCGCCGCGCAGGATGACCGGCACGCCATGCCGGCTCGCGACGGTGAGCGTCGCGGCGATGTCGTCGCGGCTCTCCGGCAGCACCACCCCGGCGGGCATGATCTGGTAGATCGAGGCGTCGGTGGCGTAGCGGCCGCGGGTGAACGCGTCGAAGCGGACCTCGCCCTGGATCGCCGTCCCGAGTTCGCGAGCGAGCGCGGACTCCGCCACCGTTCGGCTGCCCGCAGGTGCTGCGCTCGCGCCCAAACCGTTTCTCCCCTGCGGCGCCCTTGCGCGTCCGTGCTGCTGTCAGTTCGGGTTTCGCGACGTGTACCGCGGTAGCGGCCTCCGGGCGCGATCCGATCGATTAAATGAATTCATAATTCAATAGCCTGTCGAGGCCAAGGAATCCTCCGGCAACGCGTCCGATGGATCGTTCGGTCCCGCTCGCGTCCCGATCACCCTATCGATCCCACCCGGTACGGGGCGAACCAGCCCAACCCGTCCACCGTCCGCGCGGCGGGCCGGTACTCGGCGCCGACCCAGCCCGGAAAGCCGATCCGGTCGAGCTGTTCGAACAGCCCGGGGCAATCGATCCGCCCCGTGCCCGGCTCGTGCCGGCCGGGATCGTCGGCGATCTGGACATGGGCGATCCGGTCGCGATGGGCGGCGATCATCGCCCGCACATCCTCGCCCATGACGTGCATGTGGTAGGCGTCATACTGCACGAAGAGGTTGGCCGAACCTGCCGCCGCGATCAGGTCGAGGGCCTGGGCGGTGCCCGTGAGGAAGAAGCCAGGCATGTCGCGCGTGTTGATCGCCTCGATCAGGAGCCGGATGCCGGCGCGCTCGAGTTCCGCCGCCGCGTAGGCGAGGTTCGCGACGAAGGTCGCGTGCAGCCGCGCCCGGTCCGCCCCCGCCGGGACGAGGCCGGCGAGGCAGTTCAGCTGGCGGCAGCCGAGCGCCCCGGCATAGTCGATCGCCCGCGCTACGCCGTCGCGAAACTCCGACTGCCTCTCGGAAAAGATCGCGATGCCGCGTTCGCCCGCCTCCCAGTCGCCGGGCGGCAGGTTGTGCAGGACGCAACGCAGGCCGTGGCGCGCCAACCGCTCCGCGATGGCCTCCTTCGGGTGCTCGTAGGGAAACTGGATCTCGACGGCCGCGAAGCCGGCCCTCGCCGCCTGTTCGAAGCGGTCGAGGAAGGCGTGCTCGGTGAAGAGCAGGCTGATGTTGGCGGCGAAGCGGGGCATTCTCGACGGGAGTTCAGATGCGGCCGCCTTGTAGACCATGCGGCGGGCGGCGCTGCCAGCGGAGTGCACCTCGTGATTGCGCGGCGGCGGCGCGTCCCTCGCTTGCGCCCTCGCCGACGGCCCCGTATTCAGCCCTCGGACCGGCTCCGCTCGGACGGACCGGCGAGGCCCGTTTCGATGCTCCGTTCCGTCGCCAGCTTCCTCGGCCTGCCCTTCCTGAGCCGCGCGCTCGGGCTCCTGATCCTGGCCGGCGGCTTCGTGCAGGTCGTCTATGACGGCGCGCGCTCCATCGCCAACAACGCCCTGCGCGTCACCACGGTGAGCGACCTGCTCTTCGCCCTGTTCAAGGACAAGGCGAGCGCGCTGCAGGGCGCGGTCGAGGGCGTCGCCCCCTGGCTCTGGCAGGTCCTGGTCCTGCCGCTGACCCTGGCCCCCGCCGCCGCGATCGGCCTGCTGCTCGGCGCCACGCTGCTCTGGCTCGGCCAGCCGGGCCGCGAGCCGATCGGGTTCGTGATGCGGCCCTGAGGCGAGGCCGTGGTGTCGCCACGGCTCCGGTACGGTGTCTTTCCAGCTCGACCGAGCGCCGGCACTTGTCCGGAAAGCTTCCGATGGCCGCCGCCGAGGCGGTGCAATCCGTATCTCCGAGGCGGAGACGGCAGCGTTTCGGCCCCAAATAATGCCGGACCGGCGACGGCTTAGATCCGAGACAAGAATCTTACGGTCCTAAGCATTGATTCCGCCCCCCCGGCCCGTGCCTCACGACGTCGCGATTGGCGCTCAGGCGCGGCCGAGTAACGGCGCTATAAAATCGCGCGCCGGGATATGACATCCGTACTTGCTTCAATCCTATTCCTCTGATTATGATTCGCGAAGATTTCGAATTCGGAATCTAAGCTATATAGAAATGCGGCTCCAAGAAATAGTATCATTTGCGTACTTGATTTCGATCGACCCAGGCGCCGCCCCGGGCGAGCGTCGCAGAGGCCCCGTGCCTTGATAGACGATCTACCGATTCAATGGAAAATTTGAAAAGTCTATCTCACGGATTTTCCGAAAATCGAGCGTGCATCAGTGTATTCATGGGATTGATAGGAGATCTGCGATGGCCCTGTTGTTTCGCAATCCTTCGGACGTGTTCCTGCCTGTCGGCCAATCGACACAAGTCGGCCTCGCGGCAGGAACGTTCAGCAACGTCGGGGCAAATCTGAGCTACACCGCGACTCTCGGCGACGGCACGGCGCTGCCGTCCTGGATGACGCTCAACAGGACGAACGGTGCGCTGTCCATCTCGGGCGCGTCGGCCGTCGGCAGCTACGACGTGCTCGTCACGGCGCAGGACGCGAACGGAGCCAGCGCACCGGCGGTGGAGACCATCGTCGTCACGGGGGCCCCGACCGTCCTGAACCCGTTGGCGGACAGGTCTTATTCGCTCGGCACGTCGTTCTCGTTCAGCGTTCCCGCCGACACCTTCACCAGGGCGGCCGGCCGAACCGTCAGCTACGAGTACAACGCGCTCGGGGCCATCGACAGTCTCACCGCGGGCTTCGCCGGAAGCAATTACGCGCAGAGCTTCACGGCGCATCTGCGCGGTCTCTACGGCGACGGCGGCGGCGGCTACCAGGCCTTCACGAACAATCCGCCGACCGGGGCCGGCCGCATCGCAGCCGCGTCGGCCGGCGTGTCCTACCTCGCCGGGCCGACCGCCAGTCCGGGCCTGGAGCAGTACAGCATCAACGGACAGGGCATCAACGTCGCCGCCGCCTCTGCTTCGGACCGGTTCGTGTGGGATCCGAACGCGGCCTGGGACACCGCGACCCTCTATTACCTGCAGCAGCCCGGCGGCGGGAAGCTCACGCTCCAGGGCGCGGGCGCCGCCGCCCCGGTCACGGTCGACACGGCGGGGGCGCTCGGCCTGCGCAGCGTGGTGGTCCATTCGGATCGCGGGCAGAGCAACGACCAGATCACCGTCCAGGGCATGACCGGCCGCGTCACCCTGTTCGGGGCCGACTTCCGGACAGACACGGACGGCGCGAGCTTCTCGAACGTCGCGATCCCCGGCACCAGCCTGACCAACTGGTCGAACCTGAACACGAGCTTCCGCCAGTCCTGGTTCGGTGCCCTCGCGCCCGAGGCCTATCTCCTCGATGCCGGCATGAACGATCGCGGCGTCCTGTTCGGCGCGTCCTACCAGACCCGGATCGCCGGGATCCTGAACAACTTCGCGGCGGCCTCGCCGAGGACCGACATCCTCCTCATCGGCCCGAACGACATCGGCAGCAGCGGACAGGTCTACCTCGACAATTACCGCGCGATCCTGGCCCAGGAGGCCGCGAACCGGGGCCTCCTCTACGTGGACGACAAGGCCGTCCTCGGCAGTTACGCGACGGCCTCGGCCGCCGGCCGCATGGCGGATCTGATCCACCCGAACGCCACCGGCAACGCCCTGCGGGCGGGGGCGTATCTGCGCGCGCTCGGGTTCGATCCGAACGGGCCGACGGCCGGCGCATCGCCGTTCCTGAGTTCCGGGGCGCCGGCCGGCCTGACCTATTCGGCAACGTTGGCCTCCGGTGTGGCTCTGCCGGCCTGGCTGAGCTTCAACCCGGCCTCGGCGACCTTCAGCGCGAGCGGCCAGGCCGTGGCCGGCAGCTATGCCGTGACGGTGCGGGCGGCGGCGGGCGGTCAGACCACCGCCGACACGTTCAACCTCACGGTCGGCGGCGCAGGACCCGGTCCGTCGACCGGAGTGGAGATCGTCGGCGACGACACGGCCAACACGATCACCGGCGGCGCGGGCGACGACACCCTGCGCGGCAACGGCGGCAACGACACCGTCAACGGGGCGGGGGGCAACGACGCCATCACGGGCGACACCGGCGACGACGTGCTGATCGGGGGACCGGGAGCCGACACCGTCTCTGGCGGCTCCGGCGCGGACCGCTTCGTCTTCCAGAGCGTGGCCGATTTCGCGCCGGCGGCCACGCCGGACTTCATCGAGTTCATCGCGGGCGACGGCGATCTGATCGACCTGTCGGCGATCGACGCCAACACCCTGATCGCCGGCAAGCAGGGTTTCACGTTCATCGGGACCGGCGCCTTCACCGGCCAGGCGGGACAGCTGCGCTATCAGGCCGGCACACTCGGCGGCACGCAGCGCGTCGGCGCCGACCTCAACGGCGACGGTCAGGCCGACCTCCAGTTCGTGGTCGGGGCCCCGAGCCTCGCCGCCGGCAACTTCCTCTCCGGGAGCGGCGGCGGCGGAGACGTGACGCCGCCCGCCTTCCAGTCGGCGACGGTGAACGGCGCCAGCCTGATCCTGACCTATGGCGAGGCGTTGGACGCCGCCAACCGGCCCGCCCCCGCCGCCTTCGCCGTCCGGGCCGGCAGCAGCGCGGTCGGCGTCGTCGGCGTCGGCGTCGCGAACAACACGGTGACGCTGACCCTGGCGGCGGCCGTCGCGGCCGGCCAGGCGGTCACCGTCGCCTACACCGATCCGAGCACCGGCAACGATGCGCTGGCGATCCAGGATCTCGCCGGCAACGACGCCGCCACCTTCGCCGCCCGAAGCGTCACCAACACCACGTCGGGCTCCGCGCCGGGCCAGACCATCAACGGCAGCGAGGCGGCGGACACGATCGCGGGCGGCGCCGGCAACGACACGCTGCGCGGCAACGGCGGCGGCGACACCATCGACGGGGCCGCCGGCAACGACTACCTCTCGGGCGGCGCAGGCGACGACGTGCTCATCGGCGGCCCCGGCGCCGACACCGTCTATGGCGGGGCCGGCGCGGACCGCTTCGCGTTCCGGAGCGTGGCCGATTTCGGTGCGGGCGGCGCCCTCGACATCATCGAGTTCATCAGCGGCGACGGCGACCGCATCGATTTCTCCGCCATCGATGCCAATTCCGGGATTGCCGGGATCCAGCGCTTCACCTTCATCGGCACCGACGCCTTCGGCGGCCAAGCCGGGCAGTTGCGCTATCAGCGCGGCACCCAGGCGAATACCTCCCTGGTGAGCGCCGACCTGAACGGCGACGCCCAAGCCGACTTCCAGCTCACGGTCGGCGCACCGACCCTCACCGCCGCCAGCTTCGCCTGAGCCATGCCGGCCGGCCCATCTCTCGGCGCCTTCGGCAGACCGTCCGCTTTCAGGCAGGAACAAGACAACGCCGATCTTCGGGTACGCGACGAAGTGCCCTGAGACGGAAAGTCTTCGGCCTCGCAGACGGACGAAACGCGAGAGTTTCGTCGATACGGATATGCTGTCTCGACGAAACTCTAGGGCCGTACCCGACCTGATTGCATCGGGTCGGGTACGGCTCTAAGCCTTTGTTGTGACGCGCTTTCTTTCGACCAACCGGCAACCTCTTGGTCGGAAAGCGCTCTAAGGCCTCATCCCACGGCGCGGGAAGCCTCGCGCACCTGACGGGTCGCCTGATCGACCTGCTCGCTCGCCAGAGCGATGGCGTCCATGCCGGCCGCGATCGCGCTGACCCCATGCGACGCGGCCTGCATGCTTCCCGACATCTCCCGCGTGACGGCAGATTGCTCTTCCACGGCGGCCGCGATCGAACCGGACACATCGTTGAGTGTGCGAATGGTCGACTGGATCGTGCCGATGGCATCCACGGCTTCCCGTGTCGCGGATTGGGTCGCCGCGATCTGGCCTCGGATCCGGTCCGTCGCCTTGGCCGTCTGCTCCGCCAGCGCCTTGACCTCGGCAGCCACGACGGCGAAGCCCTTGCCTGCCGCGCCGGCCCGCGCCGCCTCGATCGTGGCGTTGAGCGCGAGAAGGTTCGTCTGGGCGGCAATTCCCTGGATGAGCGCCACGACGTCGCCGATCTGGGCCGCCTGTCCGCTCAAGCCTTCCACGATCGCACCGGTGCGCTGCGTTTGCTCGACGGCTTCCCCGGCGATCTTCGCGGCATAGCTCACCTGCTGGCTGATTTCGCTCACCGACGCCGAGAGCTCCTCGGCACCCGATGCCACGCATTGGATCTCGCTCGAGACGCGCCCGACAGTGCCGGCGGCCTCCGTGGTCTGCCGGGTCACGTCGCCGACCGCGACGCCGATGGCGTCGAGGTCGAGACCGATCGCTTTCTGCGCGTCCGCGCGGCGATGCCGGTCCCGTACCTGCTCCGTGATGTCGGTTGCGAATTTCACGACCTTGATCGGCTTGCCGTCCGCGTCTGAAACGGGATTGTAGGTCGCCTGTATCCAGATCTCGCGGCCGCCCTTCCCGATGCGCCGGTACTCGGCCGACTGGAACTCGCCCCGAGCCAGGGCGACCCAGAACGCCTGATAGGCGGCGCTGCGGCGCTCGTCGTCGTTCACGAACATGCTGTGGTGGCGGCCTGCGATCTCCTCGAGCCGATAGCCGAGCGTGTCGAGGAAATTCCTGTTGGCCGTCAGGATCGTGCCGTCGAGGGCAAAGGCGATGACGGCCTGCGATCGGTCCAGGGCGGCGATCTGCCCGTCCAGGTCGAGGCTGCGCACCTTCCGTGTCGTGATGTCCGAAGCGAACTTGATGACCTTGACCGGCTTGCCTGCCCGATCGAGCACCGGGTTGTATGAAGCCTGAATCCAGATCTCCCGCCCACCTTTGGCGATGCGCTTGTACTCGGCCGACTGAAACTCGCCGCGGCGCAGGGTTTCCCAGAATGCCTTGTAAGCCGCGCTCTCGCTGTAGCCCGGCTCGACGAACAGACTATGATGACGTCCCCGGATCTCGTCGAGGGTGTAGCCGACGGCCGCGAGGAAGTTTGCATTTGCAGTCAGGATCGTGCCGTCGAGCTTGAACTCGACTATCGCCTGGGAACGATCCAGGACCGCAAGCTTTGCGTCTGCTTCAGGGGCGCGAAAATTCAACATCTCAAATCCTTGCCACGGCGAATCCGCGCACGTCCTAGACGCATGGCTGATCCGCTTAATGATTAGAAATATACAAAAATCAATAATAATTAGCTAAATTGCAGATATTTTTCGGATGCTACATTTGTATTTCTCATATGGCTTCAAATAAAACTACATCTATATTTGAAAAAAATTACATCTAAATTAGAGAACAGATATATAACATGTAAATAAAATACATTAAAGAAGCTCCATAAACATTCAGGTTGATGTGTTATACAATAGCATTGGCTTAGCCTTCTTCACTCGCATTCACCCTTCGATCGAAGCGGCAAAAGCCTCGACAAGTGCCGGCTCGAGTTTGCCTGTCATGCCGCGCAGAATCTGCAACGCTTCCGTCTGGGACATCGGCGGCCGATAAGGGCGCCGCTCTGTCAGTGCCGCGTAAATATCGCAGATCGTCAAAAGGCGAACCGTATCGCCGATCTGGCCGCCTTGCAGACCATCCGGATATCCAGATCCGTCAAGCATTTCGTGATGATGTCGCGTGGCCGCGAGGATGATCGGATCGACGGAACCAGCCGCGGCCAGGATTTCGTACCCAAGTGCAGCATGAGTCCGCATCGTCGCCATCTCGCTCGAATCGAGCTTTCCGGGCTTGTTCAGAACGGAAAGAGGGATCAGCGCCTTACCGACATCGTGCACCAGCCCGGCACGGATCAATGTCGTCCGCTCCGAGGACGGCAGGCCGAGGTAGATGGCGAAGTGAGCTACATAGCTCGCAACGAGCAGGCAGTGTCGCAAAGTCGTGTCGTCGTGCGCCTGTATAAGAGTAATCCACCGGTCCAGGCCGCCTTCCCGTATAGCAACAAGAAGCGGCCCAATGGCTTCGTTGACGGTCTCCATGTCCAGCGATCCCGACCGGGCTGTGTCGAACATCTCGCTGAAGGTCGAGCCGACCAGTTCGAAATTGTGCTCGACAAGCAAATCGGTTGTGGTCTTTGCAGGAGCGATCAAGCGGAACAGGGCTGCGACGACCGTTCGCGGCTCCATGGCAAGCGCCGAAAAGCAGGCCGTGATGCCGAGGTTTCCGGCCTCCCGCAGCACGGCGTCCGTTCCCGTTCTTGTGAGGTAGATCAGCGGCATCCGACGATCGCGGCACCTGACGGTCAGCCTCTGCAAGCAGCGCCTCGAATTTGGACGCTCCAAGGCGACATCTGCGATGACGCCGACGACGGGCTCAAGGTTCAGCCATTGCTCCTCGACGTCAGCGACGCGACAGCCGGCCATCATGCGAACAGCTTCACACAGATCGTGACCCCGATCGATGTTATCGGTGAGTACGACGACAGTCGAGCTTGGCATCGATCCAACCTGCTTTGGGCCATCAAGGAATGATCTACGAAACGCAGAGCCACGGCATCAACCCGATTTCGACGTCCAGATTCTGGCGTTTATCTTGCATAGAATAATAAATCAAATTAATCCACGATCGGTCATCAAGTAATATTATTGTTTCTCTTTATTTATCCAATCCGACATTCTAGAAATCTTTGTCTGGTCGTTCCAAAAACCAATTACCGGCGATCCAAAGATCATGGCACATTCGTCCAGGATAGTAAGTCACGAAACATTGTCCGCGACACTCTACCGCTACGATTACAAATGAAAATGCAAATCCTTAAGCCATGGAAACTCTGCCGCGCTCGACCATAACAGATGCTTGGCTTGAACTTTCATCCTGCTCGATGGACGGCATGCATGGAATACGATGCCAGACTCGCCTTCTGGCCGAGCGGAATTACATGATGGCATGAGATTGCAATTGGACATCTTAGCCATATCACGCAGCAGAAACTCGGCGATCGCTTGCCGCCACCGCGACCTGATCGGCGTCGTGCAAAACCGACAGGTCCCACAGACCGCAAATTATTTCGAAGCAAAAGCATGACGTTGCAAATCTATCACACTCCACCTCAGGTCGTATTTTTATGGATTACCAAGGTTTCTATAGTCTTAACAGACGCCATGCGCAAAAATGATATAAAAATACAGTATATTTATAGTCTCGCTATCGGCTTCTATATTGCGCTAAACCTCCTTCGGGACTTGCGGCGCGGCATCCGGTCCGTCAGTGTTCAGGGAACAAGACCGTCTGCGGTTGAAAGGCGTGAGTTATTCACGGGCAACGTGTGAATCTGATGATAGGCCAGGATCGACACGATGAAAACTCGTGGCGGCCACAACCTCGATTTTCTGCAAGTATTATTTCGGCGCGCCAGCTCCGTAATTTCAATGGTGCCGGAGGCATCGCAGTTAATTTTGATGTTATGAAGGCAATGAAACCTGACATCAATATATCAGGCAGTCAAAGCGAACTGCTTAGTTTCTGGGAGACGCGTTCGGCCAGTGGCTTCATCACGCAACCCAAATTCTCCGCCAATCTTTTAACCGTCCGCTTCATTACGAGTGGCCACATTATTTATTCGCACCGGGGCGGGGACGTCCTGGGATCCAGAACACATGCTACATTGGCCGGCTTCGAAGGTATAAAGGACGTTTGCGCATCCAGGGCACTCAGTTCGATCAGCGGAACGATCGCGGTTAAAACCCTTATAGCCGCAAACAAGGCGCTGACGGGCAACGACCACGCAGGTTTACCGTCGCTTTCACCGGTCGCCGAAATGACCACACCGGGCATGATGGCGCTGTTTTGCACCGTCAAGTTGGTTAAGAGCCAAATCAACGATTCGATGCAGCAACCAGACTTAATATTGCCGATGATACAAGAGATAATGAGTTATCAATTATTATCAGCTTGGCCAAGACTTGAAAATAAGCCGCTAAATGAATCGACACCGGCGTCGTCCTGTCGGCTCAACTTAGCAGTCGATTATATTCACGCCAATCTATCAAGTGAATTAACTTTAGCCGATATTGCCTCCATAGCTGGTATCAGCGTTAGATCACTGCAGGATAAATTTAGAAAAGAAATCGGCCGGACACCGATTCAGTTCATTATCGACCAGCGTCTCGAACGCGCTCATCACGATCTGCTTTCAGCTGCCAAAGCAACATGGTCTATCTCGGATATTGCTCGACACTGGGGCTTCGTCCACATGAGTGACTTTGGGCAGCGTTATCGCAGATTATTTGGCTGTTCCCCGTCCGACACACGCCGTGAGGCGCCATTCACCCGCTGAGAGGAGCGTCCTTTCGGATCGATGGTGGAAAACAATGAAGCAGAAGCAGAATGCCACGGTACTTTTTTGACACCAATGATGGGCTCGATTTCCGGGATCATATCGGCTGTGAGTTCAGAGATCAGGCGGCCTTGAGGCGAGGCGCCCTAAAAGCGATCACCGGTCTGCTGGCAGCAGGAAGCGAAAAATGTGATAGCTATTCCGTTGTCTTGCAAGTCCGGGATGAGCAAGACGAAACTATCTTCGTAATTCGATCGGTCTGCCAAATAGATATTCAAGATAAATTCTGAGAATTTGAATCCAGCAGTTATACGACATGGATATCTCGGCTCATGGCACGTCGTCATTCGCGTGGTAGTGTTTTTGTTCGAGACCACTTCGTGAAAAATTGGCAGGTATGTATTTATCGGACAGAAATGGACTGCTGTCTTTTAACAGCTCTTTGATGCTGAGATATCGACTTTACAGAGTATGTGCGGCTGTGTCTTTGACGCTTGCGCAGAAATCAGGACTTTTACACGGCGGATCCCAATTTCGGTTCCGACGCGACTCGACAGACGCCCGGCGCCAGGCTGGTTTACCTGCCGCCCTGGAGCAGGCTGCAAAAAAATGGCAACGGTTTTTCGCGCGAAGCCTGCTTTCGACTTTTGAATCGATCACGCTGCGTTTTGATTGACCCGCTCAAAACGCAGCGTGATCTAGAGACGCCGGCCCGATGCAACGGGGTCAGGTACGGCTCTAGATTCCCCAATACGGTGCCGCGTTGTAGTAGCGGTGCACGTGCTCTTCCCACTCGCGCTCGTCGGCCGGGTCGCCGCCCTCGGGTGAGCGCGCGGGGGCGTTGCGGAGCTGCTCCTCGGTGATGTCGACGACGTAGGCCTCGATGGCCGGATCGAAGGCCAGGACCGCCCAGGGCAGCGTGTAGTAATCCTCGCCGAGGCCGAGGAAGCCGCCGAAGCTCATCACCACGTAGGCGACGCGGCCCGAGGACTTGTCGAGCATCAGCCGCTCGATGCGGCCGACCTTGCCGCCGTCGGGGCGGCGCACCTCGGTGCCGATCACGCGGTCGCTGGCGATGAGGGTGCGGGCCTTCGGCCCGGCCTGTGGGGTGGTGCTGACGGGGTCCATGGCGCGGGGCTCGCAACCTTGTTACATCCAACCGGGAAAACGCTCGGGTGACCGGGCACGTTCCGGTGCGGCTTTTCCGGCCGCTCGGGTTGTTCGCCGAGGGACCTCAGCGCCGATGCCGCAGACCGTTCACCTGTCCGTTGCCCTCGCATTCCTCGCCCTGATCGCCGGTTCCGCGATGGCGCAGGACAAGGGCACGATGGACCCCAAACCCCTGCCGCCGCTCGCCAACCCGAACGATCCCGCGACGCCGGCCAAGGCTCTGTTCGGCCGCGTCACCGCGCCCTCGAGCGGATCGGCCGAGGCCTACGGCTCCTATGCCAAGGGCTGTTTCGCCGGCGGCGAAGGCCTCGCCTTCGACGGGCCGACCTGGCAGGTGATGCGGCCTTCGCGCAACCGGCGCTGGGGCATGCCCTACCTCGTCAGCTTCCTGGAACGGCTCGCGAGCAAGGCGCCGCAGGCAGCCTGGCCGGGGCTTCTCGTCGGCGACATGTCGCAGCCGCGCGGCGGCCCGATGCTCACCGGCCACGCTTCGCACCAGCTCGGCCTCGACGCCGACCTCTGGCTGACGCCGATGCCCGACCACCGGATGACCCGCGCCGAGCGCGAGCAGACCTCCGCCACCGACATGGTCCGCGCCGACCGCCGCGACATCGACGAGGACGTCTGGACGCCGGCGCATACTGCGCTCATCCGCCTCACGGCCAAGCAGCCGGAGGTGGCGCGAATTTTCGTCAACGCCGCGATCAAGAAGGCCCTCTGCCGCGAGGCCGGCGGCGACCGCGGCTGGCTCACCAAGGTGCGCCCGATGTACGGGCACAACTACCACTACCATATCCGCCTCGCCTGCCCGCGCGGCGCCGAATCCTGCGGCGACCAGGCCCCTCCCCCGCCCGGCGACGGCTGCGGGTCCGAGCTCGACTACTGGTTCAGCGCGGCCGTGCTCAATCCGCCCAAGCCCAAGACGCCGCCGCGGCCACGACCACCCATGACGATGGCCGGGTTGCCCGACGCCTGCCGGTCCGTGCTGCACGCGCGTTAGCCAGCGGGCTAAGCCGGTGCACGACGTGGTTTGCCCCGGCTTTGGCCATGGCAGCACGTGGGCAACGGATCGCACGATGCCCGGCGCACCTCTCGTGATCGTGCCCGACCGGGATCATGATCATCCTCGACCGACCCCGAGCGAAATCGCGATGCCCGACGGTCCACCGGACAGCCTGCGCCAGGGCCTCAGACAGCGCCATCTCGGCATGATCGCCCTGGGCGGCATGATCGGCGCCGGCCTGTTCGTCGGCTCCGGCTCCGTCATCCGGCAGGTCGGCCCCGGCGCCTTCCTCTCCTACGCCGCCGCCGGAATCCTGGTCATCCTGGTGATGCGGATGCTCGGCGAGATGGCCACCGCCGCGCCCGCGACCGGCTCCTTCGTCACCTATGCCCGAGAGGCGCTGGGCGACTGGGCCGGGTTCACAACGGCTTGGCTCTATTGGTATTTCTGGGTGATCGTGGTCGGTTTCGAGGCGGTGGCCGGGGCCGGCCTGTTGCAGGCTTGGCTACCCGGCCTACCGCTCTGGAGCCTGTCGCTCGGCCTGATGCTGCTGATGACGGCGACGAACCTCACCTCCGTCGGCGCCTTCGGCGAGTTCGAGTATTGGTTCGCCGGCATCAAGGTGTTGGCGATCCTCGCCTTTCTCGTCCTCGGCGGCAGCTACGCCCTCGGCCTCTGGCCCGGCCACCCGATGGATTTCTCCAACCTCCGACGCGGCGGCAGCCTGTTTCCGAACGGCGTCGGGGCGATCGTCTCAGGCATCGTCGTGGTGATCTTCTCCATGGTCGGCGCCGAGATCGCCACTATCGCCGCAGCCGAAACGCCCAATCCCGCCAAGGCCATAGCCAGGGCGACCCGCACCGTCGCCATCCGGATCGCCGTCTTCTACGTGGCCGCGATCCTCCTGCTCACCGTCATCCTGCCCTGGGACGGCCTGCCGCCCGGCGGCTCCCCCTTCGTCGCCGCCTTCGAGCGCATGGGCTTCAACCGGGCCGGCGACGCCATGAACGCCGTGGTCCTCGCCGCCGTCCTGTCCTGCCTCAATTCCGGCCTCTACACCGCCTCGCGGATGCTGTTCCTGCTCGGCGAACGGGGGGAGGCGCCGAAGGCGCTAATGCGGCTCGACCGCTCCGGGGTTCCGGCCCCCGCCATCCTCGTCTCGACGGCGATGGGCTACCTCGCGGTGGTCGCCGCCTACCTCTCGCCGGACACGGTCTTCCTGTTCCTGCTGAATTCGTCGGGCGCGGTCATCCTGTTGGTTTATCTGGCGATTGCGGTGTCGCAGCTGATCCTGAGGCCGCGGATTCCGGCGGACCGGCCGGTGGTCCGGATGTGGCTCTACCCCTACCTCACCCTGCTGACGATCGCCGCGATGACGGGGATCCTCGTGGCGATGGGATTGCAGGCGGAGACCCGCTCGCAACTGCTGCTGAGCCTGCTCTCGACGGGGATCGTACTGTCGGCCTACGGTGTACGGCGCCATCTCGGAGCGAAGCTCGAGACGGCCGCCTGACGGATCGCGTCTCGTCCCGCCCGGCCGAGACGCGGTCGGCCGTTGCTAATGCCGGTCGTCGGGGGCCGGCGGCAGAGGAGCGACGGCGATGCCTTCCTCGACGAGCGCATGCGCCTCCTGCAAAGTGGCCTCACCATAGATCGCGCGGGACGGCGCCTCACCGTAATGCATGGCACGCGCTGCTTCCGGGAACCGCGCTCCGACATCGTCCGCCGTGCGCGTCACCTGGTCACGTACCGCCCGCAGAAGCGCGCGCAGGCGACGCTCCGGCTCAGCGATCATCGGAACCGGAGCTTCCACCGGTGCAGGAGCCGGGGCTTCCACCGCTCCCTCTTCCCGGGATACCGCAGCGGGCCCTCCAGTACGGCCCTTGTCGGTCCGCGCGACGGCAGGGGCCATCAATGCCTTGGCGACCTTGCGGGAATCACAGATCGGGCAGGAGACGAGACCGCGCGCGGCCTGCTCGTCATAGGCATCGCCGGACGGGAACCAGCTTTCGAAGCTGTGGCCGGACTCGCAGGCGAGGGTGTAACGGATCATAGGGTCAAGATGGGGACGCCTCAGGCGTGCCGCACGGTGAAAGGCCGCGCATTGCGCAGAGCCGGGATGCGCGCACGCACGTCGGCGACCTGAGCAAGGTCGATCTCGGCGAGAATGACACCGGGCGCATCATTCTCGGCCTCGGCCAGCACGCGTCCCCACGGGTCGACGATCAGCGAATGACCGTAGGTCTCGCGACCATCTTCATGCCGGCCACCTTGGGCAGCCGAGACCATGAACGATCCCGTCTCGACGGCACGGGCGCGCTGCAGCAGATGCCAGTGCGCCTCGCCGGTCTGGCGTGTGAAGCAGGCAGGCGCCGTCAGCACGGTGGCGCCGGCCTCCGCAAGGGCTCGATAGAGCGCGGGAAAACGAATGTCGTAGCAGATGGCGATGCCGATCTCGGCCCAGGGCAAACTTGCCACCACGGCGCAGTCGCCGCCGGTATAGGTCGCCGATTCCCGCCAACTTTCGCCGTCGGGCAAGTCGACGTCGTAGAGATGGACTTTGTCGTAGGCTGCGCAAATCTCGCCGCCGGCATCGATCAGGAAGGCACGGTTGGCGATCTTGTCGCCGGTCCGTATCGCCAGCGAGCCGACATGAACGAAGACGTGGTTGTCGCGCGCAGCCTCGCGCAGGCCGGCCAGCGTCGGGTCGCTCTCCTGCGGCCCCACCGTGTCGAACAGCCGCGTGCGGTCTCGTTCGACCAGCGAGGTCATCTCCGGAGTCTGGATGTAGTCGGCACCCCGACCGGCCGCCTCGCGGATTGCCGCCACGGCCGCATCGCGATTTGCGAGCGGGTCACGTCCTGAACGCATCTGCACGCAGGCGGCAATGAACCGGGAATGCGCGTGTTCCGCCATCAGGCGGTCAGGAGCGGATCGAGACCACCGGCCCTTTCGAGGGCATAGAGGTCGTCGCAGCCGCCGACATGTGTATCGCCGACGAAGACCTGCGGCACGCTGGTACGACCGCCTGCACGCTGCGACATCGTCGCGCGCGAGCCCGCGGTCTTTTCGACGTCGATCTCGGTGAAGGCCACGCCCTTTTCCTTCAGCAGGCTCTTGGCCGCCGAACAATAGGGGCACCAAGCCGTGGTGTAGAGGGTAACCGGCTGCATCGTCTCGGATCGATCATGCGAAGGAACGCATGATGATATAGCACCGTGATGTGCAGTTCCTATTGCAGGCGCCACACAGGCCTAAGGCAATCGCTTGAAAGCGCTCGCCTCGTCCAGCTTTTTGGCTCAGCGGCCGGCGCCATAGGCTTCGGCGCCACCTGGGAGTCCGTCAGGCCGCAGCGAGCAGTTTCTCGACCTCGCTGACGAGTTCCCGCAGATGGAAGGGCTTGGAGAGCACCTTCGCATCCTTCGGAGCCTTCGAATCCGGGTTCAGCGCGACCGCAGCGAAGCCCGTGATGAACATCACTTTGATGTCGGGATCCAGTTCGGTGGCCCGGCGCGCGAGCTCGATACCGTCCATTTCCGGCATCACGATATCGGTGAGCAACAGCTCGAATGGCTCTTCACGCAGCCTGTTGTAGGCCGAGAGCCCGTTGTCGAACGACAGCACCTCATAGCCGGCGTTCTGCAACGCCTTGGCCAGAAACCGGCGCATGTCGTTGTCGTCTTCCGCCAGAAGGATCTTCATCGAACGGCTTCCTGGGGCTCTTTGAGGCCCGGTACGACTGGTATGTTCATTTCATAAAGCGGCGACTTGGTAAACACGACGTTAAGACCCCATCCGCGCGCTGGGCATCACGGTTTGGTGGACAGGATCACCCACTCGCATCAAAGTGCGGCGATGATCGAGCGCCCGGCGCATCCGCCCTCCGATTTCGAACCGCCCTTTGCCGTCGACGAGCCGGCCTCCCATGCGGTTCCTTTCGTGTTCAATACGCCCCATTCCGGCGCAATCTATCCGGACCACTTCCTTGCGGCCTCGCGCCTCGACGCGCTGACCCTGCGGCGCTCGGAAGACGCCTATGTCGACCGGCTCTTCGCGCCCGTGGTCGGGCTCGGCGCACCGTTGATGCGGGCGAACTTTCCACGCGCCTATCTCGACGTAAACCGGGAGCCCTATGAACTCGACCCGCGCATGTTCGTCGGGCGGCTGCCGTCCTTCTCCAACACACGCTCGATGCGCGTGGCCGGCGGCCTCGGTACCGTGCCACGCATCGTCGCGGACGGACAGGAAATCTATCGGGAGCGACTGCCCGTCGAAGATGCGCTTGCCCGGATCGAACACCTGTACAAGCCCTATCACCGGATGCTGCGCAGCCTGATCCAGCGCACCGTTAAGAGCTTCGGCAACGTCGTCCTGATCGACTGCCATTCGATGCCTTCGTCGAGCCTCGGCCGAGACGAGGACGCCAAGACCGAGATCGTGCTCGGCGACCGGTTCGGCACCGCCTGCGCTCCGGCTCTCATCGACGGCATCGAGCATCGGTTTCGCGAACATGGTCTCCGGGTGGTGCGCAACAAACCCTATGCCGGCGGCTTCATCACCGAGCATTACGGCGAGCCGAACTCGTCCCGTCATGCGCTGCAGATCGAGATCAACCGTGCCCTCTACATGAACGAGCGCACCCTTGCTCTCACCGGCGGCTTCGAGGATCTGGTGGAGTGCCTGACGCGGGTGGTCGTGGCAGTGGCCGCCGACTGGTCGGATTGGAGCTCTCGACGGATCGCCGCAGAATAGCGGCGATAGATTTTAGCCACGCCGCTCAAAACGAAAAAAAAGGCCGCTCCAAAGGAACGACCCGAAGTCTAGGGAGGAAACGCCCAAGAAGGGCTGCAAAATCGCGACGCCATCGCGATATCGCAGTGCACAAGATACAGTGCGGCGCACAAAACACAAGCCGTCCGAAAAGAAGCTTTTGAGCCGCCCGCGCCGAGCCTGATCGCGACGGCCATAAGCGATGCGAGCCGGGATCTGGCGAAGAAGCAGATTGCCATTGGAATCGGCACCCGGATGCAAAAAGGGCCGCCCTGCAGGCGGCCCTCCGGTCTCGTATGATTGGCAGAGGTGATCAGCCACCGAAACTCAGGTCGATGTTGGCCGAACGGTCGTGTTCGGCAGCGATATACGGAAGCGCTTCGTTGGCGAACTGGCGCCCCTGAGCACTGTCACCGCCGCGCGAATAGCCGTCGTAAAGTGCGAGCGTACGCGCGTCCGAGCGCGCCTGCTGAGCGACATAGGTGCGGTCGAAGCTGCGCGCGTTCGGTGCCGAACGGAGACGGTCGATCTTGGCCTGACCCTGGGGGCCGATCGCGACACGGCGCCCCGGCTCGGTCGGGCTGTTGTCGACGAGGCCGACACCACCGAGCACACCGCCGACGATCCCCGTCGCGACATTGGCCGCGACCGTAACCGGCGCCAGCACGATGCCGACCGGGTTGTCGAGGCGCGTCTCGATGCCCTGCCGGTCCGAGACGATGCTGCCGCCAGCGCTCAGTGACGTACCGGGGGGCAGCAGCGCCTCGGTCGTGGCCTTGCGGGTCTCGATGACGCGGCGGGCGTAGCTGCGAATCTCACGATTGCGCGAACGCTCGAGGGCGATGCGGCTCGATTCGATGCTCACCGCATCCGAGCGCAGGGCCTCAGTCCGGAAGGTCGGCGTGCTCGTCGTCGCACCGGCGGGGAGCGCCAGATCCTGCGACTGGACGCGCAGCGGCAGCGGCTCCTGCGCGAAGGCGGATCCGCCGAGGATCGTAGATAGGCCGAGAACGGCGAGGGTGACGGTCTTCTTCATGGCAATTGACTCTTCGTGACACTTGACCCGCGCCGGTCGCCCCGACGCAATCGGCTGATCAACCAGTGGTCCGAATCGCCGTTCCTGCAGTGCAGCATTGCCTGCCGAGGCCTTGCCGGGACGGTTTCGCCGCTCCCGGGATCACTCCTCGCCGGCCGGCCTCGCCCCGCTCGGACTGGCGTGGTGCAGCAGGAAGATCGAGACCACCATTACCAGGATCAGGCCGCCGAGCACCCCGAGTTCGATCATCGAGGCGTTGAACATCGCCTGTTTCTCGCCGGTCATCGGCGGGTGCATCACCTCGGACGATTGCAGCGTGATCACCAGCACGCGCCGGATCGAGGCGATCAGGCCGACGATTAGGAACGGCTCGCAGGTCAGCCGTCCCGAGCGCATCGAGACCCGCACCGTGTGCAGGATCTCGACGATCATCAGCAGGAAGAGCAGCCGATCGATGACGTCGAGCATCTGCTTGGCGCCGCCGAGTACCTTCAACGCCTCGTAGAGCACGCCGGCCGCGTCGAGCAGCGCCAGGGCTGCCGTCGCCGCGAGCAGGCCGCCGAGCAGTGCGTAGACCAGATGCTCGGTGTGCAGGAACAAGACGGCCGACAGCTTGGTCAGCCGGTTTTCGGATTCGTCGTCGGAAGCCTGTGCCATGCTCGACCCATCCGCTCCGGCTCGGGATGGAGCCGCCGACCGCAACTCTGACAGGAGCCATAACGCCGCGTCCACACTGCTCCTTGTCGCGGGGCACGCATGGTCCGCCTGACAGTTCGCATCAGTGCAGGAACGGCAGCGTATGGGGGGCGAATTGCCCGAACGCGGCCAGCGCCAGGCCGGCGACGCCGAGGAAGCCGCCGGCGAAGGCGAGCGCCACGATGCCGGTGATCACCTCCGCCGAGGCCAGAACGATGCCGACCTGGAAGGCGGCCGAGGCGAGTTCGAAATGGTGGTAGCGCTCGAGCGCGAGATCGCGCCGCAACTCGGAGGCCTTGGCCTTGGCGGCGAGTTCCTTGCGGCCTTCGCCGGTCGCGGGCTCGGATTCCCAGCGGGCCAAGGTCTTGGCCCACTCGTCGCGCTTGGCCTTCACGGCAGCGTCGTCGCCCCCGGCGGGCGGCGCCAGCGCAAGCGCCTCGTCGGCGGTCTTGAGCACCGTCGCCCGGATCGTGCGGGCCTGGAAATAGGCCCACTGGTTCGAGGCCTCGACATTGGCCCCGAGCGCCTCGGTCTGGGCGCTCTTGGCCAGCGTCTCGGCGCCCGCGAGAAACAGCGCCAGCACCGAGATCATCAGCGCGACGCGCTTGTTCGATCCCTCGATCGCCCCGTGACCGCCACCCGACATCCGTGTTTCCTCTTCGATGATTCGCGAGCGCGGCAGTCACAGCCCATCATCGGGCGATGCGCAACGCGAAACCGCATCGTGGATCGATCCCGGGATCGGAAGACTTCGGTTCGGGTCGATTCAGGGACTACCCGCCCTTGCGATCACACCGCGCCGGATGCTCAGCCGGCATGGTGGCCACACCGCAGTGATACGGAAATCTTGCCCGCTGCAGCGGGTCCGGCCCGGTGAAGATCAGCGGGGCACGGAAGGCCAAGGGGCTGACGCAGATCAGATAGCTGCGCAACGCGGCGTCGGACGGCACGCACATCGCGATGTCGAGATAGCGGCCCTCGTGACGAACTCAGGGAAAGATCGGCAGTCCCCAACGCCGGGCCAAGTGCTCGCCGGCTCCGCCAAGGAAGGCATCGGGTCGGGGCTCACCACGAAATCCCGGGTCATCGTGGATGAAGGCCGCCTGCCGCTCGCGATCGTCGTCGGGATAGCTAGCCTCACCATAGACGGCGATTTCGACGAAAGTCCCGAGATCGACCAAGTCGGCGTCGAGCCGTTAGAGGGCCTCGATCAAACGGTCCTGATCGAGCAGCGTCGCCATCGGGTCGTCGCACCCGATGACCGGCCAGCGAAAAGCCTATTCCGCGGCTGAGGCGAAGATCGTCCCGGCGCGGGGCAGATCGAGGGTGTCCCAGGTCTCGACGAGGGCGGCCGTCAGCGTGGCGATGCGGGCGTCGTCGTGGAACGGCGTCGGGGTGATCCGCAACCGCTCGGTGCCGCGCGGCACGGTCGGGTAGTTGATCGGCTGGATGTAGATGCCGTGGCGTTCGAGCAGATGGTCGGCGGCCGCCTTGCAGAGCTCGGCGTCGCCCACCATCAGCGGCACGATGTGCGTCTCGGTGGCGAGTACCGGCAGGCCGGCGGCGTCGAGGGCGGCCTTGGTGTTGGCGGCTTGGCGCTGGTGCGCCGCACGCTCGGTCTGCGAGTGCTTGAGATACCGAACAGAGGCGCGTGCCGCGGCGGCGATGGCCGGCGGCAGGGCGGTGGTGAAAATGAACCCCGCAGCGTGACTCCGCACCGCGTCGCAGAGCACCGCCGAGCCGGTGATGTAGCCGCCGACGCAGCCATAGCCCTTGGCCAACGTGCCCTCGATGACGTCGATGCGATCCATGACGCCATCGCGCTCACTGATGCCCGCGCCCCGGGCACCGTAGAGGCCGACTGCGTGGACCTCGTCGATATAGGTCATGGCGCCGTAGGCGTCGGCGAGGTCGCAGATCGCCTCGATCGGCGCGACATCGCCATCCATCGAATAGACCGACTCGAAGGCGACGAGTTTCGGGCGGTCGCCGGCCTCGCGGAGCAGTTGCTCCAGATGCGCGAGGTCGTTGTGGCGAAAAACACGCTTCTCGCAGGCCGAATGGCGCACGCCCTCGATCATCGAGTTGTGGTTGAAGGCGTCGGACAGGATCAGGCAGTTCGGCAGCAGCTTGGCGATCGTCGAGATGCCGGCCTGGTTCGAGACGTAGCCCGAAGTGAAGACGAGGCCGGCCTCCTTGCCGTGCAGGTCGGCGAGCTCGCGCTCCAGGTCGACCAGCGGCGAGTTGTTGCCGGCGATGTTGCGGGTGCCGCCCGCGCCGACGCCGCAGCGCTTCACCGTCTCGGTCATGGCATCGACGACATCGGGATGCTGGCCCATGCCGAGGTAGTCGTTGGAGCACCAGACGGTGATCTCACGCGTGCCGCCGTCGGGCTTGCGCCAGTTCGCCTGCGGGAAGCGGCCCGCGATCCGCTCGATATCGGCGAAGACGCGATAGCGGCGCTCGGCGTGCAGGCGGTCGACGGCGCTCCGGAAATGCTGCTCGTAGTCGATCCGCGGCGTCTGGCTGTCCCGGTGGTTGCTTCGCTCGGCGAGGCCCGTTTCGGATCCGTCGGCGGTGTCGGTCTGCGCAGGCATCAGGTTCACGGGCATCCGTCCTCGACGCGTTTCCTCGGCTGCGAGCTTCGGGTTCATCCCGAAGTCGGATCCAGCGGCCGGGAAAATGATCGACGCGGCGATCCGCACACATCTGCGCAGTCATGCCTGTCGATCGGCGACGAGCCCGATCTCGCTGCGGTGACGTCTTGCCTCCGGTCAGTCCACCGGACGCCGGCTCACCGGTGTGCAGAATAGAAGGGAATTTGGAATCGGTTCAAGGTGATCTCGGGTCATTGCTGCCTTGCACCTGTTGAGACGGCCCCGCGAAGGCTGTAGCCGTCCTGGGGTTTCGCGGGCGATGTGGCACCGCGCGAGTGGGACGGGACGCCCCGGATGTCACGCGAGGATCGGTTGAAGGCGGCTCTGCGCGACAACCTCAAGCGCCGGAAGCTGCAGGCGCGCGGCCGGGCCGAGCTGCCTCATGACGACATCGAACCGGAGCGGGAGGTGAAACTCGATCCGGACCCGCCGTCGGACCCGGAGCGCGATCGGTCGTAGCGGCCTGCGATGCACGGCAGCCACAGGTCACGACTTCTGCCGCGGGGCGCGATCCTTTTTCTGCCGGATACCGGATATACTTGGCGGTTTGAAGGGGCGGCCTGCCCCCGGAATGGCGCGCGACCGACACCGCAGACGCGGGCCCGGCGCCCAGGGAACGAGCATGGACCGCATCCACATCACCGGCGGCGCGCCGCTGAACGGCACGATCCCGATCTCCGGCGCCAAGAACGCCGCGCTGCCCCTGATGATCGCCAGCCTGATGACGGGCGAGACGCTCGAGCTCATCAACGTGCCGCGTCTCGCCGACATCACCTCGCTGCTGCGCATCCTCGGCAATCACGGCGTCGACCAGATGGTCGTCGGCAAGCGCCCCGGCCAGAGCACCGAGGCCGGCCAGACCATCCGGCTGACCGCCTCGAACGTCATCGACACCACGGCGCCCTACGAGCTGGTCTCGACCATGCGGGCCGGCTTCTGGGTGGTGGCGCCGTTGCTGGCGCGCTTCGGCGAGGCCAAGGTCTCCCTGCCGGGCGGCTGCGCCATCGGCACGCGGCCCGTCGACCTGCTGATCATGGCGCTGGAAAAGCTCGGCGCCGAGATCGAGATCGATGCCGGCTACGTCGTCGCGAAGACGAAGAACGGCCTGCGCGGCGCCGAAATCGATTTCCCGAAGGTCACGGTCGGGGGCACCCACGTGGCGCTGATGGCGGCCTCGCTGGCCCACGGCACCACAGTGATCGACAACGCCGCCCGCGAGCCCGAGGTCGTCGATCTGGCGGAATGCCTGATCCGGATGGGCGCGCGGATCGAGGGCGCCGGCACGTCCCGCATCGTCATCGAGGGCGTCGCCCGGCTCCACGGCGCCCGGCACGAGGTCCTGCCGGATCGGATCGAGACCGGCACCTACGCCATGGCCGTGGCCATGACCGGCGGCGACATCGTGCTCGAAAACACCCGGGCGGACCTGCTCTCCTCGGCCCTCGACGTGCTGGCGACCACGGGCGCCGAAATCACACAGGTCAAGGGCGGCATCCGGGTGCGCCGCAACGGCGGCGGCATCCACCCGGCCGACATCACCACCGATCCGTTCCCTGGCTTCCCGACCGACCTGCAAGCGCAGTTCATGGCGCTGATGACGCTGGCCAAGGGCCAGTCGAACATCCGCGAGACCATCTTCGAGAATCGCTTCATGCACGTGCAGGAACTCGCGCGTCTCGGCGCGAAGATCCGTCTCGACGGCGATCTCGCCATCGTCGAGGGCGTCGATCGGCTGAAAGGTGCGCCGGTCATGGCGACCGACCTGCGCGCCTCGGTGTCGCTGGTGATCGCCGGTCTCGCCGCCGAAGGCGAAACCCAGATCAGCCGCGTCTACCACCTCGATCGCGGCTTCGAATCCCTCGAAGCCAAGCTAGCACGCTGCGGGGCCGACATCCGGCGCGTCCGCTCCTGACCTCCGACAAACGCAGGGCCGCGATCCGGGATGATCGGATCGCGGCCCTGCAACTCCGTCCGTTCGCGCTATTGCGAAAACGTCAGTAACCGCCGCCGATCGCGCCGCGCTTCTCGCCGAAACCGGGGATGTCGCAGGAGCAGGACGAATTGCGCGGTGCCGGCGGGTACTGGCAATTGCCGCGTGCGGTCACGCAGATGCTGCCGCCACCGCCGCCGCGGCCGAAACGCCGCGAGCGCGGACGATCGTCTTCGTCCTCGTAGCGGCGCTCGTAGCGGCGCGGGCGATAATCGTCGCCATCGTTGTTGTAGTAGCGGCCGCCGCCATACTGGGCACTCGCCGGCACGGCACCAGCCACGATCCCGAGCGCCGTCGCGGCCATCGCCACCAGCATCACCCGCTTCGTCGTCATCCCGTTTCGTCTCCTCTAATCTCGGCAACTGGTCCAAAATCCGTCAACCGATTGCGGTATCGCGTGGTTGCGTGACATCGGTCTTGGCCGAGCACCGTTCTAATCGCCACGGATGAACCGCGGCTGAGCCTGTGCTCCTGCACGGAAAGCAACACCCGGGCAATATCGGTCGGTGGGCCGGTGCGGAGGACGATGGTGCCTTGCAGCCGACTCGCCCCTCGGCAACAACGTTGATCTGCTTCCGTTTGTAGCGTTCCAGAGATGAAGACCCCGATGGCCAGGACAATCGGCCTGCGCGGCGGCCTGTGGACCATCGGCCTGACGGGGCTGCTGGTCGTCCTGCCGCTCTCGATCGTCGCACCGCTCGCCGGCGCCCTTGGACTCGGCAGCCTTGGTCTCATGGCGGCCATTCTTACGGCGATCGTCCAGCAGCGCCGTGCTGCCCGTCTTACGGTTTCCCAGGAAAAACTGTCGAGCGAAATCGGCGTGCTGTCGCAACGTCTGCTCAAGGCGGAGGCGGCGATCACCGTGGCCGCTCGTGCGGTGCTTACGCGAACCGATGCGCCGGCTACGCTCCCCCAGACGCCGGGCCCCGACAACGAGGCGCTCGCGGCGGGGGTCGAAGAGGTGACGCGCGAGATCGGCTTGCTGAGTGGCATCGTGCGCGAGCTCGCCGCGGTCGTCGCCACGCAGGAGGCCGAGATCGGCCGTCTCAAGACCGAGCGCGAGGCAGCGCCACCGTCGGCACCGCCGCCGAAGCCGGCAGCCGCCGTGCCGCCCGAGCTGACGGCCGGGCCGCGTTCCGTTCCGGCGCGGCAGCCGACGCCGGAACCCGTCATCGCGTTCAAACCGCCGGCCTTTGCGACCGCGAACCGCGATCCGGCGCAGGAGGCCGCCCTCGTCGAGGCGTTCGACGCCGACGGACTGGAGGTCTGGCTGCAGCCGGTCGTGACGCTGCCCCAGCGCAAGGTCGTGTCCTACGAGGCTCTGGCGCGGCTGAAGCTCGGCTCCGAAATCCTCTCGCCCGACGCCTTCCTCCCCGTGCTGGAACGGCACGGCCGCACCACCGCCCTCGACCGCCGCATGATCCGCAGCAGCGCCGTGATCGCCCGGCATCTGCAGGGCCGCGGCAGCAATGCCACGGTGGCCTACGGCCTCTCGCCGCTGTCGCTGTTCGAGCCGGATTTCCTGCGTTCCTTGGTCGGTCTCGTCTCGGGCGATGCGGATCTGGCCGGCCGTGTCGCGGTGGCGCTGCCGCAGGCGAGCTGGCGCAGTCTCGATCCCGAGCAGGTCGCGGTGCTCGGCGCGTTGCGGGGCCGGATCGGCTTCGGGCTCGACCGGCCGACCGACCTGCGCTTCGATGTGGGGCTGCTCGCCGAGCGCGGCGTCTCGCAGATCAAGGTTCCGACCTCCCTCCTGCTGCGTCCGCCTTCGCGCGACGCGGTGTCCGACATCGCGATCGAGGATCTGGTCGCGTCGCTGGGCCGGGCCGGCATCCGCCTCGTGGCGACGCAGGTCGAGCGCGAGAGCGAGGTGCCGGACCTGATCGACCTCGACGTGCCGCTTGCGCAGGGGACGGTTTTCGCCGGGCCGAAGGCGGTGCGGGCGGAGGTTTTTGCCGAGACGCAGCAGGCACTTGCGCGAGCCCCGGCCGGAGCGGAGGCCGAGGCGCAGCCGGCCGGCGAGCCGCCCCAGCAGCGCCGGGCGTTCCGGGATTTCCTGCGCCGGGCCGTGTGATCGGGGCGATTGATTTCCGGGGCCGGCGTCCCTAACCGGGCGGTCGACATCCGATCGCCCCGAGACCCCCATGCCCGACCGCGCCGCCGCGGCTCCAGTCCCCACGCTTCGCCATTTCGCGGAGGTGGCGGAGGCCTACGACCTGATCCTCTGCGACGTCTGGGGCGTGCTCCACGACGGCCGGCGCGCGCACGATGCGGCGGGCAAGGCCTTGATCGCATTCCGAAATCTTCCCGGAGAGCGCCCCCGCCGCGTGGTCCTGGTGTCGAACGCGCCGCGGCCCTGGCGCGGGGTGCAGGCGATCCTCGACGGCTACGGGGTGCCGCGGGAGGCCTATGACGCGATCCTGACGTCGGGCGATCTCACGCATGATCTGCTGGCAAAGCATCCGGGTGCGCGGGTGCATCATCTCGGGCCCGAGCGCGACCTGCCGATCTACGAGGGGCTGGACCTGACGCTGGTATCGGCGGCGGAGGCGGAGCGCGTCGTCTGCACGGGTCTGTTCGACGACGACACCGAGACGGCCGATGATTATCGCGAGGTTCTCGCCGATTTCCGGTCGAGAGAAATCACGATGATCTGCGCGAACCCGGATCTCGTGGTCGAGCGCAATCATCGGCTGATCCCCTGCGCCGGAATCCTGGCCAACGCCTATGAAGAGATCGGCGGTGAGGTGGTGTATGCCGGGAAGCCCTACAGGCCGATCTACGATGCTGCCCTGGCTAAGGCCCATCATCTCGACGATTGGCCAGCGCTGGATCGGATGCGCATCGTGGCCATCGGAGATGCGATCCGTACCGATATCGCCGGGGCTCAAGCGGCCGGCATCCCCTCGATCCTCGTTGCCCGCGGAATCCATGCGGCGGAACTCGGCCTCACGGCCGAGCACCACAGCCTGGGCGACATCGCGGAGTGGCTGTCGAGCCAGCCGGTCCGGCCGGACGCCGTGATCGAGCGTCTGGTCTGGTAGGCGACGTCACATCGAGAGACGATGGGCCTCGACCCATCGTCTTTCACTAGCGCGGCGGTGTCCGTCCGCCGGACGTGTCGCTTCCGACCACCGGTCGGGAGCGACACATATGGGTATCAGCTGCTCTTCTTCGGCGTCAGCTTGAGGATCTCGCCGTCCTCGCCCTCGGTGACGGCGTAGACCGCGCCGTCCGGGCCGACCTTCACGTCGCGGATGCGGTGATCGAGGGGCACGCGCTCCTCGGTGACGACCTTATCGCTGTCGACCTTGAGGATGACGAGGCCGGTGCTGACGAGGCCGCCGACGATGAAGTCGCCCTTCCAGGCCGGAAACACGTCCTTGTCGTAGAAGGCAAGTGCGGACGGGCCGATCACCGGGTCCCAGTAATAAACCGGCTGCGAGGTGCCGGCCGCCATGGTGACGCCGTCGCCGATCTTCTCGCCGGAATATTCGAGACCGTAGCTGGCCAGCGGCCAGCCGTAATTCACGCCGGGGCGGGGACGGTTGAGTTCGTCGCCGCCGCGCGGGCCGTGCTCCACGGTCCAGAGGCGGCCCTGGCCGTCGAGCGCTGCGCCCTGCACGTTGCGGTGGCCGTAGGACCAGATCTCCGGCCGGGCCTTCTCGCCGCCGGTGAAGGGGTTGTCCTTGGCGGCGTTGCCGTCGGTGTCGATGCGGAAGACCTTGCCGAGGCCGCTGGTCAGGTCCTGGGCCTGCCCGCGGGTGGCCTTGTCGGAGCGCTCGCCGACCGTGACGAACAGCTTGCCGTCCGGCGCGAAGACGAGGCGCGAGCCGAAATGCTTGTCGCCATCATAGGTCGGGGTCTGGCGGAAGATCACCTTGAACTCGTCGAGCTTGGCGGTGCCGCCGCTCTCGATCAGCTTGGCCTTGGCCACGCTGGTGCCGTTGCCCTTTTCGCGGGGCTCGGCGTAGCTGATGTAGACGAGGCGGTCGGCGGCGAAGCTCGGGCTCAGCGCGATGTCGAGCAGGCCGCCCTGGCCGCGCGAATCGACCTTGGGCACGCCGGCCACCGGCTCGCCGACCTTGCCGTCCTTCGCGACGATCCGGATCTTGCCGGCCTTCTCGGTGACGATCATGCGGCCGTCCGGAAGGAATTCCAGCGCCCAGGGCGAGGCGAGGCCCTTCGCGACGGAGGCGACCTCGACCTCGGTCTTCTGCGACGGCTGCGGCGCGCGGGTCTGGTTCGGCAGGAGCGGCTTGTAGTCGGTGTTCGGGGCCTGCGTCTCGGCGGGCGTGTCCCCGGCGCTCGGGGCGGCCGGCGCCTGGAACGATTCGCCGCCGACGCGCGGGGTGCGGGCCGCGTTGTCGTCGCCTTGGGCGATTGCGCCCTGCTGTCCCAGGCCGATGGCGGCGACGGTGGCGAGCAGAAGGGGGAGAGTGCGCTTCACGTCGGTCAATTCCTTGAAATCGGGCACAGCCGCGAAAGGGGTTCGCAGGCATGCGCCTCTCCGGCCACCTGCCGACGGCGCAGGAGCGCCGGGAGGGAGCGGGACGGGTCCGACCTGCGAGGTTTCGCGCGGGCCACACCCGCAGATGGGGCGGCAGGGGCCGCTCGGCGAGGGCCGGCGGCGGCTTCTGTGCCGCTTGCCGCCGAATCGCTTCGCCGGCCGCGGGTGCTGGCGGCGTCCCGGCCGAGGAGCGGCATGATCCGATCGCGCGTCAGGACTGTGCCTGGAGACGAGCGCCTTGACCGTGGGGCGCGGTGTCTCCAATTCTCGGGAATTCCCCGGCAGCGGCCCCCGCAAGGGCCGGCGCCATACGCGGCGCGGATGCCTCGGGGGAGCGGTATCGTGAAAGGGTATATGATGGCGACGGTGAAAGTAACGGACGCGAGCTTCGAACAGGACGTGCTCCAGTCCGCCGAGCCCGTGGTCGTGGATTTCTGGGCGGAGTGGTGCGGCCCCTGCCGCCAGATCGGCCCGGCGCTCGAGGAGATCGCGACGGACCTGCAGGGCAAGGTCAAGATCGCCAAGGTCAACGTCGACGAGAACCCCGGCATCGCCTCGACCTACGGCATCCGCTCGATCCCCACGCTGATGATCTTCAAGGACGGCAAGCTCGCCAGCCAGAAGGTCGGCGCGGCGCCCAAGGGCGACCTCTCGCGCTGGATCCAGGCGAGCGCCTGAACGCCGTCAGGGGCTGATCCCGACGAAGCAAAGCCCGGCCGCGAGGCCGGGCTTTTTGCTGCCGTGGTGAACGAGGCGTTACGTTCCGGGGGCCTGGAACGGGTCGAAGGCCCATCCGGTCCGGCGACGGCCCTTCCCGAGACTGAGCAGCCAGGGATCCGACTGTCTCGACATACGGCGACGATGGAGCGGACGCCCTCCCCGCTCTGAAGCCCGGCCGAGAACTGATCATCCCACCCGGAACCTCACCCCGAGGCGCAGGAGCGCATCGGCGGAGGCCTCGAAGGGGCCTACAGATCCTACCGCGATTCCCGGAAGCCTCTTTCGAGGCCCGCCGATGCGGGCATTTCGGAGCGGCGTGCCGGCTGAGAGGAACGGGACCCGATCGCCCAAAACGAAAAAGCCCGGCCAGATGGCCGGGCTTTTCCGCAAGTCCGAAGACCCGTTGGGTTCGGCCTAGTACGAGCCGAACTTGTAGTTGATGCCGGCGCGGACGACGGCGAACTCGGTGCCCTGGCGGCGCGGAGCGCCGGAGACGAGCGCCACGTCCGGGTTGCCGACGGCGACGGTGCGGCCGAGGCGGTTGGTCGCGAAAGCGCCGGTGTTGCCGTTGCCTTCGTCGAGGTTCACGTACAGAGCTTCGACCTTGAACGTCACCGCCGAGGAGCGGAAGAAGTTCAGGAAGGAGTCGGTCGGGAGAGCGTACTCGACGCCACCACCAGCAGCGTAGCCGGTCTTGAAGTCGTCGGAGGACGTGCCCGAGCCGAACTGACGGCCGCCGCCGGCGCCGTAAGCGAAACCGCCGGTGCCGTAGAACAGGACGCGGTCGAAGGCGTAACCGATGCGGCCGCGCACGGTGCCGAAGTAGTCGAGGCTCGAGAGACCCGACGGGTTGTAGACGAGGGTGCCGGGGATGATACCGCCGGTGCCGGCCGTCGCGAAGGCGAACTGGTTACGGCTGCGACCGAAATCGACGTACTGAGCGTCGGCCTCGACGCCGACGACGACGCCCGAGCCCGGCGTGAACTGATAGTTGTAGCCGATCTGGCCACCGCCGGTGAAACCGTCGCCCTGGTTGCCGTTACGGAAGGCGAGGACGCCGGACTGCAGAGCCGTGCCGGCGCCGTTGGCGAAGATTGCCGTGGTGGGGCCAACGCCGACGATGGTCGGGGCGTTGTTGTCCGAGACGCCGAAGCCGTAACCGGCGTTGAAACCGGCGTAGAAGCCCGTCCAGGTGAACACCGGAACCGGCGTGAAAATGGGAGGAGCCGCGCGGCGCGGCAGATCCGCCGCGGTGGCGGCGGCGGTGAGCGCCGTGAAGGCGGCGAACGTGGTAAGAAGCTTTTTCATTTTTTATGATCCCCAGCGAGGTGCCCGATCGCCATTGAAGCTAGACCATTCCCGGGATTGGGGATGTAGCGGCGAAGACACACACGGCGCTCCGAAGTCTTGGCCTCGGTGCGGTCGTGCCGGTGGGGTGGGGGTGAAAGCCCGGCCGGGAAGGCCGGGCTTTCGGAAGGTTTCGAGACCGTGTCGGCTTGGTGCCGTATCCGACCCGACATCGTCGGGCCGGCGGCTCCAAGGTTTTGTCGTGACGCGCCTTCTCGCGATCGACCGGCAGCCGCTCGATCGAAGTGAGCTTTAGTACGAGCCAAACTTGTAGTTGATGCCGGCACGGATCACCGCGAAGTCGGTCTCGCGCTTGGCGGCGCTGCTGAACAGGACCGAGGTGGTGGTGCCCGGAACGAACTGGGCGATCGGCGTGGCGGCGATCGCGGCGCCGCCGGCGTTGGCGTAGGTGAAGCCCCGGTTGTTCTGGTCGAGGTTCACGTACAGGCCTTCGACCTTGAACGTCACCGCCGAGGAGCGGAAGAAGTTCAGGAACGAGTCGGTCGGGAGCGCGTATTCGACACCGCCACCCGCGGCGTAGCCGGTGGAGAAATCGTCGGTGTTGAGGGCCTTGCCGCCACCGAAGCTGCCGTAGGCGAAGCCGCCGGTGCCGTAGAACAGGACACGGTCGAAGGCGTAACCGATCCGGCCGCGCACGGTGCCGAAGAAGTCGAGGCCGCCGAGGCCGGTCGGGTTGAACACCGACGCGCCGGGGTTCAGGGCCGCACCGGCCGTGACGGGCGCGAACAGGAAGGCGTTGTTGCGTCCGCCGAGGTCCGAATACTGGGCGTCGGCCTCGACACCGATCACGATGCCGGAGCCCGGCGTGAACTGGTAGTTATAGCCGATCTGACCGCCGCCCGTGAAACCGTCCATGTTGGTGCGGTTGTTGAAGGCGAGGAGCCCTATATTCGTGCCCGGAGCGCCGGGACCCGTGACGACGCGGGGGTCGTTGGTGCCGACGAGGCTGAAGGGCGAGGCGGGGTCAGAGACGCCGAAGCCGTAGCCGGCGTTGAAACCGGCGTAGAAGCCCGTCCAGGTGAACACCGGAATCGGCGTGAAGATAGGAGGCGCCGCGCGGCGCGGCAGATCCGCCGCGGTGGCGGCGGCGGTGAGTGCCGTGAAGGCAGCGAATGTCGTCAGAAGTCTTTTCATTTGTTTGATCCCCAGCTTTGTGCCCGATCGACGATCAAGCTAGGCGATTCCCCACTATCGGGATGTAGCGTCGAGGACACACCCGCGCCGCACAATACCCGTACACTGATCTCCTCGAATTCTATTGCAGTGCAGCAGGCCCTCGCGGGATCCGCAAAGACCCCAAATCGGAGAAGTACAATTCCGGATGCGGGCGCCTTCGGGCCAGGGAGATGTCGCCGGCCTCGCGGCAACGTTCGTCTTGCGGCGCGAGGACGGGATCACTGTCGGCGACCGATCGCACGGCAGCCGGCCCGCGCCGAAGCCGTGTCCCTCGGGACCGGACGCAGCGAGACGGGCCAAGCAATCATCGGGAAGACGACGCCGCGCTTTCGCGCAGGCCGGCCGGAAGGCTGAAGGCGATCCGGTGACGGGAAAACCGCGTCTGCGGCGATGCCTGCGACACCGCCGGCCGGCGCTTTGCACCCATCCGGCGCAGGGCTTCACCGGCTCCGGGGCGACCGGCCGGAGGCGGCGTCATGCCACCGGCCCGGAATCGCGCGTCAGGCTGGCAGCGTGCCGTTGGCTTCGAGGACCGCGCCCGCCAGGTAGAGCGAACCGCAGATCAGCACGCGCGGCGGATGCTCGAAGGCGATGTCCGACAGGCTCATCAGCGCGGCCTCGGTGCCGCCGGCCACGCGCGTGGCGATTCCCACCGATTCGGCGATCTGCGCGACCTCGTCGGCCGGGCGGGCGGCGAGCTGGCCGGGAATCGGCACCGCCACCAGCACGCGGGCGAGCCCGACGAAGTTCTTGAGGAACCCCTCGGCGTCCTTGGTGCCGAGCAGTCCGACGACGAGCACCAGCGGCACGTTGCTGCGCTCGGACAGGTCGGCCATGGCGGCGGCGAGGATGCGGCCGCCGTCGGCATTGTGGCCGCCGTCGAGCCAGAGCTCGGAATTCTTGGGCATCAGGTCGGCGAGGCGGCCGCGGGTCAGCCGCTGCAGGCGGCCGGGCCAGTCGACGTTGCGCAGGCCGGCCTCGTAGGCCGGCGTGCCGAGATCGCCGAAGCCCGCCGCGCGGAGCGCCGCGATGGCGGTGCCGGCGTTGACGAGCTGGTGGCGGCCCGCGAGCTTCGGGCGCGGCAGGTCGAACAGCTCGGTCTCGTCTTGGTAGACGAAGCGGCCGCTCTCCTCGTGCACCGAAAAATCCTGCTTGCCGACGATGATCGGCACGGCGCCGACGCGCTCGGCGTGGCGGCACAGCACCGCGTCGGCCTCGGCGTAGTCCTGCGCGGCGATCACGGCCGGGCAGCCGCGCTTGAAGATGCCGGCCTTCTCGGTGGCCACCGATTCCAGGGTGTCGCCGAGATATTCGGCGTGGTCGCGGCCGATCGGCGTGACCACGGCGCAGGCCGGCTCGGCGATGACGTTGGTGGCGTCGACCCGGCCACCGAGGCCCACCTCCAGCAGCAGCACGTCAGCGGGAGACTCCGAAAACAGCAGCAGGGCCGCGGCGGTGGTGATCTCGAACACCGTGATCGGATCGCCGGCATTGGCCGCCTCGCAGCGGGCGAAAGCCTCGGCGAGGCGCTCCTCCGGAACGAAGGTGCCGCCGCCGATGCCGCCCATGCGGATGCGCTCGTGGAAGCGCACGAGATGGGGCGAGGTGTAGACGTGGGCGGCCAGCCCCCCGGCCTCGAGGATCGCCCGCATGAAGGCGATGGTCGAACCCTTGCCGTTGGTGCCGGCGACGTGGATCACCGGCGGCAGGCGCCGCTCGGGGTGATTCAGCCGCGCGAGCAGGCTTTCGATCCGCCCGAGCGACAGGTCGATCGTGCGCGGATGCAGGGCGAGGAATCGCGCCATGAGCGCGTCTGAGGAATCCATGTCTCGCTGGTCGCGTTGTCGAGGATCGGAACGCCGGTGACGGGTCAGGCGGCCTGCGGCGCCGGCTGCCGGTCCTTGGGCGGGGTCGGGCGGACGTCGAGCAGGAGGCCGCAGATCCGCGCCACCGTCTCCTTCATGTCGCGGCGGTGCACGACCTGGTCGACCATGCCGTGCTCGCGCAGGTATTCCGCCCGCTGGAAGCCGTCGGGCAGCTTTTCGCGGATGGTCTGCTCGATCACCCGCGGGCCGGCGAAGCAGATCAGCGCGCCGGGCTCGGCCAGATGCACGTCGCCGAGCATGGCGTAGGAGGCGGTGACGCCGCCGGTGGTCGGGTTCGTCAGCACGACGATGTAGGGGAGCTTCGCCGCGTTGAGCCGGCGCACCGCCACCGTGGTGCGGGGCATCTGCATCAGCGACAGGATGCCCTCCTGCATGCGCGCGCCGCCGGAGGCCGAGAACAGCACATAGGGCGTGCGCTTCTCCAGAGCGGTCTCGGCGCCGCGGACGAAGGCCTCGCCGGCCGCCATGCCGAGGGAGCCGGCCATGAAGGCGAATTCCTGCACCGCGATCGTGGTCGGCAGGCCGCCGACGCGGCCGAAGCCGATCTTGAAGGCGTCCGGCATGCCGGTCTTGGCGCGGGCCTCCTTCAGGCGGTCGACGTACTTCTTCTCGTCGCGGAACTTGAGCGGGTCGGTGGCGACCTCCGGCAGCGGCACGTCGATCCAGGTGCCCTCGTCGAACATCGTCTTGAGGCGCGCATGCGCGCTCATCTTGAGGTGATGCTCGGAGCCGGGGATCACCCAGAGGTTCTGCTCGACCTCCTTGTGGAAGACCATCTGCCCGCTGTCGGGGCACTTGATCCAGAGGTTTTCCGGCGTCTCGCGCTTGAACAGCGTCTTGATCTTGGGGCGCATGACCTCCGAGATCCAGTTCATCGCCTCGACCATGCGAACGTCCTTGTGGGAGACCACGGATATCGGAGCGCGCGGGCGCGAATGCGAGTGGCGCGGCTCCCTTATCGGCGAGCGCTTTATCCCAGATCCGGTCGCGGCGAAACGGAGGGGCTTGTTCCTGGTGGCCCTTTCGGCTTGCGCCTCAAAGGCCGTTCGCCGCATGCAGATAAGTGTACGCAGTCTGCAAACATTGGACTGCGCGCGGCGGCGCGCAGTCGCGGTTGCCAACTGTTGTTGGACTCAGTCGGTGATGGCCGACGCCGCGCCCTCGGGGTTCATCCCGTCCACTGGCGCGGGCCGCTTGCGCACGGGGCGCGGGGCGACGCTGGCGGTCGGCGCGCTGGTGTTGGCGCCGAGGCGGACGGCGAGCGCGATGGCGCGGACCTCGGTGAAGCGCAGGTGGCAGAAGCCGTGCGCGCCCTCGCGGGCATAGGTCCGGCAGAGGTCCTCGCGCTCGGAGGAGAAGGCGGCCTGCTCCTGCACCACGGGGCGGACGTCCTGCCCGCGCAGGCGCTGGGTCATGATCTTGTAGTTGTCGCGCACCGCCTTGTCGGCGACGCCGCGGGCGCCGTCGAACTCGCCGGCGCGCGGGATCAGCCCGGCGGCGGCCGGTCCCCACAGGCCCTTCGGCGTCGTGGCGCAGTCGGCGGCGGAGAAGGTGCAGACCGGGCTGCCGCCGAGCGGCGTGGCGATGACGCCGCCGTCGACCACCTCGAAGCGCAGCGGACATTCCGCCGCGGCCGCCTCGAGCCGCGCGACGCCCTCGGGCTTGCCCTCGGAGGTCAGGGTGACGCCGCCGCCCGCGTTGAGCTTCACCGTGCAGCTCTCGGTCGGCTGCGAGATCTTCGTGCCCGGCAGCGTCACCTTGGCCGTGACGCCGGCCCCGGCCTTCTCCAGCCTCAGGCCGCCGGTCAGGCCGTTGAGCATGAGATCCTGGCCGTAGACGTTGTCGTCGGCCGGCACCTTCAGCACCACCGGCTGGCGCGGCGGCGCGGGCGCCGCCGGCTTGGCGGCCTCGACATTCGGGTCGACGCCCCCCGGCTGAGCGGGCGGAGGCGCGATCGGCGTCCCGGGGATCGGCTGGCGCGGAACCGGGGGCCTGGCCGCACGCCCGATCCCGAACAGCTCCTCGAAGAAGTTCTGGGCGGCCGCCGGGCCGGTCATGGCGACGGGCAGCACGAGGGCCGCGAGCACGAGCAGGGTGCGGGGGAGGCGCATCGGAAGTCTCGCCCGAGGAGCGGAAAGGCGGCCGCCGCGACGCCGGTTTCGCGGGAGGCGCGAGGGCGTCGAGACGGCGGGGTCGGCCCGCGCTCTAGCACGCGACCCGTGGCGACGGCGTGGCGGGGCCGTAACATTTCGAGGGCACGGTCACCAATCGAACCGGAAAACCGGCGAAAACCGCCGGCTTGCGCCCGTCGCGCCCGACCGTCTTGCGGCCCCGCGACCACATTCATATATCCGGCGAGGCACGGAGAGGGGCCGATCCGACCGGCACGCGGTGCGATCGCCTCCTCCTCCCGTTCCCACCGCTTTCAGATTTGCATCGCCCGTTAAGCCTAGAGCCATGGGCCGAGCTGCTTCGGGGCTCGGCGGTCTGCTTGAACAGTCCAACAGAGGGATCCCACCATGGGTAAAGTCATCGGTATCGACCTCGGCACCACCAATTCCTGCGTCGCCGTGATGGAAGGGTCGCAGGCCAAGGTCATCGAGAACGCGGAAGGCGCGCGCACCACCCCGTCGATCGTCGCCTTTACCGACGAGGGCGAGCGCCTCGTCGGCCAGCCGGCCAAGCGCCAGGCCGTCACCAATCCCGACCGCACCTTCTTCGCCATCAAGCGTCTCGTCGGCCGTACCTACGACGACCCGATGACGCAGAAGGACAAGGGCTTGGTGCCCTACGACATCGTGCGCGGCGACAACGGCGACGCCTGGGTCGGCGCCGACGGCAAGCGCTATTCGCCCTCGCAGATTTCCGCCTTCACCCTTCAGAAGATGAAGGAGACGGCCGAGACCTATCTCGGCCAGCCCGTCACGCAGGCCGTGATCACGGTGCCCGCCTACTTCAACGACGCCCAGCGTCAGGCCACCAAGGATGCCGGCAAGATCGCCGGCCTCGAAGTGCTGCGCATCATCAACGAGCCGACGGCGGCTGCGCTGGCCTACGGCCTCGACAAGAAGAAGACCGGCACGATCGCGGTCTACGACCTCGGCGGCGGCACCTTCGACGTGTCGATTCTCGAGATCGGCGACGGCGTGTTCGAGGTGAAGTCGACCAACGGCGACACCTTCCTCGGCGGCGAGGACTTCGACAACCGCGTGGTCGAGTACCTGATCGCCGAGTTCAAGAAGGAGCAGGGCATCGACCTGACCAAGGACAAGCTCGCCCTTCAGCGCCTCAAGGAGGCCGCCGAGAAGGCGAAGATCGAGCTGTCCTCGGCCACCCAGACCGAGATCAACCTGCCCTACATCACCGCCGACAACACCGGCCCGAAGCATCTCGCGATCAAGCTCTCGCGCGCCAAGTTCGAGTCGCTCGTCGACGATCTCGTGCAGCGTACCGTCGAGCCCTGCCGCAAGGCGCTCAAGGATGCCGGCGTGACGGCGGCCGAGATCGACGAGGTCGTGATGGTCGGCGGCATGACCCGCATGCCGAAGGTCACCGAGGTGGTGAAGGCGTTCTTCGGCAAGGAGCCGAACAAGGGCGTCAACCCCGACGAGGTCGTGGCCATCGGCGCGGCGGTCCAGGCCGGCGTGCTCCAGGGCGACGTCAAGGACGTGCTGCTCCTCGACGTGACCCCGCTCTCGCTCGGCATCGAGACGCTGGGCGGCGTGTTCACGCGCCTGATCGACCGCAACACCACGATCCCGACCAAGAAGTCGCAGACCTTCTCGACGGCCGAGGACAACCAGAACGCGGTCACCATCCGGGTCTTCCAGGGTGAACGCGAGATGGCGGCGGACAACAAGATGCTCGGTCAGTTCGACCTGATGGGCATCCCGCCGGCACCCCGCGGCATGCCGCAGATCGAGGTGACCTTCGACATCGACGCCAACGGCATCGTCAACGTGACGGCGAAGGACAAGGCGACGAACAAGGAGCACCAGATCCGCATCCAGGCCTCCGGCGGCCTTTCGGACGCGGATATCGACAAGATGGTCAAGGACGCCGAAGCCAACGCGGCCGAGGACAAGAAGCGCCGTGAGCTCGTCGAGGTGAAGAACCAGGGCGAGAGCCTGCTCCACTCCACCGAGAAGTCGGTGGCCGAGCATGGCGACAAGGTCGGCGCGGCCGAGAAGGGCGCGATCGAGACCGGAATCGCGGCGCTCCGCACCGCGCTGGACGGCACCGACGTCGAGACCATCAAGGCGCGGACCAACGACCTGATGCAGGCCTCGATGAAGCTCGGCGAGGCGATGTACGCCGCCAGCCAGGACGGCGCGCCGGAAGGCGCCGCCGCTCCCGGAGCCGAGAAGAAGGACGAGGACGTCATCGACGCCGACTTCTCCGAGGTCGACGAGAAGAACGAAAAGAAGCGCGCCTGAATCCGGCGCAGGACGCGGGGGCCGGAGCGATCCGGCCCCCGTTCGTTTCCAGGGCATCGGGCCGAAAGGCGGTTGCCGGCTTTCAGACGACCCGATGCCGGGACGATGCTTCCAGGCATCGTTTTTTCATGTGATGACGACGAAGACTTGATCCCCGGGCCCCTCTCGGGGATCAAGCATGTCGAGGGGTTTCGAGGGCCGGTATGTCGAAGCGGGACTATTACGAGGTCCTCGGCGTCACCAAGACGGTGACGGAAGTCGAGTTGAAGGTGGCCTTTCGCAAGCTGGCGATGGTCCACCATCCCGACCGGAACCCCGGCAACAAGGAATCGGAGATCGCCTTCAAGGAGGTGAACGAGGCCTATCAGTGCCTCTCCGACGGCCAGAAGCGCGCCGCCTACGACCGCTTCGGCCATGCCGCGTTCCAGCAGGGCGGCCAGGGCGGCCCCGGATTCGGCAACGAGTTCGGCGACTTCATGTCGGACATCTTCGAGAACTTCTTCGGGGACGGACGTGGGCAGCCGGGCGGTGGCGCCGGGGCCGGTCGCGGCCGCGGTGGTGCGCCGGGCCGCGAGCGCGGCGCCGACCTGCGCTTCAACCTCGAAATCTCGTTGGAAGAGGCCTTCTCCGGCAAGACCGAGGCGATCAAGATCCCGACCTCGATCGCCTGCGAGCCCTGCTCCGGCACCGGCGCCAAGCCCGGCTCGAAGGCTCGCCCCTGCTCGACCTGCGGCGGCTACGGCCGCGTGCGCGCGGCACAGGGCTTCTTCGCCATCGAGCGGACCTGCCCGAACTGCCACGGCCGCGGCGAGGTGATCGACGATCCCTGCCCGTCCTGCTCCGGGGCCGGCCGCGTCACCCGCGAGCGGAACCTCTCGATCAACGTGCCGGCCGGGGTCGACGACGGCCTGCGTATCCGGCTCGCCGGCGAGGGCGAGAGCGGCCTGCGCGGCGGGCCTTCGGGCGACCTCTACGTGTTTCTCTCGATCGCGCCGCACACCTTCTTCCAGCGCGACGGCGCTGACCTGTTCTGTCGCGTGCCGATCTCGATGGTCACTGCGGCGCTGGCCGGTGAGATCACCGTGCCGGTGATCGACGGCACCCAGACACAGGTGCGCATCCCCGCCGGCACGCAGGCCGGGAAGCAGTTCCGCATCAAGGGCAAGGGCATGCCGGTGCTGCGCACGCGCGAGGTCGGCGACCTCTACATCCAGGTCTCCGTCGAGACTCCGCAGAACCTGACCAAGCGCCAGCGCGAGCTGCTGCAGGAATTCGACCAGTCGGCCTCCGCCGAGAACCACCCCGAGAGCGCCGGGTTCTTTTCCAAGGTGAAGGACTTTTTCGTCGCCGGCACGGGGCGTCCCTGATCGCAAGGGTGGCGGCCGGCCCGCGACGACCGGTCTAAGGCTCCTGGGTCCGGATTCTCGCCTGCGGCGAGCCCGGACCCGCGCTGCACGCTGACGCCCCCTGCCCGCGAAAAAGACAGGCGCGCATGACGGAGAACGCTCCCGGGACGAACGGTCCCCTCGCCGGCCTCAGGGTGATCGAGCTCGCCCACATCATGGCCGGCCCGGTCTGCGGGCTGATGCTCGGCGACATGGGCGCCGAGGTGATCAAGGTCGAGAAGGTCGACGGCGGCGACGACACCCGCCGCTCGGTCCCGCCCGCCATCGCAGGCGAGAGCGCCGCCTACATGATGATGAACCGCGGCAAGCGCGGGCTCGCCCTCGACCTCAAGAGCGCCGAGGGCAAGGCGATCTTTCGCCGGCTCCTCAGCGGCGCCGACGTGCTGATCGAGAACTACCGCGGCGGCACCATGGAAAAGCTCGGCCTCGGCTACGAGACCCTGCGCGTGGAGTTTCCGGGGCTGATCTACTGCGCGCTCTCGGGCTTCGGCCGCACCGGCCCCTATGCCGACCGGGCCGGGTTCGACCTCGTCGCGCAGGGTATGAGCGGGCTGATGAGCATCACCGGCGAGGGACCGGGCCGGCCGCCGATGAAATGCGGCCCGCCGGTCACCGACATCACCGCCGGCATCCTCGCGGCCATGGGCGTGCTCGCCGCCTACACGCACAAGCTCAGGACCGGCGAAGGCCAGGCCGTCGACACCTCGCTGTTCGAGGCCGGGATCACCCTGACCTACTGGCAATCTGCCATCGCCATGGCGACGGGCGCCGCGCCCGGGCCGATGGGCTCGGCCCATCCGCTCAACGCCCCCTACGAGGCCTTCGAGACGGCCGACGGCTGGATTACCATCGGCGCGGCCAACCAGACCAACTGGCTGCGCCTGCTCGCCGTGCTCGGGGCGGAGGATCTGTCCGGCGACCCACGCTTCGCGACGAACCGCGACCGCATGGCCCACCGCGAGATTCTCGCCGCAGCGCTCGCCCCCCATTTCCGACAGGCGACCTCCGAAAGCTGGCTGGTGCGGCTGGAGGCCGGCGGCGTACCGGCCGGCCCGGTCCTCGACGTCGCCGCCATGCATCGCGACCCGCAGACGCGCGCCCGCGCGATGGTGGTGGAGGTCGACCACCCGAAGGCCGGTCGCATGACGACCCTCGGCCTCCCCGTGAAATTTTCGCAGACGCCCGGCCGGGTGCACGGCCCGGCCCCGCTCTTCGGCGAGCACAGCCGCACCATCCTGAGCGAGGCCGGCTACGACGCGGCGGCGATCAAGGGCTTTTTCGCCAAGGGCGTCGTGCGCTGAACCGCAGGATCGCGGAATCCTGCCGGACTTCGGAAGTTTTTCGTTCGATCAAGCGGGCGGACGGCGCCTCCCCTCGCCCTCTCAGAGCGAAGAGGAGCCTTCCTCGACCGAGCCGATGAACCGGAACGCCTTCACGGCTTCATCACCGAGGGCGGATTGCCGTCGGTGACGAACTCGGCCGCGAAGGTGCCGCCCTGGGTGTCGGCCTTGCAGCTCACTGAGCCCGGCCGCGCATAGGGATTGGTGAACCGGCAGGTTCCCACCGCCCTGGTGCGGTCGAACTGCCCCTTGAACCCGAAAATCACCCCGTCGACCGGCTGCACGGCCGTATCCGGATCGGGTTTGATCTGGCTGCTGCCCATGCCGGTGAAGGTCAGGGCCGCGCCGTCGCCGGTGACGAAGTAGAACCCGACCCGGCCGGTCGCGTAGCTGGTGTTGAGCAGCGTCCCCTTGCACTGGCCGGTGACGTCCCGGCCGCCGATCACGAGGCGCTCGCAGGTCCCGCTCACCGTCGCCAGGGTCGGCACCTCCGCGCCCTTCGGCGCGGCCGCCGCACCCCCGGCGAGAACCGCATGGACGCCGAGGATGAGGAACGACCGGATCATCCGGCCAGGATAGCCGCCAGGACTTATCGAGCGGTGAAGGCCGGAGCGAAGTGGGGGAGAGTGGCGCGCCCTGCGGGAATCGAACCCGCCTTTTCAGCGTGAAAGGCTGACGTCCTAACCGATAGACGAAGGGCGCTTGCTCTAGGCGGATCGGTCTATAGTCGGCCCGGGCGGCTACGGCAACGGCCTCGTGGCGGGTTCTTGCACGAGAGGGCGGCTTGACGCGGGCGGCGGATGCCGGTCTGTCGCCGCACGGCATCATTTTTCACGAGCGGTTCATGACTTCCCGACGCGACGGCCCGCCCCGGTTCCAGGGCGCAGCCAAGTACCGGCACCGGCCACAGGGCCACAGGCCGGGCGGGCCGGCGGCCCGCGAGGGGCTCGACCACGTCGTGCTCTACGGCTGGCACCCGGTCTCCGAGGCGCTGGCGAACACGGCGCGCGGACTGCACCGGCTGCTCGCGACCGAGAACGGCATCGCCCGGCTGAAGGAGGAGCTCGGTACGCTGCGCATCGAGCCCGAGCTCGTCAAGCCGAGCGCGATCAACGCGCTGCTCGGAGCCGACGCGGTCCACCAGGGGCTCTATCTCGAGGCCGAGCACCTGCCGGCCCCGGCGATCGACTCCGTGCCCGAGGACGCGCTGCTCGTCGCTCTCGACCAGATCACCGACCCGCACAATGTCGGCGCGATCGTGCGCACGGCCGCGGCCTTCGGCGTGACCGCTATCGTCACCACGGCGCGCCACGCACCGAACGCAACCGGCGTCATGGCGAAATCCGCCTCGGGCGGGCTGGAGCACGTGCCGATGATCGTGGTGCGCAACCTCGCCGAGGCGCTGATCGCCCTGGGCGAGCGCGGTTTCGCCCGCATCGGGCTCGACTCGGAGGCCGAGACGCCGCTCGACGCCGTCGAGAAGCGGGCCGGCATGGTCGTGGTGCTCGGTGCCGAGGGCAAGGGCCTGCGCCAGCGCACCCGCGAGTGCTGCGACGTGCTCGCCCGGATCGACTTCACCGGCGCGATCCGCAGCGTGAACGTCTCGAACGCCGCCGCGATCAGCCTCTACGCCCTGACCCGCGGCCGGAACGGCTGACACCGCGGGATCATCGGCGACGCGCGGACGCCGAACGCATCGACGCGTCGCGTCTAGAGCCGTACCCGACCCGATTGCATCGGGCCGGCGTCTCTAAGCCTCTATTGTGAAGCGCTTTCTTTCGACCAACCGGCAACCACTTGGTCGGAAAGCGCTCTAAGAGCAGGCTGCGAAAAAGTGGCAACAGTTTTTGGCGCGAAGCCTGCTCTCAACTTTTGAATCGATCACGTTTTCTGCGATTTGATCGATTCGATCAAAACGCAGCGTGATCTAGGTCAGCGCCAGAACGGCCGGACGTCGACGAGGGCCTCGTGCGCGGCATCCGCCTTCCGGAGGAGCGCGCCGGCGTGGACGTCGGCCTCGGCGTCCGCGGCGGTGAGGCCCGCGGCGAACAGAGCGGCGCCCGTCGGCGGCTCGGCACCTCCGCCCACCTTGTCCTCTCCCTTGCCGTCCCTGGCCGCCACGAGGCGGTGGGCGATCTCATGCGCAGTCGAGAGGTCGTTCAGGGCGCCGAGATGGTCCTGCAGGTCCGACAGCGCACCGACGAAGGTCTTGTGGCGCTTGGCGGCCTTCTTCTCCGGGAAGAGCGGGCCGAAGAACTCGGCGCCGTAGCGCAGCTTCTTCGCCTCGATGCGCACGCGGTGGCGCGCCTCGGGCTCGAGCCGGGCGAGATGGCGGCCGTGCTTCTTCACGCGGCGGCGCAGCCTTTCCAGCACGGTGGCGGCGAAATCGCGGGCCGCACGATCGCGGCCGGCGACACCCTTACCCGCGCGCCAGGGGCCGGCCTCGATCCAGATCACGAGGTCGATGAGGAGGCCGCGCCAGGGCGCGCCGTCGAGGATCGCGAACACGGCCGCGTAGGCCTCCTCGCGCTCGGCGCCGAGGCGCTCCTTCAGGTCGTGCAGGCCGGGTTCGTCCGGGCGGCGCTCGATCTCGGCGGGCAGGGTCTCGCCGAGGAAGACGTCGAGGTTGCGCGCGGTGCCGAACGGCTCGGTGACCCGCTTGATCGTCTCGCGAAGCCCCTGCGCCGTCTCGTCGTGCTGGAGCAGCGGCTTGAACAGGGTGAAAGCCGAGCGCAGGCGGCGGAGCGCCACGCGCATCTGGTGCAGAGCCTCCGGCGCGCGGCCGTGCCGAAACACGTCTTCGTTGAGGCGCAGGTGCCGCAGGCAGGCCTTCGCGATCGCCGCAAAGGCCTCGCCCGCGAGGATGTCTTCAGCGAGGGCGGGGGGCTCGGCCTTGCTCGGCTTGCGCAGGCGATCGGCGATCAGCGCGTAGCCGCGCTCGCCCTTGCTCAGCACGCCGAGGCGCAGCGGCGCGCTCTCGCTGAGCGTCCTGGCCAACGCGAAGAGGTCGGCGGGGCTGCCGTCGTCGAGCTCCAGTTCGACCTCGCAGAGCGGCACGTCGCCGTTGGCGGTCTCGACCCGGCCGACGTCGAGCGTCGCGACGATGCGGGACTCGCCATGGCGGATCGGCCGGCGGCTGCGCTCGACCATGGTGCGGAACAACGGCGTCAGGTCCGGCGACTTCGCCTCGGCCAGGATCGCGGCGGCGGGCGTGTCGGCGAGCAGAGCGAGATCCGGCTCCGGGCCGGCGACGTCCCATTCCCATTCGGCCCGGTCGAACAGGCCGATCGCCGCGGGTGCGGCCGATTTCAGGGTCTGAATGGTACGCTCGCCCTCCCGGCGCAGGCGCAGCGACAGGCCGGCCGCGTGGAGGTCGCGCTCCGGCGTGTCGAGATAGGTGGTGTCGAGGATGCCGGTCGTGGCCTCCCCGGCCTGAAGCAGGGGGTGGCCGGCCAGCGCGGTGAGGTCAGGGCCGTCGCATTCCAGTTTCAGTTCGATCTCACGCGGCGTCTGCATGCCGTGGCCCGTTCTCCGCTCGCCGTCGGCACGCCCCCGGCGGCAGGGTTGCCGCTGCGGTGGACGCGTTCGCCGACGGTGTCCTTGTCCGTCTAGCGCGGCAGGGGCCGTTCGGCGAGACCGCCCGGACGGCTCGGGCCGGCGCGGCCACAGCCATTCACGCCGGGACGGCTCGCGGGCAGCCGAATTCCATGTCCGCATCCACCCGATTCGATGGACCTCTGGTCCGGTTTTGGTTAAGATCCCGCGATCGTTCGCCACCCGAGCCCGACGCCGTTCCGCCACGGGACGGCACCTTTTGGCGGCTTGGGACTCGCGCGACGTTTCGGGAGAGTGGCCATGTCGGTCGTAACGCGGTGCGGGGCCGTCAGCCTCATGCTGGGCCTCCTTCTCGGTGCAGCCCCGGTCCTCGCGCAGACGAAGGCGAGTGAGACGTCCGGCTCGTCGTGGACCGACCCGCCGGTACGTGGCTCGGCCGGGCCCGAGACACCTTCCACGGCCAAGGAGATACCTGGCCCGGTCACGCCGGTGGAGGGCAAGGCCGGGACGACGGCGCCAACCGACGCCGCAAAGCCGACGCAGGAGACGGCCTCGGCGCCGGCCACGACTCCCGCAGAGCGGGCGGCGGCCAGCCTCGGCGTCAAGCCGGTCGCGGCAAGCCGGCGATCCGAAGCGTCGAACCGGTCGCGTCGCCCCGTCGTGCGGCCGCGCATGGTCGAGAAACCGATGGTCATCTCCCGGCGGCCAGCGCGGATCGTCGAACGCCCCGCGCGCCGGTTGGCACAGCAATACAGGTCGGGCCCCGTCGGCAGCAGCCGCGCCTTCGCAGCGGAACCCCAGTCACCCTACAGCCCGTATCGGGCCTACGCCGCCACGGCCTCGAACCGGCGTCTGGCGGGCTGGGGCGGGCTGATCGACGAAGACCGTGCAGGCCGAACCGCCCGAGCCCGCGAGGCCGGCTACACGGTGATGCGCATGCGAACCTACGAATACCCGGACGGGACCCGTGTTCAGCGCCTGACACCGTTCGGCGGCGGAGGGTTCGGAGACCTCGACTGAGAGATCCGGGCCGGGCGGTCGTTGATCCGGTTCAGCGAAGCCGGCCGGGCCGGGCGGGCTCGAACACGATACGCCGGTGGAACGCGCACCAGCTCTTGCCGTCGGCGACGGGAGCGCCGCAGCAGAGCGCCTGATCGTTCGGCTCGCCGATGATGAACTTGCAGACGAACGCACCCGACTGCGCGAACGGCACACGGAGCTTGGCGGACGGCTCTGCGATCGGATCGGCCTCGCTGATCTGCGACATGCGCACAAGCTGGTTCATGAAGTTTGGACTCGCGGAGATGATCGGAATGCCCCGGGACCCGTCCCGGTGGCGCGTAGAGATTCGCCTGTCCTGCCCCAAGCCGGTTACGGGATTCTTCGACGCTCCAGGGGAACGCCGAAAAACCGAAACCGCGCCAAACCGGGCGCACAGGTGTCATGATGCTGTTATAGCTGGGGTTCTTGCTCCGGGAAACAAGTCCCGACTGCTTAAGCGTGCGGTGCACACAAAGACTTGGCGATCATGCTCCGCAGCAGGCGCATGGCTGACGGGCGGATCGGCCCGTGCCGATGCTTAACCGTCAACTGTTCTGCGAATGCGAATCACACGCGCTTTTCATCCCCGCCGAAGTGCAGCACAGGCGGCTTTCGTCACCGAACTGATATGCGGCGGCTGTAGGCCACCGGCATCACTTCGGACGGACACTGCCCATCATGTCGGACGCCATCGCCGCCGGGTCATCCCACGCGCGCCAACCCGCTCAGAGCAAAGGCGGGCCGCGCCTGGATCATGGCATCCATCCCGGCGGCGTCATCGTCTTCCTGCTGATTCTGATCGCCGGGCTCGGTTACGCCGTCGTCAGCCTCATCGCCGACATGAACGCGGTCGGCGAATCGCCGCTTGCCGTCGGGGCCTTCGCGCTCCTCGGCCTCGCCCTGCTGATCGCGCTCGGCTTCGAGTTCGTGAACGGGTTTCACGATACCGCCAACGCGGTCGCGACCGTGATCTACACACACTCGATGCCGCCGCTCGTCGCGGTGGTTTGGTCCGGCACCTTCAACTTCCTCGGCGTGATGCTGTCGAGCGGCGCTGTGGCCTACGCCATCGTCACGCTGCTGCCGGTGGAGCTGATCCTCCAGGTTGGCTCGGGGGCGGGATATGCGATGATCTTCTCGCTGCTCATCGCCGCGATCCTGTGGAACCTCGGCACCTGGGCGCTCGGCCTGCCGAACTCGTCCTCGCACGCCCTGATCGGTTCGGTGCTCGGCGTCGGCCTCGCCAACCAGCTGATGGGCGGCGGCGACGGCACCTCGGGCGTCGACTGGGCCCAGGCCTTCAAGGTGTTCCAGGCGCTGCTGTTCTCGCCGCTGATCGGCTTCGTGGCCGCCGCCCTGCTGCTTCTCGCCCTGAAATACACCGTGCGGAACAAGACGCTCTACGAGGCGCCGAAGGGCGAAGCGCCGCCGCCGCTCCTGATCCGCGGCCTGCTGATCCTGACCTGCACGTTGGTCTCGTTCTTCCACGGCGGCAACGACGGCCAGAAGGGCATGGGCCTGATCATGCTGATCCTGATCGGCGCGGCGCCCACCGCCTACGCCCTCAACCGCACCATGTCGGACGAGACCACCCCGGCCTTCATCGAGAAGTCGCAGGGCGCGAGCGCGGTGTTCGCGAGCCACGCCGATGGCCTGTCCGCCTCCACCGACGCCGCCGCGGCGCGCAAGGTCGTAGGCGACGCGTTGAAGACCAAGCACCTGAACACGCCGGACGTCTTCGCCGCCCTCGCGACACTCTCCAACGACATCGCGGCCTCGGTGAAGAATTACGGCTCGATCCGCCAGGTCCCGGCGGCGGCGACCTCGAACGTGCGCAACGACATGTACCTCGCGTCGGACGCGGTGCGCCTGCTCCCGGCCTCCGGCGCCACCCTGTCGGACGCGGACAAGGGCACCCTCAAGACCTACGCGAACCTGCTCAACGAGGGCACCCGCTTCATCCCGTCCTGGGTGAAGGTCTGCGTGGCGCTGGCGCTCGGCCTCGGCACCATGGTCGGCTGGAAGCGCATCGTGGTCACCGTCGGCGAAAAGATCGGCAAGACCCACCTCACCTACGCCCAGGGCGCCTCGGCCGAGCTCGTCGCCGCCGGCACCATCGGGCTCGCCGAGGTCTACGGCCTGCCGGTCTCCACGACGCACATCCTGTCGAGCGGCGTGGCCGGCACCATGGCGGCCAACGGCTCCGGCCTGCAGGCCTCGACGGTGCGCAACATGGCGCTCGCCTGGGTGCTGACGTTGCCCGCCGCGATCACGCTGGCCGGCGGCTTGTTCTTCATCCTGCGCCACGTGTTCTGACGCCCGGGACTTTGCGTTTCGCCGCCGCGTGAGGGAAGAGAGCGCTCCTTCTCACCGGCGGAACGGCATGACACGCGTCCTCGTCACCGGCTCGGCCGGATTCATCGGCCACGCCCTGAGCCGCCGCCTTCTGGGCGACGGCCATGCCGTGACAGGCTTCGACGCGTTTTCGGACTATTACGACGTCGGCCTGAAGCGCGCGCGCCACGCCGAACTCGCCGCCTCCCCCAGCTTCGAAGCCGTGGAGGCGCGGCTCGAAACCCCGGGCGCGCTGCTCGACACGGTGGCACGCACCCGCCCCGAGATCGTCGTCCATCTCGCGGCGCAGGCCGGCGTCCGCTACAGCATCGAGAACCCGCGCTCCTACGTTGAATCCAACCTGGTCGGCACCGCGAACCTGCTGGAGGCCGTGCGGGCGCATCCGGTGCGCCACCTGCTGCTGGCCTCGACGAGTTCCGCCTACGGCGGCGACGCGCAGTCGCCGTCTCGGGAGACCGACCGGGCCGTCACGCCGGTCTCGTTCTACGCCGCCACCAAGCTCGCCACCGAGGCGATGGCGCATTCCTACGCCCACCTTTTCGGAGTTCCGACGACGGCTTTGCGATTCTTCACGGTCTACGGGCCGTGGGGCCGGCCGGACATGGCCCTGTTCCTGTTCACGAAAAAAATCCTGGCGGGAGAGCCGATCGAAGTGTTCTCCGGCGGCTCGGCGACGCGGGACTTCACCTATATCGACGACCTCGTCGAAGCGCTGATCCGGGTGATGGACCGCATCCCGGCACAGCCCGGCGCGGGCGCTCCGGTCTGTGCGGCGGATACGCTGAGCCCGGTGGCCCCTTATCGCCTCGTCAACGTCGGCGGCGGCCGGCCGGTGCGGCTCGACCGGATGATCGATACCCTCGAAGCGGCCCTCGGCCGGACGGCGCAGCGAATCTCCCTACCCCTGCCGCCGGGCGACGTCTCCGCCACGCGGGCGAGCACCGAGCTGCTGCAGGCCCTGGTCGGCACGGTGCCGGAAACCCCGATCGAGGTCGGCCTGCCGGCCTTCGTGCGTTGGTACCGGGATTTCTACGGAGTCTGAGGACGATGGCCGGGCGAGTCTACTCGCCTGGGCAGACCCGCCGGCGCGTCCAGCGGGACCGCAGCGCGAGCAGCCCCTGCGCGGCGACCACGCCGATGCCGGCCGCCGCGGCCTTCACGACAAAGTCGGCGAGGCGACCGTGGCGGCTCGCGGTGAAGACCTGGCCGAATTCCAGCCCGGCCGCGATGCCGATTCCGGCGCAGAAGGCGAGCAGCCAGTGCCGCGGATAGGCCAGGGCCAGCAGAAAACCGAGCAGCGCATAGGCCAGAGCCCGCTCGATGTCCGCATCCTGGGTGACGACGGGGCGCAGGCCGATCGGCGCCAGCGTCACGAAGACGAGCGCAGCGACGAGCGTCCAGCACATCAGGCGCGCGAGCTTGAGCATCGTCTCTGGTGACCCGTACGACCGGGTCGGGTCAAGTGCGGTGCAGCAACGATCGTGTCCTACCAATGTGCATCGATCCCGACCGATGCGTCCGGCGGACGGCCGCCGCCGCGCCGTCGTGCGGGCAGACGGCGATGAGCGACGCTCTTCGCCGCCCGGTCTCACAGAGTGAAAGCAGCCACGAGCGCCAGCGGCAGGGCGAGCAGCGCGGCCGGGCGGATCCAGGATGGGCGGTACGATGCGAGCGCCACAACGAGGAGCGCCCCGCCGGAGAGCGAGCCGAGCCACTGCACCGGACCGAAATTCCAGCCCTCCGCCATGACCGCGACGGCGAAGCACAGGGCGATGCCGGCCCAGCCCGCTGCCCTTAGCCCGAGCATCGTGCGCCGTGAGGGTTTGGCCGTGAACGCCGCGGCGTGGTGGCGGTTCATGCTCAGGCAGAGCGCGGCGAGCGCGGCGAAGCTCAGCGCGAGATTCGCGAGGAGGACGATCGGCGTCATGCTGGTCTCAGGCCTGTTCCAGGGCGTTTCTTCGGAGGGGAGCGACGGCCTGAGGGCGCCGCCGTCCCGGGGCTTCGACGCCGTGGGCCTTGTAGGCCGCGATGGCGAACAGGCCGGCGAGGGCGAGCATCGCCGCGTCGAACCAGAGATAGAGGGCATCGCCCGCGGCTACGCTCGCCAGCGGATGGCGTCCGGTCGCGAGGCCGTTCACCACCGGCACCGCAAGGAACAGGGCGGCACAGGCGGCCAGCATCTCCCGCCAGACAGAGGCCTGCGGACGCAAGGCCGCATAGACGGCCGCCAGGATCCAGACCGCGAAGAACACGCCGACTTCCCAATCGGCCCGCGCGCCGAGCCCCACCGGCAGCAGGCGGTTGGCGAGAAAGTAGGCGGCGACCGCGGCGGGCAGGCCGGCGACGGTGCCGAGATTGAGCACCCGCACCAGCCGCAGGCCGAAGAACGGCGCCGCGCCGGGCGTCGGCAGCCGCGCGACGCTCCACAGCACCAGCCCGGTGCCCACCATCGCCGCGCCTGTCAGGCCGCAGAGGAAGAACAGCACGCGCAGGGCCGGCCCGGCGAAATGCGCCTCGTGCAGGCCGACCATGGTGGTGAAGGTCTTGGACGCCGGCTTGAGGTTCGGGTTCAGCACCTGCAGCAGCGTGCCGGTCGCGCCCGCGAACGCCACCTGCGGATGCTGGTGGGAGAGCCCGTGCGGCTCCTCGAACACCGCGACGACCTTGGACTTGGCATCCCCCGGCATCTCGACGATGACCATTTCGAGGGGCTCGGAGACGCGCTCGAGCGCCTGGCGGACCATCGGGCCGACGGGGGCGAGCGTGCCGGGCTTGCCGGCCGGGGCCAGGGGAGCGGTGATCTGGCCCGTCTCCCCATAGAAGCGCATCGCGTCGCCCTTGTAGGCGGTGAGGACGCCCCAGGGCATGTACATCAGCGCCAGCGTCGCGATGCCGGTGTAGGTGATCATCAGGTGGAACGGGATCGCGACTACACCGGCGACGTTGTGCGCATCGAGCCAGCTGCGCTGCGCCGATTTCGCGTGCCGCCGGAAGGTGAAGAAATCCGCGAAGATCCGTCGGTGCGTGATGATGCCGGACAGGAGCGTCACGAGCCCGATCATGGCGCAGATGCCGGCGATCCAGCGCCCAATCGTCGAGGGCAGGTTCAGCTCGAAGTGGAAGCGGTAGAAGAAGTCGCCGCCGAAGGTTTCCCGAACGGCGGGAGGGCCGCCCGTCGCGGGGTCGAGCCGGGCCGTCCCCGGCGGCAGCGCGAAATCCGTGAACCACATCAGTGCCACGGCCGGGTCGGCGGCGCTCGGCAGGGTGACGTACCAGGCGATGGCGTTCGGGGCCGCACCCTTGAGATGGGCGACCGCCGTCTCGGCCGCGCGGGCGAGGTCGTCCGGCGTCGGGACCTGCTGGACGACCGGCAGTTCGGGCCGCATCCAGCGCGAGACGTCGGCCCGATAGTAAGTGGCCGTGCCGGTCATGAAGATGCAGAACAGCACCCAGCCGGCCACGAGTCCGGCCCAGCTGTGCAGCCACGCCATCGATTGGCGCAGGCCGTTCCTCATACCGAGGCTCCCGCCCGCATGAGGACCCAGAGCCCCAGGCTCAACGCGCCGACCGGCAGCGCGAGCCACAGGGTCGCGACCCGCAGCGACCGGGCGGCGAAGACGAACAGCACGACGACGGCCATCACGGTGAAGCTGAGCAGCGTCGCCGCGGTCACGGCCTCGGCCGGTTCGAGCGGCAGTGTCAGCGAGAGGACGGCGGTGGCGAGCGCCGCGAGCGCATAGCCGCCGACGATGGCGAGCAGCACGCGGCCTGCGACGCCCGCACGGTATCCCCGCCCCGTTCTCCGTCCTGTGCCCATCGGCTCCACCACAGGCCGACCGGCACCGCCGGCGAAGCTCCTGCGGATCGACGGCAGGTCTCCGGCTCGGGCGATCCGTCGGCATCCACGCCAGCGTGGATCGTGCGGTACCAGCCCGCTCGGGCACCCCGCAACAGGAATTTCATGGAACGATTCTAAGGCTTTGCGCCGGGATCGGTCTGCGGCCGGGGCGAACGGCTCCCTCGGACGCGGCGACGGGGAGCAGCACACGTGTGCGTGGCCGGATCGGACTGCAGGCACGTCGCGGAAGGCGGAGCCGACGGACCGGCGGAGCTGAAAAGCCCCGTCAGGTCCGCCGACCACTCCGCGACCCGACTGGGGGGATCTCGGGGCGCTTCGTAATGGTCAAGCTACGCCGCGAATGATTCCCGAATGTTTCCGGCGGCCCTGCGCCCGGCGCCGAAGCCGACGAATTGCGCCGCCGCGTCGCAGCCGACCGGCTCGGATCGGGAATCGCGGGCGCGCGCCCGGCGGTGGCACACGGCGTCGGCATCGTGGTCACACCACACCCCATTCTCGCGCATCGCGCGTCGACGCACGTCCGGGACGTCGCCGCATCCCCCATCTGGGTGATGAAACACGCAATTTCGCATGCTTTGACGGATCATCGACGGTGATGGGGTTGGGACCGATGCGATATCTGGAGACATTGCCCGCGTGGGCGGCACGGCAGCGCAGCCGCCGCCTCGTCCGGCACAGCGACGAGAAGGTCGTGCGCTGGATCGGCCACAATCAGGCCGCGAAGGACGAGCCCGGCAAGCCGGCCCCCGAGCCTTCGAGCAACGACAACGTGGTCACCTTCGCGCCGATGCGGACCGCCCAGGCGCACTGACCAGGTGCACTGACGTCGTCAGGGCTCGTCCCCGCATCCACTCGGCCCGCTCCGTCGCCTCGGAGCCGGGCCGCTCTCGTGAGCAGGCTCAGGCCAGGGCGAGCCGGCCGGCGAGCAGGGCGAGGCCGACGACGATCCAGGTGACGTAGTCGCCGATGAGCCCGCTATGGGCCACGTGAGCAGGCGGAACGGACTGGCCGTAGCGCCGCCGAGCTTCAGCAAGGCCCTCGGCAGATGGCCGCGCGAGAGGTCGTAGCCGGCCAGCGCGACGGCCAGCACCACCGAGAGCGGGGGCATGGAAGCGGCGCGGATCGCGAGGTGATGATCGCCGCAACGGCCGATCTGCCAGACCCAGATCGCCCCGAGGCCCCCGCAGAGGACGGCCGCGCCGACCTCGTTCACATTCAGGCTACCGGCGAGGACGAGATAGACGCCCGCGAGCACGACCCAGACAAGACCCAGCTCGACCATCCGGCGGACCCGCTCCGGCAACGCTCGCGATCTGCAACGGACTTGTCCTCGAACGGTTCCGCACTGTCTCGACCGGCCAGGCCCGGCAGCCTCAAGAACAGAACGGCCCTGAAATCAGTGATCGGTCCGGGCATGACCCTTGGCACCTGATCCGGCAGGGTTCATGCTTGCCCGACACGCCGCCACAGAAGCGGCCACGGGAGCCGCGCTTTCTGCCGACGAACCGGCAGCTCCGTCGCCGGAAAGCGCTCCAGCCATGGAGGAACGCCCATGCTCGCCGCCAACCGTCTCATCAAATCCGCCTGGATCGCAGTCGAACTCGATCACGACCGCTGCGAACGCATCCTCGTCGTCGAGGCCTATATTGCCGTCAGCCCGCTGGAGAAGGACTACGATCCGGTGCGTTACCAGAAGGTCGTCGAGGATGTGCGCCGCGTGCTCGCCGCCAATCCCGACATCGACCGCGCCTCGATCCTGAGCATGCACCGCGACACGGCCTGCACGGCACTATTCCGCTCGTCACCGGCCGGAATGAAAGCCCCCGACACGGCGAGTGCGGCCTAATCCAGCGGAGCCTCCGCCGGATCGGCGACCGGGGCCTCGCCCGCCGCCGGGTCTGTCGCCCCGTTGCCGGACCTGCCGTGCGTCCGGCGCTCGGCGCCGCCGCAGCCCAGGCAGACCGATCCGATCACGCGCTTGGTGCGTGCATCCATGCGCCTGTCCATGGCGACCTGCCGGTTGAGCGCGTCTTCGTTCGCCCGCGGCAGGGCCGAGGGCGCGGCCCGCAGCGGCGACAGGCCGCCCGACGGGCGGGGGCTCGTATCCACGTCCTGCGCCGAGACGCCGGCGCAGCCCGCGAGCAGCACCGCCACACCGATCGTCATCCGCATGAAGACATCTCCACCGACTCGCGCCGACGGTGCCGGGTGAATTCGCTCATTTCGAGGCGATGTCTCAGGGCCGGCGAAGAGGACGGTCGTGGGGTAATCCGCGATCGTCCGCTCCGTCAGGTCCCGATCATCCGATCTCGAGGACCGGCGGCTCCCAGGCGGCGACGCGATGGCGGCCCTCGTCGGTGATCTGCCAGGTTGCGAAGGTGCCGCCGAGATGCGGCCCGGCCTGGGTGCCGACCCAGCGCAGGTTGCCGTTCCGTTCGAGAACGCGGAGGCGGGCATGGTCGCGCGGCCAATCGCGGTCCGGATTTTGCTTGATCGAGATGCGGCCTTCGATGGCGACGGCAGCCTTGTTCAGAAGACGTCGGGAATGCAGGGGCATGCTGGCTCCTTCGTTCGGGAAGTCTCAAGGGGGTGGGACGCGGATACGGTTGCGCAGCGGGTCGTAACCCGGCCGGCGCCGGCAGATCGTGCCCGGACCCGACACACACCTGCCGCCAGCGACGTCCTGATGACGTCGACGGCAGCCGGACGGATCGTTGCACACAGTCTTCTGCGCTCGCGGCCCGGCATGCCGGAAACGCGAACACCTCGCTCATGAAGGCCGGGGCGCATGCGCGACCCGACGAGAACCCGCGGACGGATTCAGGGTGTGAGCGTCAATGCGTTTCCGAGCGCCGGGTTTCATCCGGCGTTTCGAGAACACGATTCAGCCAGAAGGCCGGTTGCGAACCTGGCTGAGGCATCAGCCCCCAGGGTCGCGAAGCGCCGGGTCGGCGCGGTCCTGCTTCGGACACGTCCCGTCGAGCATGGGGCTCTCCCCGTCGAATCGGTGGTCGAAAGCGCCGGAGCGCAAAAGAAGCTTAGCCATTCGTGACCGCAGCGCAACCCGCATCGACGGCAATACGGGATTTCGAAGGCAGAAGCTTGGCCGAGCACGATCGCGCATGCCATGGAGGGTGTCGCGTGCGGCGGGGTGCAACGGCTGCGGGAGATTCCTCGATGAAGGCCAGGATGCAGGAGCTGCTCGGGCTGCTGACGATGGTCGTCGAGCGCGTCGGCGCCGCCAACGCGCGCACGGCGCAGGCCGAGAGCCGGGCGGAGCGGATGAGCCTGATGCTCGACGCGCTGTCCGACGAGAACGCAGCCCTGCAGACCGAGCTGGACGAGGCCGAGGAGACCGCGCAGGCATCAGCCGAGACGATCCGCTCCCTGCGCGAGCAGGTCGAGGCCGGCGAACGGCTGGCCGAGATGCTCGAAGCCCGCGCCACGGAAGCGGAGCTGCGCATTCATCGGGCGGCCGATGCGCTGGGGCTGTCGGCCGCCGCCGATCCGTCGGTGCCGGGAGCCGAAGCGCCTCGTCCCTCGGTCGCCCTGCACTGAGCGACCCGTGCCGCCGGGGCAAGCGCCCGGCAGCCTCCCTATCGCACGACGACGTTCGGCTTGATGGTCTCGTAGTCCTGGCGCTTGAGCACGCGCCGCGTGAGCAGGTCCTCGGGGGCGGCATAGGGCCGGTTGGCGATGATCGTCTTTCCGATCATCCCAGCGCCGAGCGCGTTGAGCGCCTCCACCGGCGCGGTGTTCAAGTCGACACCTTCGCCGGCTCCCGGTGTCTCGAGCGGCGCCTCGGCGGGCGTGTCGGGACTGGGCGGCGGAAGCGCGGCGGAACGCTCCAGTGCCGGCGCGGCCGGCGCGGGTGCGGTGTCCACGGGTGCCGGCCCGCTCATCGCGGGCGGGGGCGCACTCTCGGGCGATTGGGGCCGAGCCGCCGCCGTCGGCCGGCCGCCCGGATAGACCGAGCGCACGCCGGCCTCCGTCGGCTCGGCGAGCGTCGGCTCCATCGGCTTCGGCCGGCGGGCCGGTGTCTCGACGGCGGGAGGCGGCAAGGCGGCCTGCGTCGTCGCGGAGCGGGGACCGAAGGCCTGCCACAAACCGGCGAGGGCCGCGGCCAGCGCCACGAGGGTGAACCCGAGAAACAGCGTGGAAGCCTTCATAGGCGGCAATCGAGTCCTTCTTGGAGGGTCGGGCGCGACACGCGCGTCTGCACGGGCTTATCCGGCAGACCACCGATCGACGCCACCCCGGCCGGCAAACGGTTCGCGGCCGACACAATCCCGGTCCGAGCCGGATTTGCGGATGTCAGCTCCGCTTGATTCCGGCCCGGCGCACGCCGCTGGATCCGGTGCCGTCGAGGGTGCCCGCGATGGCTCGCGCTACGGCGACGAGGGCCGTCACCATCGGCGTCGCCGGATCCCGGCGCGGCGCGACGAGGCCGATCACATGCGTCAGATCCGGCTCGACGATCGGGATCGAGCGCACACCCTCCGTCGGCCCCAGGGCGTCGGCGAGGATCGCCGGCATGATGCTCGCCCATTGCAGGGTGCGCACATGGGTCATCAGCACGATCATCGAGTTCGACTCGAGGGTCGGGGCCGGCTCGCCCCCCGCGGCACGGAGCTGCTGGTCGATGATGCGCCGGTTCTGCATGTTCGGCGTCAGCAGGCAGAGCGGCATGCGCCCGGCCTCCGCCCAGGTGATCGAGTCGCGGTCGTCGTAGGGGCCGCCGGCCGCCGTGAGCAGACGATAATGCTCGGTATAGAGCGGGACCGAGATCACCCGGCCTGTCGGCTCGTTGTCGAGATAGGTCAGGCCGGCATCGGCCTCGAGATCGTCGAGCAGTTGGAAGATGTCGGCCGAGGTCGTCGATTCGATGGTGAAGCGCACGCCGGGATGGCGCTTGCGGTAGGGCGTCGTCAGCGCGGCGACCATCGGCAGCGCGGTCGGAACCGCGGCGATGCGCAGGTTGCCGGTCAGTCCGCGCTTCAGGGACGAGACGTCCTCGTGCATGGCGCGGGCGTCGGCGACGATGCGGCGGGCCCAGGCCAGCACCCGCTCACCCTCCGGCGTAAAGCCCTGGAAGCGCGAGCCGCGCAGCACGAGCTGCACGCCGAAGCGGTTCTCCAGCTGCTTCACGCCGGCGGACAGGGTCTGCTGCGTGACGTTGCAGGCTTCCGCAGCCCGCCCGAAATGCTCTTCGCGGGAGAGGGCGAGCAGGTAGTCCAGCTTTTCGATCACCCCATCCACCGCGCCGGCCCGCCCGCAGGCGCGGACCCGACGGTGGTAGAGCGATGCCGTGGTGCGCTCAACAGGCCGCTCGGCGCGGGCTGTTGAGCGTCGGGGTTCAGCCCGCGTCGCTGGCGCCCTCGCCGACGAGCTGCGGATCGCGCGTGGCGGGCCGCACCGGGCTCTCGGATTTCGGCTCCTCCGAAAGTGCCTTGACCACCAGCGGATCGACCTTGTCGCCCCCCGCCGGCAAATACGCCGTGAGCGCGCGGATCATCTTCGGCGCCCAGAAGGCGACGAGGTGCTTGTGGATGCCCGCGACCGCCTCGTCCTCCGGATAGGTCCGGAAGAACGTGGCGATCTGGTTCGCCATGCGGACGAGCTTTTCGTCGTTGGTGAGCGCACTCATCGCCGGGGCTTACTCCGCCGCCTGCTGGGCTTCGGCGATGCGCGTCAACGAGAAATCCTCCTCGTAGAACCGCGCCTGCCAATCGGACGGGCGGTTGGTGCGGCGGACCTGGACCGCGGTCACCTTGTACTCGGGGCAATTGGTGGCCCAGTCCGAGAAGTCGGTGGTGATCACGTTGGCGCCGGTCTTGGCGTGGTGGAAGGTCGTGTAGACCACGCCCGGCTGCATGCGCTCGGTGATCTTGGCCCTGAGCGCGATGTCGCCTGAGCGGCTCTCCAGGGCGACGAGATCGTCGTTGACGATGCCGCGCACCTCCGCGTCGAACGGATGGATCTCCAGCACGTCCTCCTCGTGCCAGCGCGAGTTCTCCGTGCGGCGGGTCTGCGCGCCGACATTATACTGCGACAGGATACGGCCGGTGGTCAGGATCAGCGGGAACTTCGCCCCCGTGCGCTCCTCGGTGGCGACGTATTCCGTGATCATGAAGCGGCCCTTGCCGCGCACGAACCTGTCGACGTGCATCATCGGGGTGCCCTGGGGCGCCTTGTCGTTGCACGGCCACTGGATGGAGCCGAGTTCGTCGAGCTTGGCGAAGCTGACGCCGGCGAAGCTCGGGGTCAGCGCCGCGATCTCGTCCATGATCTCGGAGGGGTGGTTGTACTCCATCTTGTAGCCCAGCGCGTTGGAGAGCAGCACCGTGCCCTCCCAGTCGCCGTAGCCGCCCTTGGGCGCCATGACCTTGCGCACGCGGGAGATCCGGCGCTCGGCGTTGGTGAAGGTGCCGTCCTTCTCGAGGAACGAGGCGCCCGGCAGGAAGACGTGGGCGTATTTCGCGGTCTCGTTCAGGAACAGATCCTGGATCACGATGCACTCCATGGCCATGAGGCCGGAGGTGACGTGATGCGTGTCGGGGTCCGACTGCGCGATGTCCTCGCCCTGGATGTACATGCCCTTGAAGGCGCCATCGACGGCCTCGTCGAGCATGTTGGTGATGCGCAGGCCCGGCGCGTTGTCGAGCTTTGCGCCCCACAGGGCCTCGAAGCTCTCGCGGGTGGAATCGTCCGAGACGTGGCGGTAGCCGGGCAACTCGTGCGGGAAGGAGCCCATGTCGCAGGAGCCCTGAACGTTGTTCTGCCCGCGCAGCGGGTTCACGCCGGCGCCGACCATGCCGATGTTGCCGGTGGCCATGGCGATGTTGGCCATGCCCATGACCATGGTCGAGCCCTGGCTGTGCTCGGTGACGCCGAGACCGTAATAGATCGCACCGTTGCCGCCGGTGGCGTAGAGGCGCGCCGCGGCGCGCAGATCCGCCGGGTTGACGCCAGTGAACGCCTCGGCCGATTCCGGCGAGTTGCGCTCCTCGGCGATGAAGCGGGCCCAGGATTCGAACTCGGCGAGGTCGCAGCGCTCGCGGACGTAAGCCTCGTCGATCAGGCCCTCGGTGACGATGACGTGGGCGAAGGCGTTGATGAAGGCGACGTTGGAGCCGGGCTTCAGCGGCAGGTGGTAGTCGGCCTTGATGTGCGGCGACTTCACGAGGTCGATCTTGCGCGGATCTGCGACGATGAGCCGGGCGCCCTCGCGGATGCGCTTCTTCATGCGCGAGGCGAAAACCGGGTGGCCGTCGGTCGGGTTCGCGCCGATGACGAGGATCACGTCGGACTTCTCGACGGACTTGAAGTCCTGCGTGCCAGCCGAGGTGCCGAGCGTCGACATCAGGCCGTAGCCGGTCGGCGAATGGCAGACGCGGGCGCAGGTGTCGACGTTGTTGTTGCCGAAGGCGGCGCGCACGAGCTTCTGGACGAGGTAGGCCTCCTCGTTGGTGCAGCGCGACGAGGTGATGCCGCCGACCGAGTCCTTGCCGTACTTCGCCTGGATGCGCTTGAACTCGGAGGCGGCGCGGTCGATCGCGACCTCCCACGAGACTTCCTGCCAGGGATCCGTGATCTTGTCGCGGATCATCGGCTTGGTGATGCGGTCCTTGTGGGTCGAGTAGCCGTAGGCGAAGCGGCCCTTGACGCAGCTATGGCCCTCGTTGGCCTTGCCGTCCTTGAACGGCACCATGCGGATGACCTTGTCGCCCTGCATCTCGGCCTTGAACGAGCAGCCGACGCCGCAATAGGCGCAGGTGGTCACGGCTGAGTGGTCGGGCTGGCCGAACTCGTGGACCGACTTCTCCTGCAGGGTCGCGGTCGGGCAGGCCTGGACGCAGGCGCCGCAGGACACGCATTCGGACTGCATGAAGTTCGTCGGACCCGCCGCCACGCGGCTGTCGAAGCCGCGGCCGGAGATGGTCAGCGCGAAGGTGCCCTGCGTCTCCTCGCAGGCGCGGACGCAGCGGTTGCAGACGATGCACTTCGAGGGATCGTAGGTGAAGTACGGGTTCGACTCGTCCTTCGGCAGGTACTTTTCCGAGGTCGGCTTGACGTGGTTCTCGCCGTCGTAGCCGTAGCGGACGCCGCGCAGGCCGACTTGGCCCGCCGTGTCCTGCAACTCGCAATCGCCGTTGGCCGCGCAGGACAGGCAGTCGAGCGGGTGGTCGGAGATGTAGAGCTCCATTACGCCCTTGCGCAGGCGGTGCAGCTTGTCCGTCTGCGTCTTCACGACCATGCCGTCCTCGGCCGGCGTGGTGCAGGAGGCGGGGGTTCCGCGGCGGCCCTCGATCTCGACGAGGCACATCCGGCAGGAGCCGAACGGCTCCAGCGAATCCGTCGCGCAGAGCTTCGGGATCTTGGTGCCCATGTGCATCGCAGCCGACATCACCGAGGTGCCCGCGGGCACGGTGACGGTCTCGCCGTCGATGGTCAGGCTCACCGTCTTCTCGCTGACGCGGATCGGCGTGCCGTAGTCGATTTCCTTGATGAGGCTCATGGCTGCTTCCTCACTCGGCCGCGACGGGCAGCTGGCTGCCGCGCGTAAAATCTTCGGGGAAATGCGTGATCGCGCTCATCACCGGCATGGGGGTCAACCCGCCCATGGCGCAGAGCGATCCGTCGGTCATGATCTCGCAGAGATCCTTGACCAGCTCGATGTTGGCCTCCGGGCGGTTGCCCGCGATGACCTTGTCCATGGTCTCGACGCCGCGCGTCGCACCGATGCGGCAGGGCGTGCACTTGCCACAGGATTCGGTGGCGCAGAACTCGAAGGCGAAGCGCGCTTGTTTGGCCATGTCGACGGTGTCGTCAAACACGACGATGCCGCCATGCCCGACGAGGCCCTTGGCCGCCGCCATCTTCTCGTAGTCCAGCGGCGTATCGAGCAGGTTGTCGGGGAAGTAGGCGCCGAGGGGGCCGCCGACCTGCACCGCCCGCACCGGCCGGCCGGAGAAGGTACCGCCACCGAAATCCTCGATGATCTCGCGGATCGTGATGCCGAAGGCGTACTCGATCAGGCCACCCTGCTTGATGTTGCCGGCGAGCTGGATCGGCAGCGTGCCGAGCGAGCGGCCCATGCCGTACTCGGCATAGGCCTTGGCGCCGTGCTCCAGGATCCACGGCACCGCCGTGAAGGTCATGACGTTGTTGACCAGCGTCGGCTTGCCCATGAAGCCCTTGAGGGCCGGGATCGGCGGCTTGGCGCGCACGAGCCCGCGGCGGCCCTCCAGGCTCTCCAGCAGCGAGGTCTCCTCGCCGCAAATGTAAGCGCCGGCTCCGAGGCGAACCTCCAGGTGGAAGGTCTTGCCGGAGCCCAGGATGTTCTCGCCGAGGGTGCCCGCCTTGACGCCGTTGGCGATGGCGTCGCGCATGGTGCGGAACGCCTGCGGGTATTCCGAACGGCAATAGATGTAGCCGCGGGTCGCGCCGACGGCGACGGCGGCGATGGTCATGCCCTCGATCAGGTTGAAGGGGTCGCCCTCCATCATGATGCGGTCGGCGAAGGTACCGGAATCGCCTTCGTCCGCGTTGCAGACCACGTATTTGCGCTCGTTCTCGGCGAGCATCACCGTGTTCCACTTGATGCCGGCCGGGAAACCGGCGCCGCCGCGTCCGCGGAGCCCCGAATCCTTGACCTGCTCGACGACTTTCGCCGGTCCGAGCTTCAGCGCGGCTTCGAGGCCGCGATAGCCGCCATGCGCCCGGTAATCCTCGACGGAGACCGGATCGACCACGCCGCAGCGGTGGAAGGTCAGGCGGTGCTGGCGCTTGAGGAAGGGGATCTCTTCCGGGTTGCCGAGGCGCAGCGCATGCGCGCCGCCCTCATGCAGGCCGGCATCGAGCAGGCCTTCGACGTCGGCATAGGTCACCGGGCCGTAGGCGATGCGGCCCTCGGCCGTCGCGACCTCGACCATCGGCTCGAGCCAGAGCAGGCCGCGGGTGCCGGTGCGGACGATCTCGACGTCGAGACCGCGCTGTTCGGCGCCGGAAAAGATCGCGCGGGCGACGCGGTTGGCGCCGAGGCCGAGGGCGACGGCGTCCTTGGGGACGAAGATCTTGATGCTCATGCCCGGGACTCCTTCAAAGCGGCGTCCAGGCTGTCGGCGCTGAGGCGCACGAGGGGCTCCTCGCCGATCATCGCGGCAGGGCCGTTGGAGCAGAGACCGAGGCAGTAAACCGGCTCGACCGTGACCTCGCCGTCGGCGGTGGTGCCGTGCCAGTCGATGCCGAGACGCTGCAGGATCTCGCCATGTAGCCGCTCCGAGCCCATGGCCTGACAGGCCTCGGCGCGGCAGAGCTTCACCTGCTGGCGTCCGGCCGGCGCCTTGCGGAAGTCGTGGTAGAATGTGATGCAGCCATGCACTTCGGCGCGCGAGAGGTTCAGCGCGTCGGCGATGATCGGCACCGCGGCCTCGTCGACGTAGCCAAATTCCTCCTGCAAGGCATGCAGGATCGGGAGCGTCGCGCCTTCGAGGTGCTTATGCTCGGCGACGATCCCAGCCGCGCGCGAAGCGCTCCAAGGCTCGGGACTCGACATGTTTTCCTACCCAAATTGGTCTTGTTCTAAAAGCCAATTGAACAGGAAAGGCGATATAATTCAATCAAACGGACCCGTCGGGCGACAAAAGATTTTTGTCAGGAGCGGTCGGCCCGTAGCAGCCGCACGACCTCAGGCCAGGCATCGGATGCATCACAGCGTGTGCGTACTCGTATCTCGCCACGACGATGACTTTGCCACTGCGATGCCGAAGCGATCGAGGTCGGCGGTCAGCGTCTTGCCGGCCGAGACCGTGCCGCCGTCGAAGAGGGACGCACCGAGGGCATGGTCGGAACGGGAATGCATGAAGACGAGAAGCCCGAGCGCTCTGCGGCGCGCCCGGACGCGCATTCCTGCTTGCCAACGGCGAAGGACCCGAAGAGTCGAAGCCTGCAACCATTGATATGACGGCTTTTCTTTACGGTTCTCCCGGCATGGTCCCAGCCAGACGTCATGGCGGCGGAGGCCTGCCGCGCGGTTCCCGATGACCGCGTCCGAGAACCGAGCCGGCATGAGCCACGGGCCAATCCAGTCTCAGGACGATCACGGCATCGCCGACTGGCCCGGCGCCCTCGGCCCGCGTCCACCCTTGCCCGACACGCTTCCGGACGGACGGCCCTGGCCGCAGATCGTCGTCGTCATCCTGCCGGGGGCGGGAGAATCCGACGACGCTGCGACGCTCGCCTCGGTGGCGGCCCAAGCCTATCCGCGCCTGCGCCACGTCCTCTGCCGGGACGCATCGCAAGCCGGCAAAGCGCTCGGCATCGCCTGTACCGATTCGAACACGGATTTCCTGCTCTGGATCGCGGCCGGCGACCTGCTCGCGCCCAGCGCGCTGGCCGCCCTCTGCCTCGAAGCGGTGCTGACGGGCGCGGGCGCCGTCGCGGGGCTCCGCGTGCTGTTCGACCGCGGCGTCCACGGCCTCGACGTGCTCGGCAACCCGGCGGCACCGCTGTCGGAGGCAGGCGGCCGGTCCGGCTGCGGCGACATCCTGGTCTCCCGCAAGGCGATGCTGCGCCTCGCGCTTACCGAGACGAACCCTCCGCCTTCCTCGGCCGTACTCTGGCAGAGCCTCGCGGCTGCCGACATCCGGCTGTCGCGGATCGGGCGGCCGGTCCTGCTCCGGCGCGACCCGGCGGGCGAGACCGCGGTCGCAGGCCTGTCCGTCGTTTCGCTGACCGATCTCGGCTACGGCGGCGGTGCCGGCATCGCCCATCGCCGGCTCGCCGAAGCGCTCGATCTGGCAGGCCACCGCATCACCCATGTCCGGCTCGCCGACGAATCCCCGCCCGCGGCGGCGGAATGGACCGACGCCTTCCCGCGGACCGAGTCCGCGATCCTGGCGGGACGGCACGACCTCGTGCTCGCGGGCAACCTCCACGGCGCGACCCGCGTCGGCGGCGTGATCGAACGCCTCGCGGCGGAAGTGCCGACGGCGCTCGCGCTGCACGACCTCTTCGCGCTGACCGGACGCTGCGCGCATCCCAAGGATTGCGCGGTGATCGCCACCGGCTGCAACGCGCGCTGCCCGACGCCGACCGAATATCCGCAGCTCGACCCGGCCCGCATCGCCGCCGCCCATGCCGGGAAGCGCCGGCTCCTCACCGGGTCCGCCGCCCCGCTGCTGCTGGCCAATTCGGACTGGACGGAGGCTCGTGCCCGCGCGCTTGCGCCGGACCGAACCACGATCGCACCCGTTCAACTGGCCTTCCCGACCGGCGTGTTTCGCCCCCGCGACCGCGCAGCCCTGCGGCGGCAGCTCGGCCTGCCCGAGACCGACATCCTCGTACTGTTCGCCGCCGTGATCGCGGATGCGCCCGACAAGGGTTTCGACGACCTCGTCGCCACCATGGCGCGGGTCGCCCGGCCCGGCATCGGCTTCGTCGCGGTCGGGCGCCTCGACGACCCGAGCGTGTTCGGCCTCGCCAACCTCCACGCGCCCGGCCCGATCGGCGACGAGGAGATCCTCGCGCAATGGTACGCCGCCTGCGACGTCTACCTGACGGCGAGCCGGCTCGAGACCCTCGGGCAGACGCCGATCGAAGCGGGCCTGTGCGGGACGCCGACGGTGGCCTACCGGGCCACCGGCCTCACCTCGGCGGTGATCGACGGCGTCACGGGCCTCCTCGTCGACCCGCGCACGGGCACGCTCGCCGAGGGCCTTGAGGCGTTGATCGCCGACGCACCCCGCCGCCGCCGGCTCGGCGCCTTCGCGCGGATCGTGCTGGAGAGCCGGTTCAGTCACGCCGCCGCGGCCATCTCGCTGCACGAGGCCTTCGCCGGATGGGCCGGCATACCCTCGGTCGCGCCGCGCGCCCGGCTGACGTTCCGGCCGGCCATGCTCGATCGCTTCGCCTTCGCGAAGGACCGCCATGCCGGTGCGACCGGACTGGTGGCCGCGCCTTCGCGCCCGATCGTCCGCACCCTGCGGCGGGCCAAACAGGCCGTGTTCGGCCGCGGCATGCCGCTCTGGATGCGCCGCGCCCTCTACGCCGCCACGCTCCTGCGCCGCAGCGCCTCCCGCCGAACGGTTTCGCGATGACGGAGCGTCCCGCCCTGCGCCGCCGCGTCTACATCGATCAGACCAACATGCGCGGGCATGTCACCGGCATCGAGCGGGTCGCTCTCGACCTGTTCGCACCCGAACGGCTGGCGCCGCACGAGGTCCGGGCCCTGCGCAGCCCGAGCCTCCTGCGGATGATGCTCGACCAGCACATCGCCGTGCCGGCGCGCGGGCTCGCCGACCGCTCGGCCCTGTTCGTGTTTCCTGGCTTCCCGCCGGGGCCGCTGGCGTTGGCGCTCGGACGCCGCTGCGTCACCTACATTCACGACACCTTCCTGCTGACCCGGCCGCAGGACCTGAACTGGCGCGCCCGCGCCTACATGGCGCCGAGCTTCGCCCTCGCCATGCGCCTCGGCCGGACCTTCCTGGTGAATTCGCAGACCACCGGGGAGGATCTGCGCAGGCTCTGCCGCCGCGATGCCCTGGTGGCGTTGCTGCGGCCGGCGGTGCGCGACGTCTTCGGCCTCGCCGGCCTCGCCGGGCCGGCCGCCTACGTGGCGGGCGAACCCCTGCGCCTGCTGGCGATCGGCACGATCGAGCCGCGCAAGGATTATGGGGCCGCCGTCGCGCTGACCGCGGCGCTCGTCGCCGCCGGCATTCCGGCCGAACTGCACATCGTCGGCCGCGTCGGCTGGGGCCGGCAGACCTTCCTCGATGCGCCGCCCGCCTTCCTGACGCTGCACGGCTATCTCGACGATTCCGGGTTGCGCAGCCTCGCCGGCCGCTGCCACCTCCTGCTCTCGACCGCCAAGGCCGAAGGGCTGGGGCTGCCGCTGCTCGAAATCCAGCATGGCGGCCTGCCCGTGGTAGCGCCGACGGGTCCGGTCTTCGCCGAGGTGCTCGGCCGCTCCGGCCTGTTCATCCGCCCGGAGGACCCCGAGGGGTCGGCGCGTGCGCTCATCGGATTCGCCCGCGACGGGAGCCTCGCGTCTGCGGCCGCCGCCTCGCGCGGGAACGTCGCCCGCTGGAACGCGCTCGCGGCGGCGGATGCCATCCGCTTCCACAGGTTCCTCGGAGAGGGCGCGTCGGCCTATGGCGGCGACCCGGCAGCAATCGTTCCGCCGGCCTGAACCGCCCGTAGCGACGCCTGGACGCAGATCCGGAACGCGCCGGACTGTCGAAATCTTACCGGCGCATGACCGGCGCGATCGCTGAAAAACCGGCATAAACGATATCCGCCGGCAGTCTCCGTCCGGCCTGTAAAGCTCGGCCGGACCAAGACGTGAATCTTCGTCGAGGGGGATTATTAACGTTACTCGCGATTGAGGCTTTCGCAGCTCGCCACGTCAACCTGCGAGCCATATTCACGGGGATATGTTGCAGCTCAGTGAGAAGATCGTCTTGGCACCCGCATTGCGGATGGTTTCCCATTCGTTGAGCGGATGTTCCGTCACGGGACATCCCGCTACGAGACGAAACAAGCGCCGACACGCCGACCGTCCCTGACCGAGGCGGTGCGGGTCGAACCGAGGCATGAGTGAGATGTTCGATTTCGCCAGTCCATTGCGCGGCGAACCGGTGCGGATGGTGATGCCCGAGGCGACCTCGCCCGGCTTGAGCCTGTCCGCGCTCGGGCGGCGGCTGTGGCGCGGCACGGGCTTCATCGTCCTGTCCGGCCTGTTCATGGTCGCGGTGGCCATCGCCGTGCTCGGGATGCTCACGCCGTCCTACATGTCGGGCATCCAGGTCCTGATCGATCCCGCCGACCTGCGCGGCGTCGACAACGACGTCACGGTCCGCTCGCCCCAGTCGGATGCGGGCGTCTCGATGGCCGAGAGCCAGACCAAGGTGATTCAGTCGGACAACGTCCTGCGCCGGGTCGTCGAGAAACTGTCGCTCGACCGCGACGACGAATTCACGAAGCCGGATTCGACGAATCCCTTCGTGTCCTTCCTGAAGACGGCGCTCGGGATGACGCCGCCGGCGGGGAGCCGCGATCCGGTCAACATGGCGCTCGACACGCTGCGCACGAAGATCGTCGTGCGCCGCCCGGAGCGGACCTTCGTCATCGACGTCCAGGTTCAGTCGCGGGATCCGCAGAAGGCCGCCGCGATCGCCAACGCCATCGGCGAGGCCTACTTCACCGAGGAGGCCACCGCCCGGACCGAAGCCGCCAAGCGCATCTCCGAGTCCCTCTCCGCGCGGTTGAACGCGCTCCGCCAGGCCGTCGAGGAATCCGAGAGCAAGGTGGTGCGCTACCGCGAGACCAACAAGCTCGCGACGTCGAGCGGCAGACCGTTCAGCGACCAGCAGCTCGGCGACCTCAACCAGCAGCTCGTCACCGCCTCGATCCGCACCGCGGAGGCCCGCTCCCGGCTCGACCAGGCCCAGAAGATGACGGCGGGCGAGGCCGGGACGGCCCTGCCGGAGATGCTCCAGTCCCTCGAGATGCAGGCGCTCCGCCAGCAATACGCGACGCTCTCCCGCAACACCGCGGAACTGGCGACCCGCCTCGGCTCGCGCCATCCCGCGATGGCCGAGCAGGAGGCTCAGCAGCGCGACCTCCAGCGCCTGATCCAGGTCGAGAAGACCCGCATCATCGAGGCGACGCGTAAGGATTACGACCGTGCGGCGGCGAGCGAAGCGGCCATCAAGAAGAGCATCGCCCAGGTGAAGACCGATCTCTCCACGAACGACCGGGCCAATGTCGGCCTGCGCGAGCTGGAGCGGGCCCTGGAATCGCGCCGCAGCGTCTACGAGGCGTTCCTGCGCCGCGCCCGCGAGGCCGGCGAGCAGGAGCAGCTGAACAACACCAACGTCCGCGTCATCTCCAGCGCGACTCCGGCCCGGATGCGCTCGTGGCCGCCCTCGCCGCGCGTGGCGCTGCCGGCCGCCCTCGTCCTCGGCCTGCTGCTCGGAGCCGGCATCGCCCTGATGCTCGGCGCCGACCGCGACCGCAAGCGCGCCAGGACGGTCCGGCGCCCGGCCCCCGACCCGCGCAGCCTGCGGGCCGCCGATGCATGAGCCACCCCCGTCCTCCCTGCGGCCCCCGGCCGCGAGCGATCTGCGCCGGACGACATCGCCGTCCCGGTCAATCCGCAGCGACGAGGCCGTGATGACGCGCGGCCTCGGCCACCGTGAGCAGCGGGACACCATGCTCGGCGAGCACCGTGAGGGTTTCTTCGAGGAAACCCGGGGTCACGCCCATCGGCGTCGGCTCGGCGGCGACGTCGTGGGTGTAGAGGATCAGCCAGCCGCGCCGTGCCATCGTCCTGCGCACGATCTGGACGAGGCGGCGGCGGTCGAGAACCGAATCGAACAATCCGTAGGCGCCGAGCATCGCCGGGTCGACGCGCCCGAGATTCGGATGCTCGTAGATCGTGCGGCAGGTCTCGAACCGCTCGGCGAGCAGGCGTTTCTGCGCCAAGCCGACATCGCCGAACGGATAGCAGAAGTTACGCGGCGCCCGGCCGCAGATTTCGGCGATCATGGCACTGCTGACGTCGCATTCGCGCAAGAGGTCCTGGCCGCGCAGGGATTGCACGTTGACGTGGCGCGCGGTGTGGCAGCCGATCTCGTGTCCGGCGCGAGACAACTCGCGGATCCGATCGCGCCCGGCAAGACGCCAGTGGCGATCCTGGCGACCGCAGAGCGCCGCCGCGACGTAGTAGGTCGCGCGCACGTCGTGCCGGTCGAGGATCGCGGCGCCGGCTGTGGCCGCGCTCTCCGGCACGTCGTCGAAGGTGATGCTGGCGACGGCCTTGCGCCCGGTCAGCGGCACGCGTCCTCCCGGCACCGTGCGCGCGAGGAGGCGCCACAGCTGCCGGTCTCGCGCATGCGACCAGCCCTGCTCGACTTCGTTCATCGGCGTGCCGCTCCAGCCCCGTCGACGCACGCTCGTATCAAAATGCCGTCGAAGTCCGACCTGTTACGTCGTCTGGTTCCAGCGACGAGACGGCCGGGCTCCAGAGGCCTCTCGTTGGAATCGTCGGCATGAGTGTTCGCCTGTTCGGAACGACATTCACCACGGCTAGTGCCGAAGAGGTGATCGCGACGGCTGCGGCTCTGCCGCACTCGCGTCCTCGCCTCGTCGTCACGGCCAACGTGGACCACATCGTCATTCTGTCCGAAAACGCAGCGTTTCGGAAGGCTTACGACGGTGCCGCGGTGCGGACCCTCGACGGAATGCCGCTGGTCTGGCTGGCGCGGCTCGGCGGCGAGCGCAACGTGCGGCGCATCACCGGCCACGAGTTGATCGCCGCCGCGCTCGCGATGCCCCAGCCGGCGAGCCGGCGCGTCTTCCTGATGTCGTCCAGGGACGTCGTCGGCGCGCGCGTCGCGGCCTCCTTCGTCGAGGCCGGACTGCCCGCCGAGGCGGTGCGGGTCGCGACGCCGCCCTTCGGGTTCGAAACCGACGAGGCCTGTTCGAGCCGTCTCGCCGCCGAGATCCGGGCCCACGGTACGACGCTGCTCATCATGGGCGTCGGCGCGCCGAAATCGGAGATCTGGGTCGACCGCTACGGGGCGGATCTCGGAAACCCGGTGACGCTGGCCATCGGAGAGGCGCTGAACGTTGCCGCCGGGCTGGTTCCGCGGGCACCCGTCCTGATGCAGCGCCTCGGCCTCGAATGGTTCTTCCGGTTCCTGCACGCGCCGCGCCGGCTGTTTCCGCGCTACTTCCTGCGTTCGTGGCGCTTCCTGAAGATCGCGGCCGCGTCGCGCGGTCGTCAGACGCTGGATTCGGCCCTGGGCCGGCACAGCCGGGATGCGGCATGGCTGCTTCATCCGGGGACCAAGCCCGAGTCCTGAAGCCGCCTCCACGTGTTCGAATGAACGATCGCGCCGGCTCCGTCAGGCCTCGGTGAACAGGCCGGGATGCCTGAGCCTGAGGGCGAAGGTGAGCGCGAGGGTCTTCAGGTCGGTGAGTTCGCCGCTGTCGCTCATCGCCGCGAGGGTGGAGAGCGGCATCTCGACCACCGTGATGTCCTCGCCCTCGTCCGGCAGGCCGCCGCCGGCACCGGTGCGGTCGCTCGCGCGATAGGCGCCGAGGAAGAGCTGCATCCGCTCCGTCGAAATGCCCGGCATGCTCCAGACGGACGAGACCGGATCGAGACGGGACAGCCGGACGCCGGCTTCCTCGTAGGCCTCGCGGCGCACCCCGTCCTCGGCATCGGATTCGTCGAGCAGGCCGGCGGGCGCTTCGAGCAGTTCGGTCACGCCCTCGGCGAAGAAGACCGGCGCGCGAAACTGCTGGATCAGCAGGGCGACCCTGCGCTCGGGATCGTAGGGCAGCACGCAGACGGCCCGGCCGTGATCCTCGATTTCGCGGGTGTGGCGCTTGCCGTCGGGCATGGTCAGGTCGGCGACGAGGATGGTGCTCCAGCCCTCATGGACCGTACGGGTGCCTCGAATCGCGGGGGCCATGGCGTCTCCGGTAGTGGCGGTGTCGCCGGAGCCCTAGGGGGCGAACCGTGCGCCAATGAGGCAAGCGAGCCAGGTAGGTCGCAGAACCTCGCGGAGTGTGGCTTTTCGTCAGGCCGCGCCGCGGCGGATCACGAAGCGCATCACGGCCCCCTCGCTGGCCTCCTCTTCCACGAGAGCGCCCTCTTCGCGGGCCGCGTTGGGAATGTCGATCGCCGCGAGCGGATCCGTCGCAGTCACGGCGAGCCGGCCGCCGGGCACGAGCATCCGCAGGGCCTTGCGGGTGCGCAGGGCCGGCAGAGGACATTTCAGGCCGGTCAGGTCGAGGGGGACCGGCACGGCCTCGGTGACGTCGGACATGGCCGGCCATAGCACGAAAGAACCCGTCGGCGGCCGGAGCCGTCGGCGAGCGAACGACGAGCCGGCCGCGCGCCGCTACCAGCCGTAGGGGTAGCCGTAGCCGCCGTATCCGTAGGCCGGATAGCCGTAGACCGGCCGGGCATAGGCGTCATCGTAGTAGCCGTAGCGGGGGGCCGCGCTCGCCGCGATGGCCGTCCCGATCAGTCCGAACGCCGCCCCGGCGAAGAGCGCGCCGCCGATGTTGCGGCGGCGATAGCCGTAACCGTAGCCATAGCGGGGGCCGTAATAGCCCCGCCGCCAGCCGACATGGTCGATGACGCCGCCGGCGCCGACGACCTGTGTGGATGTCGCCGCCGGGAAGGGAGCCGCCTGTACACTCGGAAGGGTGGTTACCGTCAGGCCGGCGGCGGTGAGGCCGGCGAGGGCGACTGAACTGATGCGCGACATGGTGTCATGTCTCCGTCGGTTGATCAGACCAACGAAATAATCCGGCTGCCGCGATCCGCGTTCCCGCCCTGCGGAGATCTCAGTCATCTTCGCGTGTCGCCACGTACATGACGGCTCCGCCGGCCGCGGAAAGCCGGGATCGCGAAAGCCGTCAGAACGTGCAGGCGTCGAAGGCCGGATCGACGGATTTCTGCCAGGGGCCGTCATAATCCGCGAGGCGGTCCTCGGCATGGGTTCGGCCGGCGACCACGATCGCTTCGAGCGGCCGCAGAAAGACGGTCTCGTCGCGTCCGGTGCCGTCGCGCCGCGCCCGCGCCTGCAGCCCGCTGCGGCTGATCGCGAGGGCCTCGGCCGCCACCGCGCCGAGGCTCTTGCCGCCGAGCGAGGCGGCGAGGCCGAGCCGCGGCGCGCTGGCCCGCGCGCATTCGCGCTCCTCCGCGCTCCAGTCCTTCACGAGGTCCCAGGCCGCATCGAGGGCGGACCCGTCATAGAACAGCCCGACCCAGAAGGCCGCCTGCGCGGCGATCATCGCCGGGCTGCCGACATCCGAGCCGCGCATCTCCAGGAAGCGCTTGAGGCGCACCTCAGGGAACACCGTGGAGGCGTGGTTCGCCCAATCCGAGACCGTAGCGAACTCGCCCGGAAGCTGGTCGAGCCGGCCCTGCATCAGGCTGCGGAAGGAGGCACCGGAGACGTCGTGATAGGTCTCGCCGCGCTTGATGAAGTACATCGGCACGTCGAGCAGCCAGTCGACGTAACCCTCGTAGCCGAAACCCTCCTCGAAGGCCTGCGGGAACATGCCGGTGCGGTCGCGGTCGGTGTCGCGCCAGATCTCGGAGCGGCGCGAGAGGAAGCCGTTCGGCCGGCCGTCGGTGAAGGGCGAGTTGGCGAAGAGCGCGGTGGCCACCGGCTGCAGGGCCAGCGACACACGCAGCTTCTTCACCATGTCGGCTTCGGAGGAGAAGTCGAGGTTCACCTGCACGGTCGCCGTGCGCAGCATCATGTCGTGGCCGAGCGTCCCGACCTTCGGCATGTAGCCGTGCATGATCCGGTAGCGGCTCTTGGGCATCAGCGGGGTCTCGTCCCGCGTCCATTTCGGACTCATCCCGAGATCGAGGAAACCGATGCCCAGCGGATCGGCGGCGCACATCAGCGCGGCGAGATGTGCCCGCAACTCGCTCATGGTCTTGTGGACGTCGGGGACCGGCGCACCCGACAGCTCGAACTGGCCGCCCGGCTCGATCGAGATCGCACCACCGCCGCGGGTCGAGGCCAGCCCGATGATGTTGCCGGCGTCCAGGATCGGCTCCCAGCCGGTCTCGCGCCCAAACCCCTCGAGCAGCGCGCGGATGCCGCGCACTCCCTCGTAGGGCACGGGGCTGTGCCCGTCGCGATAGAACGGAATCGCTTCGTGCTCGGTGCCGATGGCGAAGGCTTCCGGCGGCTTCTCGCCGACGGAAAACCATTCGATCAACTCGGCCCGCGAGGTCAGCGGGGTCGTGTCGGACGTATCGCGCGCCATGCGCTGGCTTCCCGGGACGGAGCGTTCGGACGAAACGGACGCAGGCGGCGGCCCGCAGCGTGCCGCGGTCAGAGCCCGCAGCCGGCCCGAGTGAGATGTCGTGTCCTTAAGCCAGGGCGCAAGAGCGGACAACGTGGGGTCGATTTGCGCCCCTCAGCGCGCGTCGCCGAGCACCGCCTGCACCAGGGCCAACACGGCGACCGCGGCGGTGTCGGCGCGCAGGATGCGGGGACCCAGTGACAGCGCGACGGTGTTGGGGCGGGCGGCGACCTGCTCGCGCTCCTCGGGGGCGAAGCCGCCCTCGGGGCCGACGAGTACCGCAAGCGGCGGTGGCGCGGCGGGGTTGCAAGCTGCGCGGAGCGCCATCACCGGGTCTGACACCGAGGCATCCTCGTCGCAAAAAACCAGCAGGCGCTCGGGCTCCAGCGCGTCGAGGGCGGCCGGCAGCCGGGTCAGCTCCGCAATCTCGGGGATCGCCAGGATGCCGCATTGCTCGGCCGCCTCGATCGCGTTGGCGCGCAGCCGGTCGAGCTTGATACGCTCGCCCTGGGTATAGCGCGTGAAGACCGGCCGGATCAGGCCGGCGCCCATCTCCACGGCCTTCTGGGCCATGTAGTCGAGGCGGCCCGTCTTCAGCGGCGCGAACAGGTAATGCAGGTCGAGCGGTGCGGGCTGGGGCCGCGTCTGCTCCACGAGACGCAGATCGGCGCTCTTGCGGCCGCTTGGACAGATCTCGGCGCGCCACTCGCCGTCGCGCCCGTTGAACAGGAGGACGCTGTCGCCCTCCCCCTTGCGCAACACGGTCAGCAGGTAGCCGGATTGGGCCCGCTCGAGCGGCAGCACGAGGCCCTGCCGGAGTTCCGCCTCGACATGGAGCCGGGGCGCGGTGAAGTCGTATGCCGCCATCCGGCCTCCCTCGCGTGAGGCCGTTCTCAAGTCAACGCGATCGGCCGTGGTGCAAAAACATCACGTCCCGCCGGTTTCCACCGAGTCGGCCGCACCATCCCCGTTCCGATGCCCATGACGCGAAAGCCGCCACATTCCTGTGCGGAATCGGCCGTCATCGAGACCGACAGGCTGTCCGTCAGCGATCGAGCGCCGCGTGCGCCGGTCCGGAGGAAAGCCGGAGGCCGTCGGCCTGAGGGGGCACGCGCCTCGGTCGCGGCAGTGGGGAGAGGGATACCAGGGTCATGTCGAAGAGGATGTCGCACGGGATCATGTCGTCGAAGACCATCCCGGCCGTGGTGGGGGCGCTGAGCATTCTGCTCGCGGCGAGCCCCGCCTTCGCGCAGAGCATGTTCGAGCAGATGCCGGTCGCCCCCGGCGATGCGCCCCCAGGCGCTGCCGCCGAGCCGTCCGCCGTTGCGGCCCCTTCGATGTCGATGGGGATGGGCGCCCCCTCCGCTCCGATGGGCGTCCCGTCGGCGAAGTCCGTCGGCCCTCAGGCCGGCGTCGACTGCAACGCCATCCAGAAGACTCTCAACGACCGCAAGAACCTCGTCGCCAAGGCGAACGCCGCCTCGCAGTCCAAGCAGAAGATGACGCCGGCCGCGGCCTGCGCGCTGTTCGGCCAGCTCCATGCCAACGGCGTCACCGGCATCAAGTGGATCGCCACCAACAAGGAATGGTGCTCGATCCCCGATTCCTTCGCGCAGGGCTTCAAGACCGACAACGACAAGGTCGGCGGCATCCGCTCGAAGGTCTGCGGCATGGCCGCCCAGGTCACCAAGATGGAAGCCCAGGCTCGTGCCGGCGGTGGCGGCGAGGGTGGCGGCGGTGGCGGTCTCCTCGGCGGGCCGGGCCTGCAGGGCAGCTTCAAGATGCCCCAGGGCGCACTGTAAGGCGGTTCCGTCGTAGACAGACACCGCCCCAGTCCCGGATCCGTGCCGTCCGACGAACCTGCGGAGGCGAACCGCCGCGACCTGCCCCCCTCGGGGCGCGTCGCCGACGCGGTCGCCGGCCATTGGGCCGATCGCTTCGCCCCGCGCGGCTGGCGTCCATTTCTGCGGCTCGCACGCATCGAGCGGCCGGTCGGCTGGTGGCTGCTGCTGCTGCCGTGCTGGTGGTCGGCGGCGTTGGCCGCGACCGCGGCCGATCGCACCGGCCCGAATCCCTGGCACCTGCTGCTGTTCCTGATCGGCGCCATCGCCATGCGCGGGGCCGGCTCGACCTACAACGACATCGCCGACCGCGACCTCGACGCTCGCGTCGAGCGGACCCGCTCGCGCCCGCTGCCCTCGGGCCAGATCGGCACGCGTGCCGCCGTTGTCTTCCTGGTGGCGCAGGCGCTCGTAGGCTTGAGCGTGCTGCTGCAGTTCAACGGCGTCGCGATCCTCGTCGGGATGGCCTCGCTGCTGCCCGTGGCGATCTACCCCTTCATGAAGCGGGTGATGCCGATGCCGCAGGCGGTGCTCGGCCTCGCCTTCGCCTGGGGGGCGCTGATGGGCTGGGTCGCCCTGTTCGGGCATCTCGATGCACCGGCCTGGTGGCTCTATGCCGGGACCATCGCCTGGGTGGTCGGATACGACACGATCTACGCCGTGCAGGACATCGAGGACGACGAGATCGCCGGGATCAGTTCCTCGGCGCGCCTGTTCGGAAACCGGCTGATTTTCGCGGTGGGTGTCTGCTACGGCGCCGCCGTGCTGTTCATGGCGCCGGCGCTCTGGCTCGCGGGAGCCGGAGTTCTCGGCTGGCTGGGCCTCGCGCTGTTCGCGGGCCATCTCGTCCGACAGGCCCTGCGGCTCGAGCCGGGCGACGGCCTCGGCGCGCTGACGCTGTTCCGGTCGAACCGCGATGCCGGCCTGATCCTGTTCGCGGGTCTCGCGGCGGACTCGGTCTGGCAGGGTCTTGTCGGCCACTGAACCTTACGAACGCGCGATGATCTCGTTCTCGTTCCGATAGATCTGCGGGCGGGCCGGCAGGCGGGCGGACTTGCGGCGCACCAGGAAGCGCGGGCGGCGGCCGTTGAGGAGGCCGTGGCGGCGGCGCTGGCGGGTGTTGCCGAGGGCGACACGGCCGAGCTGGCGCGAGACGGTGGCGAGGCCGCCGCCTTCGCGGATGATCATGCGCGGCAGGCCGGACTTGGCGGCGAAGTCGCGCCACATCGCGACGACGTCGTCCTCGCCGAACGGTCCGAGACGGACCAGCACCTCACCCTCCGCATCGACGAGGAGGAGGCTGAAGCGGTCCTCGCCGCAATCGTCCGATTCGCCGGGGGCGAAACCGAGGGCGATCCCGGCGGCCTCGCCGGGGACGATCATCGGGAGCGGGCTCGCGTCGAAGGCGAGGTCCACGGTCGACAGAGCGACGCCGTCCTGCATGAGTTCGTCCTGCGTGTCGGCGGGGCAGTGCTGGTCGGAGAGAGAGAAAGTCTTCATCCTGTCGACGCCCTGTTTCGGTCGGCGGCCTCTGTCGGACCGCTCGTCATGACAAGCACAATCGCGTCTAACCTCCTCAGAGTGGCTTAAGAGCGAGCGTTAAGCGATCGTGGAGATCGGCATTGCGCCGGGAATGCTCAACGGATCCTTGCTGTAATTGCGCCAAGTCGATCGTATCGGGTTCTGCGCCGCGATCCTTGTGGATGCCGGCGAATGCCGCTTACAACGAGGCCTCCCTCGGATCCCCGCGGCGACAGCATCCGGACCGCATGGCCGACACCGTCCTCCCCGCCGACACGCGCGACCTCGTCGCGGCCCTACTTCCGCGCGCCCGCGAGGCCGTCCTCGAGGCGGCGGCGCTGGCAAAGCCGTTCTTTCGCGCGGGTGGCCAGACCAGCGCGAACGTCTGGTCGAAGGCGGGCGGCTCGCCCGTGACCGAGGCCGACGTGGCGGTGGACACCTTCCTGAAGGTGCGCCTGAGCGAGATCGAGCCACGCGCCGCCTGGCTCTCCGAGGAGACCACCGACGATCCCGTCCGGCTCACCAGCGAACTCGTCTGGATCGTCGACCCGATCGACGGCACCCGCGCCTTCCTGTCGGGACATCCCGACTGGTCGATCGCGGTGGCGCTGCTCGCGCATGGCGAGCCGGTGATCGGATTCGTGTTCGGGCCGGTGCTCGACGCGCTCTACGAGGCGACCGCCGGCGGCGGCGCGAGCCTGAACGGCGCGCCGATTCGTGCCTCCGGCGCCGGCGCGCTCGACGGCATCCGCGTCACCGGGCCGAAACCGCTCCAGGACCGGCTGCTGCGCGGCGCCTGCAAGCGCGGCGCTCCGCCGGAGCTGACGCGGGTCGACCGCATCCCGTCCCTGGCGTTGCGCGTGGCGCGCGTTGCCGAGGGCGTCATCGATCTCGGATTGATCTCGAAGGATTCGCGCGACTGGGACCTCGCCGCCGCCGACCTGATTCTTCGCGAAGCCGGCGGGATGGTCTGCGATCTCGACGGCGCACCCGCCCGCTACAATCGGCCGGAACCCCGGCATGGGGAGCTGATCTCAGCCCCCGGCACGCTTTGCGAACCGGTGCTCGCGGCCCTCAGGGCCGCGGGCTGAACGTCAGACCCGGTGCGCGCTCGTCTCGTTGAGACGGACTGCGGCGGGGGTGATGCCGAGGCGCTCGGCGAGATGCCAGCGCAGTTCGCGCGGCGAGTGATACCGGTAGGACCGGTCGATCAGGTGGGTGATGTCGGCGGGGACGGCGCTGTCGAAGGCGCCCCGGCTCAACCGCTCGACCCGGAACGTCGTCGCGTCGGTGACGGGCGAACGGCCGGAACGGCGGGGTGTGTACTCGAACTGCATTGTATTTTTCTTGGCTTTCTTGCGGTCGTGTTTCTCGACTGTCTCGAGATCGACCTCGTTTCTGATTGTTTGTAATGACGTCGCGATGAACGGCAGCCCGTCGCACGGTCGTTTGGCTCGGTGGCAATTGCCGAGGCACCGTGGTGGCCGTCGATCCGATGGGCGCCTGGGGCTGCATCGGAGTCCGCTTCGGAAGTGGGACGCTGTTCGCGTCCGGGTCCGATGCCGGCGCTGAGGGCCGGCATCGGGTAAGGCGTCAGGCCGCCTGGAGGTTGCCGGCAGCGTCCTTGCCGCTGCGCTTGTCGGTGATCACCTCGTAGGAGACCTTCTGGCCTTCCGCGAGGCTGCGGAACCCTGCCCGCTCCACGGCCGAGATGTGCACGAAGACGTCGTTGCCACCATCGTCAGGCTGGATGAAGCCGTAGCCCTTGGTCTCGTTGAACCACTTAACAGTACCGGTATTCACGTAATCGTTCCTTGTCGTATTTCTGACGAACCACGGGCAAGCGCCTGCTCGGCGCGAGCATGGTGGTTCGTGTCCGTCGGTATGTCGGATGAGCGGGTGCCGAGGCGACTTGAATCATGCGCGCTCGGATCCGTTTAAGACCCGCTGTCTGCCATGTAGAGGATCGAAGCGGCCACAACAAGACGGTGCGGACGCTTTCCGGGGCGCGAAACCCGTTGGCCGCGGGGTCGCGGCGGCCATGCAGCCCTGTCGTTTTCGCGAGCGCCGGTCCATATACGGTTCGGCTCCAAGCAGTTAGGCATTCCATGGCGGGCATCTCGGTTTCCCTCGAAGGCGCGAACATTCAGTTGTCTTTTCAAAAAGACGAGCAGTCGACCGCCGTCGTGATGGATGCCCGGGCCGCCCGGGCGCTCGTACGCGCCGTGGGTCAATTGCTGACCGCGATCGACGACGGCGACGAGCCCGAAATGCCGGAGGAATTGAACGAGGAGGACATCGCGATGCTCGACGTGACCTCCTCGGCGATCGAGGTCGGCACCGACGAACAGGGTCAGCCCGTGGTCGCGCTGCAGGCCGGGGCGTTGCCGCCGTTCCAGCTCCGGCTCACCGACGAGGAGGCCCGGCACGTCGCCACCAGCCTCGCCGAGATTCTGGCCGCCCCCCGCGACGTGCGCACCTCCCACGGCGGGCACTGACCGCAAACGAAAAAGCCCTCCGCGCCGGGTTGCTGCGCGAAGGGCCTCGTTAGCTTCGATGGGGCGCGATCAGAGCCGGATACCCGGATCGCTCGGGCCGCCGGGCAGGTAATCCGGCTCGGAGCCCGGTCCCTTGGGCTCGTCGATATCGGGATCGTCCACCGGATAGGGCGTGCGGGGCCCCGTCGGTCCGATATCCGGCAGATCGCCGGGCTCGACCGGTGGCGGAAGGTCGCCGGGGATGTTGCCGCCGGGAAACGGTTCGGGGGTCGGCATGCCGGGATTGGCCATGGCGCAGCTCCTCGATCGGTTGTGGGGATGCAGGAGCAATCTCCGAGCAACGCCGGGGTTCCGGGACGATCTTGTTGCGAATTGCCGCGGGAACATGGTTCGGAGCGCCTCGTTGGCCGGGCAACACCCAACATTGATGGAGTATCGTCGATGCCGGACATCAACCAGACCAAGATTCTCATTCTCGCGACCGACGGATTCGAGCAGAGCGAACTGACGGTACCGCAGGAGAAACTGTCCGAAGCAGGCGCGACGGTGCATGTCGCCGCGCCGACGTCCCGCCAGTCCAAGGACGCGATCCGCGGTTGGGACAAGACCGACTGGGGCAAGAGCGTGACGGTCGATAAGGATCTGGAGAGCGTGAACTCGGGCGATTACGACGCCCTCGTGCTGCCCGGCGGCCAGATCAACCCGGACAAGCTGCGGCTCGAGCCGAAGGCGCTCGAGATCATCAAGAGCTTCCTGACCTCGGGCAAGGTCGTCGCCGCGATCTGCCACGCACCGTGGCTGCTGATCGAGGCCGGCGCGGTGAAGGGTCGCAAGCTGACCTCGTTCGGCTCGATCAAGACCGACGTGGTCAATGCCGGCGGCCATTGGGTCGACGAGCAGGTCGTGACCGACGGCGGCATCATCACCAGCCGCAATCCCGGCGATCTCGACGCCTTCTGCGCCAAGATCATCGAGGAGGTGAAGGAAGGCCGGCACGAGCCGCGCAGCCTCGCCGCCTGAGCCATCGAACGAATGCGTCACCCAACGCCGTCCGTCCTTTCGGGGCGGGCGGCGTTCCGCGTTGGTGGTCCCGTACGAACGGATTGATCCCGGACCCACGGCCGGACACAATCGTCGGTCAGGATTGAAAACGTGACCGAAAACAGCCCCTTCCTCTCCTCCCACCAGCAGGCGCTCGCGCTGGCGACGCTGAACGAGCGCTCGCGCGAGATCTTCCGGCAGATCGTCGAGAGCTACCTCACCACGGGGGAGCCGCTCGGCTCGCGCAACCTCGCGCGGATCCTGCCGATGGCGCTCTCGCCCGCCTCGATCCGCAACGTGATGTCGGACCTGGAGCATTCCGGGCTGATCTTCGCGCCCCATACCTCGGCCGGGCGGCTGCCGACCGAGCAGGGCCTGCGCTTCTTCGTCGACGCGATGATGGAGCTCGGCGATGTCGGCCAGGAGGAGAAGACGCGGATCGAAGCGCAGATGCGCGCCGCCGCCTCCCGCCATACCTTCGACAGCGCGCTCGCGGAGGCCTCCAGCCTGCTGTCCGGCATCTCGCGCGGCGCCGGAGTGGTGCTGACCACGAAGGCGAACGCCCAGCTCAAGCATATCGAGTTCGTGCGCCTGGACCCGGCCCGCGCCCTCGTGGTGCTGGTGTCGGTCGACGGCGGCGTCGAGAACCGCCTCGTCGACCTGCCGCCCGGACTGCCCACGGGCGCTCTGCAGGAGGCCTCGAACTACCTGAACGCGCGCCTCCAAGGCCGCACCCTCGACACCCTGCGCCTCGACATCGAGGCCGGCCGGCAAGCGATGAAGCGCGAGATCGACGTGCTGACCGAGCGCCTCGTCGATGCGGGACTCGCCACCGCCGTCGGGCCGTCGGAGGCGCGCCAGCTCATCGTGCGCGGCCAGGCCAACCTCCTCGACGACCTGCGCGCGGTGGAAGATCTCGAACGCATCCGCCTGCTGTTCAACGACCTGGAAACCCAGAAGGACGTGATCGAGCTGCTCTCGCGCGCCGAGGGCGGCGACGGCGTGCGGATCTTCATCGGCTCGGAAAACAAGCTGTTTTCCCTCTCCGGCTCCTCGCTGATCGCCGCGCCGTTTCGCGACGGCGACCAGAAGATCGTCGGGGTCGTCGGCGTGATTGGGCCGACGCGGCTGAACTACGCGCGCATCGTGCCGATGGTCGACTACACGGCCCGCGTCGTCTCGGGCCTGCTCGAACGCCAGCGCTGAGACCACGAAAAAGGGCGGAGCCGAAGCCCCGCCCTCTGGTCTCGATCGATCGATGATCAGGCCGGGATCACGTCGATGATCTCGTAGGTGTCGGGATCGATGATCACGATGTCGTCGCCGACGAGCACGTAGTCGTAGCCGCGATAGGCCGGCACCAGGGTCAGGATCGCCGCCGGCAGCGGGTTGAGCCGAACCGAGCGCGGGATGGCCGTGCCGACGCTGACGTTGAAGTTCACGTTGGTCAGCGGGCGGACGCCGCCGCGGGTGAGGGTCGAGCGGAACTCGGTGCGCTGGGTCGTGCTCAGGCTGCGCGAGGCGCCTGCGGCCTGGCCACGACCAGCGCGCTCGCCGGCTCCGCCGCGTCCTTCGCGATCACCACGATCCGCCTTACCATCCCGGTCGCCGCGATCGGCCTTGCCGTCACGATCACCACGGTCGGCCTTGCCGTCCCTGTCGCCCTTGCCGTCGCGATCGCCGCGATCGGTTTTACCGTCGCGCTCGCCCGCTGCACCCTTCTCACCGGCTGCACCCGGCTTGCCGCTCTTCTCGCCGGCCGCACCGGCCTTGCCGTCCTCGCGACCCGCCGCGCCACCACGGGCACCGCCCGCAGGACCCTCCTCGCCGGCGCCGCGCGCTCCGGCCGCGCCGCCTTCTGCGCCGCCACGGGCCCCGCCGGCCGCACCACCGGCACCGCCAGCCTCACCGGCTCCGCCGCGCGCGCCGCCACCCGCTCCACCGGCCGCGCCGCCAGCGCCACCACCTGCACCGCCACCGGCGCCACCTGCGCCCACTCCGGCACCACCACCGGCGCCGCCGCCCGCTCCACCACCTGCGCCACCGCCTTGCGCAAAGGCCGTCGTCGCCCCGACCACAACCAGGGCAGCCGTCATCGTGCTCCGAAAGAGCTTGTTCATGGCGTCGTTTCCCGTCTGTTGGTTTGCCCGGCAGCCCTCGCGGCGCCGTGTCCAGGCCCGCAACGAGGACATCCGCGAAACCGTTCCGTGACTTTCGGCAAACGGTCTTCGCGGCCTTCTCTACAGTCGCGCTTCCGCCTCACCTGTCGTGCGGCCGGGATATTCGGCGATCGCCCGCCTGCGACTCAATAATTCCGCCAGAGTCCGGGTGTGGCGAGTTCGAGGGCGTGCCCGTCCGGATCCCGGAAATAGAGGCTCGTGCCGCCCTTCGGCCACGCGACGCGGCTCTCGACGGCGACATCGTGCGCCGCGAGCCGGGCGATCCAGGCGTCGAGGGTCTCCGCCGCGATGGCGAACGCCATGTGGAGCGGGCCGGAACCGTCATGCGGCGGCACCACGCCGCCGGGCAGGGTCACCGGCTCCAGCGTGCTGCCGCGCCGGAACAGGAGCAGCACGCTCGCCCCGACCGGATAGGCGACGAGGCGCGCATCCTCGACCATCGGCACCAGCCCCATCACGCCTTCGTAGAACCGGCGGGCGCGGTCCATGTCGCCGACGTAGAGCGCGGTTTCGAGGATGCCGCCGAGGGGCGGGGCGGTATCGTCCGGCATGCGCGGGTCTCCGCTCCGGTCGGCACGACATCGGTGCCTGCCGGGATAGGGCCCAGGATAGGGCAATGCCGCGGGCCGGCCATGGCGGCGGCGAGCGCCCGCCCTCCTGCATTCAGGATGCGGACAGCCTCCGTCGAGGGCTTGTGCCGCCATCGCCTTTGCGCGACCGTCCCCGCAGACCAGCGCCGACCGGCTGCCACGGATCCGGACGGCGCTCAGTGCGGCAATCGGCGCAAAGTCCGGTGCCACGGGAGGTACCATGACCGACGCCCTCGCGATCGCCCCCGCGGCGCCCGACGATCCGGCCGACCGCCGCCGCCGCATCCTGGCGATCGTCGGCTCCTCCTCGGGCAACCTCGTCGAGTGGTACGACTTCTACTGCTACGCCTTCTTCGCGCTCTACTTCGCGCCGGTGTTCTTCCCCTCCGGCGACAGCACCAGCCAGCTGCTGCAAACGGCGGGCATCTTCGCGGTCGGGTTCTTCATGCGGCCCGTCGGCGGCTGGCTGTTCGGCCGCATCGCCGACCGGCTCGGCCGCAAGACCTCGATGATGATCTCGGTGCTGATGATGTGCGCCGGCTCGCTGCTGATCGCGGTGCTGCCGACCTACGAGACCGTCGGCACGCTCGCCCCGGTCTTCCTGCTGCTCGCGCGGATGATCCAGGGGCTCTCGGTCGGCGGCGAATACGGCACCAGCGCCACCTACATGAGCGAGGTCGCGACCAAGGGGCAGCGCGGCTTCTACGCCTCGTTCCAGTACGTCACCCTGATCGGCGGACAGCTCCTCGCCTCGCTGGTGCTGGTGACCCTGCAGACGGTGATGACCAAGGAGCAGCTCCAGGGCGGCGGCTGGCGCATCCCGTTCGTGATCGGCGCGCTCGCCGCCGTGGTCGCGCTGTTCCTGCGCCGCTCGCTCGCCGAGACGGCGACGAAGGACAACCTCGACTCCAAGGATTCCGGCACCATCGCCGCCCTGTTCAAGCATTGGCGCGCGTTCTGCGTGGTGCTGGCCTACACGGCCGGCGGATCCTTGAGCTTCTATACGTTCACGACCTACATGCAGAAGTATCTGGTCAACACCGCGCACATGCCGACGGTGCTGGCCTCGCGCACGATGACGGTGGCGCTGTTCACCTACATGATCATCCAGCCTTTCTTCGGCTGGCTCTCCGACCGGATCGGCCGCAAGACCAACATGCTGCTCTTTTCCGGCCTGACGATGCTGCTCGTGGTTCCGCTGATGACGGCGATCGGCGGCACCACCGATCCGGTCGTCGCCTTCGGGCTGATCATGACGGGGATGATCGCGATCAGCTTCTACACGGGCATCAGCGGCATCGTGAAAGCCGAGCTGTTCCCCACCCATGTCCGGGCGCTCGGCGTCGGCCTCTCCTACGCCATCGCCAACTCGCTGTTCGGCGGCACCGCGGAATACGTGGCGCTGTGGTTCAAGAACGAGGGCATGGAGAGCACCTTCCCCTGGTACGTCGCATTCATGCTCGCGATCTCGTTCGCCGCCTCGCTGATCATGCCGAACCCCAAGCGCCACGGCTATCTCGACGGCGACGGCACCGTCGAGGAGGCGCTCACCCGCAAGACGCGGCTGGTCGCGGCCTAGGAAACGAACCCGCCGCGAGCAGCACGCGGCCTGCAAAGATCGCGCGTTCGGGAGCGCGCCGTCAGCCGAGGCCGAGCATCCCCCGCGCCTCGGCACAGGTCGCCGGCCGCGCCCCATGCCGCGCGCAGATCTCCACCGCCACCCGCACGAGGTCGGCGTTGCCGTCCGCGAGCCGGGACTTGGAGAGCCGGATGTTGTCCTCGAGCCCGGTGCGCACCCCGTCCGCGCCGCGCGCCAGCGCCCAGCCCATCACGTCGCTCTGGTGGCGGCCGATGCCGGCGGCCGTCCAGGTCGCCTCCGGCAGGATGCGCCGTGTCTCGGCGAGCAGGATGTCGAGCAGCCGCTCCTCGGCCGGCAGCGCGTTCTTGACGCCCATCACGAACTGCACGTGCGGACGCGCGTCGATCAACCCCGCCTCGACGAGCCGGCGCGCCCCGTGGAGATGCGACAGGTCGAAGATCTCGATCTCGGGCCGCACGCCCTGCGCTGTCATGCTCGCGGCCAACTCCGTGACGAGCGCCGCCGGGTTCTCGTAGACGATCGTCGGAAAGTTCACCGAGCCGGTGGAGAGCGAGGCCATGTCCGGCCTGTGCTGCAGCGACAGCCCCCGCGCCGCCGGATCGCGCCCGCGCCCGCCGGTGGAAAACTGCACGATCATCCCCGGACAGTGTTTTCGCACGCCCTCCTGCACCTCCGCGAAAAGATCGGGGTCGGAGGAGGGCGTCTCGTCCGGGTTGCGGACATGGATGTGCACGAGCGACGCCCCGGCCGCGTAGGCGTCCCGCGCCGACGCGACCTGCTCCGCCGGCGTCACCGGAAGCGTCGGATTGTCGGATGTCCGCGGCACCGATCCTGTGATCGCGACGGCGACGACGACGGGTCTCATGGGTGGCTCCTTGCGAGCCTGATCTAACGCTGGATGGGCGTTCGGACAGCACGATACGGGACGGCGCAGGCGTCACCGCCTTGGCTTTACCGAGTAGATCTGACTGTTCTCAAGCTGTCGCGTGGGTAAACTTCGATGTCTGAAGTCAGCCGATTTTGTCAAAAAGCTTGGAGGCAACACTTCAAGCGTTCTTCAAAGTGCCGCCCCAGAATGTTCATCTCTCATTGCCGACCCTATCCCACTATCGCAGGGAGTTCCAGGCGATGCGATAGCAGGACCTTCTCCTGCTTAGGCAGTTCGCAGTGTTGGTTCGGCTCGGTCCCGAGTTTTTCAACGAAATCGGCCGGAAGCAGACGATCGACGAGCCACCTCTGTACGGTCGAAAATTGAAGAAAGCGGCCTCTCTGCCTTCACTTAAGCAACACCCGACAACTGGACGCCGCATATAGTATGCCGCCGACGTCCAATATTGTACGTTTTATCGACACATGAATAGCCAATGGAGTTCGCCGACAAAATCTTGGCTATTCCAATTAGCCTTCGACAATGGCAGGTTTGCCGTCGGCTAACGGGCCGCTTTCCAAAAACTGAACAATCAAACGTAGAGACTGCCTCAGAACGAACCCCACATAATTGCGCTTCAAGCTTTTACTCCCTTGCTCACAACGGCAAGGTCAGGAAGAGTTCTCGCTGCCAATTGAGAAACTCTAAGATTGATCTTGCTATCTATTTTTTGAAGAAACTTCGAAGATCGAAGCGTACTCTTAAATGAACCATATGTATCTCGCTCATACGCATCAACGGCAGCATCGTAAAACATAGCCGTCGCTTTGGACGTGTATTTTTTAATGCCATTATGAAATTCAGGTGCAGCCATAGATTGTAGATTCATATGCGGAGAATCTATTTTAGAGAACTTTTTGATTAATTTGTGCGTACAATAACAAATCCAATAGGTGCTTGCCACACTTAACAAGCCCGAGTTTTGATCATTGCCAATGCCTTCAAGAAGCTGCTGTCGTTCAAGATCTGCCATGGTGCCGATAAGCCAACCGAGATATGCTTCGGGCGCCTGAATGCCTTTATGGAATATCTTCTGGTAAGGCTGATCGAATAGCTCACCCTTGTTGCCAACTGCTTGTACGAGAAATTCCTGATGAGACGCCGCGAGATATTGAGCTAATCTATCAAGTTCAATGATATTTTGATCTTTTTTCTTTCTGGCTCCCGCAAGCTTCGGAGCGTAGTTTATTCCAACTGATTTAAACTGCTCGCGCAAGGTCTGCTGTATATTATCCGCAGAGCGAACACTCCAAATTTTAACTGCGTTTTGAGAGTTATTGTAGCGGACAATATCAGTTTTTATCGAAGATTTTGCAGCGATTATACGAGCCAGGACTTTAGCCTTTGGCGTTGCTTTGGCCTGGACTAGAATTGAGGTTGTTTGACAGCCATTTACAATGCTAAATCTTTTAAGCCTTAGCGTAGACCCGTCCTGTTGTTTATCTAATAAATCTACGGTATCCGCAACAATAGTAATGCCATTATTGAGTGCCCAGAAGGATCCGGGCTCCTCCTTAGCCGTTTTTATAATTTGCTCGTTGATCCCGCCTTTGCGAGCCCCCAAAAACAACCGAATGTTCCCGGCAAAGAGCTCATCATTATGCTCTTTATGTAGTCGCTGAAGTTCTTGGGCGCTCACAGAGCCAATCCATGCACGCCCATACTCACCATGATCTTCAATATAATCGCCAGAAAAACTGAGAGTATCTTCGGCGATGCCTCTCTCCGAATTAACAAGCGCTCTATATTTTGCCTCGATATCCTCCTGCCCGAGATAAAATAATCTACCTCTGTTGATTTTGAGTTGGATTGATGAGCAGTAACGGAATCGATGATCTCTTGAGACTTCAGCCCAAGAGATATCAGTCCCACTATAACTGTGTGCTCTGGATGAGCCTCTTTCATGTTGCGAAGCGATTCTGCTAAATCTGGTCTTCCTGCCGAGATTAAAGCCTGCGGTTCTTTGACAAATGGGATAGATGAAACCACAGCGTCCCATTTATTTTTGGGAGTTTTTTTGCTAGTATTATCCGGACAATGCGCTTGGAGAACTACGATTTCTTCTGACGTATCGTCATAAAATATGAGATCTATTCCCTGATCGTTTCCGCCGTCTGCGGCTGCGGCTTCCAGTGCCTCATCTTCATCCACACTAAAAAAGTTAATGGCAAACCATGAAGCGAAAGCTTTGCTTCTTGTGATCTGACCTCTTTTAGCGAGCTCATCTATCGATGCTAGAATATCGCTGAGTTCTTTATTCGCCATTACCATTCCACAAAATTAGAAAATTGTCGACTCTTCTGCCTTAGCGTAGACTGTTTTTATAATATCATCTAGGGGGACACGGTGTCGCCGGTCGATTTTTATTGCCGTTGTGTTCACCGCGCTGCTGGATAGGGTCACCAACCGACCATTTTTCACTCCATATTCCAGCGAGATTCGAAGGGGACTGCACTTACACAGCATCAATCATTGAAATGTCCGAACTAGTGACGGTAACGGGACGCGTCACGGGTTGCCGTAGCGTTGCAATATGCGAATGAGCCGGCCTCTGCCGCCCACCCAAAGCAGCCCTCGCGCAAACTTCAGCAATCAGTCACAGACGGTTCCGGACAGAGGCGGCCAAGTTTCCAACTCCGCCCCCTACCCCAACGCCTCCACCACCTCCTTCCCGCACTCCTCCGTCCCCGCAGTCCCACCCAGATCCCGCGTCCGCAGCGTCCGCTCGCTCAGCACGCGCTCGATCGCCGAAACGATCTCGGCGGCGGCTTCGGTCTCGCCGAGGTGTTCGAGCATCATCGCGCCGGACCAGATCTGGCCGATCGGGTTGGCCAGCCCCTGGCCGGCGATGTCCGGGGCCGAGCCGTGGACCGGCTCGAACACCGAGGGGTGCGCGCGCTCCGGATTGATGTTGCCGGAGGGCGCGATGCCGATGGTGCCGGTGCAGGCGGGGCCGAGGTCGGACAAGATATCGCCGAAGAGGTTGGAGGCGACGACGACGTCGAAGCGGTCCGGGTTCAGCACGAAATGCGCGGTGAGGATGTCGATGTGGTACTGGTCCCAGGCCACGTCGGGATAATCGGCCGCGACGGCGCGGACGCGCTCGTCCCAGAACGGCATCGTGATCGAGATGCCGTTCGACTTGGTGGCCGAGGTCAGGTGCTTCTTCGGCCGCGACTGTGCGAGGTCGAAGGCGAAGCGCAGGATGCGGTCGGTGCCGTGGCGGGTCATCACGGTCTCCTGGATCGCAAATTCGCGCGGGGTGCCGGCGAACATGCGGCCGCCGGCATTCGAGTATTCGCCTTCGGTGTTTTCGCGGACCACCCAGAAATCGATGTCGCCGGGCTCGCGGCCGGCGAGCGGGCATTTCACGCCCGGCATCAGGCGGACGGGGCGCAGGTTGGCGTATTGGTCGAATTCGCGCCGGAACTGGATCAGCGAGCCCCAGAGCGAGATGTGGTCGGGCACGCGCTCCGGCATGCCGACGGCGCCGAAGAAGATGGCGTCGTGGCCCGCGATCTGCGGCTTCCAGTCCTCCGGCATCATGCGGCCGTGCGCCTCGTAATAGTCGCAGGAGGCGAAATCGAACCAGTCCTGCCGGAGCGTGAAGCCGTGGCGCCGGGCGGCGGCCTCCAGCACGCGCACGCCCTCGGGCACGACCTCCTTGCCGATGCCGTCTCCGGGGATCACCCCGATGCGGTAGCTGCGTGCCGATCCGGCCATCGTTTCGCTCTCTGCTGGCGGGCGCCCTCCCTGCGGGAAGTGCCGCGCGCCGGCCCGAGGTCAAGACGTCTCGCCGACCACGGCCTGGCGCTGGCGGTCGAGTTCCTCGCTGTAGCGGCGCAGGGTGTGGCTTTCGGTGAGGAGGCCGATCACGGCCAGGCTGTCCGGCCCGTCGACCACGGCCAGGGCCTCGCTCTCGGTGCGGTCGAACGCGGCCATGGCCTCCTTGGCGTTCATCCCGGCAAACAACATGGCCGTACCATGTCTAGCCACGTCAGCGAGGCGGGCCGGCTCTCCGGGGCGCCCGCCGGCCTGGGCGTGGGCCTCCGGCACGAGCACGATTCCGGCATAGCGGTCGCGCGCGTCCGTCACCACCACCAGAGAGGGCGAGCCGAGCGGGTGCTCGCGCAGGAAGACCGCCAGCGGCGTGTCGAGGGGCACGGTGCGCACGTCCTTGCGCATCAGGCGGCCGACGGTGAGGCTGCGGATCCAGCCGATGTCGTGGGCGCTGCGGATGCTCTCGCCGCGGAGGTGGAAGCGCCAGGTCGCGAAGGAATATCCGAAGGTTTTCCGGACGGTGAGCGAGGCGGCGATCACGGCGGCGAGGACGAGGCCGGCCAGGGGGAAGCTGCCGGTCATCTCGAGCGCGAGGAAGGTCATCGTCAGCGGGCCGCCGACGATGGCGACCGCCAGCGCCGCCATCCCGACGATCGCGTAGGCCGTCGCCGTCATGGCGATGGCGTCGATGCCGGGCGCCAGCAGGTAGAACAGCTTGCCGGCGAGCGCTCCGAGGAACAGCGAGGCGAAGAACAGCCCGCCGCGGAAGCCCGCGCCGATCGAGATCGCCGACGCCGCCGCCTTGGCCGCGAGCAGGCCCGCCAGCGCCCCCGCGCCGAGGCTCGCCGCCGACTCGGACAGGTGGAAATGCAGGGCGCCGTGCCCGCCCGAGAGCACCTGGGGCGTCGTGGCGAGCGCCAGCCCGCCGACGCAGAGGCCGCCGAGCAGCGGCCGCAGCGCAGCGGGGATGCCGGTCCGGCGGAACCCGCGCTCGACCAGGGTGACGCCGCGCATGATGGCCACGCCGAGTCCGGCGCAGACGAATCCGAGGGCGAGGCATGCCAGTGTGTCCGCTACCGCGATACCGCCCTGCATGCTGCCCGCCAGCCCCCGCACATCGACGAACGCCGCCTGCGCGACCAGCGACCGGGCGACGAGGCTGCCGCAGAACGCGGCGGCCACCACCGGGGCGAGGGTCGCGATGGTGTAGGTGCCGATGATCAGCTCGTAGGCGTAGAAGGCGCCGGTCAGCGGCGAGCCGAAGGCGGCTCCGATCGCGGCCGCGGAGCCGCATCCCACCAAGGTCCGCAGATCCGAGCGGCGCAGGCCGAAAGCGATGCCGGCCCGCGAGGCCAGGCCGCCGGCAATCTGCGTATAGCCGGCCTCGAGCCCGACCGAGGCGCCGCAGCCGTTCGAGATCACGTTCTGGACGGCGACGGTGACGGAGTCGCGCAGCGACATCCGCCCTCCATGCAGCGCATTGGCCTCGATCGGATCGATCATCGCCCTCCGAGGCTGCCCGCCGCGGCGCCGCGCCATGGCCAGCCCCAGGAGGCCCAGAAGCGCCCCGCCGAGGGCCGGCCCCGCCAGGGCGAGCTCCGTCGGCAGTTCGGTCATGGCACTGAGCCGGGCGCCGTGCGGGAGATGGTAGAGCGCCTCCCGCAGCAGCTGCGTCACGACGCCCATCGCCACGACCGCGAAACCGCCGACGCAGCCGATGACGGCAGCGAGTACGACGAGCCCCGCCTCACTGCCGCGCACGAGGGCGCGCAAGCGTTCCGGAACCCGGATCAAACCACGCGCAGCGCCGAGAGTGGGCGACTTCATCGACGGGCGGTCCCCGTTCCACGTCCGGGCCGCGCGAGCGGCGATGGAAACGGCCTACCGGGAGGAGCACAGCTGTCAACGCGGGAATCGGAGGCAGCTTCGATGCCGTCATCCGCCCGCTTGAAAAGCGGCAGCGTGCACGATACACGCTGCCGCAGTGCCGCCGTAGCTCAGTTGGTTAGAGCGCTTGATTGTGGATCAAGAGGTCCCCCGTTCGAGCCGGGGCGGTGGTACCATTGTCATCCGACGAAAAAGGGCGGCTCGATCGCGAGGCCGTCCTTTTGTTTGCCGGCCCGGCGCACGATCAGCGGCCGATTTTCGCCCTCATCGTCTAGCCGTCGGCGGCGTGTCATCCGCACCCCGCGCTTGTTCTCATTCACGACGTGCCATGTTAGCGAGCCGTCGGTGCCGACGATCGCGGCGGGGAACCCATCGGGTCCGGCCGTCGGCCGTTGCCAAGGGCGCCTGCGCGTCGCCGCGCGTGCGGTGCGCGGCCCTGAAGGCGTCAGGCGCGAGGGCCACCGGGCGAGCTTGCCATAGCTCTCACCACGCGGCCGGCCGGCAGATCAGGCGATTTCCAGTCGTTGCGGCCCGGACGACAGATCCATCGGCTTGAGCACGCCGTCCTCCAGGCGATAGGCGCGATCGACGTAAGCCAGCACCCGATCGCTGTGCGTGACGAAGATCTTGCCGCCAGGCAGCCGGCACAGGCTCTCGAGCAGATCTTTTTCGGTCGCCGCATCGAGATTGGCCGTGATCTCGTCGAACAGCATCAACCGGGGCTGGCGGCAGATCGCCCGCGCGGCGAGCACCCGCCGCCGCTGGCCGGTCGAAAGCAGCGAGTTGTTGTTCGCGACGATCGTCGCGATGCCCTGGGGAAGCGCCTCCATCTCCGCATCGAGACCCACGGTCGAGAGCGCGTGGCGGATTGTAAAGGGCGGACCAATTC
>NZ_BPRA01000018.1 GCF_022179645.1 Methylobacterium thuringiense
TTTTGACACGGCCTGGACCCACTCCAGTCATTCAAGCTTGCCGCTAAAATGCCTGAAAGCGGCGGCCTGCGGACCGAGGTGACCCTACCAGCCTGAGTCCACAGTGCCCTTGGGCCAGACTCCAAAAAAAATGCAGTGCACCAGGATCGCTCCGGGCGCACTGCACTTCCGCTCCGGACCTCACCGTGAGTCGCGAGACGCTGGGCCGGCCAAATCAGTACCCATAACCGTAGGCTGGGTAACCGTAGCCATAAGCCGGTGCGTATCCGTAGGCGGGTGCATAGCCGTAGCCACCACCGTAGTACCCGACCGGACGCCCATAGCCATAACCGCCGTAGCTGTTCGCCACGATGGCACCGGCAGCCAGACCGGCGATGCCGAGACCGATGGCAGCCCCTGGGCCGATGCCGCGGCGGTAGCCGTAGCCACGACCATATCCGCCGCCGTACCCGCGGTAGCCACCGTAGCCGCCCCGGAAGCCAACGCCGCGGTAGCCGCCGCCATAACCGTAGCCGCCGTGGCCACCGCCCCAGCCGCGAGCCTCGGCGGGTGCCGATGCCAGCAGGCCGAGTCCTAGCAGCGCCGTGGAGGCAAGTGCGAGCTTGCGCATTCGATAACTCCTGTCCTTCGGGATGTGGGCTTGAAACAGCTCCGCCTGCTCGACCGTTCCGGCAGCGGCGATGGTACAACACGTCACAGGGTCAGTAGCCGTTGCCGCCGGGGTAGGCGTCGTAGCCTATAGCCGGTGCGAACCCGTTCGATGCCGTGGTCGGCCCACCCCAGATGTAGCCTTGCCCTGTCGGGTAGACCGCGAGATGGTCATAAAGGCGAGTATCACCGACGTGATTGCGTGGGGTTCGTCCTGCACGAGAAAGACTCGAATGCACGCGTCCTGCAACATTAGACAGGACAGACGGCATGATACGCATCAACGCCTCCGGCTTGAGCTGAGTGACCGGAAGCATTCTCGGGACGATACGGTTCCCGCACGGTCCTATCGGCGGAAGGACCGCAGACCTTTAGGTCCGAGGCGGAGCTATCCTTAAATGGTGGGACCGGGTCATTGTCGGATTTATCTTTCGTCGTGGACGGCATCGATGGCGTCCTCACTCGGCAGCACGAACACCTGGCCAGGATAGATCAGGTCCGGGTCGCGGATCTGATCCTGATTGGCGTCGTAGATCGCCGTGTACCGGTCACCCTCGCCATAAGTCCGCCGGCTGATTGCCCAAAGGCTATCACCGCGCTCGATCCGGGCGGTCCTCACCTCCGGTACGTAGACGGTGCCAGGCGCGGGCTCAGTCCTGATCGGGTCCCGGACGGTTTCCGAGGAAGCCGGCGCCCCCGGTGTCTTAGACATGGAATCCTTCGGCGCGTCTGAGGTGCCTGCATTCTCGCCTTGTCCTCCGACCGTCGCCGGCGAGGATGCGTTCGACGCCACCTTCCCACCGCCGGCCTTGTCTGGCGATGGCTCGGACAGTGTGGCGACCGCACGGCTCGTCCCGACGGTCCCAGCGATATCGGGAACGGAGAAGGGCACCTCCACTCGGGTTTGGACCTTCCCCGACGCGGCATCGACCTGATCGAGCCGGACCTTGTAGTCCCCCGGCTTGACCCCTCGGCCGATGGTGAAGGTCACGGTGCCGTCGCGACTGACCGTGGCAGGGGCGATCAGGGTGTCGTTAAGGTAGAGCCGGACGGTCGCACCGGCGGGAGCCTGGCCGCTGACGAACAGCCGACCGCCTTCCTGCGCATCGATGCTGACGACCTTGGTCGGCGCCGATGCTGATCCCACTACGACTGCCCGCTCCGTCGGCGTGGCCTGAGGTGCGTTAGAGGGGCTGGACCTAGTGGCGCCGGATACGTCTTGATCCGATACCTTAGCGTCGGGACTTCCGCCGTTTTTGGTCCGGCTGGATCGCGCCGCTTCGTTTGCGGCAAGGGGGCCCGAAGCGTCGTCGGCCGGAACGGTCCCACCTGACCCAAGCTGGATCGGGGGGGCGGTGCCCGTCATCGTCTGTCCAGGGGACGTAGCATCGGGAACCGGGCGGGTTGCCGTCTGTGACGAGCCTGGCTGCGACAGCACCACGGTCGGCTTGTCCGGCGAGGTCAGGGCGACCAACGGCTTGGCATCGTACGATGGCGAGACCGCCACCGCGACGCTGTCCCGTGATTGGCGAACCACGCCCTTATCATCAGTCACCCGTAGGCCGACCTCGCTATTGCCGGCCGGGAGAGCCGGAGGAACGACGGCAAACTGACCGTTCGCATCCGCGACCGCCCTGGCTGTCGGCTTGCCGTCGACCAGGAGTTCCACGGTGCCGTTGGGCGTCGCCCGTCCGGCTACTACCAGTTCCCCGTTCGGCTCGACGCGCACAGTGTCGAAGGACGGGGAACTCGGGTCCGGGGCGCTGGGCGCCATCGCCGCACCTGGTTCACCAGGCGTCCGCTTTGTCGCCGATCCGCCCGGAGCGACAGCTTCCGCGGTGCCTCCTTGGCTGCCAGCGATCTTGGGCTGTGACAGGGCAGCCACCGGTTGCCTGCTCTCGCCGTCCGACGTCGGCAGCGGGGAACCGAGCCGCCAAAGGAAGCCGCCACCGCTGACCAAAGCCAGGGTCAGCCCGATCCCGAGAAGGAGGGCGAGGAGTGCGATGGCAGTCCCGCGGCGTCGCACCGGGTTCGTAGTGTGCCCGGCGGGCGCCGGAACGAGCGTCGTGCCCCTCTTCCCGGAACCGCCACGTTTGCGGAAGAGGGCGGCGAGCAGGCCCACGACAACGAGGAGGATCGCCGGGAACACCCGAAGGAAGGCGCGGCTCAATCGGGTCAGCATATTGTCCTCGTTTCCCTCAGCCGGCGCGAGTCATGTCGGGGGAGGCCAGATCCTCGGGCAGGCCCAACCAAGTCTCGGCGGGACGATGCTCCCGATGGCGTCGGTCCGTCGTCGGCCGCACCGGACGATCCGGCTCGGGACCGCTCGTAGGCGGCGATGGCCTGCGAGCATCCCTTCGACAAATGTGGTCGACTGCGTTTGAAGCAGGCCGTAACCTCGGGCCGTTGCCGTCTCAGCGAGCCGGCTTGCTCGGTGCCGCGGCGGGCGGGGTAGCAAGTTGCTGGCGCACCTCGGCGAGCTTGGCCTGGGCCGCGCTCAGGTCCTGCCGGGCCGAAGCCAGACGCTCAACGACGGCCGCTGCCTCTTTGTTGCGGGTGGCCAGAGTCTCGGTCAGCGTGGCAAGCTCACCCTGTGCATCCGCCTGACGCTTGCGCAGGGCGTCGAGGGCGGCGGTGCCGGCATCGCGGTCGGCGGAGAGCTTCTGCAGCGCCTGTTCGGCCTGGCCACTCTCCGAGACGACACGATCACGCTGGGCCTGGGCCTCGGCGAGCTCCTTCTGGACGTTCGCCAAGGCGTTGCGCGCCTGTCCGGCATCACGGTTGGCCTGCTCGACGTCGGCGGTGAGCTTGTCCTTGCTGGCGGTCAGGTCGGCGACGGCCTGATCCGTGTCCGAGCGTTGCTTGGTGGCCTGATCGGTCGTGGTCCGCGCGTCGGCCAGTTCCTTTTGGGCGGCGGCGGCGGCTTCGCGAGCGTTCTGCTGGCGCTCCTCAGCCTTGGCGAGGTCGGCCGTCTTGGCCGTCGCCTCCTGGGTCATGGTCGCGAGATCGGCGCGGAGCTTGGCCTCCTGCACCCGGACGTCCTCCAGGCGGCGACCGACCTCGGCGAGATCCTGGGTGCGGTCGACTGCAGCCTTCTCAGCGGTCGTGATGGCCTCGCGCAACGGCGCCAACTTGCCCTCGGCCTGCGCGACCTGGGACTGAAGCTCGGTGAGCTTCTGCGTCTCGGTCTCGGCCGTCTTCCGCGCCTCGGTCGCTTTGGCCTCCGCCGCCTTCTGCTCCTGGCTCAGGGTCGCTGCGCGGGCCTTCGCCTCCTCGGCAGCCTTGCTTGCCTCCTGGTCCTGCTGTTTGGCGGCAGCGACCTTGGCCTGGAGCGAGGCCAAGGTGCCGGCGGTCGAGATCTGGCGGTCCAGGTCGGTGCGCAGCGCCGTCTGCTGACCCTGCAGGTCCTCGATGCGGTGGTCTCGGGCGCTGCGCTGACGCGCGCCGGCAATGGAGGCGACGACGAGCCATACGAGCAGCACGGCGGCGACGACCGCGAGGCTGAAGGGAAAGGGGCGTCGAAGCTCGGAACGGTAGTCGATGGCCATGTGGGTCTCGCAAGGTCGGGGAAAAGCGTTGAATCGAACCCCGGCGCGGCGTCGCCCGGCGTCGTGTGCGGCCGGCGCCCTCTGGCGCCGGTCGTGTCGTGGCGTCAGGCTGGAGTACGGCCGTCGGTGGCGTAGCGGTCGATGGCCGACGGCAGCTCGCGCGAGAGGCGCGATAGCAGCGCGCCGCGGCTCAGGCCGGTCTGCTGGGTGAGGTGGTCGAGGGTGTCGTGGCCGATGGCGCGTTCGAGGTCGGCCTCGGGGATGTCGCGATTAGCGCCCTGGTTGACCCAGGAGCTCGCCGTCTCGCCGTGGCCGCCCTTCGTGAAGTGGTCGACGAGCTCGCTCAGGCCGCTGGCGATCAGGCCGCCGACGCCGGCCGTGCCGAGACCGCCAAGCAAGCTGCCGAGGTTCCCGATGCCGCCCGTGAAGCCGGCGTTGGAGGCGGTACGCGGGATCGGCGGCACGCTGCCGTGGTTCGGGCTCAGGGAGGGGTTCGCCGGGGCGTCGTGGCCCTTGAGGAGCTCGGCGAGCTTGTCGCGGTTCTGGTAGCCGGCCACGGCCAACAGGCCGAGCAGCGCGGTCATCGAGGGGTAGCCCTTGCTCATCGTGTTTCCTTTCCCGTGTTGGACATGGTGCCGGATGGGAACATCCGGGGTCTCGCGGTCAGGCCGCCGCGTCGGAGGTGGCGGCTCCCGTCGAGGTCATGCGCCCGGCGAGGTCGGGCTCGTCGCCCGTCGGTTGCCCGGCGGCGATGGTTCGCTTGACCGTGGAGCGCGCCGCGTCGATGGCGATGGCTGCCGCCGACATCGTCCTGGCCTCGGTCGGGCGTTCGAGCGCGTGCTTGGCAATGTCGCCGGCCAGATCATCGATCTCGCGGGCAAGGCTTTCGAGGCGGCTTGCGTCCGCGCCGTCCTGCGCCTCGCGCCGGATCTCCAGCAGCTGGTCGGTGGCCTCCTCGATACGTTCGCGCCGGATGCGGGACAAACGCTGTCCGACCCACGCGACTGCCGAGCCGATACCGCCCCCGAGGAATGCGACGAGGTAGATCCAGGTCTCGTAGCGCTCGACGAAGCCCTGCTGCTCGCGCTCATAATAGTCGACGGCACCGGGATGGATCGGCAGCCGCGCACTCGTGGCGGCCGCGGTGCTGTCGTAGCCCGGTGCCTGCAGGTAATCCGCGGCCGGGGTCACGTTCGCCATGCCGCTTCGCAACTCGAACAGGTGCTGGGTCACGTCGGCCGCAACCGGGCGAGACAGGTTCGCCCGCGCCATCAGGCGGTAGGAGGCGCCGACAGTGGCCACGTCCTCGGCCGGGACCTTGGGGCTGCCGCCGAAGGTCTCGGCTGGCATGGTCACGGCCTGGAGCCGCGGCAGCCGAGCGACGATGGCGTCGGCGTTCGCGACCGTCACGAAGGCGACCTTTCGATTCTCGCTCGCCCCCTGCACGATGTCGATGATGCGTTGGGCCGCCGGAGCCGTCGGCGAGATCACGGAGATGACCGCATCGACGCGCTTCTCCGCGAACGCCGCCGCCAGGTCGGTCTCGGGCATCTCGACCAAGGCGACGTGGCGGGGCGGCAGCGGCCCCTCGGGATCCTTGTCGAGGAGCGTCAGCCCGTAATGCTCGACCATCGCCTTGATCAGGGCCTGGTCGGCATCGCGGTGGGCGAGGATGGCGAGGCGCTTGCGGTCGAGGTCCGGAAAGCCGGTCAGGCCGGACGCCTCGGGTGACGCGATGATCATCGCCTGGTCGCGCAGGATCGCGAGCGTCAGGCCGTTGTCGGGGAGGTCGACGTCCGGGCGCACCACCGCGAGGTCGGCACGGCCGTCCTGAAGCGCTGCCGCGCTGTCGCGCACGTCGTCGAAGGAAAGGACCTTGAGCCGGATCTCCTTGTGACGCTTGGCCAGGGCGTCGGCATAGGCCTGGATCACGGCCGGCTCGGTCCCGTCGCTCGGCGCCACGGCGATGGTCAACACCGTGGCGCGGGACACCCAGTAGGCCGTCGCCGCCCCGAGCCCGAGCAGCACCGCGAGGGCGAGGAACACGAACTCGCGGCGCAGCATGAGGCCCGGAACGGTCACAGTCTCCGGGCCTCGGCTCGGCAGGACGGTCCGGCTACGGGCACGTGTGGCGGTCACCGTCGTTGCCGAGGTAGGTACCGCTCGACGCGTCGTAGGACCGGAAGCGTCGAGCGCACGCGGCGACGGCCTCGGGGCCGGGACCGCCTTGCACGACCACCGGCGCGGCCTGCGCCTGCGAATTCGCGATGGCGCCTCCGATGATGGCGCCGGCCGCGAGGCCGGCCACGCCTGCGCCAACCGCAGCGCCGACGCCGGGACCACGCCGATAGCCGTAGCCGCGACCGTAGCCATAGCCCCGGCCGTATCCGCGTCCGCCGCGCCAGCCGTGACGATGACCGAAGCGGCGGTACTGGACGTAGTCGGTCGGCAGGTCACCGCGCACGAGCGCTTCGATAGGCGCTGCGGAGGCCGGCGCAGCCTGGGCCGGAAGGCCGACGAGGGTAGCGGCGACGGTGGCGGCGAGTGCGAGAGTCAGCTTCATCGTGGATCGGTTTCCTGGATAGGGTTCGGGTGTGAAGGAGGTCAGTGCCCCCGGCGGCTCGAAGGCGTGGCGGACCGGCCCCCGAAGCGGCGGCTGACGTAGGCGATAACCTTCGGAAGCAGGAAGGCGGTGAGGAGCTTGCGGATCATGGGGTCGTCTCCGGGATTGCGGGTTCAGTGCCTACGACGGGACAGCCAGCCCACGGCGAAGGCGACGGCGGCGAGGCCAAGCAGGGCGGAGGTGCGGTTGTCGTCGGCGTAGCGCACGGCCTGTCGGCCATAGGATGCGCCGCGCTTGCGGGCATGGCGGGCGAAGTCGCGGCCGTCCGAGATCAGGTCCCCCGCGCGGTCGCGGGCCTCGTCGACGAGATGCCGTCCGTCATCGACGAGGTGACCGGCGCGATCCCGAACCTCGTGGGCGAGGTAGCGGCCGTCCTCGGCCCAGTCCTCGGCGTGATCCCGAGCGCGGCCGTAGGCGTACTGCGCGCCGCCGGCGATCTGGTCGACCGCACCGCGGACCTGGCGGCGGGGATCGCCGGTGAGGCCGCCGATGGCGGTCTGGGCGCGGCCCTGGAGGTGGCGCTTGGCGCCGCGGAATTCGTCGCGGTTCATGGTCCGCTCCTGTCGAGAATGTCGGTAAAGGTGGAGGCGGGACGGCCGCATGGCCGTCCCGGTGTTGCGCCGGTCAGATCTTGCTCTTGACCTTGTCGGCGAGGTTGGAGGCGCCGTCCTTGACGTCGCCGACGGTCTTCTGGGCTTCGCCCTTGAGTTCCTGGGCCTTGCCCTCGGCGACGAGCTTGTCGTTGCCGGTGACGTTGCCGACGCCCTGCTTGACGTTGCCGGCGGCCTCGTTGGCCAAGCCCTTGATCTTGTCGGTGGTGCTGCTCATCGAAAATGCTCCTGTCCGAGTGTTCAGGGGAACCGGCCGTACCCGACCGGTGAGGATCGGCCCCGGCGAACCGGGGCCGAATGGCGATCAGGCGCGACGGGTGTCGTAGACGGTACCGGTGGTGCCGAACGTGGCGAGCTTCGGAGCGCCGAGACGGCCGCCGAGGAAGCCGGCCAGGGCGCCGAGGATCAGGGCGAGGGCACCGTAGAGGGCAGCCTGGGTGGCGGCGCTGCGGGTGGCTTCGGCGGCGGCGATGGCCTTCTTCTTGGCCTCAGTGACGGCGACCTCGTACTGCTTCTCGTAGTCCTGGATCTGGGCCTTGGCCTGATCGACCGGGATGCCCTGAGCCTTGGCGAGGGCCTCGGCGGCGCGGTTCTCGGCCTGTGCCTTCTGGGCCGGATCACCCGAGAACACGGCGCGGATTGCGGCAACGGCTGCGTCCTTGGCCGCCTGCGGGTCCTGGCCGGCGGTCTGCTGGCGGACCGACTGCTCGATGCCGTCGAGCGGGTTCGAGATCTTGGACAGCGACGGGGCAGCAGCCTGGGCAGCGGTCTGCACCGTGCCGCCGATCAGGTTGCCGGCGCCGCCGAGCGTGCTGGTCACGCCGCTGAAGGCGCCGCCGACGATGCCGCCGACCGCCGAGGTCAGCAGGTAGAGCACCACGAGCGTGGACACGGCCCACGACACGAGGCCATGCGAGCCGGCGCTGTTGCCGCTGGCCTTGCCGGAGAGGCGGCCAGCGAGGATGCCGCCGACGAGCGCCGCGACGATGCCGGAGATCACGAACCAGAGGCCGGCACCGAGCGACAGGGTCGAGGCGGCGGGATTGTCGGCGGCCGGGCCACCGACGGTCGACAGGCCGATGCCGACGCCGACCATGTTGAGGATGACCTGGGCGACCAGGGCGATCACGGCGCCGGCGAAGATCGCACCCCACGAAACCTGGTGCAGGTGCACTGTGGTGGCAGCGGCCGATGCCGTAGCGGGAGGGGTCGCGAGAATGGGGGAAGTGGACACGTACAGTTGCTCCGGGTCGTCGGTCGTCCGAGGTATTCGGTCGTTCGAGGGGTTGGTGGGTAGGGTGGAACTTCAGGGTCCGACCGCGCAGTCCCGGCGTGGTCGGACCAAGATCGTGGGCTGCGGGTCAGTCGCGGCCGTGGATGAGCAGGCTGAGGCCGTAGCCGAGGAGGCCGGCCACGAGCAGGGCAGCGACGGGGTGCTCGGCGATCTGGCTGGTGGCCTCGCGGCCGCCCTGGCGCAGGTAGTGTCCGCTGTTCTCGTAAGCGTCCTCGGCCCGGTCGTAGGCCTCACGGCCGGCGCCGCGAACGGAGCGCTCGGCGCGCTCGTAGGTGTCGCTGGCCGCACCCTGGGCGCGCCGGGCACGGTGCTCGACGTCGTCGGACCCGATCAGGCCACCGACGGTGTCGCGGACCTTGCCGCCGATGTCGCGGGCGGTGTCGGCGACCTGCTCGGCGGCGTCGCGGACGGTGTCCTTGGCCTGGCCGTAGAGGTTCTCGGCGGAGCCTTGCGCCTCGCGGGCGCGGCCCTCGACCGAGTCCCGCTTCGACCCGGTGAGGTCGCCCACCGCGCCCTGCACCTTGCCGCCGAGTTCCTTGGCGGCGCCGGTGATGCGATCCGTATCAACCATGATGTGTTCCCTGATGAAGTTTTAAGACGTTTTCGTCGAATGCGACGCGCGACAGAAGCTACGACTTGGGGGTAGGCTTTGGTTTCGCGTCGGACTTCGGTAATTCCTGCTGAGATTTGCCTTCGGCCTCGACCTTTGGATCGCCGATCAGCTTGCCGATGGCTTCCTTGACCGAACCCCTGAGCTTGTCGGCGTCGTCGGTCGTCTTCTGCGCGCTCACGGGATGCTCCGATGCCTGGGCGGTGACACAGCACTCAAGTGGCCCACCATTCCTGGCAAGCAATGATGCAGATGTACCAATTGAGTGGATTTATTTGCTGGGTTTCGTGAGTGGAAACCCGTTGTTCCGGCCCCATACGATGGCCTCGGAACGCTTATGCACGTCGAGCTTCCGGTAGAGCGACGCCGAGTGGTTGCGCACCGTGTTCCGGGACAGGCTGAGCCGCTTGGCGATGGCCTCGTCCCCGAGCCCCTGGCAGATCAGGTCCAGGATCTGGCGCTCGCGTACCGAGACGTTCGGGACGATGCCGTCCTGATGGTCGGTTCCCGGCCGGCGCAGGTTGGCGAGCTTCTCGATCAGCCCTCGGCTGAACCAAGACGTATCGGCCATCACCGCCTCGACGGCGTCGAACATCTCGCGCTCGGAACGCTTCCGCTCGGTGATGTCCTGCAGGACCATCAGGGCGAAGGTCTCCGAGCCGATCTCGACGCGCTCGGCCGAGACCAGGCAATCGAGGTTGGTGCCATCCTCGTGCTTGAGGCAGACCTCCAGGCCGAGCACGTAACCGGTGCGCGCCACCGCCGACTCGAACTTGACCCGGGCGGCATCGTGGACCCAGAGCCCGAGATCGGCGGGCGAGCGTCCCGACATTTTGTCGGCACCATAGCCGAACACCCGTGTGAAGGCCTCGTTGACACCCGTGACGGCAAAGTCGTCGGCGCGCGCCAGAAGCGTTGGCACCGGGGTCATGCTGAAGGCCTTGGCAAAGCGCTCCTCGCTCTGGCGCAGGGCCGTCTCCGCCTTCTTGCGCAGGTCGAGATCGGCGAAGGTGAACAGCATGCAGGGGTCGTCGCCCAGCTCGATGGGCTGGCCGGCGACGATGACGAACCGCGTCCCACCATCGGGCAGGTCGAGGCAGGCCTCCATCTGCGGGATGGTGCCGCCGCTGTTGAGACGCGAGATCGCCAGGTCCCGGCTGCGGGCGCCGGCCAACACGTCGACCTCGTAGACGCTGCGGCCGATCACGGCGTCGCGCGTGTAACCGGTCATTTCCAGGAAGCCGAGGTTGACCTTGACGTGGCGCAGGTCCGAGAGCCGGCAGATCACGGCCGGGGCCGGGTTGGCGTTGAAGGTGGCCTCGAAGCGCTCCTCGGCCTCGAACTGGTCCGAGACGTTCTTGAGGATGAGGGCGAGGCAACTCGGATTGCCCTCGCGGTCGGTGGCGACCAGGCTGCGCAGGGAATGGACGTAGTCGACGTCGGGCTTGTCGGTACGCTTCACCTCGACGATGACGTCGTGGAAGCGCTCGCCCGATACGACGCGCTCCATCGGATACTGGTTCGGGGTATGGTTGTTGCGATAGCGCAGGGCAAAGCGCTCGCGATAGGCTTCGATCGTCTCGCCGAGCTCGCCGACGGTCTCCGCCCCGTGCATCTCAAGCGCGGCCTCGTTGGCGTAGGCGATGGTCTGGTCGGGCTCGACCAGGATCACGCCCTCGCTCAGGCCGGCGATGATCTGCCTGAGCTCATGCCTGTCGACGCCAACCATCACCTTCGACCACCCTCCCATTGCTTGGATCAAGCCCGGCCGTAACAGCCGATTGGGAAGAAGGGTTCCAGCGCAAACAGACGATTGGCTGGTATATCTGGATCATTGACGTGAACGTGAAGGATCAGCCAGAAGCGGCCACGCATCGTCTGCCGTAGAGGGGCGGACGCACCCGGTCGTTATCGGGAAGAAGGCTGAACTCCCGCTTATGTACGTAAGTATCAACTCTGAAGAACCTTCGCCTGGCGAGGGATTGCCCCGTCATGTCCGGGATCTGATCGGCCAGCGACTGGACGAGCTCATACCCAGGGCCGACGCGGTCGATGCCGATACGGAGCTCGGCCGGGTCCTGCTCCGGCTCCGGACCGCCCTGCGCGACGCGGAGACGGGCCATCACGGCAGGAAGGCGTTCGGCGACGAGCTCATTGCCCTCGTGCCGCGCCTGCGCCGCTTCGCCTTCGTTCGCACCGGCAACGCCGCGGAGGCCGACGACATGGTCCAGGCGACCCTGATGCGGGCCTGGGAGCATCAGGACCGGTTCGAGACCGGCAGCAACCTCATCGCCTGGCTGTTTACGATCCTGCGCAACACCCATCTGAACCAGGTCAAGCGCCGGCGCCGCGAGGTCGAGGACGTCGACGGGGTCATCGCGGGGACGTTGTCCTCGGCTCCCGACCAGGAGCATCGGATCGCCCTCAATGAGTTGCAGGCCGCGTTGGACGAGCTTCCCGAGGATCAGCGCGAAACCCTGCTGCTCGTGACGGTCGACGGGCTCAGGCAGGAGGAGGCGGCCGCGATCCTTGGCTGCCAGGTCGGCACCGTGAAGAGCCGGGTCAGCCGGGCCCGCGAACGCCTTGCCATCGCCCTGGGCCTATCATGACCTTGGAAGGTCCCGTCGAAGAGCGCGCGCCGCCGTTTGACCTCAGGCCCGTCGGCGCCCAGGTTCATACCGCCTTGGACAACTATCTACGGGATCGCGCGCCCGACGAGCGGCTGGCATTCTGGAAGGCCGTCGCGCTCGGCTACGGCGGGAATTTCGAGAGCCTGGCCGGATGTCCGATGCCGACTCCCGCCGTGACATCGCCATAGCCTGCGCCTGATTGCGCACGGGTCTGCAATAACGCGACGCGCGCTGTGTTTTACCAAGTCAGAGCATTTCGAATTGATGCAACCGCATCATTGAGCGATGTCACGAAGGTTATATCTCACTGTCACCACTGAACGCGTCGATGCGAACGGTGAGCAAATTCCAAAGTTATGCCGGACCCCAAGAGTCCCCCCGATTAGGTCCGGCATGGCCGCAGGGCCGGACGTCGTGCCGTTCCGGGCGCACGTTCGGCCCGTAGGCCATCCATCACGATCAGTCACGGAGGATCCCTCGATGGCCAACCCCGGAATGCCCGATCCCATCCCCGGTGGTGACATCCCCACCGAGATGCCGCCAAGGCCGTTTCCGGGCGAGCGTCCGCTCGGGCCGGACGAGCCATCAGCGCCCTTCGAGGACGCGCCAATCGACGAGCCGGTGGAGCCTGGCGTCGGGCCCGATCACCTGCCTGGGGCACCCACGGACCCGGGAATACGCGTCTGAGCTTGGTCTTGGAGGACTACGAGGCGCGGGCCACCTGGGAAGCCATCGAGTCCGGCATGGGGCGTTCCGAACTCATGGCAATCCTGGACGGTCAGCGTGTGACAGAGCTCGTCCCACCTCATGCCGGCGAGCCGATGGCGCGGACATCACCGTGGACGTCCAGGACGCTGCCGCGGCCGGCACCGTCAGGATCAACAACTACGCCATGATCCTGCACGAACTCGCCACCAACTCCGCCAAGTACAAGGCGCTGTCGGGGGGCGGCACGCTCAGGGAGCGGGGCGCGTCGACGGCAGGGACCCCAGGCTGACCTGGGAGGAAGGTGCCGCGCCGTCGGCGATGCCCAAGGTCGAGGGCGCCGTGTTCAACTCCCGCCTCCTCAGGCAAACCATCGAGCGGAGTCTCCGCGGCGCCTTCACCCGCACCATCGATGCCGAAGGATTGCGCTTCGAGATGGTCGTCTCGGCCAGGTAGTCGTCGAGATCCACCGGATGGCGCCCTCCGCGACCGTCAGAGACCGGTGGGGAAGCGGACCCTGGCCTGTGCGAACACGGCGTCAAGTGCAACTCGGCAGCACTTCGGCGCGTCGATCCGCAGTCAGCGCCCAGATGCTGGCGAGGATGCAGAACAAAAAGGCCCGGCTTTCAGTATGCCGGAGAAGAAAGCAGCCCATTGCCGCCGATCTTGACCAAGATTCCGGGGTGTTGCCGAATATTTGCGCAGCCCCATGGGTCGGATCTTGTCCGTACCAAGGAACCCGCCGCCGTATAACGATGTTACGGGCCGTTACTTTCGCTGTGACTGGAACTGCCATGCTCATTCGGACGGGTTTTACCCTCGCCTTCGACACCTTCGGCCCGACCCCAATGAACCTGCTGCTGAATGTGCGTCCCGAGCGCGGCGGCGACTTGGTCACGCCCGAGACCATCAACTTCAGCCCGGCAGTGCCCGCACGCCAGTCTCGCGATAGTTTCGGCAACGTCGTAACGCGCATCGTTGCCCCCGGCGGTCGGATCAGCATGTCGGCCGACTTCATGATCCAGGACTCCGGGCAGCCTGACGAGCAGGCTCCGAACGCCGAGCAGCATCCTGTCGAGGAGTTACCCGACGACGTCCTGCCGTTCCTCCTCGGTAGCCGCTATTGCGACACCGACAAGCTGTCCGGGATTGCCTGGTCGCTGTTCGGCGGTACGGCGCCTGGTTGGGAGCGGGTGCAGGCAATCGTCGATTTTGCGCATACGCGGTTGCGCTTTAACTACCAGGACGCCGACGACACCCGCAGCGCCTTCGATGGCTACAACCAGCGGAAGGGCGTCTGCCGTGACTTCGCCCATCTGGCGATCACGCTGTGCCGCTGCATGAACGTTCCGGCCCGCTACGCCACCGGTTACCTCGGCGACATCGGCGTGCCGCAGGACCCGGCGCCGATGGATTTCTCGGCCTGGTTCGAGGTCTATCTCGGTGGTCGCTGGTACACCTTCGACGCCCGCCACAACCGTCCGCGCATCGGCCGTATCGTGATGGCCTACGGACGCGATGCAACCGATTGCGCACTGACGACGAGCTTCGGTCGTGCACCGCTGGCCCAATTTGACGTGCACACGGACGAAATGCCGGAACAAGAAATCACGCTCGCACGGGCGGCGTGAGTGGAGGGACTCTCGTTGGCCCGCACCCAGAGGCCCTGACCGATCTGCACATGGCCAGTGAAGAGCAACGGCCCGGGCAGACACCTGCAGCGCGGACCAACATACAGCTGCCCCGATCTCTGGCGGATCGGGCACCACTGTTTGCGAGCCGCGAGACGCCCGCTGTCACGCAGGTCGTACCCTGCGTGCTTTCTCGGGAACCTCCCGGAACCCGCTACCGCGGTTTAGACTGACGGTAGCGATTGCCGGTGGAAGTGTGGCGCCGGGCTGACGGCCGCCAGAGTGGCGATGAGCGCCTTCACGCGTGCGATCTCGACGGCCATCCACCCACCCCAGTCGTTTGGGCTTCCCAGCGCGATGCCCGAAAGCGGACGTAAGGCGCAACACCGTTGTACGACTGGAGCTACCCGGGACCGGATTAGGAGCATGGGTTCCATCCGTCAGTTTTCGACTACTAACGGTAGCAATACAGCTGTCACCTTCGCGGGAAGTCCAACCTGATCTGTCGCTCCAACAGAGGCAGTGCGTGGAGGCGGTTGCTGCTATCGCTTAAGGGCCTTTAACGGCTCCGGCTTTCGACCGTCCGGAAGGATCATGTCGAGATGGTCGTGGACCATCCCCGCGCTGAACGGCTTGTCGAGGAAAATTGCACCATCGGGTAGATCGCCTACCCCTGGCTGCACTCCACCTGATGCGACAACAATCGAGATGTCGGGCCATCGCCTCGCAGCCGTTCGTGCCACCTCGAAGCCGTCAGGACCGCCAGGCATTTCGACGTCCGTGAACAGCAGGACGATCGACCCCGCATACTGGTCGAGGAGCTTGATCGCCTCCACTCCGTTTGCTGCCGACAGAGCATGGAAGCCCGCATCTTCCAGGATCGTCACCGCGTCCCATCGAACGAGGCCGTCATCATCGGCGACCAATGCATACGGTGAGTTCGATGGGTTCGGCATGCCGGTCAAATCAGGACCGCGGCCAAAGGTTCAGATCACGTGCTCTCTTCGAGGTCGCGGCGACCTTGATCCCGACAGGGCATCTTTTACTGGCAGGTGCGGAACTCCATCTCCCCACCACACAAGCCCCCGCACCACGGGGAGCACCTGGGAGACCCACTATGCGGATTGCAGCCATCGGGGCGCTCGCCGTCCTTTCTATCTCCGTCGCCGGTCAGGCCGAGGCGAAGGGGTGTATCAAGGGTGCTATCGTTGGTGGCATCGCAGGCCATTACGCCGGGCATGGCGTTGTCGGCGCCATGGGCGGTTGCGTCGCGGGCCGCGCCTTGGCGAAGCGAGCCGACCGTAAGGCAGCTACCCCCGATCCCGTACCGTCGCGTGGCGCTCCCTCCGCCCGTTCTGGATCAGGCGGGTACGTCGCCTACTGATGAGTTCACGATCCCGCGACGCATCGTCAACGGTGCCGTGCGTCGCGGCTTTTTCTTCTTGTTCACTCGTCTACGAGGGCGGTACGGCAGGTGGCATCGCTGCACTCATCCTACTGTCGAACATTCGCCTCAACAGATGGGCAATGGTCTCCCTCTAGCGCGCCGACGCTTGGTTCGGAGCGGCGAAGGTGAGGGTGACATGAAGACGATTTTGGCGACGGCTCTTGTTTTCGGCGGTCTGACCGCTTTGACGCCGAATGCTCAGGCCCGTGATGGTATCGGTGCCGGCGGTGCAGCAGCCCTTGGCGTTCTGGGTGGCCTTGCCGTTGGCGGCGCCATCGCTTCCTCGAACAACGGTTACTACTCGGGGCAGCCGGTCTATCGGGCTCCTCGGCCGGTCTATGTGGAAGAGGATTACGGTCCGGTCTGCCACTTTGAGCGCCGCCGGTTCGTCGATGCCTACGGCGACGTCTTCTTCCGCCGCGCTCGCGTCTGCGAATAGGCACTGCTCCTTGAAGCTCACCCTGGCCAGCACCCGCTGCGCCGGGGTTTTATGATTTGTAAGTGCGCGTCGGGCGACCGGAGGCTCTGGCCTTGCACCCCGTTTGCCCCCGTTCATAACCAGGGTCCGTTCTGGTTCTGGTCCTGAGAGTCAGCGGAACCAGGCCCCGTTCAAACGACGCAGCCAAAGTCGCGATGCTACGCCGCAACCGATCGCGCCTCACTTCCGGCGCGATCTGTCCCAACGACGACTCAAGCGGTCTGGCCGGGTTCGTGATGACGGACGTTGCGCCGGATGACCTGGGGCGGCTGACCGAACGCCCGCAGGAAGGCCCGACGCATCCGTTCCCGGTCGGCGAAGCCCGTCTCCTGCGCTACCGCGTCGAGCGAATGCCGGCCGTCCTCCAGCATCGTCCGGGCGGCCTCCAGGCGGAGGTTCTCGACCGCCTTCGCCGGTGACTGGCCGGTCTCCTCCCGGAAGATGCGGCTGAACTGGCGCGGGCTCAGATGGGCAGCATCGGCTAGTTCCTCCACCGAGAGTTCGTTCCTCAGGTTGCCCCTGGCATAGGCTAGGACCTTCTGGACGCGGTCGGTCCGCGGCTGAAGCTCTAGAAGGGCGGAGAACTGCGACTGGCCCCCCGTCCTGCGGTGGTAGACCACGAGCATCCTGGCGATGCCCTTCGACATCTCGGCCCCCAGATCGTCCTCGACCAGAGCCAGCGTCAGATCGATCCCGGCCGTCATGCCGGCCGAGGTCCAGACGTTGCCGTCCGAGACAAAGATGCGATCGTCGTCCACCTTGATCGACGGATGAAGCCGCTGCAGGGCGCGGGCGTGGGCCCAGTGGGTCGCCGCCTTCCGGCCGTCGAGCAAGCCCGCCTCGGCCAGGAGGAACGCCCCCGTGCAGGTCGCGGCGACCCGGCGCGCGGTGGCCGCGGTCTCGCGCAGCCGCTCGACAAGGCCCGGCGCCGAGGCATCGACCCTGACCGAGCCCACCACGATGACCGTGTCGAAGCGACGGTCTGAGAACGGCTCCGTCTCGATGACCATCCCGATGGAGGTCCTGATCGGCCCGCCCTCTTCCGATAGGAAGATCACGTCATAAAAATCCCGGCCGAGCTCCAAATTGGCCAACTCGAAGGCCGTCAGAGAGGCGAGGTTCATCACCTGGAACCCGGGGAACAGGACGACACCGATGGACGGCATGAGTGGCCCTGCGTAAATGTCCGAAAAGGTCGGATGTTTGACATATGGGATATGGCAGGGCGCGTCTAGGTTCGATGGCGACGGGCGTGGGCAACACCCCGCGCCGGACCCCTCGCCCAGGAGTTTGTCTTATGACCATGCAAAGCATCACCGCCCTCGGTCGCGACGCCGAGGACTACACAAGCCGCTGGCTCGCCTCCGGCGAGATCGCCGTCGCGACCCTGCGGGACGGGACCCGCATCCGCTACGTCCGTGCGGGAAGCGGGCCGAACCTCGTCCTGACCCACACCGTGCGGACGCAGCTCGACCTGTTCCAACGCGTGATCCCGCTGCTCTCGCCTCACTACACGGTCTTCGCCCTCGATCTGCCGGGCTTCGGCTGGTCGGACCTTAAGCCGGACGCCCCGAAGGACGAGCCCACCCTGCGGGCGGCCTTGCGGGAGTTCATCGCGACCCTCGGCATCGAGCGCCCGATCCTTGCGGGCGAGTCCATCGGCGCGACGCTCTCGCTCTCGCTGGCCGCTGAACTCGGCGACACGGTCGAGCGGGTCTTCGCCTTCAACACCTACGACTACCTGCCGGGACTGGAGCGCTCGAACCTGCTCGCCTCGATCATCATCAAAAGCGTGCGGGCGCCGGTCGTCGGCCCGGTCTTCGCGGCTCTGGAGAACCGGTCCATCACCGGCGGCATCATGAAGGGTGGTTTCCACGATCCGCGCAGCCTGCCCTCCGACCTCTTGGACGAGTATGCCCGGGTCGGCTCTCGGGCCGGCTACGCCCGGGCGGCGCGGACCCTGCTCAAGGCGCTCCCGAGCTTCGTCGCGGCCCGCGCCCGCTATCCCTCGGTCACCGCGCCGGTCACGCTGGTCTGGGGTGACAAGGACTGGGCCAACCTGCGTGACCGCGCCGGCGTCGAGGCCGCACTCCCCTCGCCGGAGGTGGTCACCCTCGACCGGACGGGACACTTCAGTGCCCTAGAGCGTCCCCAGGCTTGGGCCGACATCATCCTGGCTAGGATGGCGAAGCGGAAGCTCTCGGCCGTCGGCTGACGGCCGGTGGCCACGAAGCCGAACGGGCGGCCGTCGAGGCCCGCCCCACATCCCCTCACCCTAAGAAGCGCGGGTCGATATCCATGTCCGAACAGATGACCTCGACCCACATCATGGTCGAACACGTGACGCTCCACTCACCCAAGACCTTCGAGGTGGTGCGCGCCGCCCTGGAGGCTTCGGTGCCTCACCTCGACCACGCCTATGCCGGGCTGCTGCGCGACGGGAAGGTGGACGCGGCACGCGACCTCCTCGAACGGCAGGCGCCACTCTCGATCTTCGGCGCCCGCGACCACGGCGGTCTGCTCCTCACCGCCGGTCTGACCCGCAAGGCCGTCCAATACGACATTGGCAATCCGCTGACGGCCGCGCGAATGACCCGGCACGTCCTCTCCGCCGCCCTGTACGCGCCGATCCGGGTGCTTCTGCGTGAAGATGCCGAGGGTCATGTCGCGTTCGAATACGATCGCCCGGCCACAACCTTCGGGCAGTTCGGAAACTCGGACGTCGATCGCGTTGCACGTGACCTGGATGCGCAACTCCGGACCACGCTTGCCGCTGCTGCCGGCTGAACAGTAGCAGCGCTGTTGCGATATCTGCTTTTCTGCCTCGGACGAACGCAATGAGCCTGATCGCGACCGCCGATGGAAAAAACCGGATGCATTACGGCTGGATCGTCGCCGCGGTGACCTTCCTGACGATGCTGGTGACCGCGGGCGCCGTGGGCGCGCCGGGGGTCCTGATCGCACCGCTTGAACGCGAGTTCAGCTGGGCCAATGCCGACATCTCGTCGGCCCTGGCCATACGGCTCATGCTCTTCGGACTGATGGGGCCGTTCGCGGCGGCTTTCATGAACCGCTTCGGTGTCCGTCGGGTCGCTGGCGTCGCGCTGGTCCTGATCGCCTGCGGGGTCGCCGGCTCCTTCGCGATGACGCGGATCTGGCACCTGCTGCTCTTCTGGGGCCACGTCGTCGGTCTCGGCACGGGCCTGACGGCCATGTTGCTCGGCGCCACCGTCGCCACCCGCTGGTTCGTGGCCCGCCGCGGGCTGGTGCTCGGCCTGCTCACGGCCAGCACGGCGACGGGGCAACTGGTGTTTCTGCCGCTGCTCGCATGGCTCACCGACCGTTAAGGCTGGCGCACGGCGCTCGCCTTCGTCCTCGTCATGCTGGTGACGGCGACGGTCGCGGTCCTTGCGTTGATGCGCGACCGCCCGTCCGATCTTGGGCTTCGCCCCTACGGCGCCACGGCCGACGTCCCCCCGCCGCAGGCTCCGGCGGGGTTCACAGCGATGCTGATGTCGCCGCTGCTGGCGCTGCGCGTGGCGTCGATGTCGCTGACGTTCTGGGTGCTGTCCGGGACGTTCTTCGTCTGCGGCGCCAGCACCAACGGCCTCGTCCAGACGCATTTCGTCTCGCTGTGCGGCGACTACGGCATCGCCGCCGTCACCGCCGCGGGCATGCTCGCGGTGATCGGCGTGTTCGATTTCGCCGGCACCGTCGGATCGGGCTGGCTCTCGGACCGTTACGACTGCCGCGTGCTGCTGTTCTGGTACTACGGACTGCGCGGCCTTTCCCTGCTCTACCTGCCGTTCTCTGAGTTCACCTTCTACGGGCTCTCGCTGTTCGCGATCTTCTATGGCCTCGATTGGGTGGCCACGGTGCCCCCGACGGTGAAGCTCGTGGCCGACCGGTTCGGCGAGAACGCCAATCTCGTGTTCGGCTGGGTCTTCGCGGGTCATCAACTCGGCGCGGCGACCGCAGTTTATGGGGCGGGCTTCAGCCGTACCGTTTATGCGAGCTACCTGCCGGCCTTCTTCCTCGCCGGCGCGCTTTGCCTGTTCGCGGCGGCGGCGCTGTTGCTGATCCGGGAGCGACCACCTCTCGCCGCGATTGCCCGGTGACGATGCCCAGGATTGCAAGAATGCAGCTCTTCCAAAGTCCATCGGTCGGCAGGCTGTGTCCGCGTGAATGACCGCTTCTCGTCTTTGGCTCTCAGAAGCAGCCGGACAGAAATCCACCCAACCAAGCCATTCAGCATCGCCGCCTTGCGCCATATGCGGACATCAGCCCACCGCCCGGCAGCGGACATTCACTCGGAGGTGAGCGACCGTCCGGTGTCGACCCTGGCTGTGTCAAAA
>NZ_BPRA01000019.1 GCF_022179645.1 Methylobacterium thuringiense
CGATCGAAATGCAGCGTGATCTAGATCTGACCGAATTTCGAGCAGGGACTTGATCGACATGGCCATCCAGCCGATCATCATCAAGAAGGTCAAGAAGGCCGCTCATGCACACCACGGCGGGGCCTGGAAGATCGCCTATGCGGACTTCGTGACCGCCATGATGGCGTTCTTTCTGCTGATGTGGCTGATCAGCATGACGACGCCGGAGCAGAAGGTCGGTTTGGCGGAATACTTCGCGCCGGCGGCTTTGAGCCCTGCAAACAGTGGCGCCGGCGGAATGCTGTACGGCACCTCCCTGGACACTTCGGGCAACAAGCTGTCCACGCCGCGCGACGCAGCGAGGGGCTCTGCCGAGCAAGAGGACAGAGCGCGCCCGACCAGTCCGGGCCGCGCCAGCGATCTCGATGCCAGCCACCCGGCCGCCAGCGCGCAGGCCAACGACAGCGCCATAGCCAGCCTCCGGCAGGCGCTGCAGAAGATGCCCGACATTGCCGAGCTGTCGCGCAACATCGTGATCGAGCCGACCAAAGAGGGCGTGAACGTTTCCCTCGTGGACCAGGACGGCCGCTCCATGTTCCGCGAGGGCTCCGTCGACCCCTACGAGCGCACCCGTCGCGTGCTGGAGGCGCTCGCGCCCGCCCTGCGCCGGCTGCCCAATCGCCTGTCGATAACCGGCCACACGGCCGCCGCGCGCCCGGGCTCGGCGCGGGCCGCCGAACCCTGGAACCTCACCGCCGGGCGTGCGCTCGCCGTGCGCGAAATCCTGTCGGGTGCCGGGGTTCCCAACGACAACGTCGATTCCGTCGTGGGACGCGCCGACACGCAGCCGGTTTTCCCCGACAATCCCTACATCGCGCCGAACCGACGGGTGACGATCACTCTGCTCGATGCGAGCCCGCCGGTGCCCCCGAATTTTCTTCGCTGACGACAAGGGACCTCGAAACCCTCGAGCTGATTGCAACCGCAGGGCGCGCAGGCGCGGCAGACAGGTTCGCGTAGCAAATCACCGACGCCGGCCGAGCAGAATTGGTCGAGCGTTACGGGCCTTCGCCGGAGCGAGGATGGGTCGCTCCTTCAAAAGCTGAACGATGAGCGAACTCCGCCACCCGGTCCAAGCCTAGTTGGCGGGGTAGGGCAATCCGATCCCGCGCCGCCGCCGAAAGCCTCGTTGTACCAGCGGCCGCGAGGGGTGCATGGCAAGACGTCCGCTTCCGGGCATCGCGTCTAGGAACCGGAACGACCGGGTCGGGTCGAAGCCGGGCGCGCCCAGCGGGTATGCAGTGTCGGCTTCCTATCACCCGCTCCCGCTGGCTGCCCATACGCACCCGCTGAGCCGGTAACGGGCCTCGGCCTCCACCTACGGGTTGCGCGTTATACCGTTTCCGATTGATTCCTTCGGCTTACCACTCCCCACCATCCTCGGACGGGTGGAGCGTCAACGGCACCCGATCCGGGGCCGAGCATAATGACGTCGCGAAGCGTCGAAACGTCTGCGCCGTTCGAATCGAGCCGCTGGCGCGGCCCTTGTCAACGCTAGGTCCCGGATCACCTTCCACTGCGTTCCAGGCGTCCGGGAAAGGGCCGTGGCATCGAACGGAAACGGGTTCAGATCGCGGATTTGCCCGGATCCGGCTCGGCGGCGGCATCCTCCCGGATCGGGCCGCCGAAGAAGGTCGAGGGTTCGGAGCGCCATTGGCCGGTCTCCGGGTTCTCCGCCCGCCGGTGCGCCCAGAGCATCATCACGGCGACGAGGAGCCAGGAACACCCGATCCCGATGAAGAACGACATGCGACGTCACTCCCGTGCGGCCGATCCGCGATCCCGCCATGATAGGGGGCGCCCCGCGGCCGGCAAGGCTTGCCATTGCGCAGGTTCCCGAGAAGGCTCGCACCGGCGCGAAACCTGCCTCCGGCCGGAGGGCCCGACGCGCGACGATCGGCCCGAACCGTTCCTGCCCTCGATCCCCGGTGACGCATGAAACACCTGAAATGGCTCGGCCTGCTGCCGTTCCTCGGCATGCTCGGGGGGCCGTTCGTGCTGAACCGCGTCGAGCCGATGGTGTTCGGCATGCCGCTGCTGCTGGCCTGGCTCGTCGGCTGCGTGGTCGCGAGCTCAGGCGTCATGGGCCTGATCTATCTCTGCGATCCGGCCCGCCGGGAGATCGAGCATTGAACGCCGCGCTGCCGATCATCGCGCTCGCCGTCGTCGTCATCCTCGGCCTCGGCCTGTGGGCGCGCTCCGGCCACGACATGGATCTCGAACAATGGACGGTGGGCGGGCGCGGCTTCGGAACGATGCTCGTGTTCCTGCTGATGGCAGGCGAGGTCTACACCACCTTCACCTTCCTCGGCGCCTCGGGCTGGGCCTACGGGAAGGGCGGGCCGACCTACTACATCCTCTGCTACCTCTGCCTGATCTACCTGATCTCGTATTGGCTGCTGCCGCCTGTCTGGCGCTACGCCAAGGCGCGCAAGCTTTTTTCGCAGCCGGATTTCTTCGCGGCGAAATACGACAGCCCGGCCCTCGGCATCCTCGTGGCTTTGGTCGGGATCGTGGCGCTGGTCCCCTACATGGTGTTGCAGCTGAAAGGCCTCGGCATCATCGTCGCGACCGCCTCGTACGGCGCGGTCTCGCCCACGGTCGCGATCTGGATCGGGGCCGGGACGGTGACGACCTACGTCATGGTGTCGGGCGTGCGCGGCTCCGCCTGGAACGCCGTCATCAAGGACGTGCTGATCCTGTCCGTGGTGGTCTTCCTCGGGCTCTACCTGCCTTGGCACTATTATGGCGGCATCGAGCCGATGTTCCGGGCGATCGACCAGGCCAAGCCGGGCTTCCTGGCGCTGCCGGAGCGGGGCCAGAGCGCCAGCTGGTTCGCCTCGACCACGCTGCTGACGGCGCTCGGCGGCTGGATGTTCCCGCACATCTTCGGCTCGGTCTACACGGCGCGCGAGGCCAACGTGTTTCGCCGCAACGCGGTGTTTCTGCCGCTCTACCAGCTGATGCTGCTGTTCGTGTTCTTCGCGGGTTTTGCGGCGGTGCTGCAGGTGCCCGGTTTGAAAGGGCCGGATGTCGACCTCGCGCTGTTCAAGCTCGCGATCGAGACGTTTCCGCCCTGGTTCGTCGGGGTGATCGGCGCGACCGGCGTGTTCACGGCCCTGGTGCCGGGCTCGATGATCCTGATCTCGGGCGCGACCCTCGTGGCGCACAACCTCTACCGGCCGCTGCGCCCCGCCGCGACGGATGCCTCCACCGGCCGGCTCGCCAAGCTGGTGGCGCCGGTCCTGGCGCTGGTCTGCGTCGGCTTCACCCTGCAGGGCGGCGAGACCATCGTGCAGCTGCTGCTGATGGGCTACGCCTTCGTCACGCAGCTGTTTCCCGCGCTGCTCGCGAGCCTGATGGCGCGCAATCCGCTGAGCAAGCAGGGGGCGGCGGCGGGAATCGTGGTGGGGGTCGGAACCGTGGCGGCGACCGCGCTCGGCGGTCACACGATGGCGACGCTGTTTCCAGGCCTGCCGGGGCCGGTTCAGGATCTCAACATCGGCATCGTCGCGCTGGCGCTGAACGTCGCCGTGGCGATGGTCGTCAGTCTTACGACGCGGCGGAGGGTTGCCGCCGCGCAGGCGCTCGCGAAGTGAGCGTCAGGCGGCGCGTGCTGCGGCGTGGTGGCGATAGAGGCCCCGGACGGCGGAGAACGGGAGCAGGAGGGCCTTCACCACGGCGGTGACGGCCAGGACGGCGAGAACCGGCAGGATCGCTACGCAGATTCCGATCACGGGCATCGCAAGCTCCATTTTTTCGCGGCGACGCCGTGGCGTTGCCTGGGGGTGACATACCGCGACGCAATCGCGGCAATACGAAGGACGGCTTCCGCATTCCTGCGGAATTCTACCGAGCCGGGAAATCCGATCCGGCTCCCGGCCCGGCTGCGGCGATCCGGCCGGCGCGCGGATGAGCTGCGTCGAAGGCGTTCATCAGGCGGTCGGCATCGACGCGGGTGTAGAGCTGGGTGGTCGAGAGCGACGCGTGGCCGAGCAGTTCCTGGATCGCCCGCAACTCGCCCTGGCGGGCAAGCAGATGCGTCGCGAAGGAGTGGCGCAGAGCATGCGGTGTCGCGCTGTCGGGCAGGCCGAGGGCGCCGCGCAGGGCCGCCATGGCGTATTGCACGACGCGCGGCGAGAGCGGCCCGCCCTTCACGCCGACGAAGAGCGGCCCGTCGGGAGCGAGGGGATGCGGGCAGGCGCCGAGATAGGCGGCGACGGCCTGGGAGACCGCCGGCAGCACCGGCACGGCGCGGGTCTTGCCGCCCTTGCCGAGGACGCGGACCTCGTCGATTCCCGGTTCCGGCGCGTCCTTGCGGGCGATGCCCAGCGCTTCCGAGATGCGCAGGCCCGAGCCGTAGAGCAGAGCGATCACCGCCGCGTCGCGGGCGAGCACCCAGGGCGCGCGGTCGCCGTCGGGGCGGCTCTCGGAGCGGGTGACGGCGATGGCGGACTCCATCGAGAGCGGCCGCGGCAGGCGGCGCTCGACCTTGGGCGAGCGCACCGCGCCGAGCGCCGCGACGCCGCCATGGCCCTCGCGTTCGAGATGGCGGGCGAAGGAGCGGATGCCGGCCAGCACCCGCATCAGCGAGCGCCCGGTCAGGCCGTCGGCACGCCGCGCTGCCATGAAGCCGCGCACGTCGCGGGGTTTCAGGGCGACGAGTCTCGGAATCGTCGGCGTGCCGGTGCGGCGGTCGAGATGGCTCAGGAACTGGTGCAGGTCGCGGGCATAGGCCTCGCAGGTGTTGGCGGCCATCCGCCGCTCGCGGGCGAGGCCGTCGATCCAGGCCTCGGCCGTGGCGCGGAGCAACGCGTCGCCGGCAAACGACACACGGTCGCGGTCGTCGGCGGGATCGTCCGAGGGGGAGGGGAGGGCTGCCATCGCTGGCGCCCATCAGGGGACGTTATGGTTGAGGAGGCGTTAACGCCGGGCCGGTCGTAGGCGCCCACGAAAAAGCGCGCCCGAGGGGCGCGCTTGAGTTTCGATCGGTGGGACACTTCCTGGGAAGAAGTGTCGGGATCATAACCAAGCGCTGCCGACGCTCAAAGCGTATTCATTGTGCAGCTTGGGCCGAACGGCGGCAACTTGCCGCCGACGGCAGGCGCCGTCGTCAGAATCCGATCCGCTCGATGATCTTCCGGGCCTCGGTCGCGCTGATCGGCATACTGAAGATGCGCCCCTGGACCTCGGTGCAGCCTTCGCCGGTCAGGTGGGCGAGCTGATCCTCGGTCTCGACGCCTTCGGCGATGGTCGGGATGCCGAAGCTCGTGCCGAGCCCCAGGATCGCGCTGACGATGGCGCTGCAGTCGCGGTTGCTGGTGACGTCCTCGATGAAGGAGCGGTCGATCTTGAGCTTGTCGAACTGGAACATCCGTAGATAGCTCAGGCTCGAATAGCCCGTGCCGAAATCGTCCATCGAGATGCGGACGCCCAGGGCACGAAGCTGGTTCAGCGTGTCGATGTTCTTGTCGGTCTTCTGCAGGAGGACCGATTCCGTGATCTCGATCTCGAGGCGCTCCGCCGGCAGGCCCGAATACGCCAGCGCGCTGATCACGGACGGCACGAGGCTGCCGCGCATGAACTGCACCGACGAGACGTTGACCGCGATCGTGAGCGCCGCCGGCCAGCCCACCGCCTCGCGGCAGGCCTCGCGCAGCACCCATTCGCCGATCGGAACGATCAGGCCGATCTCCTCCGCGAGCGGGATGAACTCGGCCGGCGAGACCATGCCGCGGGTCGGGTGGCGCCAGCGGATCAGCGCCTCGAAGCCGCAGACCTTGCGGGAACTGAGCGAGATCTGCGGCTGGTAGAAGACCTCGAACTGGCCGAGCCCCTGAGCGTTGCGCAGGTCGAGCTCCAGCGAGCGCCGGGCTTGGACATGGGCATCCATGGCCGGGTCGAAGATCCGGAAAGTGCCGCGGCCCTCGATCTTGGCGCGGTACATCGCGAGGTCGGCCGCCTTCAGCAGCTCTTCCGGGTCGTCGCCTGTGCCGGAGCCGATCACGATGCCGACGCTGGCGCCGATGGTGGTGAGGTGGCCGTGCACCTGTCGCTCGCGGCTCGCGATCTCGATCAGCCGGGTGGCGAGCGCGATGGCGCCCTCCGGCTGCTTGTTGCCGACCTGCAGGATGGCGAACTCGTCGCCGCCGAGCCGGGCGATCCGGTCCGAGCGCTCCATGACGGCCCGGAAATCCTCGCCCACCGCCTGCAGCAGCATGTCGCCGATCGAGTGGCCGAGGGTATCGTTGACGCCCTTGAAGCCGTCGAGGTCGACGAACAGGATCGCGACGCACTGGCCGGGCTCGTTGCCGGTCGCCGCGATGCCGCTCACCAGCTCGTCGCGGAACTGGCGGCGGTTGGGCAGCCCGGTCAGCGGATCGTGGAAGGCGAGGAAGCGCGAGCGGGCTTCCGATTGCTGGCGCTGGACGATCTCGCCCTGGAGCTGCTGGTTGATCTCGACGAGTTCGCGGGTCCGCTCCTCGACGCGCTGTTCGAGCTGGTCGTTGACCTGGCGGAGTTCCCTGGCGGCCGAGGCGATCTTCTCCTCCGCGCGCTTGCGGTCGACCTGGGCGTTCACCCGGGCCAGCGCCACCTCGAAGTCGACCGGCTTCGTGACGTAGTCGTTGGCCTCGAGGTTCAGCGCCTCGACGACGTTCTCGGACTCGGCCTTGGCCGTCACCATGATGACGGGGAGCTGCAGCGGGGTGTAGCGCGCCCGGATCGCCTTCAGCACGGCGATGCCGTCGATGTCCGGCATCATCACGTCGAGCAGGATGACGTCGTAGCTGTGCCGCTCGATCATCTCGAGGGCGCGGGCGCCGCCGTCGGCCTCTGCGACCTCGAAGCCACGGCGGCTGAACCGGCGCAGCAGGATCGTGCGGTTGTCGGCGATGTCGTCGACGATGAGCAGGCGCGCCGCCTTCTGCCGCTCGGCGACCGGGGCGTCTGCCTGCGCCGGAGCCGTCCGGTCGATCGCCAGGTTGTCGCGAAAGTTCATGAGAACTGGACCCCGAAATCGGCAGGCAGGTCGGCACGCGAGAAGGTGTGGTCGGGTCGTGAGGTTGCGTCGGCCAACGGCTCGGCGACTTCGGCCGGAATGCAGAAGCTGAACACCGAGCCGCGATCGATCTCGCTGGTGACGCCGATGCTGCCGCCCATCAGGGTGCAGAGCTTCTGGCTGAGCGCGAGGCCGAGGCCGGTTCCGCCATAGTGCTGGGCCGTCGCCGCCGAGACCTGGCGGAAGTTCTGGAAGAGCCGGCCGATATCGCCCTGCGAGATGCCGATGCCGGTGTCGCGCACCCGCACGTCGAGCCAGGTGCCGGTCGGCTTGCGGTCCATCCGCACCGAGAGCGTGACGTTGCCGTTCTTCGTGAACTTGGCGGCGTTGCTGAGCAGGTTGACCAGGATCTGGCGCAGCTTGGTCTGGTCGGTCCGCATCGTTCCGAGGGCGGTGAGGTGCTGGACGGTGAGGGCGTTGCCGTTGCCGTCGGCGAGCGGCTTCACCGTGGCCACGACCTGGTCCAGCAGGCGGGCGAGATCGAAGGTCTCGACGTTCAGCTCGATCGTCTCCGCCTCGATCTTCGAGAGGTCGAGCACGTCGACCACCAGCGAGAGCAGGTGTCGGCCGGCGGCGTTGATGCTGCGCACGTCCTTCTGCTTGGTCGCGTCGCTGCCCGGCGGGATGTTCTCCAGGATCAGCTCGCTGTAGCCGATCACGGCGTTGAGCGGGGTGCGCAGCTCGTGGCTCATCTTGGCGAGGAACACCGACTTCGCCCGGTTGGCCGCCTCGGCGAGTTCCTTGACGACTTGGAGCTGCTCGTTCGCCGCAAGATAGCGCTCGGTCTCCTGCTCGATCTGCGAGCGCATCGACATGACATGCGAGTAGTAGATCGCCATCCAGGACATGTAGAGCGTCGCCGAGACGATCGAGACCCAACTCACGATCGCCAGATCGGCCACCGGCACGATCTGCGGGAAGCCGTTGCTGAGATAGGCGACGAAGAACACAGTCACGTTGAGCGCGAACAGCCCGACGATCAGCAACTGCTGTTCGGAGAAGTAGAAGAACCCGAGCAGCAGGGCGATGATCAGCCACGGCAGGCAAGGCGAAGTCGCGCCGCCGTAATAGTAGGTTCCGAACAGTGCCGTGAAGGCCAGGAGCTCGACGGACAGAAACGCCGCGAGCTTGATGTTCTGCGTGTACTTGAGGACGAAGGGCAGCGTCCAGAACAGGCACACGCAGGCGATGACGGTGTAGCAGGGGAATCCGGGGTCGGGGTCGGTGCGATACAGGAACACGCACATCGACTGCGACATCAGCGGCCCCAACACGTGCGTCAGCACGAAATTGCGCGCGACGGACAGGTCGGAGCGTTCGAGATGGGCGGACTGGGGAATGAACCAATCGACGATATGCTCAAGGCTGTGTCGCATCGTCGCGGTCCGGCTTTCGTGGCCGCTCAAGTATGAGTTCAGACGTTAATTTTCAGTATATCGCTGCTCTTGTGCAGATAAATCGAGCCGTTAATTTGCGGTAAAACATAGATCAAACATATCCGAGACGTTAAGCATTCGAAGATATTGTGTGTTGCATGAATCCTCCGGCTGCGGTTGTGCGGATCGTCGTTCGGTCCGGCAGCAGGTCTGTCGGAGGCTCGGGAAGACATCCATGCCGCGGAACCTGAAGCTCGAGACCTTCGACCGGTTCGTCGATTGGTTCCTCCATCCGAGCATGGTCGACGACAAGTCGACGCGGAAGCAGGCGCGGCTCTTCCTCTTGAGCCACATCCTCGGCCCGTTCCTCGGCAACGGCGTCGCCCTCGTCCTTCTTCTCGCCGATCCCGCGCCGGGCTTCGAGATCGGCGTGATGTTTCTCGCGATCAGCGGTTTCTGGGCGTTCCCCTTCCTGCTGCGCTGCTGCGGACGGCTCGAACTGCTGGCGCTGATCTCGATCCAGAACCTGACCTTCGCGGTGCTCTGGACGACGTATTTCTACGGCGGCGCCACCTCGCCGTTCCTGGCCTGGATGATCACGATCCCGCTGCTGGCCTTCTTCTATGTCGGCGATTCCCGCTCGATGCGGCTCGCCATCGTGGTGCTGCTCGCCGTCAACGCCGCCGGCTTCTATGCGCTCTACCACCTGTTCGAGGCGCCGGCGCACGGCCTCTCGGCGGTCGCCATGCAGCGCCTCGGTCTGCTCTCGACGGCGGCGATCGCGGCCTACGTGACGATGATGGCGCTCTACTACGCCAAGGCGCTCGCCTCCCAAGCCGAACTCGAAACGGTGATGCGCAGCCACAAGGCCACGGCCTCCGCCCTGAAGCAGGCCGCGCTCCAGTCCGAGCGCGCCAGCGCCGCCAAGGTCGAGTTCGTCGCCAAGATGAGCCACGAGCTGCGCACGCCGCTCAACGCCATCATCGGCTATTCCCAGATGCTTCTGGAAGAGGCCGAGGGGTGTGAAGAGGACGAGGATTTCGTCGACCTGCAGCGCATCCAGAGCGCCGGCCAGCACCTGCTCAAGCTCGTCAACCAGATCCTCGAACTCGCCAAGATCGATGCCGGCCGCATGGAGGTCTTCAACGAGACCTTGTCCATCGCCGAGATCGTCGAGGACCTCGCCCGCGACCTGCGCGCCGGCGCGGCGGAGCGCGGCAACCTGCTGACGGTCTCCCTCGATCCGGAGATCGGCGCGATCACCGGCGACCGCATGAAGATCGAGAGCGCGCTCTCCCAGATCCTGCACAACGCGATCAAGTACACGGAGAACGGGACCATCACGGTCACCGGCGCGCGCGTCACCGGCCTGCACGGCGAGGCCTTCCGGATCACGGTCGAGGATACCGGCATCGGCATCGCAGCCGAACACCTGCCGAGCCTGTTCGAACAATTCGCCGTCAACGACGAGCAGACCGCGACGAAGTACGGCGGCACCGGCCTCGGGCTGGCGCTGGCGCGCAAGCTCTGCCGGCTGATGCAGGGCGACATCGCCGTGGAGACCGAACTCGGCCGCGGCAGCCGCTTCATCCTGACCTTTCCCGCGAAGCCGCCGGCCGGGGCTGTTGCGACCCCGTCCGTGCTCTCGGCGCTGCCGGGGCCGACGCAGGATCTGGGCTACCCGCAGGCGGTCGCGGCCTGAGATCCGAGACCAAGGACCATGAAGAAAATCCTGATCGTCGAAGACAACCCGATGAACAGCGACATGCTGTCCCGGCGCCTCGTGCGGCAGGGCTTCGTCGCGGTGATCGCGGAGGATGGGCCGATGGGCGTCGCGATGGCCGTCTCCGAGGCGCCCGACCTGATCCTGATGGACGTGGCCCTCGGCGACATGGACGGCTGGGAAGCCACAACCGCGATCCGGGCCGATCGGCGCAGCGCGCATATCCCGGTGATCGCGCTGACGGCGCATGCGCTGTCGAGCGACCGAGCCCGCAGCATCGAGGTCGGCTGCTGCGATTTCGACACCAAGCCTGTCGACATGCCGCGGCTGCTGGCCAAGATCGCGAAGTGCCTGGTGACGGCCTGAGGTCGTCCCGCGTCAGAGATCGCCGAGAGAGAGCTGGCCCTGCCGCTCCGGCTTTTTCGGCCGCGTAGGCTGCTTCTGCGCCACGGCGCCGACCCGCTTCGCGCGCGGCTTCGGCTCTCCGCGCAGCCGGGCCTTGGCCTTGTCGCGGGCGACGGCCTCCGGCGCCGCCGGATCGTCGCTCAGCCATTTGCCGTGCTTGATCACCTCGTTGACCCGGCCCTGGTTCACGCCGACCTTGAAGGCGATCTCCTGCTGGGTCATGCCCGTCGAGCCGTGCAGTTCGAGGATCGCGCGGGCGAGTTCCGGCGTCATCTTCTGACCCGTCAGGCGCCGCGCCGGGCGGACGGTGCGGGTGGCACGGTCGCGGTCGCGCAGGCGCTGCAGGATGGCGAGCGCCATGTTCATGCCCTGCTCGCGCAGGGCGTCCTCGAATTCCTTCAGGGTCGCCATGGATGGCTCCTTGCGCCGTTAAGACCCGACGCCTTCCGACAAACGGTCCGGCACCCCCACGGGTTGCCCGTCGCGATGCCGCAACGGGCAAGTCTGAAACTCGCGTGACGCCCCGCGCAACGCCGCGATCGCGTCATCCACCGGGTTTCGGGTCGCCTGCGCGCAAACGACGCCGGCTTGGCACCCGATCGCCGCCTCGGCTACACACCCTGGCTTTCCCGCGCGAGGTCTCCCGTCATGATCAGCCCGATCCTCCCCGTCGCCAGCGGCGGCGCGGCGCCCGGCGGTAGCCTCGTCGATGCGCTGGAGAGCGGTTCGGTCCTCGTCTTCCGCGATCGCGAGTTCCCGTTCAGCCCTTTCGAGCAGCGCTTCCTCGAGCGCCCCTTCGCCGACGGCAAGGCCAAGAACGTCAGCATCCGCGGCGCCGACGCCGCGTTGAAGGGCGGGGCCGGGACGGAGGAGGAGCAGGACGCGCTCCGCCAGCTTCTGGTTCGCTACCGCGCCTTCGCCAAGGCGCTGATCGACGAGCATCTCCCGGCCTACAGCGCGACCGTCTCGCTCGCCGGAACCTCGTACCGGCCGTTCGACGTCGACAAGCGCAAGCTGAGCTGGCGCCGCGACGACACCCGCATGCATGTCGACGCCTTCCCGTCCAATCCGCTGGGCGAGAAGCGCATCCTCCGGATCTTCCGCAACATCAACGCCAACGGCGAGCCGCGGCTCTGGCGGGTGGGCGAGGATTTCGGCGCGATGGCCGAGAAATTCCTGCCGAAGCTGCCGGGCTATTCCGGCTTCAAGGCCAGCGCCTTGGCCGCGCTCAAGATCACCAAGGCCAAGCGCACCGAGTACGACCACCTGATGCTGCAGCTGCACGACGCCCTCAAGCAGGACCTCGACTACCAGGCCAAGGCTCCGCAGGCGGACGTGCAGTTCAAACCCGGCGAGACCTGGGTGACGTTTTCGGACCTCGTCATGCACGGCGCCATGGGCGGCAAGTACATGCTGGAACAGACCGCCTACCTCGCGGTCGCCGACCAGGCCGACCCGGAGAAGAGCCCGCAGCGGATCTTGGCGCGGAAGTTGGGGCGGGCGCTGAGGCACTGACCAACACGAACGTATCGGTTGGCGGTACGTTATTCTTGACACGAACGTATCTTTGAGCGATACGATAGCGTGACAACGGGGCTTCGTGATCCTCAGCTTCGCAGACCATAGGACGCGGGCCGTGTTTGAGGGCCCAGCATCCGAAAGGGTTTCCGGCTGTCATTCTCAAGGTTGCGCGCCGCAAGCTCGAATATCTCGATGCGGCGACCTCCCTTGACGCTCTCAGGGCGCCGCCGGGGAACAGATTGCACCCGTTGACTGGGGACCGTGCTGGCCAGCATGCGGTCTGGATCAACGATCAGTTTCGGCTCTGTTTCCCATGGACGGCAAACGGACCTGAAGAGGTGGAGATTATCGATTACCACTAGGGCAGCGCCCGACTCTCATGGAGACCCGGTGATGGCTATCGAACTAGAAACGACTGCGATCCTGCCGCCGATGCACCCCGGCGAAGTCCTTCGCGAAGACTTCATGGTGCCGCTCGGGCTCAGCGCCTACGCAGTCGCCAAGGCCTGTGGCGTTCCGCGCACCCGGATCGAGCGCATCGCCCGCGAGGAGATGGGCATCACGGCCGACACGGCGCTCCGGCTCGGCCGCTATTTCGGCATGGATGCCCAGGTCTGGATCAATCTCCAGGGGCGCTACGATATCCTGACCGCCCGCAACGCGATCGGCGAAGATGTGGAACGCATTGCGCCGCTGGTCAGAGCGGCCGCGTAATCAGGCGGCTTCGCCTTCCGTGAACTCCCGCCACAACAAGATCAGCGCCGCCATCACCGCCGGCCCGACGAACAAGCCGAGCAGCCCGAAGGTCTCGACGCCACCGAGGATGCCGAGCAGCACCCAGAGGAAGGGCAGCCGCGTGGTGCCGCCGATCAGCGCCGGCCGCACGAAATGGTCGGCGATGAAGGTGACGACGAAGCCCGAGGCGACGACGACGACCGCCGGAACGACGTTGCCGTCGCCGACGAGCAGCAGCGCGGCGAGGCCGAAGGCCAGCGGTGCGCCGAAGGGGATCATCGCGGCGACTGCCGTCGCCGCGCCGAACAGCACCGGATGCGGCACGCCCGCGAACCAGTAGACGATGCCGAGCAGGATGCCCTCGCCGATGCCGACGAGGACGAGTCCGTCGACGGTGCCATGCACCGAGGCCACCATCTGCCGCGCCACCCGCTCGCCGCGCGGGCCGAACAGGCGCTGGCTCGCCGTGAGACATTGCCCGACCACGGTCTTGCCGTCGCGGAACAGGAAGAACAGCGTCAGCAGGGCGAATCCGAACAGCACGATCCGGTGCACGACGTTGGCGCCGACGGTCTTGGTGAGATCGCGGTTGGAGGCGGTGTTGACGTGTTCCAGCGCCTCCTTGGCCCAGCCGGCATGGGCGAGGTTGGCGTTCCACCAATCTGTGACCGCCTGTACGCCGAAGGGCAGCCGGGCGACGATGGCGGGGACCGGCAGGCCGGATTGCTCGGCCGTCTTGGCGTAATCGAGAAGGTCGTGCGCCTCCCGCGCGGCCTCGACGGCCAGCAGCACCACCGGCGCCAGGAAGGCCAGCGCCACCAGCGCGGTGAACAGGCCCGGCCAGAGGATGTTGTGCCGGCCCGGCGGGAACCGGCGCTCGGCCTTGCCGAAGAGCGGCCAGAGCGCGATGGCGAGCACCACGGCCCAGACCAGCGCGCGCAGGAAGTCGGACAGGATGTAGAGCCCGAGGGCGAGCAGGGCCGCCGCCAGCGCCAGACGCGCGACGCCCTGCGCCCGCCCGCGCGACGGGTCGGCGGTGAAGGGCCGTTTTTCGGAGTCGTTGATCGCCGGCATCGTCCGCTCCGTTCCGCGCCCCGTTCAGCCGGGAGCCCAGCCGCATCTATGCCCGGTACGACCGCGACGGAATAAGCGCCGGCAGGAAACGTGTGCGCGGGGTTCGGAGCCGGGTGTCTTCACGCATGCCCGCGCCCCGCGCCTTCGGCAAGGTTGCCCGGGCTCTACTGCTTCGTGTAAGGGGTCGCCTTCCTTGCCAGGGCCACCGGGAACCGGCGAAGATCCCGTCGAGACGGGTCGAGACACGAGAAAGCGGCGAGCCACGCATGTCCACCGAGTCCGCCACCGGCACGACCGCCACCTTCGACCGCGTCGCCGACATCATCGCCGACACCGCCGACATCCCGCGCGAGAAGATCACGCCCGAGAGCCACGCGATCGACGATCTCGGCATCGATTCCCTCGCCTTCCTCGATATTGCCTTCGCGGTCGACAAGGCGTTCGGCATCAAGCTGCCGCTCGAGCGTTGGACCCAGGAGGTCAACGAGGGCAAGGTGCCGGCCGAGGAATACTTCGTGCTGAAGAACCTTTGCGCGCGCATCGATGCGCTCGTCGCCGAGAAGGCCGCCAAAGTCTGAACCGATAGAGCCCGGAACCCATGCGGCTCGAATATTTCGAGATGATCGATCAAGTGGTGCGGCTCGACCGCGCCGTTGGACGCATCGAATGCGTCGCCCACGTGCCGGAGGCGAGCCCCGTCTTCGAGGGGCACTTTCCCGGCCACCCGCTGGTGCCCGGCGTGTTGCTCACCGAGACCATGGCGCAGGCCTCGGGTTATCTCGTCCTCGCCCATCTCGACTTCGCGCAGATGCCGTTCCTGATGGGCGTCGACAAGGCGCGCTTCCGCTCCTTCGTCGGCCCCGGCGCGCGGCTCGAGATCACGGCCAGCCTGGAGCATGACGGTTCGGGCTACGCGGTGACCAAGGCCGCCATCCGCCACGAAGGCAAGGCGCTCTGCGACGCCGAACTGCGCTTCCGCACCATGCCGTTCCCGGACGGCCTCGACGCGCCGATGCGCGAGCGGGCCCAGAAGATCGGGCTGATCGTCGGAGCCGGAGCGTGAGCGCGCGCAAGGTCGTCGTCACCGGCATCGGCGTCGTCTCCTGCGCCGGCGAGGGCATCGCGGCGCATCTCGCCGCCTATGAGGCCGGCGAGGCGCCGCGGACCGATTCCGAGACCTTCGCGCCCTATCCGGTCCATCCGGTGGTGCCGCTGACCCTCGACACGCAAATTCCCAAAAAATCCGACCAGCGCCAGATGGAGCCGTGGCAGCGCCTCGGCGTCTACGCCGCCGGCCTCGCCCTCGATTCCGCCGGCCTCAAGGAGGACGCCGCCCGCAAGGCCGCGCTCCACCTCATCGTCGCCTCCGGTGGCGGCGAACGCGACTATGCCGTCGACGGCGCGATCCTCACCGGGCTGCGCGATGCCGCCGATCCCGGCGCCTATCTCAACGAGCACTTGCAGAACGACCTGCGGCCGACGCTCTTCCTGGCGCAGCTCTCGAACCTGCTCGCCGGCAACATCGCCATCGTGCACGGCGTCACCGGCGCCTCGCGCACCTTCATGGGCGAGGAATCGGCCGGGGTCGACGCCCTGCGGATCGCGCAGGCGCGGATCGCCTCGGGCCAACTCGACGCGATGCTAGTCGGCGGCTCCTACAACGCCGAGCGGGCCGACGTGCTCCTCGTCCACGAGATGGGCGGCTTCCTCCACAAGCCCGACTATCGTCCGGTGTTCTCGCGCGGCGGTGCGGAGAACGGCGGCTTCATCCTCGGCAGCGGCGCGGCCTTCCTTCTGCTGGAATCGGCCGAGCATGCGGCGACCCGTGGCGCAAAACCCTTCGCCGTGATCGACGCCGTCGCCAACGATCGCGTGCGCCGCAAGCCCGGCGCCGTCGCCGAGACCCTGCCGCGCCTGCTGCGCGAGGCGGGAATCGAGAACCCCGACGTGATCCTGTCCGGCGCCACCGGCGTCGCTAGCCTCGCCGAGGAGGAGGCGCAGGCCTTGAAATCCGCGCTGCCCGGCACCCGCATCCGCGCTACCGGCGACGTGGTCGGCCATCCCATCGAGGCGGTGCCGCCTTTCGGCGCGGCCATCGCCGCCGCGCTCTGCGCGGCCGGCAAGGCGCGCGAGGTTGCGATCACCTCCGTCGGCCACCGCAGCGGCGAGGGCGTCATCCGGATCGTCGCCGCCTGATCGTGCACGCTGGAAAAACTTGCGTTAAGGCGATGGCATGAGTGCATCTTCCACCCGCGACGCCAGAGGCCGCCCGCTCGTCGCCGTGACCGGGCTCGGGATCGTGACCTCGCTTGGGCACGGCGCGACCGACACCTGGGAGGCCCTGACGGCGGGGCGCTCCGGCATCCGCACGATCTCGCGCTTCCCCATCGACGGCCTGCGCACCTCCATCGCCGGTACGGTCGACGCCTTCGAGACCGATCCGCTCTGCGCGCCGCTGCTCTCGGAGCGCTTCGCCGAAGTTGCCGCCGAGGAGGCCGTGACCCAGGCCGGCATCGGCGCGAGTTTTCCCGGCGCCCTGTTCATCGCGGTGCCGCCGGTCGAGCTCGAATGGCCGCAGCGGCAGGCGCTGGCCCAGGCCTCCGGCGAGAACGGCGACATCACCTATCGCAGCCTGCTCAAGGCCGCCGCCGGCCGGCGCTTCGACGCCTGGCACGACCTCTTCATCTTCGGCACTGTTGCCGACCGCATCGCCGACCGCTTCGGCACCAAGGGCTCGCCGATCTCGCTCTCCACCGCCTGCTCGTCCGGCGCCACCGCAATCCAGCTCGGCGTCGAGGCGATCCGGCGCGGCGAGATGACGGCCGCGCTCTGCATCGGCACGGATGGCTCGGTGAACCCGGAATCGCTGATCCGGTTCTCGCTGCTCTCGGCCCTCTCGACCCAGAACGAGAACCCGGAGACGGCCTCGAAGCCGTTCTCCAAGAACCGCGACGGCTTCGTGATGGGGGAGGGCGCTGCCGCCCTCGTGCTCGAAGACGCCGAGGCTGCCCGCGCCCGCGGCGCCAAAATTCTCGGCTACGTGCTCGGCTGCGGCGAGAAAGGCGACGGCTTCCACCGCACCCGCTCGAGCCCCAACGGCGAACCCGTGATCGCGGCGATCCGCGCGGCCCTCGACGATGCCGGCGTCGGCCCCGACAGCATCGACACCATCAACGCCCACGGCACCTCGACGCCGGAGAACGACAAGATGGAGGCGTTCGGCTGCGCCGCCGTGTTCGGCGAGCGCATCGCATCGCTTCCGATCTCCTCCAACAAGTCGATGATCGGCCACACCCTGACGGCGGCCGGCGCCATCGAGGCGGTGGTCTCGCTGCTGACCATCCAGCACGGGCGGATCCCGCCGACGATCAACCACCGCGTGCCCGACCCGTCCCTGACGCTCGATGTGGTCTCCACGGCGCGGGACGCCAAGGTATCGCGGGTGCTCTCGAACTCGTTCGGGTTCGGCGGGCAGAACACCTGCCTCGTGCTCGGGGACGAGCCGGCATGACCGAACCGAAACAGGTTCTCGTCGTCGGCGGGTCCGGCGGGCTCGGTACGGCGATGGTGCGCATGCTCGCGGCGGCGGGGCACAGTGTGAGCTTCACCTATCGCTCGAAGCCGGAAGAGGCGGAGGCGCTCGCCACCGAACTCGGCGCGGCCCATCCTGATGCCAGCTTCGCGGCCCACCGCCTCGACCTCGCCGACCGTGACGCAGTCGAGGCCTTCTGCGAGTCGATAGAGGACGAAGGCTTCTACGGCTACGTCCACAATGCCGGCCAGTCCGCCGACGCCCTCGCCGTGATGCTCGACCGCGACCGGTCCGATCTCGCCATGCAGGTGAACTTCTGGTCGCTGACCCGGATCGCCAAGGTGCTGGTGCGCGGCATGATCCGCGCCCGCTCCGGCCGCATCGTCGCGGTGGGCTCGGTGGCGGCGCTCCGGGGAAACACCGGCAACGCGGCCTATGCCGCCACCAAGGGGGCGATGATCGCCTATTGCCGCACGCTTGCCGTCGAATCGGCCAAGCGCGGCGTCACGGTCAACGTGCTCGCCCCCGGCTTCATCGACACCGGCATGATGGCCTCCTACGCCGCCTATCGCGACACGATGGAGAAGCAGATCCCGGCCGGCCGCTTCGCGAAGCCCGACGAGGTCGCGGCGTTGGCGGCCTTCCTGATGAGCGAACCCGCCGCCTACATCACCGGTGCGGTGCTGCCCGTCGACGGCGGTCTGACGGCGATGATGGGCGTGCACCGCTGATCGTCTTTTCGCGATCTTGTCCTTGAAGGGCTAACGGGTCGGCCTGCCGATCCTGCAACCGCTCCCCGGCGAGTTGCATTGCCCAGGACAGCGATCGCAAGACACGGCACACAACTCGCTTGAGACCGGGGCCGCACGCAGAGGGGCGCAGCAATGTCGGACAAGCTCGTGAAGACGGTGATCGGAGCCCTCGTCGCCGTGGGTCTCGCCATCGCGGTGTCCTACGGCCTCATCAGCCAGCAGACCGCGGACCAGGTCCAGAACCAGGCGAACCAGACGTTGTCGGACGACAAGACCGCGCAGTCTCCGGCGCCTCAGCAGCCGGCCCCCACGCCGCAGAACCCCGCTGCGCAAACGCCGGCTCCCGCTCCGACGGAATCCGCTCCGCAGAATCCTGCGCCGCGTCCGTGACTGCAGCGGCCACCCCGTCCTGCCGAGCGAAGTCGGACCCGACCCATGCATCGCCGTTACCTCCTCGCCGCCGCGGCTCTCCTCGCGGGCGCGTTCCCGGCCCTGGCCGCGCCCGAACCGTTCCGGGTCGAGGGGCTGCCGCGCGGTGGCTTCCTGACGATTCGCGAGGCGCCCGATGCGGATTCGGCAGCGGTCGAGACCGTCCCCGTCGGCCGCCGGCTCCTCGGCTTCGGCTGCACCAACGAGACGCCGAGTGGCAACACCTGGTGCCGCGTGAAATTCGGCCGCAGCGTCGGCTGGGCGCGGCGGCGGTATCTGACGCCGGATTGATCGCATACTCTGCCGTGTTGAATCGTGCAGCTCTGGAAACCTCCCCCATCATTCCGGGGCCGCGCAGCGGAACCCGGAACCCACGACTGGCCACAGCGTGTCGCGTGGGTTCCGGGTTCTCGCCTTTGGCGAGCCCTGGAATCACGGCGGAAAGCTCTCGATCCGCTGACGCGCACGTGCCAAGGACACCCGATGCAAGCCCTCCAACTCTTCGGCGACCGTGACCTGCGCCTGATCGACGTCGAAGCGCCGCCCGCGCCAGGCCCCGGCGAGGTCCAAGTGCGCGTGCGCGCCGTCGGCCTGAACTTCATCGACGTCTGGGGCTTTCGCGGCATGGCCTTCGCCAAGCGCAAGCTGCCGCTGACCGTCGGCGCGGAGGGCGCCGGCGAGGTGGCCGCCATCGGCGAGGGCGTCGAGGGCTTGAGCATCGGCGATCCGGTGGCGCTCTACGGCGCGGTGACCTGCGGAAAGTGCAAGGCCTGCCAACAAGGCCGCGACAACCTCTGCGAGGATGTCGGCGGGGTTTTCGGATTTCACATCGACGGGTTTTCGCGCGAACTGATCAACATGCCCGCCCGGCTCTGCGTGAAGGTGCCGGCCGGCGTCGACCACGTTCAGGCGGCCTGCGCCGGCATCGCCTTCGGCACCGTGCAGCATATGCTGTTCGACAATGCCAAGCTCGAACCCGGCGAAAGCATCCTGGTCCATGCCGGCGGCTCCGGGATCGGCACGACGGCGATCAAGATGGCCAAGGCCATCGGCTGCACCGTCTACACGACGGTGGGCGACGACGCGAAGGGCGAGAAGGCCAAGGCGCTCGGTGCCGACTTCGTCGTCAACTACCGCGAGGAACGCTTCGAGGGCGAAGTCCGGCGGCTGACGAAGCGCAAGGGCGTCGACGTCGTGTTCGAGCATGTCGGGGCCGAGACCTGGAACGGCTCGCTGCTCTGCCTCAAGCGCGGCGGGCGGCTCGTGACCTGTGGCTCGACCTCCGGCCCGTCGGCGACGATCAACCTGATGCAGCTCTTCCAGCAGCAATACCGCATCACCGGCTCGTTCGGCTGCCGCATCGAGAATATCCGCGACTCGCTTGCCAAGATGGCGGACGGGCTGACGCCGGTCGTCGACACGGTGCTGCCGCTCGCAGACTTCGCGCAGGGCCTCGAACGCCTGGAATCGCGAAAGGTGTTCGGGAAGATCATCGTCACGTTGTGAAAGATTGCTTGGGCCGGCACCTCAGGTGTAAGGCCTGACCGCGTTCCCAACCTCCGTGAAACCCATGAGCCGCCCGTGCTGCGCCTTGCGCTGATCCTGCAGCGCCATCTGCCCCGCATGGCCGGGCTCGCGACGATTCCGCTGATCCGTGGCCTTTTCCTGATCGCGCGGGCGCTCGGTCCCGATCGCGCGAGCAACACCGGCGCCTGGATCACGCGAAAAGTCGGCCCCTGGCTGCCCTCGCACAAGATCGCGGTGGCCAACATCCGCGCCGCCTTCCCCGATCTCGATGAGGCCGGTGTGCAGCGCATCGCCCGCGAGGCCTGGGACAATCTCGGCCGCACGGGGGCCGAATACGCCCATCTCGACACGCTGTTCGACTTCGATCCGGACGGACCGGAGAAGCGGGTGGCGGTGCAGGGCATCGACCAGTTCATCGCCGTGCGCGACGACGGCAAGCCGGGCCTGCTGTTCTCGGCCCATCTCGCCAACTGGGAGCTGCCCGCGATCTGCGCGGCGAAATTCGACCTCGAAACCACCGCCGTGTTCCGGCCGCCGAACAACGCAGCTGCAGCGCAACTCGTCGGCGAAGTCCGCCGCAAGACCATGGGCGGCCTCGCGGCCTCGCAGCCCGGCGCCGTCTTCGCGATGCAGGGGGTGATCGAGCGCGGCGGCCATCTCGGCCAGCTCATCGACCAGCATTTCACCCGCGGCGTGGTGGTGGAGTTCTTCGGGCGCCCCGTGCTGGCGAACCCGCTGCTCGGCAAGCTCGTGCGCCACCACGAATGCCCGGTTCACGGCGCCCGCGTGGTGCGCCGGCCCGGCGGCAAGTTCACCCTCGAACTCACCCCGGCCCTCGACCTGCCGCGCGACGCCTCGGGACAGATCGACGTCCAGGGCGCGATGCAGGCGATGACACGTGTCGTCGAGGCTTGGGTGCGCGAGAACCCAGGCCAATGGCTCTGGATGCACCGGCGCTGGCGGCCGAACATGCTGCCGAAGCCGAAGCCGGCAGCTCCGGGCATCGCTCCGGCCGCAGCCGTACAGGTGGCTCAGGCCGAACCCTGATCCGTCAGGTCATCGAGGAACGTGATGATCGGCGGTTCCGCCAGCCACGTCTCGTAAAGGCGATAGACCGCGCGGGTGTAGTCCTGCGCATGGTGTGTCTCGAAGGCCGCCGCGTCCCGCCAACGCTCGTAGAGGAACAGGCGCGGCGAGCCGTCGGCCGCCCTATGAACCAGGAAGGTCTCGCATCCGGGCTCCGCCAGCGTCTGCGGGACGATCCCGAGGACGGCAGCGCATGCCGCGTCCATGTGCTCCGGCTTCACATGGACTTCGGCGACGGCGACGTAGCTCATGCGATCGGCTCCTGAAGGTGGCTTGGGCGCGTCTCAGGCCCATTCACCCTTGCGCATCACCGGGATCGCCGTCCCGTCGGCTGCGAGGCCGTCGACGTCGATCTCGGCAGAGCCGATCATCCAGTCGATGTGGATCAGGCTGCGGTTGGCCCCGCGTGCCGCGAGGTCGTCCTCGCTCAAGCCCTCGCCGCCGTTGCGAAAACACTTCGAGTAGGCCTGACCGAGGGCGATGTGGCTCGCGGCGTTCTCGTCGTAGAGCGTGTTGTAGAACAGCAGGCCCGAGGCCGAGATCGCCGAGGAGGCCGGCACCAGCGCGACCTCACCGAGGCGCGCGGCGCCTTCGTCCGTATCGAGCACGCGCGCCAGAACGTCGTTGCCGGTCCGCGCGCTCGCCTCGACGATGCGGCCTTCCTTGAAGGTCACGCGGATCCCGTCGATCAGAGTCCCTTGATAGGACAAGGGCTTGGTGCTCGTGACGTGGCCCTCGACCCGCGCTTTGTGCGGCGTGGTGAAGACCTCTTCCGTCGGGATGTTGGCGTTGCAGACGATGCCGTTCTTGGCCGTCGTCGCGCCGCCGCACCATTCGTGATCGTCGGCGAGGCCCACCGTCAGGTCGGTGCCGGGGCCACGGAAGCGGAGTGCCGCGAAGCGGTGGCCGTTGAGCCATTCGGTGCGGCTGCGGAGATGGGCGTTATGGGCTTCCCATGCGGCGACCGCGTCGGGTCCGTCGACACGAGACGCCGAAAAAATCGCGTCCCAGAGTTTCACGAGCGCCTCGTCCTCGGGCAAATCCGAAAAAACCGTGCGCGCCCAGGGGAGCGTGGCGGCCGAGACGATGGTCCAGTTGGTGGAAAAACCCGCGATCAGCTCCAGGGCCGGGAGGTAGGCCTTCGAGCGCGCCCGGTTGGCGCGCGAAACCTTGTCGGGATCCTGGCCGGTGAGGAGGGAGGGGTCGTCGCCGGAGATGGCAAGGCGGGCGGCGCCATTGCGGTAGGCGTCGGCCATGCCGTTGAAGAGCCAGCCGGCGGCCGTGTCGAAGGCCTCGGTGTTGGCGTGGCTGAACCTGGCGAGCGTCGCGACGTCGTCCGTGTAGAGCGTGGTGACCAGCGAAGCGCCGGCCTTGTAGGCCTGCGCGGTGATCGCCCTGGCCAGCCCGACCGATTCGAGCGGCGCGGTGAGGATCAGCTCCTGCCCCGGCCGCAATCCGAGCCCGACCTTGACGGCAACCTCGGCTAGTCTGTCGAGGCGCTCGGAGAAGCTCGGGGCGGCACCCTGCGCCCCGTGAACGGCCACGGTCATGTCGTATCCTTCACCCGGTCGAGGGCCTCAAGATCGGGCGAGGGCGGCGCGGTTCAAGCCGCGCGCGACCAAGTGATGTCGCCGAGGTTCTCGCGGAAGGCGAAGCGCAGCAGGTGGTCGGAGACGACGTTCTCGAGCCGGGTCAGGCCGGACGCGTCGGGCGTGGCGACCTTCATCACGAGGGCGTCGGCGCTCGCCTCGAAGGTGCAGATGCGGTCTTCACCGAAGGGCACCACACCGTGGTCGCTGGTCGTCTCGACGGGGAACTTGTGGCTCCAGTGCCGGCAGAGCTGCGTGAGGTAGCGGCTCGCTTCGGAGGTCGGCACTCGTGCCTGTGAGGTCGGCATCGAAATGGTTCCTTCTTCGCGTGGTGCGGTTCAATGTTCGGAGCGGATATGGGTACGGAACGCAGTGTCCGGCATGTCAGTCGAGCCGGGCGACATTGCGGCGCACCCTGAGGCGCGCAGCGAAGATTGTGGATCGGCGACCGATCACGTTTCCGGCACTCGCCAGATCTCGGCGGCGAGAGCGGTCGCACCCCATCGTTACCGAAGGCGGTGCCGAAACCGTTAAGCTTCTGTCATCCATCGCCTCGACCTCGGGGTCCGGGGAAGGCTGCGAACGTGCCAACTCATGTGCTTGCACGAACGCCCAGGGCCGCAGCCCGATGACGCAGTGCGATACGGGATTATGCTCCGAGTTATTGCAGTGCACAACAGCGATCCGCGTGGCAAAACGCTCAGATCGTGCGCAGGTGCACGTCTCAGACGGGCAGGGCTGCGGGGGGATGCTCTCCCAACGCGACGATCTTGCCCGGGTTCATCAGGTCGCGCGGGTCGAGCGCCGTCTTCAGTCGCCGCATCAGGTCGAGGCCCACCGGGTCGCCGTAGAGGGCCAATTCGTCGCGCTTGATCAGGCCGATGCCGTGTTCGGCGGCGATCGAGCCGTCGAGGCTGGAGACGATGTCGTGCACGATGCGATTGAAGCGGCCCCAAGCGGCGAGGAAGACCGCCTTGTCCATCCCGACCGGCTGGCTGAGGTTGAAGTGGATGTTGCCGTCGCCGGCATGGCCGAAGGCGCAGACGCGCAGGCCCGGCATCGCCGCCTCGCAGGCCGCCGTCGCCCGTTCCACGAAGTCGGCGAGGCGCGAGAGCGGCACCGAGACGTCGTGCTTGATCGAGCCGCCCTCCGCCTTCTGCGTCTCCGGCAGCCGCTCGCGTAGGTGCCAGAGCGCGGCGTTCTGTGCCTCGCTTGCACCGATGGTCGCATCCGCGACGAGGCCGGTCTCGATGGCCTGGGCGAGCAGCGTTTCCAGTTCGGCTGCGGTGTCCGCTCCGGGCCGCGTCGAGGACAGCTCGACCAGCGCATAGGCGGCGTGATCGCCACGGAGCGGCCGGACCATGTCGGGCGCATGCTTGAGCACGATGTCGAGGCCGAAGCGCGGGATCACCTCGAAGGCCGTGAGGTCGCGGTCGGCGGCCCGGTGCATGCGGGCGAAGAGTTCGACGGCCGATCGGAACGAGCCGAGTCCGACGAAGCCGACGCTGCGCGACACCGGCTTCGGGAAAAGCTTCAGCACGGCGGCGGTGATGATGCCGAGCGTCCCCTCCGAGCCGATGAACAGGTGTTTCAGGTCGTAGCCGGCATTGTTCTTTCGCAGCGCCTTGAGCCCGTTCCAGATCCGGCCGTCGGCGAGCACGACTTCGAGCCCGAGGACGAGGTCGCGGGCGTTGCCGTAGGCGAGCACGGCGGTGCCGCCGGCATTGGTGCCGAGGTTTCCGCCGATCCGGGCCGAGCCCTCGGCAGCGTAGGAGAGCGGAAACAGCATCCCGGCCGCATCCGCCGCCGCCTGCACGTCGGCCAGGATCATTCCGGCCTCGACGGTGATGGCCGCGTCGCCGGGGTTCACCGCACGCACGCGATCGAGGCGCGCCAGCGAGAGCACGATGCCGCCATAGGGCACGCCGCCGCCGACGAGCCCGGTATTGCCGCCCTGCGCGACGATCGGCACGCCGGCCTCGGCGCAGGCGCGGACCGTGGCCGCGACCTCCTCGGTGCTGCCGGGCCGCACCACGGCGAGCGCCGTGCCGCGGTAGAGCCCGCGCGATTCGACGAGCGCGGGCGCCACGTCCTCGGCCGCCGTCAGGACGTGTCTGTCGCCGAGTTTGTCACGCAGGGCCGCCAGCAGGATCTGGGTGGTTTCAGAGGAAGGGGTCATGAGGCGGAGCGGATTGGCCGGTCGGGAATGGGGCTCTACATAGCCTGAGGCCCGGCCCTTTGCAGGACGTGCGGCCATGCGAGGGACGCTACCATGCTCTCCGTCATCCCCAACCCGCCCCGGATCGTGCTGCCCATCGTCGGCAGCGAGGACCTGTTTCCGGTCCGTCGCGTCTACTGCGTCGGCCGCAATTACGGAGCGCATGCCCGCGAGATGGGCGCCGACCCGGACCGCGAGGAGCCGTTCTTCTTCCTCAAGCCCGCCGACGCGCTGCAGGCCGTGCCCTACGACACGGTGACGGACCACCCGTATCCGCCGCGCACCCAAAACTACCATTTCGAGGTCGAGTTGGTCGCCGCGCTGGCGCATGGCGGCCGCGACATCCCGGAGGCCGATGCGCTCGCCCATGTCTACGGCTATGCGGTCGGCCTCGACATGACCCGGCGCGACCTGCAGGACGAGGCCAAGCGCCAGTCGCGGCCCTGGGACCTCGGCAAGGCGGCGGATGCCTCCGGCCCGATCGGCCCATTGCACCCGGCCGCCGCCATCGGCCACCCGACCAGAGGCGCGATCGGCCTTACGGTCGACGGCCGCGCGCGCCAGAGCGGCGACCTGTCCGAGATGATCCGCTCGGTGCCGGAGCAGGTCGCGCTGCTCTCCACCTATTTCGAGCTGCAGCCAGGCGACTTGATCTTCACGGGGACCCCGGCCGGGGTGGGAGCGGTGTCGCGCGGCGAGACGATGACGGCGTCGATCGCGGGGTTGGGGGCGATCACCCTGCGGGTTGTGTGAGACGGTCAGCGAACGAAGCACCTGACCGTTCCGCCGTCATTGCTTCGCTGCGCTCGCGATGACGGGATGAATCTGCCAAGCGGGGCGATCGGCTTGATCTTGCAGCAGCCTGACCCGCAAGCCTTCGCATCCGACCGCTCGGACCACCCGACATGGCTATCAACCTCGACCGCCCGATTCTCCGCCAGCTCGCGCACGGTGCCGCCCTGCTAACCCGCGGCATGACGCTCGGCGTACGCGGCATCGCGATCGACGGCGACAACCGGGTCTGCCTCGTGCGCCACACCTACGTGCGGGGCTGGTACCTGCCGGGCGGCGGCATCGAGCCCGGGGAGACCGCGGCCGAGTCGATGGTGCGCGAGTTCCGCGAGGAGGCCGAGCTGAGCGTCGACCTGACGAAGCCGATGCGCCTGCACGGTTTCTTCCTGAACGCGAGGCAATGGGGCCGCGACCACATCGCGGTCTATGTCGTGTCGGCCTTCACCCTGGCGCGCGCCAAGGCCCCGGATCGCGAGATCGCGGAATGCCGGTTCTTTCCGCTCGATGCGCTGCCGGCGGATACGACGCGCGGCACGCGGGCGCGGCTCGACGAGATCCGCGAGGGCCGGGCGCCGGACGGGCACTGGTAGGGGAGGGGGCCCGGCGCCTGCGGCGTCTTCGCGGTCGCTGGAACTCCGGAATCAAGGTGAGGTTGCCGCAGGTCAGCGTGGAGTCGGCCTGTGAGCGATATCGAAATCGAACCCTACACGGATCCGGCCGGCGGCTGGGGGTCGGCGAAATCGCTTGTCGAGATCCTGACCCGCGAGGAAGTCCCGATCTCCGGTTCGGCGATGCTGCTGAAGCAGAACAAGCCCGGCGGCTTCATGTGCGTGTCCTGCGCCTGGCCGAAGCCCGCCAAGCCCGCGACCTTCGAATATTGCGAGAACGGCGCCAAGGCGACCGCCTGGGAGCAGACGCGCAAACGCATCGGCCCCGAATTCTTCGCCAAGCACACGGTCGCCGAACTGCTGACCTGGACGGATTTCGACTTGGAGACGCAGGGCCGGCTCACCCATCCCCTGCGCTACGATCCCGCAAGCGACCGTTACGCGCCGGTCTCGTGGGAGGAGGCCTTCGCGGAGATCGGCCGTGAACTGCGCGGCTTCGATCCGAAGTCCGTCGTCTACTACTCGTCCGGCCGGGCCTCGCTCGAGACCTCGTACATGTACGGTCTGTTCGCGCGGCTTTACGGCAACAACAACCTGCCCGACTCCTCCAACATGTGCCACGAACCGACCTCGATCGGCCTGAAGGCCTCCATCGGCGTGCCGGTGGGCACCACGGTGCTGGAGGACTTCGAGACCACCGATTGCATTCTATTCTTCGGCCAGAACGTCGGCTCGAATGCGCCGCGGATGCTGCATCCGCTGCAGGACGCGCGCCGTCGCAACGTCCCGATCATCACTTTCAATCCGCTCCGCGAGCGTGGGCTCGAGCGCTTCACCAACCCGCAATCGCCGGTGGAGATGCTGACGAAGTCCTCGACGCAGATCTCGACGCAGTACCTTCAGGTGAAGGCGGGCGGCGACATCGCGGCGATCACCGGGATGTGCAAGGCGCTGTTCGCGGCGGATCGCGCGGCCCAGGCCCAGGGACGGCCCCGCGTTCTGGACGTCGCCTTCATCGCCGAGCACACCCACGGCTTCGACGCCTTCACCGCCTTCTGCGACGGGCAGGACTGGTCCGTGCTGGAGACGCGGTCCGGCCTGACGCGCGCCGCCCTCGAAGATGCCGCTTCCGTCTACGCCCGTGCGAAACGGGTGATCGGCATCTACGGCATGGGGCTGACGCAGCACCGCAAGGGCACCGAGACGGTGCAGATGCTCGTCAACCTCATGCTGCTGCGCGGGAATATCGGCCGGGCGGGTGCCGGCCTCTGCCCGGTACGCGGCCATTCGAACGTGCAGGGCCAGCGTACCGTCGGCATCTCCGAGAAGCCCGAACAGGTGCCCCTCGACAAGCTCGCCGAGATGTACGCCTTCACGCCGCCCCGCGAAAAGGGCCTGAACACGATCGAGGCCTGCGAGGGCATCGTCGCCGGCACGGTGAAGGCCTTCATTGGGCTCGGCGGGAATTTCGTGCGCGCCATCCCCGATACGGAGCGGATGGAGCAGGCCTGGCGGGGCATGCGCCTCACCGTGCAGATCGCGACGAAGCTCAATCGCTCGCATCTCGTCAACGGCACGGTCGCCTACCTGCTGCCCTGCCTCGGCCGCATCGAGATCGACGCGCAGGCCAGTGGCCCCCAGGCGGTCTCGATGGAGGATTCGACCTCCTGCTTCCACGGCTCCGTCGGCGTCACCAAGCCGGTGAGCGACCATGTCCGGTCCGAGCCCTGGATCGTCGCCGGCATCGCCAAGGCGACGCTGGACCCCAACCCCAAGATCGACTGGGACGCCTGGGTCGGCGACTATGCCAAGGTGCGCGAGGCCATCCAGGCGACCTATCCGGAGGTGTTCAAGGACTTCAACGCGCGCCTGTTCGAGCCCGGCGGCAACCACAAGCCGCTGGCCGCGCGCGAGCGCAAATGGGAGACGGAGACCGGCAAGGCGAATTTCGTGGTCCCGGAGGGACTCGACGAGGATCCCGACATGCCCGCCCGGCACGCCGACGTGCTCGACCTGATCACGCTGCGCTCGAACGACCAGTTCAACACCACCGTCTACGGCTATCACGACCGCTTCCGCGGCGTGAAAGGCACGCGCTCGGTGCTGTTCATGAACGCAGCCGACATCGCGCGGCTCGACCTCGCGGACGGCGCGACGGTCGACGTGGTGACGGAATCCACCGACCAGCACGTGCGTGCCGTGAGGGGCCTCAGGATCGTGAAATACAATATTCCGGAAGGCAATTGCGCGGGATACTATCCCGAGTTGAACGTACTGATCCCCCTCTGGCACCACGACGAGCAGGCCAAGACGCCGGCGGCGAAGGCGATCCCGGTGCGCGTCGCCCGCACCGGCTGATCCGGCGCAGGGCTGCGCAGCCCTCGACGCGGGGCGTCACCGGTCCATATTCGATGGGATGGACCGAAAGGACACGGACCCGGACGACGCCGCCCACGCGCGGCGACAGGCGGTGATCGACCGCATGCTGCGCGACGCCCTCAAGGGCGCGGGCCGTCATGCGCTGCCGAGCCACGACGCCCTGCCGGCCGACATCCGCCGGACCGTCGACCGCCTGCTCGCCAAGGCCGATGCCGAGCGCCGGACCGCGCTGACCTACGACGACCTCGAAGAGGCTCTGCCGCCCCGCGACGTGACGGCTGAGGATCTGGAAGCGATCTTCTGGGTGCTGGCGGAGTATGGGATCGAGGTCGACGAGGGGTAAGTCTCGCCACCTCCGGAAAAGCTCTCTATAAGCCCCGCTTCTCGCGCGGAGACTGATCTTCGCGCGCTTGCACGAGAGGTGTGCGGAGTTCCGTCATGGCCGAGCGTTGGACCCCGAAGAGCTGGCGCAACCTGCCGATCCAGCAGGCGCCGTCCTATCAGGATGCCGGCGCGCTCCAGGCCGTCGAGACCCAGATCGCGAGCTTTCCGCCGCTGGTTTTCGCAGGCGAGGCCCGCAAGCTGAAGGCGTCGCTCGCGCGGGTCGCCGCGGGCCAGGCTTTCCTGCTGCAAGGCGGCGACTGCGCCGAGAGCTTCGACGAGCACTCCGCCGACAACATCCGCGATTTCTTCCGCGTCTTCCTGCAGATGGCGATGGTGCTCACCTTCGCTGGCGGATCGCCGGTGGTGAAGGTCGGGCGCATCGCCGGGCAGTTCGCCAAGCCGCGCTCCTCGCCGACGGAGACGCTCGACGGCGTGTCGCTGCCGAGCTACCGCGGCGACATCGTCAACGGCATCGGCTTCACCGACGAGGCGCGGATCCCCGACCCGCGCCGCCAGCTCGAGGCCTACCGGCAGTCGGCGGCGACGCTGAACCTGCTGCGCGCCTTCGCCACCGGCGGCTACGCCAACCTCGACAACGCCCAGCGCTGGATGCTCGGCTTCGTCAAGGACAGCCCGCAATCCTCGCGCTATGCCGACGTCGCCGGCCGCATGTCCGACGCCCTCGACTTCATGCGGGCGATCGGCATCAATCCGGAGACGCACCAGGAGGTCCGCACCACGGACTTCTACACCAGCCACGAGGCTCTGCTGCTCGGCTACGAGGAGGCGCTGACCCGCGTCGATTCGACGAGCGGCGACTGGTACGCCACCTCCGGCCACATGCTCTGGATCGGCGACCGCACCCGCCAGCCGGACCACGCGCATATCGAGTACGCCCGCGGCATCAAGAACCCGATCGGCTTGAAATGCGGGCCGTCGATGACCTCCGAGGGCCTGATCGGCCTGATCGACCAGCTCAATCCCGAGAACGAGCCCGGCCGCCTCAGCCTGATCTGCCGCTTCGGCGCGGACAAGGTCGGCGACCATCTCCCCGGCCTGATCCGGACGGTGGAGCGTGAGGGCCGCAACGTGGTCTGGGTCTGCGATCCGATGCACGGCAACACCATCTCCGCCGGCCGCTACAAGACGCGGCCGTTCGAGCGGGTGATGCAGGAGATCGAGGGCTTCTTCGGCGTCCACCGCGCCGAGGGCACCATCGCCGGCGGCATCCACCTGGAGATGACCGGCAAGGACGTCACCGAATGCACGGGCGGCGCCCGCGCGCTCACGGCCGACGACCTGCAGGACCGCTACCACACCTATTGCGACCCGCGCCTCAACGCGGAGCAGGCGCTGGAAGTGGCCTTCCTCACGGCCGAACTGGTCAAGCGCGAGCGCGCCGAGATCGAACGGCCGCACCTCGACGCCGCCGAATAGTTTTTTGGGGTTTTCGGCGCGGATCTTTTCAGAGGTCCGCGCCGGGTCCGCCGGCGCTGACCTGGCGCGAGCCTTCGTTCCTGAGTTTCGTCCGGGCGATCCGGATCAGGCGGCTTGCGCGGCCTCTTCGGCGCCGTTCCACTTTTCGAGAAGCCCTGCGATCTGCGAGACCGGGACCGGTGGGCTGAACAGGTAGCCCTGGACTTCGTCGCAGCCCTCCTCGCGCAGCCGGGCGAGCTGGGCTTCCGTCTCGACGCCCTCGGCGGTCATGGTCATGCCGAGATTCGTGCCGAGGCTGATCACCGCCTGCACGATGAAGCCGGAACCGTTCTCCACGGTGAGGTCGCGGATGAAGGACTGGTCGATCTTCATCTTGTCGAAGGGGAAGCTGCGCAGGTAGCTCAGGGACGAGTAGCCGGTTCCGAAATCGTCCATCGAGATGCGCGGGCCCATGGCGCGCAGGGCGTGCAGGATGGCGACCGTCGATCCGCGGTCGGCGAGAAGCACCGTCTCCGTGATTTCCAGTTCGAGCCTCTGGGCGGCGAGCCCGGTCTCCGCCAGAGCCTCGCGCACGGTGCTGATCAGTTGCGCCGAGCGGAACTGGGCGGCCGAGACGTTGACCGCGACCTTGAGAGTACCGGGCCAGCGGGCGGCCTCGGCGCAGGCCTTGCGCAGGACCCATTCGCCGAGCGGCACGATCAGCCCGATCTCCTCGGCGAGCGGCACGAACTCGGCCGGCGAGACCCGGCCGCGCGTCGGATGCGTCCAGCGCAGCAGGGCCTCGAAGCCGCTGATCCGGTCCTGCGACAGGTCGTAGATCGGCTGGTAGTAGAGTTCGAAGACCTCGGCCGCGAAGGCGGCGCGCAGGTCGATCTCGAGCAGCCGGCGAGCCTGCAGCCGGTCGTCCATCTCCGCCTCGAAGAAACGGAAGACCCCGCGTCCGTCGCCCTTGGACTTGTAGAGCGCGACGTCGGCGCTCTTGAGCAGCCGGTCGGGCGCCATGCCGTCGGCAGGGGCCAGCGCGATGCCGATGCTCACCCCGATCGTGACGGAATGCTCGGCCAGTTCGTAGGGGGTGCTGACGACTTCGACGATGCGCTGGGCGAGCACCGCCGCATCCTCGGCCGTTTCGACGCCGGCCTGCACGATCGCAAATTCGTCGCCGCCGAGCCGGGCCACGGTGTCGACCTCCCGCAGGCAGGCGGTGAGGCGGTGGGCGACGGCGCACAGCAACTCGTCGCCGACGGCGTGGCCGAGGGTGTCGTTGATCTGCTTGAAGTTGTCGAGGTCGAGGCAGTGGACGGCGAAGCCCGCCTCGCGGCTCGCCTGGGTGATCGCGCCCTCGATCCGCTCGGCCAGCAGCAGCCGGTTCGGCAGGTCGGTCAGCGCGTCGTGGCGCGCCATGTAGGCGATGCGCGACTCGGCGTGCCAACGTTCGGTCACGTCGTCGTAGGTGGCGACGAAGCCGCCCTCCGCCGTCGGGCTGACATCGATCTGGATGATCCGGCCTCCGGCAAGCTCCTGGAAGTTGTGGTCCCTGTCGCTTTTGGTGAGGATGCGCGTGGCCTCGCCGAGCAGTTCCGAGAGCGTGCTGCCCGGATGGTTGCCGGCGCTCATGCTGCGTTCGAGCACTTCCGTGGAGGTCATGCCGGTCGTCAGCGAACCGGCTTCCTGGCCATAGATCTCCTCGTAGCGCCGGTTGGCCACCACGAGGCGATGGGCGGCATCATACAGACAGAGGCCCTGCGACATCGAATCGAGGGCGGTGCGCAGGCTGACGGCGGTCGCCTCCGCACGGTCGTCACTGCGTTTGCGATCCGTGACGTCTGCGAGGACGAGCAGGGTTCCGCCGTCCGGCGCCGGGCGGCGGCCGACGCGCAGCCAGCGCCCGTCCGTGAGGCGGACCTTGTCTTTGCTCTCCATGGGGCCGCCGGGCAGGAGATCCGCCAGAGTCGCGGATGCCGGTTCGCCCGGCCGGAGAGCATCGGGACCGATGCCGGTCAGCGCGGCGGCGGACGCGTTGGCGTAGACGATGCGGCGATCCCCGTCGGTAAAGATGAGTCCCTCCTGTGCCGCGTCGACGAGTTCCGTCATATCGGGCGGCGATGGGGTCCATTCAGGGTCGTCTGCCCGCGCGACGGGGCCGTGGGAGGTTTGGTCCGTGGCCTCCGCCCTCGCCTCCATGCCGGCGCGTGAGGAAGGGGGCGCGACGGCGTCTGCCGCAGCGGCGCGCTGGATGCGAAGGATGAGCAGCCACGCGACGAGCGGCACCAACGCCACCATGGCGCCGACGATGCCCTCGATCACCAGGATCCGGTCGGCGATGGCGGCCTCTGCCGTCTTGTGCACGCTGAAGCCATATCTTTCCGTCGCAGCGGCGAGATGCGTGATCTGCGTCTGTGCCCCGTCCGCGAGCTCGTCCAGGTCGGCAGCTTCCTCCTGCCGGCCGGATGCCGTCCGCATGGCCTCGTGCCAGATGCTCATCGAATCCCGCGCTGAGACCGCCGCCTGACTGATGAGCGCAGGCCGGGAGCGTGCGGCGATGGCGCCGACATTGGCGGAAAGGGATTGATACCGCTCGGCGATCCTGTCCGAGAGCTTCGCGCGCTCGACCGGGTCGGCCGTGATCCGCGCCCGGATGTGGTCGACGCGCAGGTGGCTCAGTTCGGATGCCGCGTTGCGGATCCCATCGAGCGCCGTCAGCGACTCCGCGTAGTTTCGGGCGACGAGCCGTTCCGCCTCGCGCAGACGGCCAACCGCGTGTCCGACGAGCAGGACGAGGCCGAGACACGCAGCGGCAAGCGCGATCGGCATGCCGATCCGTTTCCACCATGCGTGGGCGCTGCGCCGGGTTTCGGTCGCGATCGGCCGTGTCGGTTCTGTCGCCTGCATCATCGATGGGCCGGGATCACTGCTCTTCCGATCGGATCGTACGCCGCGACAGGTTAAAGCTGATTTATGATCCGGCGCCGTTCCGAATAGGACGGCCGTCGATTAAGTGGCGTCCGGTTCGTCGTTAGAAAGTGCGGCGGGACATGATCTTAGAGTCGTGCCCGATTGTCGCGCTTCTAGAGCGATCACTAAAATGTCCTCCGTCGACATGAGCTGATCTGGTGCGAGATCGTGGGCCGGCACAAGAGCTTCGATCCTTTTTGGACGATGAGCGTAGCTTCTGCGGATCTAGAGTTGCATCCGGCCTGATTGAATTGGGCTTGTGTATGTAGACTTTTGATTGAACGGATTTTGTTTGGAAGAAATTGGCGCCCGTTTCGTTCGACGGTGTCGCAAGCGTACGTCACCAACCATCCGGTCGTCGGGATCAATCCTTCGACTGCGCCGGCGCAGCGAGAGCTCCGCGGGATATGGCCGGGTGCCGTCCGACGACGTGGCCACCGCTTCCCCGGGAGACGACGCCCCGCGATGGAAGCCTCGGCAAGCCGCCGGCACGATGCCATTGGGTCGGATGCGACCTCAAAGCGGCGTCGTGGCGGGTTTTGCGGGTGTCCTTGGCTCGGCCGGGCAGATGCCGCGCAGGGTTTGCCAGTCCTCCTTCGAGAGGAGCGGCTTGTCCGGTCTGGTCCCTCCGGCAAGGCTCCGGATCTTCGCGGCACGCTCCTTGGTGTAGGGGTGGCTGTGCAGGAAGCCGGTGAGCGAGCCTTCCGCATCCGCCTCGGCATCGATCCGCTCCAGGATGGAGGCGAGGGCTGCGCCGTCGCCGCCTGCCCGGATCAGCATCGCGACGCCGTAGGCGTCGGCCGCGCGCTCGGCATCGCGCGAATAGCCCGCCGAGATTGCCGCCTGGCCGACGCCGACGATCACCGTCGACCCGGTGAGGTCGCCGAGGACGAGGCTCAGCAGGAACGAGACCCCGCCTGCCGTGATCACCGCGCGGGTCGGATCGCGCGCCGCCACGTGGCCGAATTCGTGCGCCAGGATGCCGCCGAATTCGTCCGGCGTCTCGGCCTTGGCGAGGATGTCCGACAGCACGATCACCCGCGCGCCCGGTAGGGTCAGCGCGTTGGCGACCTTGTGCCGGCGCACGCTGACGACGGGATCGCCCGGCAGACCGGCGCCCTTGGTCATGCGCGCGACGAGGCGGTCGAGCACCGCCTTCGCGGCGGGCTCGGCGCAGAGCGGCGGATCGCCGAGCAGGCTTACCACCTGTCCGTCGACGGCGAGGCCGAAGCGCGACTCGACCGGCTGCGGCACCAGGGGTGCGAGGATTCCGGCGGCGACCGGCACGCCGTAGATCGCGACGAGCAGCACCGACACGCCCGCGGCGATCGACCAGAGCACGAGGCGCAGCACCCCGCCGCGCGCCTCGTCGTCGAGGCGAAGGTCGGGGCAGCGCGCCACGAGCGCCTCCGCGAGCGCCCGATCGGTGAACTCGACCCGGACCGGATTGCCGGCGAGACCGATCCGCATCGTCGGCGGCTCGGTCTCGCCGGCACGGATGTCGAACGGGTTCCAGTCCTCGCGGAGGCCGGCGCCCGTGATCTCCAGCCGCTCGCCGAGGCGCAGCGTGACCGGATTCGGCCGGGCACTGCGCCCGTCGAAGAGCGTGCCCGTCGCGGTGACGGTCTCGGCCGGCACGGTCATCGGCAACGTACAATCTCGGTCGGGCATGTGCGGCCGAGCAATCGCCTAGAACCCGATTTCGAGGGCGCCGCCGACGTCGAGGGCGTCGGCCAAGCCTTCGTTGAGCCCGCTGGCGGTGCGGCGGGAGGAAGCTAGCACCGCGTCGAGGGCCTCGACGTTCTCGATCGTGGTGCTGTCGGCGACCGCCCGCCACAGGCGCACGGTGATCACCCGGACATAGAGCACTGCGAAGAGCAGCAGGCTCCCGAGATAGGCGACGGTCATCCCGATCACGAGCAGCACCTGTGCGCCGCTCCCCAGCCCGCTCGTCTGGAGAAGGAATGCGCTGCCGCCGATCACGATGCCGATCGCGGCGAGGTAGCCGAGGATCGACAGCATGTAGACGATGTAGGGCCAGTAGAACTGGCGCGCCTTCAGCGTCGAGTTCAGCCGCGCCGCGCCGAGGGCTGCGGCGTTCATGAAGGCGCGGGTCTCGCGGGCCCGGTAATAGGGGATCAGGAACAGGGCGAGCGGGATGAAAATCGAGGCGACGATGGCGACGGCGCCACCGTAGGTGGCGAGCGGGGTGCCGGCATAGATCGGGTTGAAGACGAACTTCCCCGGCTTGTCCGGGTCGGCGATCATCAGGTCCGCGGGAAACGAGAAATCGTTGGCGACGAGCAGGGCGAGGATGCTGACGAAGAGCGGCCCCAGGGCGACCAGGTAGAACAGCAGCCACGGCTTCAGGATCATGCTGCCCCGCGCCGTCGAGGTCATCCGGCTCTCGCCGACGAGGGTGTGGCCGATGCGGTAGCGCTCCAGGCTCGCGCGCATCCAGGGGAAGGCGATGCCGAGGGTGACGAGCGTGAGGAACCACCAGCCCGTCGCGAGGCCGACATAGGTCAGCGCCGAGCCGTCCTGCCCGAGGCGGATGCCGCGCCAGAGGGTCCGCGAGGCCCGGTAGCGGCGCCCGCGAAAGATCGCGTACTGGCCGAGCAGGAACAGGAACACGAAGGTGATCGGGCCAGCGAAGGGCGCGAGCGGCGGATAGGCGAAGCCGAGCGCGAACAGCACGATGTAGACCGGCACCAGGATCGCGAGCGCCACCAAGAAGCCGAGGAACAGCTCCTTGCCGCGGCCGGTATATTCGCCCGGCGAGCCCGCCACGATCGTGCGGCTCCAGAAGTAGCGTCGCAGGTTGGTGATGTACCAGAAGCGATAGATGCCGAAGGTCACGAGCGAGAGCAGGAAGCCCTTCACCGCGATGCTGGTCAGGCCCTTGGCCTGCCGGTCGAACACGATCGCGCCCGGCCGTGCCGGCACCGCACTCACTGAATCCATATCCCGAAGCCCCCGGTTTCTGCCGTCACGATAGACGGAGCGGGCCGGGATGCACGCATAAAGTCAATGTCGCGTCGCTCCGTTCCTGTCGATCGGCGTAGCGGGATCGATGAAGAGCCGACTAACACCGCTTACGGTTGATCGAAGCGATCTTTTCGCGTCTCCTGGCCCGCTGGGCGAGGTGGAACGCGCCGAGCGTGGTGGCTTGGGCTGCACCGGTTCCATGCCGGCAACGACACCGCCGCCCTCTCCGTCCGCTTCGCGGCCACCTCCCCCAAAGGTGGAGCAGACGCGCGAGCCATGCCGAATGATTCAAGCGGAAACGGTATAAGACATCGGCGCCCTGCGTGACGCCGCCTTCCGAAGAAGGCCGGCAGCGCTTGGAGGCTCGCGGCGCTCGAGCCCCGGCATGAGGGCCGTTCGGGGTTGCATGACCGCAGCCGTCAGCAGCAGCGAAACCCGCTCTTGTTGCCGACGCCGAAGCGGGCGTTCTCGCGGTTGCGAAAAAACTCGCGCTCGGTCATCGGCGGCAGGTCGGGATGGGTCTTGGCGATGTGGGCGACGTAGGCGCCGTAATCGCCCTGTCCCACCATGAGGCGCGCGCCGTCGCAGACGCATTTCCCGAAGGTCTTGAGCCGGGTGCGGAGGTCCTGCGACGGCGTCATGGTCGTCCTCTCACTCCGCCGGGACGAGCGTCGGATCGGATTCGAGAGCCGTCCAGCGGTCGGCGCGGTAGGCCTTGACGCAAGCCATGATGCCGAACACGGCGATGGCGACGACGAGGCCGACGAACAGGACGGCGAGCGCCGCGTCGATGCGGTTGTTCAATACGATCTGGTGCATCTGGTCGATGGTCTTGGCCGGCCCCAGCACCTTCCCCTCGGCGATGGCGTTCGAGAACCGGTCCGCCTGGGCGAGGAAGCCGATCTTCGGGTCGGCGGAGAAGATCTTCTGCCAGCCGGCCGTCAGGGTGCAGATGCAGAGCCAGACGGTCGGGATGACCGTGACGAAGGCGTAGCGCTGGCGCTTCATCTTGAAGATCACCACGGTGGCGAGCGTCAGCGCCACCGCCGCGAGCATCTGGTTCGAGATGCCGAAGAGCGGCCAAAGCGTGTTGATGCCGCCGAGCGGGTCGGTGACGCCCTGGTAGAGGAAGTAGCCCCAGGCCGAGACGCAGAGTGCGGTCGCCAGGATGCTCGGCGCCCAGGCGCTGGTGTTCTTGAAGCTGGGTGCGACCAGCCCGAGCAGATCCTGCAGCATGAACCGCCCGGCCCGCGTGCCGGCATCGACCGCGGTGAGGATGAACAGCGCCTCGAATAGGATCGCGAAGTGGTACCAGAACGCCATCATCGCCTTGCCGCCGATGGCGGAGGAGATGATGTGCGCCATGCCGACGGCCAGGGTCGGCGCGCCGCCGGCCCGCGAGATGATCGTGGTCTCGCCGACGTCCTTGGCGGTCTGCGTGATGGCCTCCGGCGTGATCGCGAAGGCCGGATCGAACTTGGTCACGGCGGCGGCCGCGCTCTCGGCCGTGGTGCCGACGAGGGCGGCGGGGGAGTTCATGGTGAAGTAGATGCCGGGCTCGATGACGGTCGCCGCGACGAGGGCCATGATCGCGACGAAGCTCTCCATGAGCATGCCGCCGTAGCCGATGAAGCGGGCGTGGCTCTCGTTGTCGATCAGCTTCGGCGTCGTGCCCGACGAGATAAGGGCGTGGAAGCCCGAGACCGCGCCGCAGGCAATGGTGATGAACAGGAACGGGAACAGCGTCCCCGCCCAGACCGGGCCGGTGCCGTCGACGAACTTCGTCACCGCCGGCATCTTCATGTGCGGCGCGACCACGGCGATGCCGAGTGCAAGGCCGACGATGGTGCCGATCTTGAGGAAGGTCGAGAGGTAGTCGCGCGGGGCGAGCAGCAGCCAGACCGGCAGGATCGAGGCGACGAAGCCGTAGCCGATCAGCATCCAGGTCAGCTGCGTGCCGGTGAAGGTGAAGAACGGCTGCCAGTACGGATCCTCTGCGATGTGGCCGCCATAGACGATGGCTGCCATCAGCAGCACGAAGCCGACGATCGAGACCTCGCCGACCTTACCGGGCCGGATATAGCGCGCGTAGACGCCCATCAGCATGGCGATCGGGATGGTGGAGGCGACTGTGAAAAAGCCCCAGGGGCTGTCGGCGAGTGCCTTGACCACGATCAGTGCCAGAACGGCGAGCAGGATGATCATGATCATGAAGGTGCCGAACAGCGCGATCACGCCGGGGATCACCCCGAGTTCGGCCCGGATCAGCTCGCCGAGCGAGCGCCCGTCGCGACGCATCGAGATGAACAGGATCATGAAGTCCTGCACCGCGCCGGCGAGGACCACGCCGGCCAGGATCCAGAGCATGCCCGGCAGGTAGCCCATCTGCGCCGCGAGCACCGGGCCGACCAGGGGACCCGCGCCGGCGATGGCCGCGAAGTGGTGGCCGAACAGCACGGTCTTGTTGGTGGGGACGTAATCGAGCCCGTCGTTGTGGACGTGCGCGGGCGTCCGGCGGCTCGGATCGAGCTGCATCACCTTCTCGGCGATGAACAGCGAATAGTAGCGGTAGGCGATCAGATAGACGCAGACCGCGGCGACCACGATCCAGAGGGCGTTGATCGACTCGCCCCTCTGCGTGGCCACGATGGCGAGCGCTGCGGCGCCCAAGGCTCCGACCAGGGCCCAGGGCCCGTGCTTCCGTACCGCGTCCATCGACGCCTCTCCCAGTTGGGCCGAATTCTTGATTCAGTCGGCCTCCACTGTCGTTCTAACCGGTCTGCAAAAGAATTCCAGTTGCCCGTGCGCCTCACGGGCACAGATGCGAACAGCCGATTCAATCCAGCACGATGACGCGGTTTGGCAGCTCGTTCCGGTTCGGCCCGGCGGGCAGTTCTACGGCCAGCACGGCGCCGACGCGCGCGACGGCGACGACGAGGCCGGGGCCGAGCTCGCCCCGCCCCGCCGCCGTCGCGAGATCGCTGAGGATGGCGGTCCAGGTCGCGTCCGAGACGCGCGCGCGAACGGCCGCGTCGGCGACGATCTCGGCGTGGTGTTCGGCGAGAGCCAGATAGATCAGCACGCCGGTGCGTGCCTGCGTTCCGATGAGGCCGCGGGCGCCGAACTCGCGGCAGGCGGCCTCCCGCACACGGTCCCGGCGGATCGCGGGCGGCACCAGTCGGATGCGCAGGCGCGGGTCGAGCCCGACGAGCAGCGCCGCCAGCGCCACCGCCGCCTGGATCGCGGCGATCGTCGCGGCGGACAGCGTCGTGAACCCGATCAGCGGCCAGGGCGCAGCGAGCCCGGCGAACAGCGCGAGGACGGGCGCCGCCGAGCGGTAGAGACCGGAGCGGGCGGCGACGATGACCACGATCTCGCCGCTCGTGGCGGATTCCGCCCGCGCGATGGCGACCGCGATGGCAGCGCGCTCGTCGCGGGTAAGGGGAGGGCAGGGGCTACCAGTCACCGGAAGCACCTCCACCGCCGGACGACCCGCCGCCGCCCGAGAACCCGCCATCCGAGAACCCGCCTCCGCCGCCCGAGAATCCGCCGCTCCAGCCACCGGAGGAGGGCATCGGAAAAACGACCATGCCTCCGCGTCCCCGCCTGCGCCCGCCTGGGCCGCCGCCGCCGTTCATGCGCCAGACGATGACGATGAGGAACAGGATCAGCACGATCCAGAACACGACCTCGATGCCGTTCACCGAGTCGCTTCGTACGGGCGCGCGCCGCTGCCACTGCTCGGCATCGCCCGCCATGATCGAGAGGATCGCATCGGCTCCGGCCTCAATGCCGCCGGGGATGTCGCCCTGCTTGAACTTCGGGATGATCGCTGTCGTGATGATGGCCTTGGAGACCGCGTCGGTGATCGCGCCTTCCAATCCGTAGCCGACCTCGATGCGGACCTTGCGGTTGGTCGGGGCGACGAGGAGCAGCGCGCCGTTGTTGCGCTTGGTCTCGCCGAGCTTCCACGCCCGGAACAGCCGGTTGGCGTACTCCTCGACGGTGAGCCCCTGCAGGCTCGGCACGGTGGCCACGACGAGCTGGTCGCCGCTCTTATCCTCGTGCGCCTTGAGCTTTCCGGTGATCCGCTCGCGGATTTCAGGCGGGAGCACGCCCGCCGCGTCCGTCACCCGCCCGTCGAGCGGCGGAAACTCCGGCTCGGCCGCCTGGACGAGGCCGGCGCAGAGGACGAACAGCAGTAGGGCGAGCGGAGCGATGAGGACGCGCCGCAACCCCTGGACCGCGATCCGGCGCATGCGCACGAACCGGGCCGGCCTAGAACTTCACGTTCGGCGGCTTTTCGGAATTCGGCGTCGCAGTGAAGGTCTCCATCGGCTTCGCATCGGGATAGAAGAACGACGCGATCCAGCGGCCCGGAATGGTGCGGATCTCGGTGTTGTAGGCTCGGACCGCGCCGATATAGTCCTGCCGCGCCACGGTGATGCGGTTCTCGGTGCCTTCGAGCTGCGATTGAAGCGCCAGGAAGTTCTGGTTCGACTTCAGATCGGGATAGGCCTCGACGGTGGCGAGCAGGCGGCCGAGCGCGCCCGAAAGCTGGTTCTGCGAGTCCTGGAACTGCTTGAACTTCTCGGGGTCGCTGACGGTGGAGGCGTCGACCTGAACGCTCGTCGCCTTGGCCCGCGCCTCGACGACCTTGGTCAGGGTGTCCTGTTCCTGCTTGGCGTAGCCCTTCACCGTCTCGACGAGGTTCGGGATCAGGTCGGCCCGGCGCTGGTACTGGTTCTGGACCTGGCTCCAGGAGGACTTGGCCTGCTCCTCCAGGGTCGGCACCCGGTTGATCGCGCCGCAACCCGAAAGGCAGGTGGCGAAGAGCATCGCCAGCAGCGCACCGACGACGCGCGCGGCCACGGTGGACCGCGGCGGGCTTGCGAACACCGAACCCTGATGCATCGACGATCTCCCTGAAGGCTGGTCCCGGACGCCGCCGGCCGAACCGGCACGACGATCGAATAGTCAAGCATGACATGGGAACGCACCCCTTCCGGGGAAAGGGCGCGGATGCGGTTCCTTCGCCTTCCGTCCCGGTTGACAAGCCGGGCCGGTTGGTAGCGCTGTGCCGGCATGGAAGAGCCTTCCTCCGGCATCGCGAAGCCTCGGGTCGCGATCACCTACTGTACGCAGTGCCGCTGGCTCCTGCGGGCAGGCTGGATGGCGCAGGAGCTGTTGTCGACCTTCGGCGACAGCCTCGGCGAGGTGGCCCTCGTCCCGGGGCGAGGGGGCGCCTTCGCCATCGTTGTGGACGGCGAGACGGTCTGGGAGCGGGTGCGCGATGGCGGCTTTCCGGACGTCAAGGCACTCAAGCAGCGTGTGCGCGACCGCATCGATCCGGGCCGCGACCTCGGTCATGTCGACGGCGCGAGCGCGGCCGGGGCGGCAAGCGACGGGCAGGATCGGGCGTGAAGGCGCGCTCGGCGATGAGAGTCGGCGGTGATGCACGGCATGCGACCTGAAACCGGGGCACCGGCGAGCGGCCAGCGGTCCCGCGACAGGCGGCGGTCGGTGGTCAGGCGCGTTCTCGCCCGCCTCGACGAGCGCGGCTTCTCCACGCAGTTCTACCTGATCATGTTCGTGATCGCGCTGATCGGGCCGGGCCTGATCTTCACAGCGATCCTCCTGGCCCGCTACGCCGCGACCGAGCGCGCGCGCTTCGAACAGGATGCCCGCGAGAACGTGCGCGGCATCTCCCTCGCGATCGAGCGCGACACCGCCGGACTCGTCGCCGGGCTCCAGACGCTCGCGACGTCGCCGCGGCTGCGCAACGGCGAGTTCGACAGCTTCGACGCGCAGGCGCGCCTCGTGCGGGATACGATCGGCCTCGATATCGTCCTGCGCCGGCCCGACGGCCAGCAGGTCGTCAACACGGCCCTGAAGCCCGGCTCGCCCCTGCCGGTCACCCCGATGCCCTTCGACGAGGAGATCGCCGGCGGCGTGCAGCGCTCCGTCGTCACCGGCTATCTCGGAGCCGCGGACCCCTCGGCCGCGAACTACGCCATCGCCGTGGCGGTCAAGCTCGACACCGGGGTGAAGTTCATCCTGAGCTATTCGGTGCCGGTGAGCCGGCTCGACGCGATCCTCAGTCGCGACCACGTCCACGGCTGGGCGACCGGCGTGTCCGACCGCGACGGCATCGTGATGTCGCGGGTGCCGGAGCTCGCGGGCGTCGTCGGCCGCCCACGGCTCGCGACCCTGCGCCAGCGCACCACCGAGACCGGTGGCGTCTGGGAGGGCAAGGACCGGGCCTTCAAGCCGGTCACCGTGGTCGAGGAACGCTCGCGCTTCAGCGGCTGGACGGTGGCGGCCAGCATCCCCCAGCATCTCGTCGAAGCGCGCCTGCGCCGCTGGATCTGGGCCTTCGGCGGGTTCGGGCTGCTCGTCCTGGCGACCTCGTCGGCACTGGCGGTGCATCTCTGGTCGCGGGTCTCGCGGCCGCTGCGCCAGCTCGCCGCGACGGGGCCGGCCCTGTCGCGAGGCCAGGCGATCCCGCGCATCTCCTCGCCGATCCATGAGATCCGCCGCCTCGGCGACGTGCTGGCCGACGCCTCCCTGCGCCTGCGTACGCGCAGCGACGAGCGCGACCGGGCGCTCGCCGACACCCAGCGCGGCCTCTCGGCCCTGCGCGAGAGCGAGGCGCGCTTCCGGCTCGTCGCTGATTCCGCGCCGGCGCTGATCTGGATGACCGACGAGAACGGCGAGATCGTCTTCGCCAACATGCATTTCGACCAGCTCTTCGGGCGGCCCTATGCGGAAATGTCGGGCGACGGCTGGCACAAGATCATCCACCCGCCGGATCTGCCCGGCTTCTCCGCGCTGTTCGAGGAGGCCGTCGAGCACCGCCAGCCGTTCAAGGCCGAGATGCGCGTGATCGACCGCGGCGGTGGCGTGCGCTGGCTGCGCTGCGAGGGGGTGCCGCGTCTCGACGAGACCGGCGGCTTCCTCGGGTTCACGGGCTGCAACATCGACATCACCGATGCCAAGCGCGCCGAGGAGCATCTCATGCTGCTCATCAACGAGCTGAACCACCGCGTGAAGAACACGCTCGCCACGGTCCAGTCGATCGCGTTGCAATCCCTGCGCGGCCTCGAAGGCGAGGAGGCGGAAGCCGCCCGCGCCGGGTTCGAGAATCGCCTGCTGGCCCTCGCCCGCGTCCACGACGTCCTCACCCGCGAGAACTGGGAGGGCGCCGAGATGGGAGCCGTGGTCGCCGACGCGATCCGGCCCCTGGACGGCGGGGCGAAGACCTCGCGCTTCTCCGTCTCGGGTCCGCCCCTGCGGCTGCCGCCGCGCCTCGCTCTCTCGATCGCCATGGCTCTTCACGAACTCGGCACCAACGCCGTGAAGTACGGCGCCCTGTCCAACGAAGGCGGCAGGGTCCGCATCTCCTGGACCGTGACGCGGGGCGCCGAGCTGCGCCTCGGCCTGCGCTGGAGCGAGAGCGGCGGTCCTCCGGTGAAGCGTCCGACCCGCACCGGCTTCGGTTCGCGCCTGATCGAGCGCAGCCTCGCCCGCGAACTGGAGGGCGAGGTCGCGCTGCTCTACGAGCCCGGCGGCGTGGTCTGCACCATCGATGCGCCGGTGCCGCCCCCCGGCCTGCTCGAACGCAAGGGCGGCACGGCCCTGCCGCGCCCGCCCGAGGCGCTGCCGTCACCGGGATCCGGCGTCAGCTGAAGCTCGCCGGATCGGGGCCGATCCGTCCATCCTGCCGGTCGAGTGCGTCGATCGCCGCCCGGTCCTCTGCGCTCAACGAAAAGTCGAACACGGACAGGTTCTCCGCGATGCGGGAGGGCGTCGCCGATTTCGGAATGGCCACGAGGCCGTTCTCGACGTGCCAGCGCAACACGATCTGGGCGGGGCTGCGCCCGTGACGCTCGGCGATCCCGGTGAGCACCGGGTCGTTCAGGGCCTTGGCCTGCCCGAGCGGGCTCCAGGACTCGGTGACGATGCCGAGGCGCGCATGGACTTCACGGAGCGCCCGTTGCTGGAAATGCGGGTGCAACTCGATCTGGTTCACGGCCGGCGTCACGCCGGTCTCGCCGATGGCACGCTCCAGATGCGCGGCAGTGAAGTTCGAAACGCCGACCGAACGGGCGCGGCCTTCCTGCTTCAGCCGTGCCAGCGCCCGCCAGGTGTCGATGTAGAGATCCTTCTGCGGGCATGGCCAGTGGATCAGGTAGAGGTCGACGCTCTCCAGGCCGAGCCGTTCGAGGCTCTCGTCGAAGGCAGTCAGCGTGCTTTCGTAGCCCTGGCGGTCGTTCCAGAGTTTCGTCGTCACGAAGACCGCGTCGCGGGGGATGGCGGTTTCGCGTAGCGCCCGGCCGACGCCGGCCTCGTTGCCGTAGATCGCCGCCGTATCGATCGAGCGGTAGCCGGCGTCGAGCGCCGCCCCGACGATCCTCGGCGCCTCGGCATCCGGCAGTTGGTAGACGCCGAAGCCGAGCTGCGGGATCGTATGGCCGTCGTTCAGCGAGAGGCGGGGCACGCCGTTGGCATCGGTCATGGTGGTCTCCGGTTGGGAGCGGCCATCATGGTCGGAGCGCGGCCGCCGGATGCGCTGAACCTGTGGCGCTCCCGCCGGCCGTCGAGGCTTGCGAGCCCTGCGCTGGCGTCAGGGCAGCACGACCCGCCCGGTGAGCGGCAAGACGATGGTGCAGGCGAGGCCGCGCGGCGCGAGGGCGATGACGGTGGTTGCCTTGAACTCGTCCGCGAGCGTGCGCTTCAGGAAGGAGAAGCCGAAACCCTCGCGCACCGGTCCTCGATCCTCCGGCAGGGCGCAGCCGGTTTCCGTCCAGGCGAAGTGCAGGCACGGATCGACGGTGCCGTCCTCGATCTGCCAGGATACCCGGATCCGCCCGCGCTGGCGGGAGAGCGCGCCGTGCTCGACGGCGTTGATCGCGAGTTCGTGCAGCGCCAGCGCCAGGATGTCGGCGGCGCCCGGACGCAGGCGCAGCGGCGGACCGGAGACCGATGCCCGGTCGCCCTCCCGTGCATGGTGGGCGGTGAGCTCGTTGGCGACGAGTTCGGACAGCTCGACGCCGGCGTTGGGATCGCGGAGCGCCGGACCCTGGGCTCGGGCGAGGGCGCCGAGCCGGCTGTCGAGCCTGAGCACGTATCCGTCGAAGTCGTCCCGGGTCTCGGCGGTTCGGCGGACGATGGCGCGCAGCTGCGACAGGGTATGGCGCACCCGGTGCTGCAGCTCGGTGAGCAGGGTGCGCTGGTGCTCGTGGAGCGTGCGTAGCGCATCGATGTCGGTCGAGGTGCCGATCCACTCGACGTCGGCGGTGTCCCCGAGCTGCTCCGGGACGGCCCTCTCCTGGAACCAGCGGTAACGCCCCTCCTGCGCGTTCCAGATCCGGCATTCGACTTCGTAGGCGCCGCGCTTCCTGGCCTGCGCCCACGCCTTCAAGATCGCCGGGCGGTCGTCGGGATGCATGGCGTTGAGCCAGCCGCGGTCGAGGCTGTCCTCGCGGCTGTGGCCGGTATAGGCGAACCATTGCGGGCTGTGCCACGTGGCGTGGCCGTCCCAGGCCGAGCGCCAGACGAGTTGCGGCACGTTCTCGATCAGCCGTCGCTGCCGCTGCTCGCTGGCAGCGACGGCATCGCGCGCCAGCTTCGCGCCGAGCGCGTCGGCGATCTGGGCCCCGTAGAGATCGACGAGACGCCATTCCCGGTCCGTCGGCCGGTGCAGCCTGAAGAAGCCGGTCGACAGGGCGCCGATGGGCGCGCCGTTCCGATCGAACAGCGGCGTGACCTGGACCGCCCGGAAGCGGAACTCGGACGCCGCCGCGCGCAGGTCACGCTGCGCGGGGTCGCTGTCCATCTCGTCGTAGATCACCCGTATGCCGAGCGTCATCGGCCGATGCCAGATCGAGCTCCGGTCACGGGCCGACGCCACGCCGAACCGGTCGAGATAGTCCGCGGCGCAGCCGGTCTGCGCGGTGATGGTCAGGGTCTCCTCGCCCGGATCGTAGATCCGGATCGTCCCGAAATCCGCATGCAGCAGGTGCACCGTGGCGGCCAGCATCTCGTCGAGGAGGGATTGCCATTCCGATGGCTGCGCGACGCGCACGGCCCAGTCGTGCAGCCGCGTCAGCACTGCGAGTTCGTCGGCGACCTCCCGCCGCGCCGTTTCGCTGGCGATCTCGGCGCTCTTGCGTTCCGTGACGTCCCAGACGAGCCCGGTCAGCCGAGTCTCGCCGGTCACCGGATCGGTTCGCGGCTGGGCGCGTTCCTCGAGCCATGCCGTCTTGCCGTCGCACGGACGGACGATGCGAAATTCGCTCTCGTAGCTCTCGCGGCGCGCTCCGGCTGCCGAGACCGTCGCACGGTGGCGGTCCCGGTCGTCCGGATGGATGTGGCCGAAGCCGTCGAGGCTGCTGCCGACTTCGTCGCCCCGCTCCAAGCCGAACAGGTCCTCGATGGTGCCCGAAAGGGTGATCTTGTCGGCGGCGGGATCCCAGTCCCAGGCGACCATGCGTGCGGCCGCCAGCGCGGCGTCGAGGCGCCGGCCGCTCTCGCGCAGCGACGCTTCCACCCGCGCCCGTTCCAGCGCCTCCCAGGTTCTCTCGGCGACGGCGGCGACGATCGCCGCTTCGTCCGGCGCCCAGGCGTGCGGCCCCGCCGTCGCGACGCTCAAGGCGGTGACCCAACGTCCGTTGCGGACCAGCGGCACGACGAGGAACGCACCGATCTCCAGGCGAGTATAGATGGTGCTGCCGGCGGTCAGTGGATCCCTGGCGACGTCGGCGACGCTGCCGGTCTTCCCCGACGAAAGGTGGCGGATCAGGGCAGGTCCGAACGCGTCGAGCGCATAGCTGCCGGCTCGACCCGGGACTTCGTCCGACGTCCAGCCGCGGCCGACCCGTGCGATACCGGCATCCGCGTCGATCTCGGCATAGCCGACCCGGTCGGCGCCGAGGTGGCGGCCGAGTTCCGCGCAGGTGGCGGCTGCGATCTCGACGACATCGTTCAGTCCGCGCAGGGCATCGCCGAGCCGGATCAGGAGTGCCCGCCGGCGTTCGAGCTGCACCCGCGCCGTCGTCTCCAGGATGGTCGCCCGGACGCCGCCGATCCGGCCGGTCTCGTCGCGGATCGGCGCGTAGGAAAAGGTCCACCAGGACAGGTCCGGCAGGCCCGGCCGCGGCACGTGGAGCGGCAGGTCCTCGAAGTAGCTCGACGTCCCCGCGAAGGCGCTTTCGTAGACGTCGCCGATGGAACTCCAGATATCCGCCCAAGCGGTATCGAAGGGCAGCCCGAGCGGGTTCGGACGGTCGCCGATGATTGGGATGAAGGCATCGTTGTAGAGACCGATGCGCTCCGGTCCCCAGGCGACGAGACTCGCGAAGCGGGATTCGAGGATGTCCGCAGCTGCGAAGGTCAGGGCCGCAGGCCACTGGGCGATCGTACCGAGCGGCGTCGCGGACCAGTCGTGGTCGCGAATGCCGTCGGCCATCGCTCCGGTGCAGAACGGCCATGAAGCCGGCCTGTCGTCGTCGCGGTGAGCGGTGAGCACGATTCCCTTCAGCGCCCCCTGAACCAACTTCGACATCGACGTCCAGACCCGGCGGTTAATCCTCGTTGGCGTCCAGATGCCGGCCGACGTGATCGAGATGAAGATAATTCGGATTAAACAGCGATGCAGCCTTAAGTGCCGCGAGATCGGGAATCGTCAGCTGGCGTCCGCGCAGGGTGAGGAGGCCGTTCGCTCGCAACTCCTGCAGCACCCGGTTCACGTGGACGTTCGACAGCCCGAGGGCGTCGGCGAGATCGACCTGCGTCACCGGCAATTCGCAGGAGTTACCGTCCGTGAGGTCGACGGCCCGCATGCGGAGGAACAGTTCGCAGAAAAGGTGGCCGAGCCGCTCCGTCGCCGTGCGCTGGCCGATATTGACGGTCCATTCCCGCTGGACGGCGGTGGCCACCAGCATTTCCCACCACAGCGCCTGTGTGATGCGCGGATGCAGTTCGGTGATCGCCGTGAGTGCGTCCCGATTGATTTCGGCGACAGTCACGGCGCTGAGCGTACCGATCGAGTGATCCATCTCCCGCATGACGAAGACATGGGTGTCGCAAAGGTCGCCGGGGAGAAAGAACGCGATGATCTGCCGGCGGCCATCCTCGAGCTGCTTGTAGCGGCAGGCCCAGCCCGACAGGATCAGGTTCACTTGATCCGGACTCTCGCCTTCTCGGATGATGTCTTCGCGAGACCCGATCCTGCGGACGTTCAGTCGCGCGGCTTCGTTGAGAGCCTGCCTGTCTTCGGACGACAGCCGTGCAAAGCGCTGAAGCTTTCGGACTAGGGGGTTGTCCATGCTGACGGCCGTCCGTTCATCTCGGTGCGCCTCATAGCGTTGCCCAGCGGCGCGCGATTTAACCCGTGATAAGAACCACGCTGTAAATCGAAGGTTGCACCGTCTCATTGATCTCGAGATTGTTCGATGAGACGGTTGCGGTCCCGGTCGAGCCCGACGCATGGCGATGGGCTCAGCGAATCGGGGTCCGCGATCCTGTTAGCGCGCCAGCGATCGTCCGAGCCGTATCGAGGATAGCCGTGTTGCGCTGCTCCGGCGCTCTCCACGGCCGCCGAGCGATGCCTCGATCCGCGCGAACGCGTCCTCGGGCGATGCCGCAATCACCGCAAGCGCAACGGGCAAGGCAAGCGCTACCCCGGCGGCGAAGACGCGCCCGGCGATCGTGACGCCGAGCCTCGCCGCCGACGGCTTGACGCTCGCCGCGACGCGTCTGACACCAGCAGCGATCCGCCCGAGCCAACGGAGCCATGCCCCCCGTGTCCGCCGCCGACGACCGCACGCCGCCACGGCGCTTCAATGCCGGCCGCCACTGCCTTGCGGACAACGCCCGGCTCCGGCCCGGCAAGACCGCGCTGGTGATGGTTGGTGCCGGCGACGACGTCACCCGGATCACCTACGCCGAGGCCGACCGTGCAATCCGCGGCATCGCCGCCGGCTTCGCTCGTCTCGGCCTGGAGCCCGGCGCACGGGTCATGATCCGCATGGGGAACGAGGCCGATTACGTCCTGGTCTATTTCGGGGCGCTCGCCGCCGGGCTCGTGGCGCTGCCGTCCTCATCCCAGCTGACGCCCGCGGAGGCGGCCTTCCTGATGGAGGATTCCGGCGCCTCCGTCGTCGTGGCCGGCCGCGACGCCGCTCTCGACCGTGACCGCCTCGGCGACCGCATCGTTCTCGACTCCGAAAAAATCGCCGAGATGAAGTCCGGAGAGCCGGTGGCCGAGTATGCCGACACCGCCGCCGACGATCCCGCGACGCTGGTCTACACCTCCGGCACCTCCGGCTCGCCGAAGGGCGTGCTGCACGCGCATCGCGCGATCTGGGGCCGCCGGCCGATGCACGCGCACTGGCTCGGCTTGAACGAGGGCGACGTGATGCTGCATGCCGGCGCCATGAACTGGACCTACACGCTCGGCGTCGGCATCACCGACCCCTGGGCCTGCGGTGCGACCGCCGTGATCTACAACGGTCCGCGCGAGCGGGGGATCTGGCCCGGCCTGATCGCGGCCCACGGCGCCACGATCTTCGCCGCCGTGCCGAGCGTCTACCGCCAGATCCTCAAATACGCCGACCTGTCGCAGCATGATCTTTCGCGGTTGCGCCACGGCGTCACCGCCGGGGAGGCCCTGCCGCCGGACCTGCTCGAAGCCTGGACGGCAACCACCCGGACACCGCTCTACGAGGCGCTCGGGATGAGCGAGATCTCGACCTACGTGTCGAGCGGCCCGACGATTCCCGTGCGCCCCGGCTCGCCGGGCCGGCCGCAGCCCGGCCGCCGCGTCGCGATCCTGCCCGCCGAGGGCGATCCCGAGCCGCTGCCGCAGGGCGAGACAGGCCTGCTCGCCATCCACCGCTCCGAGCCCGGCCTGATGCTCGGCTACTGGAACCGCCCCGACGAGGAGGCCACGGTTCTACGCGGCGACTGGTTCACCGGCGGTGATCTCGCCAGCCTCGATGCCGACGGCTACCTCTGGTTTCACGGCCGCAACGACGACCTGATGAACGCCATGGGCTACCGGGTCTCGCCGAACGAGGTCGAGGCGGTGCTGGCCGAGCATCCCGACATCGCCGAGGTCGGCGTCACCGAGCTTGCGGTGCGCGCCGACGTCAGGGTGATCGCGGCCTTCGTCGTGCCGCGGCCCGGCGCCGTACCGGACGCCCCCGCGCTGATCGCATGGTGCGGCGAGCGGCTCGCCGCCTACAAGACCCCGCGCGAAATCCGCTTCCTCGACGCGCTGCCGCGCACCGCCAACGGCAAGGTTCAGCGCAAGCGCCTCGCCGAGACCCAATCGTGACCGGCCTCCGAAGCCGACGCTCCGAAGGCCGTGCGCTGCACGAGCGGCGAAGCGCATGCGCGCGTGCCGGGGCGATCGCTGAAAGACTCCCCTGTCACGGCTGCCGGCAGGGCGGAGGCCACCAGCTTGTTCGCGGGACGCCCGGCGGATAGAGCAGGCGGCGCAGCAGCTTGAAGAAGAATGTCCGCGCTCCCGCTCTCCGTCTTCATCATCGCCCGGAACGAGGCCGACCGCATCGGCGCGACGATCCGTGCGGTGCGGGACCTGACCGACGACCTCGTCGTGGTCGATTCCGGCTCCACCGACGGCACGCAGGAACTCGCCGCATCCCTCGGCGCCCGGGTGATCCACAATGCCTGGCCGGGTTACGGCCCCCAGAAGCGCTTCGCCGAAGAACAGAGCCGCCACGTCTGGCTGTTGAACCTCGACGCCGACGAGGTCGTGCCGCCGGATCTCGCCGAGAGGATCCGCGCCCTGTTTGCCGGCGGCGAACCCGTTCATCCGGCCTGGAGGATCGGCATCGCCGAGATCTTTCCGGGCGAGTCCCGGCCGCATCCGTGGGCCTACACGCTGACCCCCGTCCGGCTCTACCGCAAGGATCGCGGCCGCTACTCGCCGTCCACGGTGCACGACCGCGTCGAGATGCAGCCCGGCGCCTCCGAAGGCCGGCTCGCGGGGGTGATCCACCATTTCTCGGTGCGCTCCCTCGGCGACCAGCTCGACAAGCTCAACCGCTATTCCGACCAGCAGGCGGACGACCTCGCCGCGCGCGGCATCGAAATCCCGGCCTGGCGGGTCTTCGTCGAGCTGCCGGGCAACTTCCTCAAGGCGTATTTCGGCCGGCGCCATTGCGTCCGCGGCGTCTACGGTTTCCTGACCGCGATGAACTACGCGATCTCCCGGCACCTGCGCGTCGCCAAGCACTACGAGCGCCGCGTGACCGCCCGCAGCGCTCCGACCTCCGCGAAGCGGGTTGACCCGCCCAATGCGAGCTTCTAGAGCCGGTATCAACGGAGACGTGGCCGAGAGGCTGAAGGCACTCGTTTGCTAAATGAGCATACCCCTAATAAGGGTATCGAGGGTTCGAATCCCTCCGTCTCCGCCATCAATTTTCCAGAAAAATCAAGAAGTTACGCGGGCCGCCGCGGGATATTGCGTCCTGCTGTCGTATCGGGCGGCGTGCGCTCGGCGATGCGTTCGGTCTCCTGATCGAGGCTGCCCAAGACGTGCGGCCTGAACAGCGGCAAATGCCGGCGACTCCCGATCCCTGTTGTCGCTGCCGGCGGGCCGGAGAGGTTGCCGAGCACGTCGCGCCGCCTGTCGGCATCGACGAGAACGAAGCCCTGTCGCCTTCGAGAGATCTTCGTTCATGCGGCCTCGACCCAGAGGGTCTGCCGAGCATCTGGGCCCGCAAGCGCCGGCCTTACGGGCTTGCGGGCGACGCGGCTCCGGAAAGCGCCCTCGCTCGGCGCCGATGCAAGCTTGGCAGAATGACGCTGCCGATCATCCGTGCCAGGAAACGAAAATTGCTCGGTTGCTGGAAATATAGTTTGGCGTTCTTTTGACACGCGAGTTCTTACAGTTATAAATCTATCGATGTTGGCGCGTTCTTGTTGTGCGTCTTGTCCGAGTAGAATCCAAGTCTTGAGCTGCCGTGTCGTCCTGCTGCGGCGTGATCGTGAAGACTTGGCCTGAGAAGTGCCGCTCCGATCATGAATATCGCCGTTCGGCCGTCCCCGTCGGATCGGTCTCGCTCCGCTCGCGTGGCATCGCCTCGACAGGCGCAGGCCCGGATCGCCGGGCGAGGGGCTCCGTTGCTTGCCGTCGAGGCTCTGTCGCTCAGCTTCGGCGGCACGGTCGCCCTCGACCGCGTGGACCTGTCGGTGGGCGTAGGTGAGATCCACGCCGTCATCGGGCCGAACGGGGCGGGCAAGTCTTCGCTCATCAATGCGATCAGCGGCCTCTACACCCTGGATTCCGGGGCGATCCGGATCGGTGACGACCGCTTCACCCGTGTGCCCACGAAACGGCTGGCCCGGCTCGGCGTGGCGCGCACTTTCCAGAACCTCGCCTTGTTCAAGGGGCTGACCGTCCTCGACACGGTGACGGCCGGACTGGTCGACAGCCAATCTGCCGGGCTGGCGGCGCAGATCCTCGGCCTGCCGACGGCGCGGCGCGAGGCGCGTGCGCAACGGGAGCGGGCGGAGGCGGTGATCGGCTTCCTCGATCTCTCGGATGTTCGCGACCGCCTCGCCGGCACGCTGCCCTACGGCGTGCAGAAGCGGGTCGAGCTCGCCCGCGCCCTGGTGGCGAGCCCGCGGCTCCTCCTGCTCGACGAGCCCATGGCCGGGATGACGGCCACCGAGAAGCAGCGGATGAGCGGCACCATCCGTGCGGCGCGGGCCTCCGGCGCCACCATCGTGCTGATCGAGCACGATATCGGCGTGGTGATGAGCCTGTCGGACCGCATCACCGTGCTCGACCACGGCCGCCGCATCGCCTCCGGCACGCCGGCCGAAATCCAGGCCGACCCGGCCGTCATCGCCGCCTATCTCGGCCTCGCCTTCGATGAGGAGGCCGCGTGAGCCCGGATCTCGCCTTTCTCGTCGAGGTGCTCGTCGGCGGCCTGCTCTCGGGGGTGATGTACGCCCTCGTCGCGATCGGCTTCGTGCTGATCTACAAGACCTCCGGCGTTCTCAACTTCGCCCAAGGGGCGATGCTGCTCTTCGCAGCGCTGACCTTCGTCAGCCTGACCGAACGGGGCGTGCCCTTCGCCGGCGCCTTCGTGGCGACCCTCGGCGTGATGGTGCTGCTCGGGCTCACCATCGAGCGGGCGGTGCTGCGCCCGCTGGTCAACCAGCCGCCGATCACCCTGTTCATGGCGACGCTGGGTGTCGCCTACGTCATCGAGGGCGCGGCCCAACTCGCCTGGGGCACGCAGGTGCACGGGCTCGATCTCGGCATCGACGACACGCCGATCGACATCGCCGGGGTGTTCGTCAGCCGTTTCGACCTGTTCGCGGCGGCCGTCGCCGGCCTGATGGTGGCGGTGCTCAGTCTGTTCTTCCGCTACACCCGCACCGGCCTCGCCTTCCGCGCGGTGGCCGACGATCCGCTGGCCGCGCTCAACACGGGCCTACGCCTGCCCCGGATCTGGGCCGCGGTCTGGATCGCCTCGGGCATCGTCGCCCTGGTCGCCGGGCTGCTCTGGGGCGCGCGCCTCGGTGTGCAGTTCTCGCTGTCTTTGGTGGTGCTGAAGGCGCTGCCGGTGCTCGTGCTCGGCGGCTTCGATTCGATCCTCGGCGCCATCGTCGCCGGGCTGATCGTCGGCGCGGTCGAAAAGCTATCCGAGGTCTATCTCGGGCCGTTCATCGGCGGCGGTATCGAGGGCTGGATCGCCTATGTCGCGGCGCTGGGCTTTCTGCTCGTGAGGCCGTCCGGGCTGTTCGGCGTGCGCAGCGTCGAGCGGGTCTGAGCGCCATGGCCGCGACCTCCGCCCCCCTCGCCAAAACCGTTTTGCGGCCTTCCGCGAACGCCGTCGGCATCGCGCTCCTGCTCGTCCTCGCCTACGGCATCGTGCCCCTCGTCGGCACCAGCTACCTCTACGAGGCGATCCTCACGCCGTTCCTGGCGCTGTCGCTCGCGGCCCTCGGGCTCAACCTGCTCACCGGCTATGCCGGCCAACTCTCCCTCGGATCCTCCGCCTTCATGGCTCTGGGGGCTTACGCCGCCTTCAACCTGTCGCTGCGGCTGCCCTTCCTGCCGCTGCCGGTGACGATCGTGCTGGCCGGCCTCGTCGCGGCCACTGCCGGGCTGGCAGCCGGATTGCCGGCCCTGCGGCTGCGCGGCTTCTACCTTGCGGTCTCGACGCTGGCGGTGCAGTTCTTCGTCGGCTGGGTGCTGAACCGCTTCGCCTGGATCTCCAACGACAGCCCGTCCGGCGTGATCTCCGCGCCGCCCCTCGTCATCGCCGGCCTCTCCTTCGAGGATGCCCGCGGACGCTACCTGTTCTCGCTCACCGTGGTCGCGCTGCTGACGTTCCTGGCCTGGCGCCTCGTCACCTCGCCCACCGGCCGCAGCTTCGTCGCCGTGCGCGACAACGAGACCGCCGCCCGCGTCATCGGCGTGAAGGTGGCGCGCACGAAGCTCCTGGCCTTCGCGCTGTCCTCCTTCGTGGTCGGCGTCGCAGGCGTGCTCTGGGCCTTCGCCTACCTGCGCACGGTGGAGCCGGCGGGGTTCAACCTCGATCGCTCCTTCCAGATCCTGTTCATCGTCATCATCGGCGGCCTCGGTACCCTGCGGGGCGCCTTCCTCGGCGCGGGGCTGATCGTCGTCCTGCCGCTGCTGCTGTCGCGGTTCGGCGCGGCTGTCCTCGGCGACGGCTTCGATTCCGGCACGCTGGAGATGTGTCAGCGCATCGCGCTCGGCACCCTGATCGTCGCCTTCCTGATCCGCGAGCCCGCCGGCCTAGCCGCGCTCCTCGACCGCGCCGTGCGCTGCCTGCGCCGCGCCGACTGACCGTTTCGTATTTCCCGAACGACGAACCGAAGGACACCCCATGCCCACGCTCAAGATCCGCCTGCGCTCCGCGCTCGTCGCAGGCACGGCGCTCCTCGCCCTCACTGGCGCGGCGAATGCCGACGAGCAGCACTTCCCGCTGCAGAGCTATCGCGTCGGGCCCTACGCGGCCGGCGGCACCGGCTTCTTCGGCGGCTTCATCGACTACCTGAACCTGATCAACACCCGCGACGGCGGCGTGAACGGCGTGAAGCTCACCTGGAGCGAGGGCGAGACCCAGTACGAGGTCGAGCGCGGCGTCGAGGTCTACGAGCGGCTGAAGTCCCGGCCCGGGATCGCAGCCTGGAATCCGCTCTCGGTGGGCATCGCCTACGCGATGATCGACCGGATCACCAAGGACAAGGTCCCGCTGATCACGATCAACCACGGCCGCACCGATTCCACCGACGGCCGGGTCTTTCCCTACGTCTTCCCGCTGCTGCTCAACCCCTACAGCGAGACGTCCGGGATCGTCGAATACTTGGCCTCCCGCGAAGGCGGCCTCGAAAAACTCAAGGGCAAGACCATCGCGGTACTTTTTCACGGCTCGCCCTACGGCAAGGAGACGATCCCGATCTACGAGCTGCTCGCCAAGAAGTACGGCTTCAAGGTCGAGCAGATCGAGGTGCCGCATCCCGGCAACGAGCAGCAATCGCAGTGGCTCACCATCCGCCGCCTGAAGCCCGACTACGTCGTGCTGCGCGGCTGGGGCGTGATGAACCCGGTGGCGCTGAAGACCGCGCAAAAAACGGGGTTTCCGGCCAACCGCATCGTCGGCAACGTCTGGTCGAATTCCGAGGAGGACGTGATTCCGGCGGGCGAGGCCGCCAAAGGCTACGTCGCGATCACGACCCAGGCCTCCGGCGCCGAGTATCCGGTGCTGCAGGAGGTGACGAAGACCGTCTACGGTGCCGGCACCGGTAACCTCGCCGACCGGAAACGCATCGGCAGCGTCTATCACAACCTCGGCATCGTGAACGGCATTCTCAACGTCGAGGCGGTGCGGGCGGCGCAGGAGAAATTCGGCAAGCGCACGCTCACCGGCGACGAGGTGCGCTGGGGCTTCGAGCATCTGCGCCTCGACGAGGCCCGCGTCGCCGCGCTCGGCGCCAAGGGGCTGTTCCACTCGATCAACGTCACCTGCGCCAACCACGAGGGCGAGGGCCGCGTCACTTTCCAGCAATGGGACGGGGCGAAGTGGAGCGTCGTCTCCGACTGGATCGCGCCCGACTGGGCGACCCTGCGCCCGATCATCGAGGCGTCCTCGGCGACCTACGCCAAGGAGCACGGCCTCACCCCGCGCGACTGCGCCAAGGAGGAGGCTGCGAGCCAGGCTCCGGCCGTCGGCCAGTGACCGCGACACCGCTTCTGCGCGTCGAGGGGCTCGAGGCGCGCTACGGCGGTGCCGTGCGCGCGCTCGTGGGCGTCGACCTGACGGTCGGCGCGGGGGAGATCGTGGCGCTCGTCGGCTCCAACGGTGCCGGCAAGACCACGGTGCTCAAAGCCGTCTCGAACCTCCTGCCCGCCGAGCGTGGGCAGGTCACCGCCGGGCGCATCGTCTACGACGGCCTCGATGTCGCCCGCACGCCCACCGACGCCCTGGTGCGGGCTGGGCTCGTCGGCGTGCTGGAGGGGCGGCACTGTTTCCGCGCGCTGAGCGTCGAGGAAAACCTCGTCACCGGCGGCCTCGGGCGAGGCTCGGGCCGTGCCGCGATCCGCGCCGACCTGGACCGGATCTTTTCGGTCTTTCCGCGCCTCGTCGAGAAGCGGCGGGCGCTGGCCGGGCTGATCTCGGGAGGCGAGCAACAGATGGTCGCCATCGGCCGCGCGCTGATGGGCCGCCCGCGTCTGCTCGTCCTCGACGAGCCCTCGATGGGGCTCGCCCCGAAGATCGTGGCCGAGATCTTTTCGACCCTCGCCCGGCTCAACCGCGACGAGCGCCTGACCCTGTTGCTCGCCGAGCAGAACGTCACCGTGGCGCTACGCCATGCCGACCGCGCCGTGGTGCTGGAGAACGGCCGCAGCGTGCTGGAGGGGACGGCGGCGGAGCTGCGCGCGCGGGACGACGTCAGGGCGTTCTATCTCGGCCTCGGGGCGGCGCCCGCCCTCACGGCGGCGTGACCGCCCCGGACGGCGCTCTTCTCCGGCCGGTAGACCTTGCGAAAGCATCTTCCGGATTCCGCGGCAAATACAGGATTGCAATTCATTGACGCGGTTCGACTTTGATCGAATAAATACAAGACGGCCGAGCTGATCTGTTCACGCAGAGAGGCGGACATCGCGTTTAGATCTCAGAATTGTACACGCCCCAGACTTGATTGCCTGGCGTGTCGCAACCTGCGCGCCCGATGATGTTCTCGAAATTCCACGACCATGCGCCCGCGCCGGTCGAACGCCGCCGCATGCCCGAACGACCAGCCGAGACGAGACCAGACGTCATGATCGACCCCGCGACCCCGACCGAAGCTTCGACAGGGACGAGCATGCGCCGCCTGCTGGCCGCGCTGATGGGCAGCTGCCTCGCCTGCACGCTGCCGCCGGCGATCGACGCCGCCCAGGCTCAGGCGCCGAGCGCCGTCGAGACCTTCACCGGAGAGGCCGGCCCGCGCACCGATGCGGGGGCGATCGGCGTCGCGCCGGACGGCACGGCGAAGTGGCACGGGCCGCTTGCCCCCTACGCGGCGTCTCTCGCGACGGCGGGCCTGAGCTTCGACGTCAACGTCTACGAGTACTTCTTCTCGAACCCGAGCGCCGGCCTGCGGCCTGGGCAGCTCTCGAACTCGACCTACAACGTGCTCAGCCTCGATGCCGACCTGAACACCATCGCCGGCATCAAGGGCGGCTACTTCCACTTCGCGCAGACCTTCTTCAGCCTGCGCTGGAACAACCGCAATATGGACGGCGACGTGGGCGATACCACGGTGGGCTACCAGCCGACCTTCAACCGCGACTTCGCCCGGCTCTCGATCCTGACCTACGAGCAGCGCCTGCTCGACGACCGGCTCGCCATCGAGGTCGGGCGCACCCATCCGAACCGCTACTATGCCCTGCCGCCCTGCCAATCGAGCGTCAGCTGCTTCCAGGACATCCTGCAGATCAATGCCGGCGTGACCTCGCCGCTCTACGGCGTCTGGGGGGCCAACGCCGCCTACAAGATCTCGCCCGAGGACTACATCCAGGCTGGCGCCTTCGCGGTGACGGGGCGCGCCAACTTCTCCTCCGGCTACGATTTCGGCCACGAGCCGCTGAACGGCGCCCTGGTGCTCGCCGAGATCGGCCGCTCCACCACCTTCGCAAGCCAAGCCTATCCCGGCCGCGTCGCGCTGACAGGCTTCTACAACACGGCCGACCACGAGGATAACTTCAAGACGGTCTTCGGCCGCTCGAAGGCCCTCAATCCGGCGGATCCTGTGCTGCAGCGTTCGGGGACCTCGGGCGTGATCCTCACCGCCTCCCAGGTGGTCTGGAGGGCCGACGACGGGGCCGACGCGGCCAACCTGAACCCCACCTCGATCCAGGCCTATACCAGCCTGGCCTACGCCCCGGACCCGACCATCCCGATCCGCTGGAACGCCTTCGCCGGCCTCACCCTGCAATCGCCTGACCAGTCCCGGCCCCTCGATCGCTACGGCGTCAAGGTCAACTGGCAGCGCATCGCGGCCGATTACGCGCAGTTCCTCGGCGACGCCAACCTCGTCTCCGGCGGTCCGGGCGGCGCCTATTCCCGCGACAAGCTGGTCTTCGAGGCGAACGCGCATCTGGCGCTCGGCAAGGGCATCTTCTTCGAACCGGTGGTTCAGTACCTCGTGAACGGCAATTCGTTCTGGAACCCCTACACGCCCAACCGCTCGAAGGACGGCTTTTACGTCGGCGCCACGCTGATCGTGCCGCTGGGCTCGATCCTCGGACTCGCGCCGGGTTAGAGTCGGCCCCGATCCCGCTCGAAACGCGCTCGAACACGGCGGCCGACACCGAGCCGCTTCGGTCGGAGATCGGGGGGATGCCGTCGGCGAACGCATGGGGGGCATTCATCGGTCGCCGTCCGCTGCCGAATGGCCACCCGCGCAGTCCTGCGCCGAGGGGCGATCTCCGGCGGAGGTCGGACGAAGCGGTGCAGCGTTCCGATTGACAGGCCGATCGACGCTTTCTATAGGGCTCCTCCCGGTGCGGCGCCTCGTAAGGCTGGCTGCACCGACGGACTTCTCGATCAGATCTGAAAGCAGAACTTGGAGCGATCCGGGCGATGCTTTCTGTTTTGTTGGTTGTGGAGTGCGTGCTCTGGATGCGGATCTTCGGTCCGTTTCTTCCGAGAGATTATCGGAGAGCTTGCCCCGGCTTACGCCGGGCGGCGATCCGTCGATCTTTTGGGGCAGAGATGTCGGTTCCGAAAATGCGGTTCGCCGGATTTTCGAGTTGACAGGGTTTTCGAGGCGCTCTAAACGGCGCCTCCACTTCGAGATTGGCGGCCGACAGGCTCTTGTTTCGAAGATCTACCAGTAAGGATTGTGGCTTTATCTGGGAAACCGAGACGTTACGATCTTCCGGTCTTCTGAAAACTTCGGTCCGCTGAATTTTCGAGTTGACAGGGGCTTCGAGGATCTTTAGACGGCTCCTCAGCTTCGAGACTGGCAGCCAACATGGCTTCGGTTTCGAGGGTCTACTGGAAGGGATCTAGGCTCTATCTCGGGAAACCGGATTGGTCTGGATCTTTAGTTGAGACGGAGAATTCTGACTTCGAATTTTCCTACTTGACACGATTTTGGCGGCGCATTAATCAGCGCCTCCGCTTTGGGTCTGGCTGGTTGATCTGGTTT
>NZ_BPRA01000020.1 GCF_022179645.1 Methylobacterium thuringiense
GTTTTGACACAGCCAGGGTCGTAAGCCGGAGCGGAGAAATCGTCCGCTTCCATGCATTGCCGCCCCTAAGCGGACCGGAAAAATGCGCACAACCGGGTCGTTTGCCTCGATGTCCAACCGAGACACGCCGAGCCCGGCGCCGGCGCAGAACATCGCCGTCCGGCCTTGGCCCAATCCTCTCGCGTCCCGGCGGACAAGCACACCTCAATCGTGCGTCATCATCTCCCGGGCCAACTCCGATGTCGTCAACGGTGCCACCACGCGCTCGGCCGAGGATGGACCGGCAACGCTCCGGTCGATGAAAGCAGTCCGGCTGTCGATGGCAGCGGCGAAGACGGTCAAGGCGACAAACCCGGCGGCGGCGGCGAGTTGCCAGTCGCGCGCCGGCCGATGAGCCTGCAAAGACATCGTGCGCATGGCAAAAAATCCTTTTCGTTCAGTCATTCTCTACTGCGAGAGACTATGGGAAGCTGAACCGCGCGCAATTCGAGCCTCGTTTACCGAGCCTTCGCGGATGGCGAAGGCGGCGGCGGCCGAGATCGCGGCGCGCTTCCCTCGAGCGTCGTCCTGTGCACAAGGAACAGCCAAGCCTAATCGCCGGTTGAACCCGGTCGCTCGAACCCTGGCGTCCCGATCCCATCATGCCGTCGCCGTCACTTCCCCCGCCCGACCGCACCGGCGAGGCGACCTCCGTCCTGTGGACGCTGGCGCTCGGCGCAGCTCTGATCGCCGTGGCGGCGAGCCCGAGACGGTTGCAGGTGCAGAGCGACTCCGACGTCCGGCCGGAGCGGCGTGAAAAGAACGGTGGCGCGCATTCGCATGAGGGGCGGACCGCGCGTTGGGTCGCGGCGACGCAGACGGATCGCGGGCGAGGCGCCAAGGACCCGACCGAAATTCCCGCCTCCGGCTGGAAGGACATCGCCTTCCGGGTGTTTCAAGAGTTCAACAAGGACCGCGTGCTCTCGGTCGCCGCCGGGGTCACGTTCTACACGCTGCTGTCGCTGTTCCCGGCCATCGCCGCGCTCGTCACCTGCTACGGCTTGGTCTCCGATGCGAACACCATCAACGAGCATCTCGCGGCGATGCAGGGCGTGCTGCCGGACAGCGCCATCGAGATCGTCGGAGGACAGGTGAAGCGCATCGCGGCCAAGGGCGGCGGCACCCTGGGGCTGACCTTCTTCACCAGCCTGCTGCTCTCGGTGTGGAGCGCGAACGCCGCCATGAAGGCGATGTTCGATGCGCTGAACGTGGTCTACGAGGAGGAGGAGAAACGCAACATCTTCTGGCTGAACCTGCGCTCGCTGACCTTCACCATCGGCGCGCTGATGTTCGTGATCGTCGCCCTCTCCGCGATCGTCGTCCTGCCGCTGGTGTTCAACTTCTTCGGCCTGGGCGACGGCGCCTGGGCGATCGCGGCCCTGCGCTGGCCGGCGCTCCTCGTCGTCATCCTTGGCGCGCTCACCGTGCTGTATCGCTACGGCCCGAGCCGCGAGCCGGCGCGCTGGCGCTGGGTCGGCCTCGGTGGGGCGGTGGCCGGCCTGCTCTGGATCGTCGCCTCGATCCTGTTCTCCTGGTACGTCGCGAGCTTCGGTTCCTACAACGAGACCTACGGGTCGCTGGGCGCCGTCATCGCCTTCATGACCTGGATCTGGATCTCGGCGACGATCGTGTTGCTCGGCGGCGAGATCAACGCGGAGATCGAGCACCAGACCGGGCACGATTCCACGACGGGCCGCGAGCGCGCGCTGGGCGAGCGGGAGGCCCGCATGGCAGACACCGTCGGTGCGGCAGCCTGAAGCGGCCCTCGTTCGATCGGCCCAGCGACCCCATATCCCGACAACGCAAACATGGGAGGAACGGCATGCCCGAATCCGATACGATCAGCCCGCCGGAGGCACGCAGCGACGCGGAATGGCGCAAGGCCCTCAGCCCCGAACAGTACCGCGTGCTGCGCGAGCACGGGACCGAGCGCGCCGGGACGAGTTGTCTGAACGCGGAGAAGCGGGCCGGCACCTTCACCTGCGTCGGCTGCGGCGCGCCGCTCTTCGAGACCGGCACCAAGTACGAATCCGGCAGCGGCTGGCCGAGCTTCTTCGCGCCCCTCGAAGGTGCCGTCGACACGACGGTCGACCGCAGCCACGGGATGGCGCGTACCGAGGTCCATTGCGCGCGCTGCCAGGGTCATCTCGGACACGTCTTCGATGACGGGCCTGCACCGACCGGACTGCGCTACTGCATGAACGGAGTGTCCCTGCACTTCGAGCCGGCGGATTGATCCGGCCGGGGCTCGAACGGCCGTTCCATGGGGACGGCAGGGTTAATGCCTCGCCAACAAAGAGTGAACCGTCTTGATTTCGACGGCGTTTCGCTTAGCGGTGAAGGGCATAGAGACGCCGAGCGGTTTCACGTCCCGGGTTCGCGACGACGGCACGATGCCGGCGGTGCGGTCGCGGCAAACGGATCCAAGCCTGTTCGCCCGCCGCGAAAGCGACGGTCGACCGGGATCGTGATGTCGAACCGCTCGACGTCGAACCCCGCGGGGAGGTTGAGCGTATGAGTATCGTCCGGCGTTATCTGGTTGCCCCGTCGCTCGTGCGACTGATCCGAAAAGAGCGCGGCGGCGCCCGGATCACCGAGGGTTATTTCGCTCCGCAGGCTGGCCGGACGTCCTACGTCCGGATCGACGGGCAGGATTGCCACCTCGTGCTCGTCACGACGGACGGCGAGGGCCGGGCGAAGGAGGAACGTACCGAGGTCCCGCGCGCCCATGGCGACGCGCTGCTCGACGTCTGCTCCGGCAAGGCCGCCTACGAGCGGACCACCATTCCGTTGGGCGGTCGCGACGTGCAGATCGACCGCTACGTCACACCGCCCGGCCTCGATATCGCCAGCGTCACCTTCGACGACGAAGCCGGTGCGAAGGCTTTCCTCGCCCCGGCCTGGTTCAGTACCGACGTCTCGACCGAGGCGGGCTACGACCGCCACGCCGTCGCGATCAAGGGCGTGCCGGCCTCGCCGGAAATCGGGCTGAACAACGCGGCTCTCAACGCCGTGCTCGACCTGATCGAGCCGCGCTTCGGCTTCGGCAACACCGTGCGTCGGCCGCCCGTCACCGAAGCGCCGGCAATCGCTCCGGCCCCCGCTCCCGCTCCGAGCGCGCCGGCGCCCGCACCTGTGGCGGAGGCTCCTCCTCCGGCGCCGCCCGAGCCTGTCGCCGAAACGCCGCCGGCCGCGGCCGAGCCCGCCAAGCCGTCGCCGGCTTCGGTGGAGATGAAGCCCGCCCCCGCGCCAGCCGAAGACAAGGGCGACGCGCGGATCGACGACGTGATCGAGAGCCTCTCACAGGCCCTCAGCGCGGCCATTCAACAGCCCAAGGAACCGGCCAAGGACGACGAGAACGGCAGCTCGTTCGAACGCTGGACCGTGCGGCCGCGCCGTACGAACCAGCAGACCTGATCTTTCGAGATCAGGGTCCCGTCGTCGCTCGAGAGGGGCCGGCAGCGCATGATGCGCTGACGGCCCCTCTCGCGTTCACCGAATCACGACCTGCGTGCCGCCATAGGCCTGCGTCAGAGCGTAGAGCGCCGCAGCGTTGCCCGGCGCGAGGCGGATGCAACCGTGGCTCGCCTGACGACCGAGATGCCCGACGGCATAGGTACCGTGGATCGCGTAGCCGCCCCGGAAGAACATCGAGTAAGGCATCGGTGAGTTGTGGTACTTCCTCGAGTAGTGCATCCGCGCCATGTGACCGACGCGGTAATTGCCGCTCGGCGTGACGAAGCCCCTGCGCGCCGTGGATACGGCCCAGTCGTGTGCCAGAACGCCGTTGACGTAGACCCTCATGCGCTGGCTCGACTTGCTGATCTGGGCGACAACGCCGGCCTCGGCGGGCGCTGCGGTGACGAAGACGAGCGCGCACAGCGAGAGGGCGGCCAGAATGGCCCTGTTCAAAAAGCGCGAGAAGGTCACGGGATAACTCCGCGTTAAGCAGTCGCCGCCCTCGAAGCTCTTGTAACGACGAGAAAATCTTCGCCGCAGCGAGAAACTCGGCCGCACAAGTACTCGTGCCACCAGCACGTGTGGCGGAAAAGAGGCGCCGCCACATTCTCGACAACTTTCTTGCAAGCAGAGCGCAGTCGAACTACCGACATGCCGTTGAGCAGTAACGGCAAACCCGCTAGCGTCGGCGTAGGGCCCATCAGAGGCCGATTAGGTCTAGTGTTAACGGCGAGGAAACATGGCCCAGTCGATGACGCATGCCCCGGGCGCTGCCGCTCCCGCCGGGCACCACACCCCGTGGTATAGGGTCCTCTATATCCAGGTGCTGATCGCCATCGCGCTGGGCGTATTGCTCGGCTGGCTCCACCCCGAATGGGGCAAGTCGGTGAAGTGGATGGGCGATGCCTTCATCGCTCTCATCAAGATGATGATCGCGCCGATCATCTTCTGTACCATCGTCCACGGCATCGCCTCGATCGGTGACCTCAAGAAGGTCGGCCGCGTCGGCCTGAAGGCGCTGATCTACTTCGAGGTCGTGTCGAGCGTCGCGCTGCTGATCGGCATCCTCGTCGGTGAGATCGTCCGGCCCGGCGCCGGCTTCGGCGCCGACATCAGCAAGCTCGATGCGAAGGCCGTCGAGGGCTACGCCAGCAAGGCCGCCGCCGACTCGACCATCGCCCACCTTCTCGGCATCATCCCCAAGAGCTTCTTCGAGGCGCTCGCCGGCGGCGATCTGCTGCAGGTGCTTCTGGTCTCGATCCTCACCGGCGTCGTCCTCACCGGGATGGGCGCCAAGGGCGAGAGCATCACCCACGGCATCGACGCGGCGGGGCAGGTGTTCTTCCGCATCATCGGCATCATCGTGAAGCTCGCGCCGATCGGCGCCTTCGGCGCGATGGCCTTCACGGTCGGCCAGTACGGCATCGGCAAGGTCATCGATCTCGCCTGGCTGGTGGGCACCTTCTACACCACGTCGCTGCTGTTCATCTTCGTCGTGCTGGGCGGGATCGCGGCCTTCTCCGGCTTCTCGATCTTCAAGTTCCTCGCCTTCATCAAGGACGAGCTGCTGATCGTGCTCGGCACCTCCTCCTCCGAGACGGTGCTGCCGCACATGATGACCAAGATGAAGCGCCTCGGCGCCTCGGATTCGGTCGTCGGGCTCGTCATCCCGACGGGCTATTCGTTCAATCTCGACGGCACCAACATCTACATGACGCTCACCACGCTGTTCCTGGCGCAAGCCGTGGGTGCGGACCTGACCTTCGGCCAGTATGCGACGATCTTCCTCGTCGCGATGCTGACCTCGAAGGGTGCCTCGGGCGTCACCGGCGCGGGCTTCATCACCCTGGCCGCGACGCTCGCTGCAATCCCCGGCAATCCGGTGCCGGTCGCGGCGATGACCCTGGTGCTCGGCGTCGACAAGTTCATGTCGGAGTGCCGCGCGCTGACAAACCTCATCGGCAACGGCGTCGCCACGGTGGTGGTGTCGCGCTGGGAGGGCGAACTCGACCGCGAAAAGCTGCGTCAGGTGATGGCGCACCCGATCGCCATCGGCACCGACATCTCGGACCACTCGCCGGATGCCCCCTCGCAGGTCGGCACCGACGGGCCGCGGATCGTCGCCGCCCAGTAGCCACGCCGCCATGGAGCGGGTGCGCATCGGCATCGATTTCGGCGGCACAAAGATCGCCGGGATCGTGCTGGCGGCGGATGGGCGGACGCTTGCCGCGCGCCGCATCCCGACGCCGCGCGGCGACTATGCCGGGTCGCTCGGCGCCATCGCCGGCCTGGTGGCCAGCCTCGAAACCGAGGCGGGGATCGCCGGCGGCAGTGTCGGCATCGGCATGCCCGGCGCGGTCTCGCCGGCCACGGGTCTCATCAAGAACGCCAACTCGACCTGGCTGATCGGCACGCCATTCGAGGCCGACCTGACGCAAGCGCTTGGTCGGCCGGTGCGGATCGAGAACGACGCGAACTGCCTCGCCGTCTCCGAAGCCAATGACGGGGCCGGCGCCGGCGCGCATCTCGTCTGGGCCGCGATCCTTGGGACCGGCATCGGCTCGGGCATCGCCATCGACGGGCGTCCGCTCTCCGGCCGAGGGAGGGTCAGCGGTGAATGGGGCCACAACCCCCTGCCCTGGCCCCGCGACGACGAGCGTCCCGGTCCCGCCTGCTATTGCGGCCGCCACGGCTGCATCGAGACTTGGCTTTCCGGTCCGGCGCTGGCCGCCGACCACAGGCGCCGCACGGCGCAAGCCCTGACCGGGGAGGCGATCGTCGCGGCGATGCGCACCGGTGATCCCGATGCGAAAGGCACCTTCGCGGTCCTGCTCGACCGGATGGGCCGGGGCATCGCCCATGTCGTGAACATCCTCGATCCGGACGTGATCGTGCTTGGCGGCGGCCTCTCGACGGTGCCGGAGCTCGTCGCCGGCCTGCCCGCGGCGATCGGTCCGCACGTCTTCTCCGACGTGTTCGACACGCCGGTCCGGGCGAGCCTGCACGGCGACGCCTCGGGCGTGCGCGGTGCGGCCTGGCTCTGGGACGCGCCCATCTGAGGGCTGCATGGGAGCGTTCCATGTGCGCTCCCTACACAGGGAGGCCGGCCGCTTGTATGGGGGAGCCCGATCCCGCCCCTTAGCCTTCTCGCGTTCGAGGTATCGATGACGACGCTCACCAGCCTGGATTCCGACGCGCTGCGCAGCCTGCACGACACGACGCGCGCCGAGTACGAGGCCTTCAAGGCGCGCGGGCTCAAGCTCGACATGACCCGCGGAAAACCCTCGCCCGAGCAGCTCGACCTCTCGAACCCGATGCTGACCCTGCCCGGCAACGGCGACTTCTTCGCCGAGGGCAACGTCGACGCCCGCAATTACGGCGGCCTGCAGGGCCTGCCCGAGACCCGCGCGCTGTTCTCGCAGATGGTGCAGGCGCCGGCCGAGCAGATCGTCGTCGGCGACAATTCGAGCCTCGCGCTCATGCACGGCACCATCGCCTCGGCCATGCTGAAGGGCGTGCCGGGCTCGACGGCGCCCTGGGGCCAGGGTGCTCCGACCTTCCTCTGCCCCGTCCCCGGCTACGACCGCCACTTCGCGATCTGCGAAGAGTTCGGCATTCGCATGATCCCGGTGCCGATGACCGGCCACGGACCTGACATGGACGCGGTCGAGCGCCTTGTCGCCGATCCGGCCGTGAAGGGCATCTGGTGCGTGCCGAAATACTCGAACCCGTCGGGCGAGACCTATTCGGAGGAGACCTCGCGCCGTCTCGCCGCGATGGAGACCGCCGCGCCGGACTTCCGGATCATGTGGGACAACGCCTATTCGGTCCATCACCTCACCCAGGACCACCACACCGTCCCCGATATCCTGGCGCTCTGCACTGATGCCGGAAACCCGGACCGGGCCTTCATCTTCGCCTCGACCTCGAAGGTGACGCTCGCCGGCGCGGGCCTCGCCTTCTTCGCGAGCTCGCCCGAGAACGTGCGCTGGTACCTGGAGCGCGCCGCCTTCCGCACGATCGGCCCGGACAAGCTCAACCAGCTCCGCCACGTCCGCTTCCTCAAGGACAATGCCGGACTCGAGAAGCACATGGCGGCGCAGGCCGCGATCATCGCGCCGAAATTCGAGGCGTTGCTCGAGACTCTCGAGGCGAAACTCGGTGGCACGGGCGCCGCCGAATGGCTGCGCCCGGAAGGCGGCTACTTCGTCACCGTCGACGCCGTCGAGGGTACGGCCAAGCGGATCGTGACGCTCGCCAAGGATGCCGGCATCGCCCTGACGCCGGCCGGCGCGACCTCGCCTTATGGTCGCGATCCGCACGACCGGACGTTGCGCCTCGCGCCGACCTTCCCATCCCTGTCGGACGTGCGCGCCGCCTCGGAGGGCATCGCGCTCTGCATCCTGCTCGCGGCAATCGAGAAGCGGGCGGGCGATGCGCCCGGCGCGAGCCGCTAAATCCGAGGCGGACCAAGCCGGCTCGGCACGCTCCCGGCAACCGAGCCTCGCTTGCATCGCCTGCGGCGCACCTTAAACGGGTATCATCGGGGCGGCACGGACGGGTCTTCGCATGCGCAGCTTTCGGCCTGCGGCGACGTCCTCGTGCGGCGCGGTCCTCGTGCTGCTGTGCGTGCAGGCCTCACCGGCCGCGGCACAATGCGACCGGTCCGCGTTCCGGATCGTCCTGGACGTCGGCCACAGCCCCGAATCGCCCGGCGCCACGAGTGCCCGCGGCGTCGACGAGTACCGCTTCAATCTGAGCCTCGCCGGGGTGATCGAGACGCACCTCGTCCGGCAGGGCTACGCCGAGACAACGCGGATGCTGTCCGACGGTGGTAGGGCGGGGCTTGGAATGCGGGCGGCCAAGGCGAACGCGCTCGCGCCCAGCCTCTTTCTCTCGGTGCACCACGATTCCGTGCAGAAGGCCTATTTGAAGACCTGGATGGTCGAGGGTACCGAGCGAAAGTTCAGTGACCGCTTCAAGGGGTGGTCGCTGTTCGTGTCGCAGGCCAACGGACGTTTCCGCGAGAGCGCTGCTTTCGCGCAGATGCTCGCGGACCGGCTGCTCGCCGCCGGCCTGCCCTTCACCCGCCATCACGCGGAAAAGCTCCGTGGCGAGAGCCGTCCCTTTCTGGACGCCGAGCGCGGAATCTACCGCTTCGACGAGCTCGCCGTGCTGAAGGCGACGGAAGCGCCAGCCGTGTTGATGGAAGCCGGCCTCATCATCAACCGCGACGAAGAGCTGTTGCTTTCAGCTCCAGAGCGCCAGGACCGGATCGCTGCGGCCATCACCGCTGCCGTCGATGACTTCTGTTCGGCGCAGGCCGGACCGTAATGACGGCTCAGAGACCGGACCAGAAAGCGCTTGCCAACGGTTCGCGTCGAACATAAAGATATCTTTATGTCTAACACGGGCCAGGATACGATTGCGTCGATCCCGTTCGCGGAAGCGGTCGGCATGCTGCGCGCCGTCGCCGAAGAGACGCGGCTGCGGATCCTTGCCCTGCTCGCCGACGGCGAATTGTCGGTCACCGACCTCACCGATATCCTGGGCCAGTCCCAGCCGCGCATCTCGCGCCATCTGAAGCTTCTCGTCGAGGCCGGGCTGGTCGAGCGCCATCGCGAGGGCGCCTGGGCGTTCTTCCGGTTGCGCGAGGGCCGTGCCGGCCTGATCGACCCGATGATCGCCGGACTCGATCGCAAGAATGCTCCACTTTCCGAGGACCGGGCTCGGCTGGAGGCCGTCCGCGAACAGCGCGCCGAGTCGGCGCAGGCCTTCTTCGCGCGGCTCGCTCCAAAATGGGACCGTCTGCGCTCGCTCCACGTGCCCGAGGCGACGGTGGAGGCCGCTGTGCGCGATGCGCTCGGTGATCGCCCGATCCGCAGCCTCGTCGATCTCGGCACCGGGACCGGCCGCATGCTCGGGCTGCTCGCGCCGCTGGCGACGCGCGCGACCGGGCTGGATTCCAGTCATGCGATGCTCTCGGTGGCGCGGGCCAACCTGGAGCAGGCGGGTCTCGCCAAGGTCGACCTGCGCCAGGGCGACATCCATGCGCCGCCGTTCGGCCGCGGCGGGTTCGATCTCGTCGTCGTGCATCAGGTGCTGCACTACCTCGACGATCCGGCGCGCGCGCTCCGCGAAGCCGTGCGGCTCGTGGCACCGGGCGGGCGCCTGCTCGTGGTCGATTTCGCGCCGCACGGCCTCGAACATCTGCGCGAGGCTCAAGCCCACCGCCGCCTCGGCTTCGCGGCCGACCAAGTCACCAACTGGCTCGTCGAGTCCGGCCTCGACCGTGTCGAGCACCGCGACATCGCGCCGACCGACGGCACCGAGCACCCGCTGACCGTGACCCTCTGGCTCGCCGAGGACACGGCCGTCACCGCACTCAATTCCGAACGCGCCGTCGCCTGAAAGGGCGAGCCTGCGCTATCCTTCCCGCCTCGTCTGAACCAGAGACATAGAGGACGATACGATGCCCGACGCCAACTCCCACCGCGCCAGCCGCGACGGCTTCCGCCCGATCCGCGTCTCGATCGAGTTCTTCCCGCCGAAGACCGACGAGATGGAAAAGATTCTGTGGTCGTCGATCGAGCGGCTCGCGCCGCTGCAGCCGAAATTCGTCTCGGTCACCTACGGTGCCGGCGGCTCGACGCGCGAGCGCACGCACAACACCGTCGCGCGCATGGTCAAGGAGACCAGCCTCAAGCCGGCCGCGCACCTCACCTGCGTCAACGCCACCAAGGAAGAGATCGACGAGGTCGTGCAGTCCTATTGGGATGCCGGCGTCCGCCACATCGTGGCGCTCCGCGGCGATCCGGCCGACGGCGTCGGCGCGACCTACAAGCCGCATCCGGGCGGATACGCCCAATCCTGCGATCTCGTCGCCGGCATCAAGAAGATCGGCGACTTCAAGGTCGCGGTCTCGGCCTATCCCGAGATGCACCCAGAGGCCGCCTCGATGGACGCGGACATCGACGCGCTGAAGGCGAAGGTCGATGCCGGCGCCGACCAGGCCATCACCCAGTTCTTCTTCGAGAACGACATCTACCTGCGCTACCTCGACAAGGTCCGTGCGGCCGGGATCACGATTCCGATCATCCCGGGCATCCTGCCGGTGCAGAACTTCAAGCAGGCCGCGAATTTCGCCCGCCGCACCGGCGCGTCGGTGCCCTACTGGCTCGCCGCCCGCTTCGAAGGCCTCGAGAACGATCCCGATACCCGCCGCCTCGTCGCGGCCGCCGTCGCGGCCGAGCAGGTCGTCGACCTCGTCGACCAGGGCATCAACGACTTCCACTTCTACTCGATGAACCGCTCCGACCTCGTCTATGCGATCTGCCATATCCTGGGCCTGCGCTCGCAGGGGACCAAGGTGGCGGAGCGGAAGGCGGCGGCTTAAGTCGCGCTGAATTTCCTTCCTGACCCTTCGAGGCCGCCGCTTCCTGCCGGCGCCTCAGGGTGAGGTGGTTTGATGGGACTTGGCGTCCCCGAGGATACGCAATGACAGAACTCCGCCCCGTCGACGGCACCGAGATCGAAGCCGCGCTCCGTCAGCGCGCCAGCGAAAAAATCCTCGTGCTCGACGGCGCGATGGGCACGGTGATCCAGCGGCTCGGCTACGGCGAGGCGGACTTTCGCGGTTCGCGGTTCATGGATCACTCCCATGATCAGAAGGGCAACAACGACCTTCTGATCCTGACGCAGCCCGATGCGATCCGGCAGATCCATCTCGACTACTTCCTCGCCGGCGCCGACGTCTGCGAGACCAACACCTTTTCCGGCACGACGATCGCCCAGGCCGATTACGGCATGGAATCGATCATCCACGAGTTGAACAGCGAGGGCGCGCGGCTGGCCCGCGAGGCGGCCAAGCTCGCCGAGGAGCAGGATGGCCGCCGCCGCTTCGTCGCCGGTGCCATCGGCCCGACCAACCGCACGCTCTCGATCTCGCCGGACGTGAACAACCCCGGCTACCGCGCCGTGACCTTCGATCAGGTCAAGGAGGCCTATGCCGAGCAGGTCCGCGGCCTGATGGATGGCGGCGCCGAGCTGATCCTGATCGAGACGATCTTCGACACGCTCAACGCCAAGGCCGCCATCGCCGCCACCTGGCAGGTCTTCGACGAGCGCGGCGTCAAGCTGCCGATCCAGATCTCCGGCACCATCACCGACCTCTCCGGCCGCACCCTCTCGGGCCAGACGCCCGAGGCGTTCTGGAACGCGCTGCGCCACTGCGCGCCGATGACTTTCGGCCTCAACTGCGCGCTCGGCGCCAAGGAGATGCGCGGCCATATCAGCGAGCTCTCGCGCATCTGCGACACGCTGGTCTGCGCCTATCCGAATGCCGGCTTGCCGAACGAGTTCGGGCTCTACGACGAGAGCCCCGAGGCGATGGGCAAGCTCGTCGGCGAATTCGCGGCGTCCGGCATCGTCAACATGGTCGGCGGCTGCTGCGGCACGACGCCGGACCACATCCGCGCCATCGCGGAGGCCGTCGCCGACAAGAAGCCACGCGCCATTCCGGACGTGCCGCGCCTGATGCGCCTGTCGGGCCTGGAGCCCTTCACGCTCGCGAAGGAGATCCCCTTCGTGAACGTCGGCGAGCGCACGAACGTCACCGGCTCGGCCAAGTTCCGCAAGCTCATCAAGAACGGCGATTTTTCTGCCGCCCTCGACGTCGCCCGCGATCAGGTCGCGGCCGGCGCGCAGATCATCGACATCAACATGGACGAGGGCCTACTCGACTCGCAGAAAGCGATGGTCGAGTTCCTCAACCTCGTCGCCGCCGAGCCCGACATCGCCCGCGTGCCGGTGATGGTCGATTCCTCGAAGTTCGAGGTGATCGAAGCCGGCCTGAAGTGCATCCAGGGCAAGCCGATCGTGAACTCGATCTCCATGAAGGAGGGCGAGGAGAAGTTCATCGAAGCCGCCAAGATCTGCCGGTCCTATGGCGCGGCCATCGTGGTCATGGCCTTCGACGAGGAGGGCCAGGCCGACACGCTGGAGCGCAAGGTCGAGATCTGCACCCGCGCCTACAAGATCCTGACCGAGGAGATCGGCTTCCCGCCGGAAGACATCATCTTCGATCCGAACGTGTTTGCGGTCGCCACCGGCATCGAGGAGCACAACGGCTACGGCGTCGCCTTCATCGAGGCGACCCGGATCATCCGCGAGACCCTGCCCCACACCCACATCTCGGGCGGCATCTCGAACCTCAGCTTCGCCTTCCGCGGCAACGAGCCGGTGCGCGAGGCGATGCACGCGGTGTTCCTGTACCACGCCATCCAGGTCGGCATGGACATGGGCATCGTCAACGCCGGCCAGCTCGCGGTCTACGACGAGTTGCCGCCCGAGCTGCGCGAGCTCTGCGAGGACGTCGTCCTCAACCGGCGCGACGATTCCACCGAGCGGCTTCTCGACGCCGCGGAGCGCTTCAAGAGCGGCGGCGAGGCCAAGGCCAAGACCACCGATCTGCGCTGGCGCGAGGCCCCGGTCGAGAAGCGGATCGAACACGCGCTCGTCAACGGCATCACCGAATACATCCTCGCCGACACGGAAGAGGCCCGCCAGGGCGTCGAGCGCCCGCTCCACGTCATCGAGGGCCCGCTGATGGCCGGCATGAACGTGGTCGGCGACCTGTTCGGCTCCGGAAAGATGTTCCTGCCGCAGGTGGTGAAGTCGGCCCGCGTGATGAAGCAGGCGGTCGCCTATCTCGAGCCGTACATGGAGGCCGAAAAGCTCGCCAACGGCGGCGACGGCAAGCGGCGCGCCGCCGGCAAGGTGCTGATGGCCACCGTGAAGGGCGACGTCCACGACATCGGCAAGAACATTGTCGGCGTCGTGCTCGCCTGCAACAACTACGAGATCATCGATCTCGGCGTGATGGTGCCGGCCGCCAAGATCCTCGACATCGCTAAGAAGGAGGAGGTCGACATCATCGGCCTCTCCGGCCTGATCACGCCATCCCTCGACGAGATGGTCCACGTCGCCGCCGAGATGGAGCGCGAGGGTTTTTCCGTTCCTCTGCTGATCGGCGGGGCGACGACGAGCCGCGTGCATACAGCCGTGAAGATCGACCCGGCCTACAATCGCGGCCAGACGATCTACGTCACCGATGCCAGCCGTGCGGTCGGCGTCGTGTCGAGCCTGATCTCGAAGGAGACCCGCGGCGGCGTCATCGAGAAGATCCAGGCGGAGTACCGCAAGGTCGCCGAGGCCCATGCCCGCTCGGAGATGGACAAGACCCGGCTGCCGCTGGCCAAGGCCCGCGCCAACCCCTTCAAGATCGACTGGTCCGGCTACGCGCCGAAGAAGCCCTCGTTCACCGACGCCCGCGTGTTCGGCTCCTACGAGGTCGCCGATCTCGTGCCGTATATCGACTGGACGCCGTTCCTGCAGACCTACGAGTTCAAGGGTCGCTACCCCGCGATCTTCGAGGATCCCGAGCAGGGGCCGGCGGCCAAGGCGCTGTTCGACGACGCGCAGGAGATGCTGAAGCAGATCGTCGCGGAGCGCTGGTTCAACCCGAAGGGCATCATCGGTTTCTGGCCCGCCAACAGCGTCGGCGACGACATCCAGCTCTATACCGGCGAGAGCCGGACCGACGTGCTCGCGACCTTCCACGGCCTGCGCCAGCAGCTCTCGAAGCGCGACGGGCGGGCGAACACCTGCATCTCCGACTTCGTCGCGCCGAAGGACAGCGGGATCGGCGACTATGTCGGCGGGTTCGTCGTGACGGCGGGCTTGGAAGAGGTGAGAATCGCCGAGCGCTTCGAGCGGGCGAACGACGATTACCGCTCGATCCTGGTCAAGGCGCTCGCCGACCGCATCGCCGAGGCCTTTGCCGAACGCATGCACGAGCGGGTCCGGCGCGAGTTCTGGGGCTACGCGCCCGACGAAACCATCGCAACCGAGGAACTCGTCCACGAGAAGTACGACGGCATCCGCCCGGCCGCCGGCTATCCGGCTCAGCCCGATCACACCGAGAAGGTCACGCTGTTCGACCTGCTCAAGGCCGAGCGCCGCATCGGCGTGAAGCTGACCGAGTCCTACGCGATGTGGCCGGGCTCCTCGGTCTCGGGTCTCTACATCGCCCACCCGCAGTCGCACTATTTCGGCGTCGCGAAGGTCGAACGCGACCAGGTCGAGGATTACGCCGGGCGCAAGGGCATGGACATCCGGGAGACCGAGCGCTGGCTCGGGCCGATCCTGAACTACGACCCGAAGAGCTACCTCGTCGCGGCGGAGTAGCCGGGGCGTCTGCCGGACCGACCACCGTCATCGCGAGCGCAGCGAAGCGATGACGGAAGGGGCACCCAGGCCCATCCAGCTTCGAACTTATATAAAGACATCTTTATGTCTTGATTGATTCCTATCCCGGCGCCTGCTAGGGACGCCGTCGAACACCGACACAGCAAGAGGACACACACATGGCTGCCGCCAACGACTACATCGTCAAGGACATCGCGCTCGCCGAGTACGGCCGCAAAGAGATCTCGATCGCCGAGACCGAGATGCCGGGCCTGATGGCCACCCGCGAGGAATACGGCGCGTCGCAGCCGCTCAAGGGCGCGAAGATCGCCGGCTCGCTGCACATGACGATCCAGACCGCGGTGCTGATCGAGACGCTCAAGGCTCTCGGCGCCGACATCCGCTGGGTCTCGTGCAACATCTATTCGACCCAGGACCACGCCGCCGCCGCGATCGCCGCCGCCGGCATCCCCGTCTTCGCCATCAAGGGCGAGACGCTCGAGGATTACTGGAACTACACCGCCCGCCTGTTCGACTGGCATGACGGCTCCATGCCGAACATGATTTTGGACGACGGCGGCGATGCGACGATGTTCGTCCATCTCGGCCTCCGCGCCGAGAACGGCGACACGGCATTCCTCGACAAGCCCGAGTCCGAGGAGGAAGAAATCTTCTTCGCGCTTCTCAAGAAGAAGCTGCAGGAGAAGCCGAAGGGCTGGTTCGCCGGCCTCGCCGACTCCATCAAGGGCGTCTCGGAAGAGACCACCACCGGCGTTCACCGCCTCTACAACCTCGCCAAGGAGGGCAAGCTGCTCTTCCCGGCGATCAACGTGAACGACGCCGTCACCAAGTCCAAGTTCGACAACCTCTACGGCTGTCGCGAGTCCCTGGTCGACGGCATCCGCCGCGGCACCGACGTGATGATGGCCGGCAAGGTCGCCATGGTTGCGGGCTTCGGCGACGTCGGCAAGGGCTCGGCTTCCTCGCTGCGCCACGCCGGCTGCCGCGTGCTGGTCTCGGAGGTCGATCCGATCTGCGCGCTTCAGGCCGCGATGGAAGGCTACGAGGTCGTGACGATGGAAGACGCGGCACCCCGCGCCGACATCTTCGTCACCGCTACCGGCAACAAGGACATCATCACGATCGAGCACATGCGGGCCATGAAGGACCGCGCGATCGTGTGCAACATCGGCCACTTCGACAACGAGATCCAGGTCGCCGGCCTGAAGAACCTCCGCTGGTCGAACATCAAGCCGCAGGTCGACGAGATCACCTTCGCCGACGGCCATCGCATCATCCTGTTGTCGGAAGGCCGCCTGGTGAACCTCGGCAATGCCACCGGCCATCCGTCCTTCGTGATGTCTGCATCCTTCACCAATCAGACGCTCGCCCAGATCGAACTCTGGACGAACCCCGGCAAGTACGAGAAGCAGGTCTACACACTGCCGAAGGCCCTCGACGAGAAGGTGGCCATGCTTCATCTCGAGAAGATCGGCGTAAAGTTGTCGAAGCTTCGGCCCGATCAGGCGGCCTATATCGGCGTCAGCGAGAACGGCCCGTTCAAGCCCGATCACTACCGCTACTGAGCTTTCGCCTCCGGCGCAGCGACGCCGGAGACTTCATCGAGACTGAAAAGCCCGGCCTTGCGCCGGGCTTTTCCTGTTTCGTTCTCAGTCCAAAAACGATCCACCGGCTTGAGCTGAAGTCAAGACCGGTTTTTCGAACTGTGGCTTTTCTGCGCTCGATCGCGGTGGCGTGCATTTCACCCCGATTTCCCCCTTCCGGCGCGATTCCACGCCGCGATATGGTGAACTGATTCCTCAGGTGAGGTTGCTCCGCGCCCGGCGTTTTCCGGGTTCGGGACCGGCAGAATACGCCGGACGGGACCGCTCGATCGAGCGCCCCGGCGGCACCTCGTCGGCGGTGCGTCGGCGACTCGTGAAGGCGGTGGGGACATGGGGGTCGAAAGGGCGGTGCGTGGCCTGACACGCGCCGGCACGCTCTGCGTGGTCTTCGCCTGCGCGCCCGATGCGGCGATGGCGCAGGATATCGGAACACCGACCGGGCGGCCGTTGATGCACGCCATGCCCGCTCACAACGTCACCGTGCTCGCCGTCGTCATTGGGCTCATCGTCTTCGCCACGATCCTGTCGCTGCTGTACCTGCACGAGCGCTCCGGCTGGAGCCGCCGCGAGCGGGGCCTGCAGGCGGCGCTCGCGGACTTGCAGGGTGCGCATGACAGGGCCGAACTGCTGCTCCATGCGGACAGCCAGGTCATCGTCTCGTGGGCCGGACGCGGCGAACCCATGATCGAGGGCGATGCCGGCTTCGCTCTCGACGGCACCCCGCTCGGGGCCGTCGCGGGCGGCCTCGGCGGCACTCGCCGGATCCTCGCCTTCGGCAGCTGGCTGACACCGGGGGACGCGACGGCCCTCGAGGACGAGATCGACTCCCTGCGCCGGCGCGGCGCCGGGTTCCGCCGCACGCTGCGAACGCCTTCGGGCCGCTTCGTCGAGGCACAGGGTCAGGCGGTGAGCGGCCGGGCGTTGCTGCGCCTTCGCGAGACCACCGGCGAGCACCGCGCGCTGATCGAGGCCCGCGCCGGCATCGAGGCCGCGGCCGACGAGATCCTCGCCCTTCACAGCCTGCTCGACGCGATCCCGCAGCCGGTCTGGCACCGCGACCGCGGCGGCGCGCTGGCCTTCGTCAACACGGCCTACGTTTCCGCCGTCGAGGGCGGCAGCCGCGACGGCGTCCTGCGCGCCGGCACCGAACTGCTCGACAGGAGCGCCAGAGATCGCGTGGCACGCGAGGAGACCGGCCTCAACGGTTCGCCGCAGGCCCTGCGCCTGTCGGGCGTGGTCGCGGGAGCGCGGCGCATTCTCGACGTCAGCGAGAGCACGGCCGAAGGCGGCCGGGTCGGCATTGCCGTGGACGTCACCGATCTCGAGAGCGTGAAGGCCGACCACCAGCGCCAGATGGCGGCCCATGTCCGCACCCTCGACCAGTTGCCGACGGCCGTGGCGATGTTCGACCAGGGCCAGCGCCTGATCTTCCACAACGCCGCCTACCAGAAGCTCTGGGACCTCGACACGGCCTTCCTCGACAGCCGGCCGCTCGACGGCGAGATTCTCGATCGGCTCCGGGTCATGCGCAAGCTCCCCGAGCAGGCCGACTTCCGCAGCTGGAAGGCCGAGGTCCTCGCCGCCTACCGCGCCGTCGAGGCGACGGACGGCCCCTGGTACCTGCCCGACGGCCGCACGCTCAACGTCGTCGCCGACCCCAACCCGCAGGGTGGCCTGACCTACCTGTTCCAGGACCTCTCCGAAAACCTGAAGCTCGAATCCCGCTATTCGGCGGCGATGAAGGAGCAGGCCGAGACCCTCGACACCCTCAAGGAGCCGGTGGCGCTGTTCGGTGCCGACGGCCGGCTGCGCCTCGCCAACCAGGCCTTCCAGGCGGTCTGGCGGATCAACGAAGCGAGCGTGAAGGACCATCCGCGCATCGATGCGGTGATCGCGGCCTGCCGCACGATCTCGCCGGACCCGGAACCGTGGATGGACATCCGCGGGATGGTCACGGGCCTGAGCGAGACGCGCTCCGACCTGTCCTGCCGTCTCGAGGTGCTGGACGGCAGCGTGCTCGACTGTACCGCCCGGCCGCTCAACGCAGGCGCGACCCTGCTGACCTTCATCGACGTGACGGCCAGCGTGAACGTCGAGCGCGCGCTGACCGAGAAGAACGATGCCCTGGAGCGCGCCGCGCAGCTGCGCGACACCTTCGTCCACCACGTCTCCTACGAGCTGCGCTCGCCGCTCACCAACATCATCGGCTTCACCGAGCTGTTGGGCGACGAGACGGTGGGCGCCCTCAACGAGCGCCAGCGCGAGTACTCGGACCACATCAAGGGCTCGTCCTCGGCGCTGCTCGCCATCATCAACGACATCCTCGACCTCGCCTCCATCGACGCGCATTCGCTGGCCCTGCAGCGCGAGACCGTCGACGTGCGCTCGACCATCGAGGCGGCGGCGCGCGGCGTCGAGGACCGGCTGAAGGAGTCGAGCATCGCCCTCGATCTCGACGTGCCCGGCAATGTCGGCAGCTTCCCCGCGGACGCCAAACGCATCCGGCAGATCCTGTTCAACCTGCTCTCCAATGCCGTGGGCTTCTCGAAGGCGGGCCAGCGCGTGCGGGTCGAGGCCCGGCGAACCGCGGAGGAACTCGTGCTCAAGGTGGTCGACCACGGCCGCGGCATCCCGCAGGACGTGATCACGCGGGTCTTCGAGCGGTTCGAGAGCCACACCCTCGGCACCAAGCATCGCGGCGTCGGACTCGGCCTCTCGATCGTTCGGTCCTTCGTCGAGCTGCATGGCGGCCGGGTCACGATCGAGTCGGCGCTCGGAGCCGGCACCAGCGTCACCTGCAGCTTTCCGCTGGAGACGGCGGACGGCAACCGCGAAGCCGCGGAGTAGCGGCGGCAGCCCCGTCCGGCGGGATGCGGGCGGGACAATCCGGAAGGGTTCGTGCCGGGGGCTCACGGAACGCGGAGTTTTCGGTTTAAGGTAACGACCAGAAACGTTTGATCCTCGCGCATGGCCGATCCACGCGAGGATCCGGGGGCGGAGGAGATCGCGGTGAACGAGGATCGGGAGACCATCCACGACGAGGCGGAGCCGGGCGACGAGGCGGAGGCCGTGAACGAGGCCGCCGAGCAGAAACCGTGGGAGATCGTGCTGCCGGAAGAGGGCGCCACCGAAGATCTCGGGGCCTTCCTCGCCGGCATGCTCGTGCCCGGCGACCTCGTCGCTTTGTCGGGCGGCCTCGGCGGCGGCAAGACCGTGCTCGCCCGCGCGATGGTCCGCGAACTGACCGGCGACCCCGATCTCGAGGTGCCGAGTCCGACCTTCACGCTGATGCAGCCTTATGACGGCAAGTCCCGCGACGGGCAGCCCGGCCCGGCCATCGTGCATGCCGACCTCTACCGCCTGCGCGGGCCGGACGAGCTGATCGAGCTCGGCTTCGACGAGATCACCGGGACGGCGATCACCCTGGTGGAGTGGCCGGAGCGGATGGAGCCATGCGCCACGCCGATCCTCACGGTGGAGCTGTCGCTGCGTCCCGAGTTCGGTGAGGGCTCGCGCTTCGTGCGCATCGATGGCCTCAACGGCATGCGCGCGCGCCTCGACCGGGCCCGCGCCATCCGCGCGCTGCTCGGGCGCAGCGGCTGGGACGAGGCCGAGCGCCATTTCATGCAGGGCGACGCCTCGGCGCGGGCCTATGAGCGCCTGGTGAAGCCGGACGGCGCCAACGCCGTGCTGATGATCTCCCCTGCCCGCTCCGACGGGCCGCCGGTGCGGGACGGCAAGCCGTACAGCGCCATCGTCAAGCTCGCCGAAAACGTCGACGCCTTCGTCGCCATGGATCGGGGGCTGCGGGCTCTCGGCTTCTCGGCCCCGAAGATCTACGCCGAGGATCGGGCGCAGGGTCTGCTCATCATCGAGGATCTCGGCCGAGAGCCGGTGATCGAGAACGGCGCACCGCGTCCCGAGCGCTACACGGAGGCCGTGCGGCTGCTCGCCAGGCTCCATGCCACGGAGCTGCCGGGCGTGCTGCCGGTGGCCGACGGCATCGACCACGCGCTGCCGCATTACGACCTCGAAGCCCTTCTGTTCGAGGCCGAACTGCTGCCCGAGTGGTATACCGTTCATAAGGGCACGCATCTCGACGCGGCCGCCCGCGCCGAGTTCGTGGCGGTCTGGACCGAGGCCCTCGGAGATCTGCTAACCGAGCCCACTACCTGGACCCTGCGCGACTATCATTCGCCGAACCTGATCTGGCTGCCCGATCGCGACGGGCTGGAGCGGGTCGGCGTGATCGACTTTCAGGACGCGGTGCTCGGCCATCCGGCCTACGACCTCGCCTCGCTGCTACAGGATGCCCGCGTCGACGCGAGCGCCGATTTCGAGCTGCGTCTGCTCGGCCTCTACATCCGCGAGCGCCGCGCCCGCGACCAAGACTTCGACATGCAGGCCTTCGCCCGCGCCTACGCGGTGCTGGCCGCGCAGCGCGCCACGAAGATCCTCGGCATCTTCGCACGGCTGGACAAGCGCGACGGCAAGCCGGGCTACCTCGCCCACCTGCCGCGGATCGAGGGCTATCTCGCCCGCAACCTCACGCATCCCGGCCTCGACCGGCTGCGGACCTGGCACGAGCGCCACCTGCCGAGCCTCGTCGCCAAGCCGCCGAACGGATGAGCCGGCCATGCAGCCGCGCCTGACGCTCGTCACCCTCGGCACCACCGACCTGCCGCGTGCCGTCCGCTTCTACGAGGCGCTCGGCTGGACCCGATCGGTGCGCGCCGCCGACGGCGTGGCCTTCTTCCAGCTCGGCGGCATGGCCCTCTCGCTGTTTCCCCGCGAAAACCTCGCGGCGGATGCGGGCGTGCCGGCCGAGGGCTCGGGCTTTCGCGGTTTTTCGCTGGCCTACAACACGGCGAGCAAGGACGAGACCGACGCCGTCCTCGCCCAGGCGGTCGAAGCCGGTGCGACCCTCGTGAAGCCGGCTCACGACGTCTTCTGGGGCGGCTATTCGGGGTACTTCGCCGATCCCGACGGCACCCTCTGGGAAGTGGCCTGGAACCCCGGCTTCTCCCTGTTGCCCGACGGCAGCATGGTGCTTCCGGACTGACGCGCAGCCCGCATCCCCGCTTGACGGACGGCGGCCCGTGAACACGATGCCGCTGCACGGCGGGTAGCCGGTGCCCACGAGAAAGCCGGCCGGTATGAGCGACGCCCCCGACCCGACCGCGATCACACGCGCCTTCGTCCTCGCGGCCGGCCTCGGCAAGCGCATGCGGCCGATCACCGCGACGGTGCCGAAACCCCTGGTCGAGGTCGCCGGCAAGGCGCTGATCGACCATGCCCTCGATCGGGCGGCGGAGGGCGGCATCACGGAGGCCGTCGTCAACATCCACTGGCTCGCCGACCAGATGGAAGGCCACCTCCTGCGCCGCACCGAGCTGCCCGCGATCACCATATCGGACGAGCGCGAGGCCCTGTTGGAGACCGGCGGCGGGGTGAAGAAGGCTCTGGCCCAGTTCGGCAGCGAACCCTTCGTGGTCTTCAACTCCGATTCGTTCTGGCTCGAAGGCCCCAAGCCCAACCTCTCCCGCCTGATCGCCGGCTGGAACGCGGAGGCGATGGACATGCTGCTCCTCGTCGCCCCCACCGCGACGAGCCTCGGCTATGACGGCGCCGGCGACTTCTTCATGGATTCCGGCAGCCGCCTCGCCTGGCGCGGCGAGCGCGAGGTCGCCCCCTTCATCTACGCGGGCGTCGCGATCCTGAAGCCCGAGCTTTTCGCGGACACGCCGGACGGCTCGTTCTCCCTCACCACGCTGTTCGCCCGCGCGATCGAGCGCGAGCGCTGCTACGGCCTGCGCCTCGACGGTCAGTGGCTTCACGTCGGCACGCCCGAGGCGATCGCCGCTGCCGAGACGCGGGTGAAGGAGAGCGCGAGCGCGCCGTGAGGCAGCGGCCGCCCGATCGGTGATAGAAGACGCGGGTCATGCACACGTCGCACATCTTCACCATCCCGCCCGGCGCGCCGTTCCTGCCGACGCTCGCCGATGCGCTCGTCTCCGGCCGGCTCGTCGGCGATGTCGGCGGCGATCCGATCGCGCTGGCCGCGGTGACGATCTACCTGCCGACGCAGCGGGCGGTGCCGGCACTCTCGGCGATCCTGTCCGCGCGGCTCGGCGGGGCGACGCTGCTGCCGCGAATGATTCCGCTCGGCGAGGCCGACGAGGCAGAGCTCGATCTCGCGGCGAGCCCGTTGCTGGAGACGGCCGCGCAGGCGCTGAACCCGGCGATGCCGGCGCTGGAGCGGCGGCTGATCCTGGCGCGTCTCGTGCAGCGATGGGGCAAGGCGGTCGACCGTGCCCTGCTCCAGATCAGCGACGACGTGCCGTTCCGCGTGCCGTCCTCGCCAGCCGACGCCGTCTGTCTCGCGGCCGATCTCGAACGCCTGATGGACGCGCTCACCGTCGAGGGTCTGCCCTGGGACGATATCGGTGCGGCGGTCGAGGTCGAGTACTCGCGCTATTTCGGTCTGACCCTCGACTTCCTAAAGATCGCCGCCGAGAGTTGGCCCGGCATCCTGGCGGAGCGTGGCCTGAGCGACCCGGTGGTGCGCTCGCGCCTGCTCGTGCTCGCCGAGGCCGACCGGCTGATCCGTGAAAGGCCGGCCGACCCGGTCATCGTCGCCGGCTCGACCGGCTCGGTCCCGGCGACGGCAAAACTCATCGCCGCCGTCGCCGGGCTGCCCCGCGGCGCCGTGGTGCTGCCGGGCCTCGACCAGACCCTCGACACTGACGGTTGGGACGCGATCGAGACGGAGGACGAGATCGCCCACGGCCATCCGCAGGCGATCCTGCACCGGCTGCTCGGGCCGTTCGGCCTGAACCGCGACCGCGCGGATGTGATCCCGCTCGGCACCCCCTCCCCAGAGGCGACGGCGCGGCAAGACATGCTCTCGCAGGCGCTGCGGCCGGCAGAGACCACCGATGCCTGGGCGCGGATCGAGCCGGCCGCGCGGATCGACACCGCCCGGCGCGGGCTCGACGGCATCGCCGTGGCCGAATGCCTCGACGAACGCGAGGAGGCCTTGGTGATCGCGCTGGCTTTGCGCGAGACGCTCGAGACGCCCGGCGCCACCGCCGCCCTCGTCACGCCCGACCGGACGCTGGCCATGCGCGTTTCCGCCGATCTGGCGCGCTGGGGCATCGCGGCGGAGGATTCGGCTGGTGCGAGCCTCGCCCGCGCCCCCGCCGGCCGCTTCGCCCGGCTCGTGGCGGAGCTCGCCGTAGACGTTGGGCCAGCGCGAGTCGTCGCCCTGCTCGCGCATCCCTTCGTGCGGCTCGGGCTGACGCGCGGCGACGTCGTGCGGGGCGCGGCCGCCCTGGAAATCGGAGCCCTTCGGGGCCCTGCGCCGCGTGATGGCTTCGACGGACTGCGCGAGGCGCTTCGAAGCAACCGCGCCGCCACCGGCCGCGTGCCGCGCGCACGCCGCCGCCTCCGGCCGGTCGACTGGGAACTGGCCGAAGCCGTCGTGGAACGACTCGAGAAGGCCTTCGCCGGTTTCGCCGGCGGCGCGGACGACGTAGGCAACCTCGTCACCGTCGCCGAGCACCACCGAGCGACCTGCGAAGAGCTGATGCGATGCGTGGCGGGCGACGCGGCCGGTGCGCCCGACGATCCCTCGCTCGACACGCTCGACGGGCTGTTCGACGATCTCGGCTTCGCGTCCGGCGAGGAGTTGCCCGGATACCCGCGCGACTACCCCGCCTTCTTCACCGCGCTCGCCCGCGAACGCACCATCGTCGCAACGCCGCGGGCCGCGCATCCGCGCCTGCGCATCCTCGGCCTTCTCGAAGCGCGGCTGCTCCATGTCGATCGCATCGTGCTCGGTGGGCTCGACGAGGGCGTCTGGCCGATGCGCACCACCACCGACGCCTTCCTCAACCGGCCGATGCGCATCCGTGTCGGCCTGAACCCGCCGGAGCGGCGCATCGGCCAGAGTGCGCACGACTTCATGCAGGCCCTCGGCTGCCATGACGCCGTGATCACCCGCGCAGCCAAGCGCGAGGGCACGCCGACGGTGCCCTCGCGCTTCCTGCAGCGGTTGGGGGCGTTTTCCGGTGGTGAGGCTTGGCAGGGCGCGATCACGGCCGGGCAGCAACTGCGCAGCTACGCCACCGCCCTCGACAGCAGCGGCAACCTCCGCACGCCGCGCCTGACGCGGCCGGCGCCGAAGCCGGACCCGGCGCTGTTTCCGCGCCGTCTCAGCGTCACGCGGATCGAGCGGCTTGTCCGCGACCCGTATTCGATCTTCGCAGAGTACGTGTTGGGGCTGGAGGCGCTCGATTCCCTGGCCGTGCCGCCGGGCGCGAGCGAGCGCGGGACCCTCGTCCATGACGTGATGGCGAAGTTCGTCGAGCATTTTCCGGATGCGATCGCGAACCCGGCGCAGGCCGAGGCGCAGCTGAGGGAACTCGCGACGACGGGCTTCGCCAGGATCCGGCAAGACCATCCCGCGCTCTATGCCGAGTGGTTTCCACGTTTCGAGCGGATGGCCGCGAGCTTCCTCGCCTGGGAACGCGCGCGCCGGCCCGACATCGCGCAGATCCGGCCGGAGATCTCGGGCAAATGGGCGATCCCGCTCGGCTCTGAGACCTTTACCCTCTCGGGTCAGGCCGACCGGATCGAAGCGCGGCGCGACGGGACCTTCTGCATTATCGACTTCAAGACCGGCGTGCCGCCGAGCAACAAGACGGTGTTTGCCGGATTCTCGCCGCAGCTCACGCTGGAAGCCGCGATGCTGATGCACGGGGCCTTCGACGGGTTGAAGGCGAACAGCGTGCCGGAGCTGCTCTACGTCCATGCCTCGGGCGGGCGCGAGCCGTTCCGGCCGGTCCCGGTGAAGCCACCGCAGGGCGAGGCGCGCACCGTGGACGGGATCGTCGAGGAGCATGTCGCGCGGCTGCGCGGGCTGATCGCGCGCTTCCTCACCGGCGAGGCGGCCTATGTCTCGCGGCCCTACCCGCAATATGCGCGCGCCTACAACGAGTACGACCACCTCGCCCGCGTGCTGGAATGGTCGCTCGCCGGAGAGGAGCCATCAGGCCCGTCGTAGCCTGACGCCGCAGGCGGCCAGCACCGCGGCAAGCGTTCCGCCATAGGCGATGGCGCCCGCGGTGCCGAGCACGGCGAGCACCGCGATCTCGCGCAGATGCGGCAGCGCCGGCACGACGCTGTCGGCGAAGGGCAGTCCATAGACCGCGAGCAACGCCAGGACGATGCAGGCGATCGTCACGCCGAGCACGGTCACGCCGAGGGTTCGCCCCGGTGCAGTCCAGCCGCGCCTCAAGGCAAGGCCGTAGAGCAGCACGAGATTGATCCACTGGCCGACCGCCGTTGCCAGCGCCAGGCCGGTGACGCCGTAGGGGCCGGTGAGGACGAGCTTCAGCAGCACGTTGACGGCGATGCCGGTGAGCGAGGCGACGAGCGGCGTCACCGTGTCCTGGCGCGCGTAGAAGCTTGCCACGGCGCTGCGCACCAGCACCACCGCCGGCAGCGCGAGGCCGTAGGCGGCGAGCACGGAGGCCGAGCGCGCGGCGTCTTCCGCAGAGAAGGCGCCACGCTGGAACAAAGCGGCCATGATCAGCCCCGGCAGCGTCAGGAAGGCCACCGTGAACGGCGCCGAGAGCGCCAGCGAGAACCCGGCCGCACGGTTCTGTGCCGCATGCGCGCCGACGGCGTCTCCAGCAGCGAGCCGGCGGCTCATCTCGGGGAGCAGCACCGTGCCGGCCGCGATGGCGATGACGCCGAAGGGCAGCTGGTAGAGCCTGTCCGCATAGTACAGCGCCGAGACCGCGCCGACGGGCAGAAAACTCGCGATGATGGTGTCGGCGAAGGAGGCGATCTGGAAGCCTGCCGAGCCGATCACGGCGGGCCCGAGCACCTTGAAGAACCGCCGCATGTCGGGATCGCGCAGGGTCGGGCGCGTCGGGCCGGGTGCGAAACCGCCCCGCCGGCAGGCCCACCAGACCAGCGCGAATTGCAGCACGCCGGAAACTGTCACGCCCCAGGCGGCGGCATAGGCGGCGTTCGGAAACAGGAAGGCCAGCGCCAGCGCGACCAGCATGGCGAGATTCAAGAGAACCGGCGCGCCGGCCGCCACGGCGAAGCGGCGATGCGCGTTCAGGACGCCGGAGAACAGCGTCACCAGCGTCATGAACAGCAGGTAGGGGAAAGTGATCCGCGTCAGCGACACGGCGAGGTCGAACCGGGCGGGATCGTCCGAAAAGCCCGGCGCTAGGGCCTTCACCACCCACGGCATCGCCGGCCAGGCCAGCGCCAGCAGGAGCACCTGCACGATCAGCATCAGTGTGAACACGCGGTCGGCGAACGCTTTCGCAGCACCCGCCGCGCCGGCCTCTTCCAGCCGCGCATAGGCCGGGACGAAGGCGGTGTTGAAGGCGCCCTCGCCGAAGATCGCGCGAAAATGGTTCGGCAGACGGAAGGCGACGACGAAGGCGTCGGCGATCGGTCCGGCACCCATGATCGCAGCCATCACCACGTCGCGAGCGAAGCCGGTGACCCGCGAAACCAGCGTCCAGCCGCCGACGGAGAGGATCGCGCGGATCATATTTTGCGACAGACGCAGGGCGAGAGGGAGGGTTCGGTGCGCACGTGCCGTCTCACCTTCACCGTCCTGGTTCCCAACACGGACCCTCATCTTGAGGTGGGTTGGTTGGACGAACCACCGCGTGCTGATCAGGCGAAGGTCTAAGCTCGGCAAGGCGCCGTGCGCAAGCCGAGCGATCCGCCGACAAAAACGAAAGAAGCCGCACCTCCGAAGAGGAGCGGCTTCATTGGCAACCCGCCGAAAAGTCGGAGAGGAGCCGGCTTACTTGGCTTCGCCGTAAAGCTTCTCGACGTATTCCCAGTTCACCAGGTTCTCGACGAAGGCCTTGAGGTAGTCGGGGCGGCGGTTGCGGTAGTCGATGTAGTAGGAGTGCTCCCAGACATCGACGCCGAGGATCGGCTTGGCGCCGTGGACGAGCGGGTTCTCGCCGTTCGGGGTCTTCTGGATGACGAGCTTGCCGTCCTTGACCGCGAGCCACGCCCAGCCGGAGCCGAACTGGCCGATGCCGGCTTGGATGAAGTCGGCCTTGAACTTCTCGTAGCCGCCGAGGTCCTCGTCGATCTTCTTCGCGATCTCGGCCGGGGGCTGTCCGCCGCCGTTGGGCTTCAGCCAGTTCCAGAAATGGAGGTGGTTGAAGTGCTGCGCCGCGTTGTTGAACAACGGCTGGTTCGAGCCGTGCGAGGCCTTGACGATCTCCTCGAGGCTCTTGCTTTCGAGTTCGCTGCCCTCGAGCAGCTTGTTGGCCGTGTCGACATAGGTCTTGTGGTGCTTGTCGTGGTGAAACTCGAGAGTCTCCTTCGACATGTACGGACCCAGCGCGTCGTAGGCGTAGGGAAGCTCGGGAAGGGTCAGGGTCATTCAGATCACTCCGTGTCGGTTGAGCCCCGGGGCGGAGAGCGGTCGGCGCGCATCGGATAGGCGCGCGGCCTCTCGGGGCGACGAATGTGTAGGTAAGTCACGCATCCGTCTCGGCAACGCCGCCATGCGGCATAAGCGTCGCGCCGCCCTCTCTCGGACGGACTGATGGCTGTGCGCAAGCGCACCGTTCGATTTTGAAAAAGCAGGTCGGGGCTTTATCGTCGCCTCAGTCATGCTGCGGCCGTCGCCGCCGTCGTATCCGAGTATCCCATGGTCATCGCGCTGTTCGCGCTCAGTCTCGTCATGATCGTCGGCGGCGCCGCCGCGGTGGTGCAGGGCTTCCCCTACGTCCGCCTCGAAAGCGGACTCGCCATGGTCATCGGCGGCACCACGGCCGCCTCGGCAGGTGCGGTACTGCTCGGCATCGCCGCCGCGATCCTGCAGATGAAGAGGCTCGCCGGCGCCCTCGGGCATCGCGGCGACGCGACGACCGGCGAGGTCGCGTTCGTCCCGCCCCCCGGCAAGGCCGGTCCGGCTCCCTCCGTCCCGGAGTTCCGGGCGCCGGCCTTCGAGGCGACCGCTCCCGTCGCCACCGAACCGGCGACGGCCACGGCCGGCGCGGCGGGTCTCGCGGGCATCAGCCTCGGCGGCATGCGCGATCTCCTCGGCAGCGGGGACGACCGCTCGACGGCCGATCCCCAGCAGGGCCGCTCCATGGAGATCGAGCCTCCGCTACCGAACCTGCTGCCCCCGGCCGCTTCCGGCGAGTCAATCTCGCCCGACGAAGACCTGTTCGCCTCGCCCGGCGATCGTCCCGGCCACGGCCCGAGGGCGGCGGCCGACGCGTTGCCGGAAAATCTCGCCGACGCATCGCCCGACGACGCGCGGGAGACCGATCCGGCCCAGGAGGAACTCGCTTTGAGGCCGTCCCTCGACGGGCCTTCCGCTTCCTCCGAACCCGAGGTCGAGCCCCCCGCAGTGGAACTACCGCCTGCCCCGCTCGAAGAGCCGGCGGAACAGGCGGACGAGCCGAAATCCGAAGCGCTGCAGGTCGTCGGCACCTACGCGTCGGGCGCCAACACCTATGTGATGTTCGCCAACGGCACGATCCAGGCGGACACGCCGCGCGGACAGTTCACCTTCCAGTCCCTCGACGAGCTCAAGCAGTTCGTGGATTCCGGCGGCGAGGCCAACGCGCGCGGAGCGGCTTGAGAGGCGGCAAAGTCCGGCCATGTCGGTCGGCACTCCCCTTTCTCGGACGCCCATAGCGTGAGTGGAAGGCGATCCAGGGAGAAAGAGTGCCGCGACGGCGCCTCGATAGGACGGCGTCGAGACTTCGACTTTTGCGCGGGGCCCCGGTTCGGGTTCCGCTGACGCTTCACCCATTCCGGGATGGGCCTTAGTCCGACGAAGGGCTCGGCTGAATCCTTCAAACCAGCGGGTTGAGCGCCGCGTTTCGGGCCGGCAGCGGCGCCAGCATGGAGAGGCGAAATCCCTCGGGAGCGTATTCGCTGCGGACTTCGGCCTGGACCTGGGTGGTCAGCACCCGCTGCAGCAGACGGGAGCCGAAGCCCTGGCGCGACGGGACGGAGACCGGCGGCCCCTCGCTCTCGCACCACGCGAACTGCAGGATGCCGGCTTCGCCCCCGGGGACGATCGACCAGCTGACCGTGATGCGGCCCTGGCGGGTCGAGAGCGCGCCGTACTTGGCGGCGTTGGTGGTGAGCTCGTGGATCGCCATACCGATCGGCACCGCGATGTCCGAGGGCAGGTCGACCACCGGGCCAATGAGGGAAACACGCGATTCGAGGCTGCCGTCCTCCTCGGTCTCGATGTAGGGCGTGAGCTCGTTCACCAGCAGGCCGTGCAGCTTCGCCGTCTGCCAAGTGTCCTCGGTGAGCACCGAATGCGTGTGCGACAGCGATTTGATGCGGCCGACGAAGGCCTCGTAGAAGTTGTCGATGCTGCTTGCCGTCCGCGCCGTCGAGCCGACGATCGCCTGCACCGTCGCGAGCGTATTCTTCACGCGGTGATGCAGTTCGCGGATCAGCAGGGTCTGGCGCTCCTGAGCCTGGAGGCGGTCGGTGACGTCAGCCACGACCCCGATCAAGCGCCGCGGCAGCCGGTCCGGCTCGTCGCGCTCGAAGCGGCCGGCCATCTCGATGCTCCGCCATGCGCCGGTGCCGAAATGCCGGATCCGGCCCGAGACCTTCAGGATGCCGTCCTCGCGCAGCGCCTTGGTGATCGCGCGGCGGACATGGGGGCGGTCCTCGGGGTGCAGGAAGCGGTTGAGGAACTCGCCCTTTCCGACGCCGCCCTCCTCCGCCCGGCGGCCGAAGATCTCGAACATGCGTTCGTTCTCCCAGACCGCAGCATCATCGAGCAGGTGCCATTCGAAGATGCCGAGCGACGCAAGGGACGTCGCGACGCGCAGGCGCTGCTCGCGCTCGCGCAGCAGCTTCTGCGCCTCGATGCGCCTGGTCACGTTGCGGACGATGCCGACCATGCCGGTGAGCGTGTCGTCGGCGCCGTAGGTCGGCGCGCCGCGCACACCCACCGCGACCTCCATGCCGTCGTTGCCGCGGGTGAAGCGGCTCTCGAACTCCCAGGGCTCACGTCGCGCGAGTGCCGCCGCCACGATTCCGTGGATGCGCTCGTGATCCTCGGAGACGAATCCCGTCTGCATCGTCGACCAGCGCGCCGAGCGGCCTGCGGGATAGCCTAGGATCCGGCCGGCGCGGCGCGAGAGCGAGACCTGTCCGCTGGTCGCCTCCCAGCGCCATTCGCCGAGGCCGGCGGCGACGAGGGCGTCGCGGTTCTGCTCGGCACGAACCAGTTCGTCCGCGTCCACCGGCTCGACCACGGCGACGAGGTCGGCATCGCCGCGGCCGTCATGGGGCGCAGGCGTGATGGTCAGGCGCAGATCGACGCCGTTACCGTCGGCACGGCGCCAGCGGCGGATGCCGGGCGCAAGCACCGGCGTGCGGTCGGTCAGGAGGTTGGTGACGGGCGCGCCGGCAAGGCTGCCGGGCATGTAGCCGAGCAGACGGCAGAGGAAAGGGTTGACGTCGCGCAGGGTTCTCCCATCCGCGGCGATCAGCGCCAAGCCTATGGACGCTCCCGCGAAAACCGCCTCGTGCAGACCGGGGGCACGGAGGTCCGCCCCTCGGTCGTCCTCGCCGCTATTGTCCAAGACGCAACCTCGTTCGGCGGGCTTCCGACCGTGCCGTGGCGCGGAAGATGGGATGCTCGCAGGCCCTGTCCAGCGGGGCGGGCGCACCATGAACGCCGGGACGGGCCACGGCAAGGCTTCGCCCGCCGCGGCTCCAAGACCGACGGCCGCAAGCTCGGATTCTTCAAGCCGTCGGCACGCGCGAATGCGCATCGCCGCGCGCAGTCGGATGTCTGCAGACTGTGCATACTTGTCTGCATGCGACGGCAGCTCGGAAGGCGTCGGACGGAAGGGCCACTGCTATCAAGCCCCGCTCCCGGCGCGCAGAAGGCGCGGCGTCGCGCTGGCCAGCATCCGTCCGGCCCGCAGGACGGCAACCGCCTCCCCCGGGGAACGACGCGCCAGAGCATGCAGGATCCGGATCGGCATCTGCCCGAGGAAGGCGCCCGCCAGCACGGCGAGAGCCGCGACCCGCCCATGGTGCTTTGCCGTAAACAGCACCTGCGAACGCAGAAAGTAGAACAGGCGCCGGTCCCTGACCTGTCCGGTGGTGCCCTGGCCGCGATGCAGCACTACGGCGTCGGCCGCATGGTTCACGCTGCGGCCGCTCGCCAGCACGCGGACGCAGAGGTCGGTATCCTCGAAATAGACGAAGAAGCGCTCGTCGAAGCCGCCGAGGCCCTCGAAGAGCGGACGCGGCATCATCAGGAACGCGCCCATCACAGCGTCGACCGGGCGGCTGTCGGCATGGTCCCACTCGGTCATGAAGTGCTGGCGCACGAGCCGCGGCAGCAGCCGGTCGAGCATTGCTGCATTCGCGACGAGGCCGCAGGCCGTGGGCGTGCGGGCGCAGGTGCGGTGGGTCGTGCCATCCTCGTCCACGAGCCGGGCGCCGACGATCCCCGCGTCGGGGCGAGAACGGAAGGCGGCGAGCGCCGCCGGGATGCCGTCGCGCGTCGCCTCGGTGTCGGGGTTGAGAAACAGGATCGTGCCGCTCCGGCCGAGGGCAGCGCCCTGGTTGCAGGCCTTGCCGAAGCCGAGATTGTCCGGGTTGGACAGGACGGTGAGGGCGAGGCGCTCGGCGTCGAGGCCCTCGGCCGAGCCGTCGGAGGAGGCGTTGTCGACCACGACGACGTGCAGGTCAGCGGCGTTGGCGCTGGCGGCGAGGCTCCGGATGCAGGTGCGCAGCTGGTCGCCGGCATTCCAGTTGACGATGACGACGTCGATGCGGCGCGGATCGTCTCCCGCGATCGTCATGGCGCGCCGGCCGGACGGCCGAGACGTCCGCGGAATCCGTTCGCAGCGGCCCGCAGCAACCGTCCGAGAACGGCGGGCTTGTAACCGGAATCCGACCAGTACAGCACGGTCTGGAGGGGCAGGTAGGCCATCTGCGTCAGCTTCCAGCGTCGCGGCACATGCGCGAGCCGCCAGCCATAGACCGTGTTGCGGATGTAGGTTTCCATCCGGAAGAGAGGCTGGCGCGCGATCGCGACCGGCAGCCAGCGCGCGCGGATGACCCCGCTGCCGACGCATTGCGCCATCGGCGTCGCACGGTCGACCCAGCAGGAATGCCCAGCCGCCCAAGCGCGAAAGCACCATTCGAGGTCGATCGCGTCGATGAAATAATCTTCGCGAAAGGGGCCGATGCGGGCGAAGGCGGCGAGGTCGAGGAGGGAGCCGGAGGTCGCCATGAATTCTACCGGATCGAGGCCGGGCAAGGCCGGCACACCCCGGCGCAGTGGATAGCGCGGCGTCTTGCGGCCCTCGACCGGCCGCTGGACCGGGCCGACCATCGCCGGTCCCTGCATCGGGGAGAGCCGGGCCATGGCAGCCCTGAGGCCGAGGATCAGTTCGGGGGACGGCTCGCCGTCCTGGTCGAGCAGCAGGAGGTAGCGGGCACCAGCGGCGGTCGCCGCCTCGGCCATCCGGTTCAGCGCCGCCCCGACGCCGACATTGTCGCCGGTGCCGATCACCCGGACGCCGTCGCTGCGGTCGAGCACGGCCCGGGTCTCGAGCGATACCCCGCCGTTGTCGTAAGCGAAGACGTGCGGGACAGGCACCGAGAAGGCCGCGACGAGGGCTGCGACGTGCTCGGGCCGGGGATGGAACAGCGTGACCCCAGCGGCGATGTCCGCGAGCGGGCTGCGTGTCTGCGCCGGCCCGGTCATTCGCCGACGAGCTTGTAGCCCTGGCCCGGCTTCACTGCGGCGCCGCGCTCCAGGCCGTTCAGCACTAGGAAGCGGTCGAGCGCACGGTCCGGCGCGACCATGCGGGCGGCGAGCGCATCCGCCGTGTCGCCAGCTGATGCCGTGACGATGCGCAGGTGCAGGGGCTTCAACGCGCGTGCCTCGTCGGGGTCGACGCTCGACAGGCTGTCGACCCAGCGCCGGAACGCGGCGTCGGGATCTGCCGAGCCCTTGGCCGCCATGATCATGCGGTAGGTGTTCTCGCCCACCCGGATCGCGGCGAGGCGGAAGGTCCAGTCCTTGCCCTTCGAGACCGCGAATACGGCGGGCCGGCCCTCGACGATGCGGTTCTCGATGGTGCCCGGGTCGATGCCGTCGTTCCAGGTGGCCTTGAGCACGTCTTCGAGGCTGCGCCCCGTGCTGCTCTCGACCTGATCGAACAGAATCCGCCGAGTTCCGTCCCGTGTGGTCCCGAGCACGGCGTTGCGGGTGTTCTCGATGGCGATACCGTCCGGCACTTCGAAGGCGATGCCGAGGCTCGGATGTAAGAAGCGCGTGCCGCGCACCATGCCATCCCCGGGGTTGTCGCCGTAGGCGATGCCGTCGATCGCCGCGAGGAAACGCGCGCGCTCGTCGACGCCGAGCCCGGGCGCGCCAATGCGCCGGGCGGCGCGGGTCACCAGGGTGATGCGCTCGACGGTGCCCGGATGGGTCGCGAGCATGTCGGGCTCGCCGTTCGATCCCGTGCCGGTCTTCAGCGCGAGCGTGCGGTTGAGGGCGGTGAGGAAGCGGGCGGCGCCGAACGGGTCGAAGCCGGCGCCGGCCAGCGTCTTCACGCCGGCGGCGTCCGCCTCGAGCTCTTGGTCGCGCGAGAATCGGGCCAGCGTGACCTTGGACTGGCTCTCCATCTGCGCGCCGGTGGCCGGATCGTTCAGGACGTCGGCGACGACGCGGCTGACGAGCTGCGAGCGCAGGGCCATCTCGGTGCGGGCGGTCGCATGGCGCAGGGTGACATGCGCGATCTCGTGGGCGAGCACGGCCGCCACCTCCGACGAATCCGAGGCGAGCGCCACGAGGCCGCGAGTGACGTAGAGCCGGCCACTCGGCAGGGCGAAGGCATTGACGACGGGCGAGTCGAGCAGAGTGACCGCGTAGGGCTCCTCCGGCCGCTCGCTGGCGCGCACCAGCCGGTCGGTGATCTCGGTGAGCAGGCGCAGAGTCGCGGGTGCGCGGTATTCGCCGCCGAAGGAGGCGACGAGCTTGGCGTGGTCGGCCTCGTCGGCGACGCGCCGGCCGGTGGTGCGGGGAGCCTGCGCCGGCACGGAGATCGCGGCCGGCGTCAAAATGGTGCCGGTCTGGTCGCCGGCGCACCCACCGAGCACGGCAGCAAGCCCCGCCAGCGCCATCAGGCGCCGTGCGAGCCGTGTCCGTGCCGTATGCCGCAGAGCCCCAGCCATCACAATTCAGCGCGTCAGCGCCCGCTCTCCTTCCGGCACCTCGATCATGTCCGCGCTGACGATGTCCAGGGTCGGACCTCTCCGGACCTCGACCCTGCCGCGAACCCGCGCGAGGCGCCCCCTCAGCGTGGCGGCAGTCAAACCACGCTCCTGCATGATCCGCCAAGTGCGTTTCATCACGATTACGGTCAAGCCTGCCGCGGAGTTTCGGACGAAGTCCAGATAGGTGCGATCGGCCCGTTCGCCGACGCCGACGATGCGTCCTTCCGCGACGACGAACCGGCCGGCCAGCGCTCCGAGCGCCGGTCCGTCCCGGGCGTCGAGCACGGCTGCGCCCCAGACCCCACGCCGGGCGGAGCGGGGTTCGGCCTCCAGCGCGATCAGGTCGCCGCGGCACAGGATGTCGCTCTCGCCGGCATCCGCATGCGCCAGACCAGCCGCGACGAGGCCGGCGGCGAGATCAACGGGCTCGTCGGCGTCGGAGGCCGGCTCGGCCACGGCCTCGATCCGGGCGCGGCCCCAGCGATCGTCCCCGCCCCTGGCGCTCACGGCCAGGGGCCGGCCGCGAAAGCCCATCAGGTAGGACGCGGCCTGCGTCGCCTCTGGCTCGGTCTCCGGCCAGTGCAAATCGGCTAGGATGGCGCGGGCGCCGGAGGCCATGACGAGCTCCCCGCGCGGGCCGAGGCTGTCGATGCTTTCGTCGCGCAAAGCCGAGGCCCGGCACGATTCGGGTTCGGCGCGCGGCACGGCCGCTGCCGGATTCGCGAAGACCGCGAAGGCGCAAACCAAACAAGGAGCGAGGCGGACGGACATACGGAACACGGGAAATCGGACCGCGATGGGCGGGGCGACGGGGCCCCGTCGCTTCTAACTCCACATGATCCGTCGCCGAAATCTGCGGCGGATCTTCGGTCGGGCGTGCCGGCGAGGCCGCAACGATCGCTTTTGCGGACGGTGCGGCCATGAGGCCACAGCGCTCCTCGCGGAGTCCCTGTTGGCGGCAATCCGCCGCGATGCTATGGCAGCTTCGGTTGTCTCCGTAGCTCAGCTGGACAGAGCACAGGTTTCCTAGAAAAATTGGGCGTCGCGAGGGGAAACCGCGCGGCGGATCCGCTCAAAGTCGGGGAAAGCTCACAGCGCTCGTCAGGGCGCCTGCCGATCCCGAGCCAAGCCCGCCTCACCGCGGGAAGGTGTAGAGACTAGACGGGCGGCACCTAAAGGCTTCACTCCGAGGCTCATGGTGAAGGGATAGTCCAGGCCACGAACATCTTAAGGACACCCTTAAGGATGGCGGCGAAAGCCGAAGTGGTATGAAACCTGGGGTCGCAGGTTCGAGCCCTGCCGGGGACGCCAACGTTTTTCGAATGCATAATTTGCTTATTAATTATCTTTTGTTGTGATTTTAGACCTTGCGCAACGCCGGATTTCGCCGGAATGATCCGGCAAAACGGCAATGCTGCGCAGGACGCGACATGGCGGGTCAGAAGACCGACGAGCGGGACATCCACCTGGGCCTTCGTATGGCGGAAGAGCGCAAGCGCTCGCATCTGACACAGCGCAAGGTGGCACAGAGCTTCGGCATGTCCGCGGCCCAGCTTCAGAAATACGAGAAGGGCGTGAACCGCATCAGTGCGGTCCACCTCGAAATCCTGAGCCGGATGACGGGCGTGCCGATCGGCGATTTCTTCGAGGGCATCCCCCATCTCGACGACGTGCCCGACCGCGGCTTCTCGGATGCCGAGCAGCATGCCTTCGTGCCGGAGGGCCTCTGGGCCGGCCTCGCCCTGGTCATGGCCAAGCACGTCGTCAACACCTTCGACGAGCCGAACCGGCGGGACTTCGCCAGCGCGGTCGATACGCTGCAGCGCGAGTTGAGCCGCTAGGATCCGACGCCGCGAAGTCTCTTTGGGATCGTTCGATATAACGGACGATTTCGTTGCATCGGGTTGACCGGTCGGAATACGGGTGCAAGAACCGCGGCTTTCCGGGTCAAGCGCCGCGATAGGTCTGGCGCGCCCGTAGCCGGGGGTGCGTCGCATGCCGCGTTCAGATTACCTGTTCACGAGTGAATCCGTCTCCGAGGGCCACCCCGACAAGGTGAGCGACCGGATCTCCGACACCGTCGTCGACGCCTATCTCGCCGCGATGCCGGAGGCCCGCCTCGGCGTCGAGACGCTGACCACGACCAACCGCGTCGTGATCGCCGGCGAGGTCCGCGGCCCCGATTCCGTGACCTTCAAGGACCTGGAGGAGCTCTCCCGCGAGGCCGTGCGCGACATCGGCTACGAGCAGGCCGGCTTCCACTGGAAGAACAACGACGTCCAGATCTACCTGCACGCCCAGTCCGCCGACATCGCGCAGGGCGTGGACGCCGCCGGCAACAAGGACGAGGGCGCGGGCGACCAGGGCATCATGTTCGGCTACGCCGCCGACGAGACCCCGGACCTGATGCCGGCGCCGATCTACTACGCCCACAAGATCCTCAAGGACCTCGCCGACGCCCGCAAGGCCAAGCAGGGCGATGCGGCCAAGCTCGGCCCCGACGCCAAGAGCCAGGTCACCGTACGCTACGTCAACGGCCGCCCGGTCGAGGCGACCCAGATCGTGCTCTCCACCCAGCATCTCGACGAGTCCCTCGACTCGGCCGACGTGCGCGCCATCGTCGAGCCCTATATCCGCGCGGCACTGCCGAAGGATTGGATCACCGAAGGCACGGTCTGGCACATCAACCCGACCGGCAAGTTCGTGATTGGCGGCCCCGACGGCGATGCCGGCCTCACCGGCCGCAAGATCATCGTCGACACCTATGGCGGCGCGGCGCCCCATGGCGGCGGCGCCTTCTCCGGCAAGGACCCGACCAAGGTCGACCGCTCGGCCGCCTACGCCGCCCGCTACCTCGCCAAGAACGTCGTCGCCGCCGGCCTCGCCTCGCGCGCCACGATCCAGCTCGCCTACGCCATCGGCGTGTCGAAGCCCCTCTCGATCTATGTCGACCTGCACGGCACCGGCAATGTCGACGAGGCCCGCCTCGAAGGCGTGCTGATGGACGCCCTCGACCTCTCGCCCCGCGGCATTCGCACGGCGCTGCAGCTCAACAAGCCGATCTACGCCCGCACCTCGGCCTACGGCCATTTCGGCCGCAAGCCCGACGCCGACGGCGGCTTCTCCTGGGAGAAGACCGACCTCGCCGACAAGCTCAAGTCCGCCCTGAGCTGAGCCAAAAAACCCTCCCCCCTCTGCGGGGGAGGGTGCCTCGCGGATGCGAGGCGGGAGAGGGGAAAGCCCTTTCCGGATAAGGCGCTCCCCTCTCCCGACCCGCTTCGCGGGCCACCCTCTCCCGCAGGGGGGAGAGGGTTTTTCGCGTTCAGCACGAGGCCACGTCCATTCAACCCGAATCCCCAGAGCGCGCCTTCTTCGGCCGCCGCAAGGGCAAGCGCCTGCGCCCCGGCCAGGAGGACCGCCTCGCCGCGCTGCTGCCGTCGCTCCGCATCGTGCTGCCCGAGAACGACGGCCGCCTCGATCCGCCGGCCCTCTTCCCGAACCCCGTGGACGAGGTCTGGCTCGAGATCGGCTTCGGCGGGGGCGAGCACCTCGCCGACAACGCCGAAAAACATCCCGGCACGGGCCTCATCGGCTGCGAGCCCTTCGTGAACGGCGTCGTCAAGCTCTTGGGCGAGATCGACGAACGCGGCCTCACCAACGTGCGCATCCGCGACGAGGACGCGACGCAGCTGCTTGCCGCCCTGCCCGATGCCAGCCTGGCCCGGGTCTACCTGCTCTATCCCGATCCCTGGCCGAAGCGCCGCCAGCGCAAGCGCCGCTTCGTCTCCGACGCCTCGCTCGCCGAGATCGCCCGCGTGCTCAGGCCCGGCGGCCTGTTTCGCTTCGCCACCGACATCGACGACTACGCGGGCTGGACCCTGGTGCGCGCCGCGCGCTGCGCGTCCTTACGCTGGACGGCCGCGCGCGCAGCGGACTGGCTCACCCCGTTCCCCGGCTGGCCCGGCACCCGCTACGAGGCCAAGGCCAAGGGGGCCGGCCGCCGGCCGAGCTACCTCACGTTCGAGCGGATCTGAGCGCGGCCCGCTTGCCGGCCGCTCGCGGCACGGGACGAAGCGCGTCTGCGACATAAACGGACGCTTTCGGACAAAGCCCTCTCCGGCGGGAACATGGGTCGGCACCGGGGGCTACCCCTCTGCGCACCTCGCGCGAGGACCAGCCCCATGTTCATGCGAATCGACAAGCTCCAGGCCGAGCTTCCCTTGCCGAAGCGGCCCGATCCGAACGCGGCGGCGGCCTTGCAGGAGCTGCTCGGCGGCAAGTACGGCGAGATGTCGACGCTCGGAAACTACATGTTCCAGAGCTTCAACTTCCGCAACAAGACCAAGCTGCGGCCGTTCTACAGCCTCGTCTCGAGCATCTTCGCCGAAGAGCTCGGCCACGTCGAACTCGTTTCGACCGGCGTGGCGATGCTGAACAACGGCCCCGGCGACGACACCGAGAACGTCGACATCTCCAAGGCGCCCTTCGAGGACATGAAGGACATCCGGCTCGCCGGCAGCTTCCTGTCGAACGGCGGCGGCGCCATGCCGATGAACTCCAACGCCGCGTCCTGGAACATGGACATGGTCACGACGACCGGTAACCTGATCATCGATCTGCTGCACAACTTCCATCTCGAATGCGGCGCCCGCCTGCACAAGCTGCGCGTCTACGAGACCCTGACGGACCCGACCGGCCGCGAGGTCTGCGGCTACCTCTTGGTGCGTGGCTCGGTCCACGCCCACGCCTACGCGCTCGCGCTGAAGAAGCTCACCGGCGTCGAGATCGAAAAGATGCTGCCGACCCCCAACATCGTCCTCGACAAGATTCCCGAGTGTCAGAAATACCTGCAGGAGGGCAGCCACCGCCGCCTCTACAGCTTCAGCCCGGATGATTACGCCGAGGCTGCCGGGGTCTGGTCCAACGACGAAGTCGCGCTGCCGGGCGATCCGCCGGGCCAGCTCGAGATCGTCGACGGCCACCCCGAGGGCGGCAAGATCCCCGAACTCGACGGCAATTACGGCGCCTTCGCCCCCGATTACGCCCCGCAGGAAATCTTCGAGATCGCGAGCAAGCTCTACAAGAAGAGCCGCTGAGGACACGCCCCAAATCCGGGTCCCAGTTCGCGGACATAGGAGGAGCGCCTCGCACAAATCGTGCGGGGCGCTTTTTCGTGAGCCGATCCTGGCGCCCGCGACGATGCCGACGCCATGCCATGTCGATCGAAGCAGGCTCCGCGCATCCCTTCTCCCCGCTCGCGGGGAGAAGGCTTCGGCGACCTCGTCGTCGCCGAAGCGAGGCGGCAGCCGAAGGTGAGGGGGCTTCGACGGAAGAGTCTCGTCCGGCACCGCCCCCTCACCGCCGCTTCGGCTTCGCCTCCGCTTCCTTCATGGACGACAGGGTCCATGAAGGCCTCTCCCCACCCGAAGTCGGGCCTGCCCGACTTCGGCGTATGAAGCAGATCTCGGGCAGGCCCGAGATCTGTGCGGGGAGAGGAGACTGCGCACGACCAAATCGATCAGCCGGAGACGGTACCGACCGTCACTGCGAGGCAAAGCCGAAGCCATCCACGGCCAACGCCCCGACGTCGGCATGTTGGCCATGGATGGCTTCGCCGCGCGCGCAAAGACGGCCGAGGCACGGAAGACCGCATCCCCGGACCCGCGATCGTTCGACCGAACGGAATTCGGGACGATCGTCCCGCCTGTCCCAGGCCGTCCCACGGCCGCCCTTCGAGTCTCGCGCCGACCCATGCGCGACCGACCCCGAGCCGAAGCGAAAATCTTGACATCCGGCACGTTCTATGACACGATTCCTATATGTGGGGAAGTGTACTCAGATTGTCGGCGGCGCTCCCGGAGGAGCCGAGGCCTTCGCCGGCGCGGGGACGGCCGAATGATCCGGCGGCGTTGGCCGAGGTGCGGCGGCTGATCGAGACGAGCGCCCTGTCCTACCGGGCCATCGCGAAAGTCACCGGCGTGCCGCGCACGACCATCTCGCGCCACGTGCTGGAGGGCGGCTGGATCCGGCCGAAGGGCGCAGACGCACCGCCCCAGAGCGCGGAGGGCGAGCGCCGCATGCGGCGCGGTCTCCTGGCGGAGCGGGTGCTGCGCGCGGCCGAGGATCTGGTCCAACGGGTAGAACTGGACCCGACCGCCACCCCCGCCGCCTTCGCCCGCGCTGTCCGGGTTCTTGCGCTGGCGCAGCGGCTGGATCGGCCCGGTAACGCGCGCTCGCGGGTGTCGCGGGCGCAGAGGGTAAGGGTGAGGTGAACTGGATGGTGAGCCAATCTGGCGGTACTAACATTGCTTAGTTTCTTTAAAGCGAATCAGGCTGCGGCTACTGTAGCCGGCGCCTGAGGCAGGTCTGGAAGCTCCTCATTGTTGAAGAACTGCCACATAGTACGGACAATGTTTTTCAGCATATTACTTTCGCGCCCTTGTTCTTTTGCACGAAAAAGCATCTGATAGACGACTTCTGGAATTTTTTGTGTATCTTTGTTCGGGTGAATACCAAAAGGCTCGCAAGCGGCGGCAAGACACTCGCCATGAACATCCGGAGTTAGATCTTCCATCAGCTTATGCTCTAAGCATTTTCCAAAATGCCCGTAGCACGTGCCAATATTATCGCTGATTGGTGCCGAAGCGATCTCGTTATCTTGGTTTGCCAGCTTGCTTAAAGCAAGATCTATTGTTGGAGATCGCTTGCCAACAGGCAAATGTTGATCACAATCCCAAATTATAAACGTCGGTATACCTAGCTCGCGAAAGATCACAAAGGGGCGGTCGAGATTGGCCTTTCCTTCAGCAGACAGGATGGCGATACCGGCGGCCTCGAAATTCACACCGAGCATCCGCGCAACGGCAGTAAGCGCTGCTCTGTCACTGCGACCTTCGACGAGAATGACGCCACGGGCGAAAAAGCCTTCGGCCAATTCTGCACCTAGGATATGCAGTCTAGGCATCAATGCTTGCCCGCTGAAAGTACCCTCTTCTTTACCCCAAGCTTTTTCAAGCTTGCTTGCGATATTACCGAGATCTAGCGTTAGAAGGTTGCATTGCTTGAATTCACTATCCGAACAAGGTGCGCGCCGCGTGATCCTGATCTCGTCGGCCCTTCCCATGGAAATGAACATTGGGGAATGCGAGCCAAATATAACCTGCGTATGCCCCTGCACGCCCGGGAGCGTACCACTACTTAGGCCTCTCAGCACTTCGGCGAAATGGCGTTGCTTGGTAGGATGCTGATATAACTCAGGCTCTTCAATCGCTAGAATCAGCGTTGGTGCCTGCGCGACGATTGCGGCGGCAGTGGGCGGATCATCGGCTGTACCTGCCTCGGTTTCGACAACGCCGGCCTCCGGCACCGCAGTTCGAGCAAGATGCTGAAGTAGAGTAAAAATAAAGGCGCGTTGTAGACCATGACCTTGCCGATCTACTGGTGCACCAAAACCATCGTCCTTCAGGAATACGTCAGCCATCGGCAGAGGGATTGGCATCTCTCCGCTGTCCCGCCAGTTTAATGAAACTTCGGCGTCTCGGTACAATCCCCGAAGATCGGTTGTAAGGGTTTCAGCAAGCGCGGCGAGTTCAGGCATGTTGTCTGCGGAAACAAGCGCCTGATAGGCCTCGCTCATTTGTTTTTTAAAAGCTTGCACATCAGGTCTTTTAAGAATTTGACTTCGCACCAGAAGCTCAAGGAGCTTTCCAATGACGCTTGTCTTGCCATCCGCGGCATCCGCCGAAGCCTCGCGTACTGCTGGGATAAACACGAAACTCGTATGTCGCTGCAATTTGCCCCGGCTGTTATTTTGGAAACCGAAGAATTGACCGTCGTCGAGCAAAAGCACGAGATGATCGGGATGATCATTCTCCCAGTTAACAAGCGCTTGATCGACGGCTGCCGCACTGCCTGCATTGGGTAAAGCAGCGTAGAGCGGATTACTCTCCCGTAGGTTATTGTAGGCAGCGCGTTTCGCCGTTGCGGTGGTATGCGATCGAATGCCTACAAACTCAGGAACCTGCGGAACGACGCCGTGATAGCGGCCGCTAGATGCACTTCCGTCGAAGATGCGGGTAACGACTAGCTTGCCATCACGCACCCGATCCTCGAAATCTAAAGCCTCCTGCTCACTAAGTTGATGAAATGTTAATTCGATTTCAATTGGCTGTACCTGGTTTCGCCCAAAGAAATCATCAGCATCACAGATCTTCGAAGTCGAATAAAATTTTTCGATTGCTTTCAAAATTGACGACTTACCCGCACCGTTTCCACCAATCAGCGCGGTATGGGCGCCAAAATGGACATCTATATCACGAAGAGACCGAAAGTTCTTGATACGCGCGCGCTGCAGCTGCATTTCCACTCCCCTCAGAGAGCAACATTATCAGACGACAGGCAGCAGAATTGCAAGGACTAATCGTTTTAGCTAGGAAAGTAAATCTGAATTTGGCTGATCACGGCTTCGTCTGAATATTTTGCTATAGAATTGGTCGATTAACTATTTGGAAGTGGGCGTAAGCTGCATAACGATGTTTACAACGAGATAAAAAGCACTGGATAACCGCAGAAGCCCACCCGATCTTGCCTCACGGATGCCGCACAGTCGGTCCCATACGGGGAAAGCCGAACGTGCGGGCAACGCTGCCGATCAGCACGCTCAATGTGGCAGGACGCACGAAGGGCCGTCGGCGCACGCGTCGGGTGCCGGACAGGGGATCCCAGGGTCATGATGTGGGACGATAAGACAAGCGAGAGCGGCGCGGCCGAAGCCGCCGTCCCGTCCGGGCGCCAACCCATTCTGCTGAACCGCCGGTCCTTCCTCGGCGGCACGGCCGTCGGTCTCGGGGCGCTCGGGCTCGCCGGGTGTTCGACCACCGATACCCTGCTGCTCGCCGAGGCGCGGCAGGTCTACGGGCCGATGCCGGACGAGAAATTTCCGATTCCGGCCGCCGACATCAGCAAGATGGATCCGAAATACTATCGGCGGGTCGTGCCCTACGCGTCCACGGAAGCGCCCGGCACGATCGTCGTCGATCCGGCCAGGTTCCACGTCTACCGTATCGAGGGCGACGGGGCGGCCACCCGCTACGGCGCCAATGTCGGCCGGGACGGGTTCCTGTGGCACGGCGACGCCTATGTCGGCCGCAAGTCCGAATGGGCGACCTGGACGCCGCCCAAGGAGATGATCAAGCGCCAGCCCGAGGCCGCCAAATACGCCCGCGGCATGCCGGGCGGGCTCGACAACCCGCTGGGCGCCCGCACGCTGCATCTCTACCAGAACGGCGCCTACACGCTCTACACGATCTACGCCTCGAGCGACCCCGAGACGATCGGCAGCGGCATCACCAGCGGCTGCGTCGGCCTGCTGAGCCAGGACATGATCCACCTCTATGCCCGCACGCCGGTGAAGACGAAGGTGGTCGTGCTCCCGGCTTGAGATCGGGCTGTCGCGCGGCGCGCGCTCACGCCGCCGCGAGCGACATCGACATCGATTCCTTCTTCATCAGCTCGCGATAAAAACCCTCCTTGTGGGTGAGCATCTCGGGCGAGCCGTCCTGGGCGATGCGGCCGTCGTCGAGGACGACGATGCGGTCGAAGTCCTTGAGGGTCGAGAGCCGGTGGGCGATGGCGATCACCGTGCGGCCCTGCATCAGGTTGGCGAGCGCGTGGCGGATCGCCTCCTCGGATTCGGCGTCCAGCGCCGAGGTCGCCTCGTCGAGGAGCAGGATCGGCGAGTCCTTCAGGATGGCGCGGGCGATGGCGATGCGCTGGCGCTGGCCGCCGGAGAGCTTGACACCGCGGTCGCCGACGATGGTGTCGAAGCCCTCGGGCAGCGCCTCGATGAAGTCGGTGCAATGGGCGGCGGCGGCGGCCTTCCAGACGTCCTCGTCCGACGCGTCCGGCCGGCCGTAGCGGATGTTTTCGCGCAAGGTGCGGTGGAACATCGAGACGTCCTGGGGGACGACGGTGATCGCCTCGCGCAGGCTCTCCTGCGTCACGAGGGTGATGTCGTGGCCGTTGATCAGGATCTTGCCGCCGACGGGCTCGTAGAAGCGCTGGATCAGCGAAAAGAGTGTCGACTTGCCCCCGCCGGAGCGGCCGACGAGGCCGACGCTCTGGCCCGGCTGGATCGTCAGGTTGAGATCCGAGAAGACCGAGCGGCCGTCGGGATACTTGAAGGCGACGTGGTCGAAGGTCATCTCCGCGCCGGTCGTGCCCTTCAGCGCCACGGCCTCGGGGTGGTCGACGAGGTCGTGCGGCTGCAGCAGGGTGTGCAGCGCCTCGGAGAGGCGGGCGGTGTGCTGGGTGGCGTCCACCAGCGCCACGGCGAGGTCGCGGGTGGCGGCGAGGATGCGGATGCCGAGCGTCGTCACCAGCACGACCTGACCGTTGGTGGCGTCGCCCGCCTCCCACATCTTGATGACCCAGTAGAGCAGGCCGAGGATCGAGACGACGGTGAGGAAGGCGTGCGTGATGCGCAGCTTTTCCAGGTAGAGCAGCGAGGAGCGGCGCGAGCGCATCTCGGTGCCGATGGTGCCCTCGAAGCGGTGCTGCTCGCGGCGGAAGGCGGAGAAGGCGCGGACCAGGCTCATGTTGCCGACGAGGTCGACCATCTCACCGTCGACCGATGCGGCTTTCGAGGCGAAGTCGTGGTGCAGCGGCTTGCCGGCCGAGGCCATCTTGAACATCAGCAGCACGACGGCGCCGAAGATGCCGGCGAGCACCAGCGCCATGGTGAGGTTCACGGTGCCGATGAAGAAGATCGACAGGGTCGCGGCGACGCAAGGCGGCATCACGTTGAAGGTCGCCATGTTCTCGACGGTGAAGATCGCGTTCGAGGTGGCGGTGATGCGCGAGGCCAGCGTGCCGGGCTGGCGGTCGGCGAAGAACGAGGGCGAGTGCCCGGTGAGATGGCGAAACAGGTCGCGGCGGATGTCGCCGGTGACGCCGACGAAGGTGAAGGCGCCGACGAGGGCCGCCACGCGCCAGAGCAGGTTGTCGGCGGCGATGAAGGCGATCAGCACGATCAGCGCGGTCCAGACGTAGCCCGACGCCGGGCCCTTGCTCAGCGAATCCACCACGCCCTTCAGCGCCCAGTCGGTCGAGACCGAGAAGCTGACGGCGCCGAGCACCGAGAACAGGATCACCAGATGCGGCAGGAGGCGCCGCCGGAGATAGCGCCCGACGAAGGCGAACGGCCTGTTCGCGTAGTGGTGGAGTTCTTCCATCGCGATCGTTCGTCCCGATTTCGATCGATTGCGTCAGCGCTGGAGGAGAACGGCCCCCGACGCAAGGGGGCCCCCTGAACGCAACGCGAAGCGTCACCCGATGTTTCGACCGGCCAGAGATTCTGCCAGCATAAAGCCGGAACCTGAACCCGAGTTGAGCACGTCGTCCGCCGCAGCGTGATTTTTTCGCGGCGGTCAGGCCGCGGGCCGGCGGGTCTCAGGCATGACCAGTGCCACGAGGACGGTGCCGAGCGCGCCGACGATGGCGAGGCCGAGGAAGGCGGTGTGGCTGCCGAGGCTGTCGGCCATGTAGCCGCCGAGCGAGGTCGAGAGCGCGGCCCCGAGCCCCATCGCCGTGCCCACCGCGCCGAGGGCGAGGTTGAAGCGGCCGGTCTTGCGGGTGACGTCGGAGACGATGAGCGGCACCATCACCCCGAGCACCGAGGCCGAGACGCCGTCGAAAACCTGGATGGCGACGAGCCAGTACGGGTTGTCGACATAGGCGAAGAGCAGCCCGCGGATCGGCAGCGCCGCGAAGCCGATCAGCAGCAGCGGCTTGCGGCCCCAGCTCTGGGCGAGGCGGCCGGCGAGCGGCGCGGTCAGCGCCAGCACCGCCTGCGGGACCATGATGCAGGCGGCGACCAGCGCCGTGGCGGTCTCGCTGGCGCGCAGCGTCAGCACGCTGCCGACGAGCGGCATCATCGCGGCGTTGGCGAGGAAGAACAGCACCATGCAGGCGGCGAAGCACAGCAGCGCCCTGTTGGTGAGCAGCGCCTTCACCGAGCCGGAGCCCTCGGTGTCGTCGGCACCGGCCTCCGGCTGCGAGACTTCGGCCACGGCCCGCGCCGGAATGAAGGACAGGGCGAACAGGGCCGGCACCACCAGGGCGCCCGCGAAATAAAACACCGCGTCGTTGGTGAGGTAGTAGCCGATCGCACCCATGGAGGCCGCGCCGAGCGCGTTGCCGATGGCGGAAAAACTCGCGTTGCGGCCGAGCCGCGTGCCGGCCCGGGCATGGCCGACCATGCCGATGCCGATGGCGGCGATGGCAGGCGTCAGCACGCAGCTCGCGGCCGAGTGGATCGCCATGGCGAGCAGCACGACGAGGTAGCTCGGAAACGCCGCGAGCATCACGGCGCTGGCCCCGACGAAGATCGCGGAGAAGGCGGCGGCGAAGCGCTTCGAGCGCGAGGCGTCGACGAAGGCGCCGCCGGGCACCTGGCCCAGCAGGCTGACGAGGCCGCCGACGGTGAGCGCGAGGCCGATATCGGACTGCGTCCACTTCTGCTGGGTGAAGTAGACGGCGAGGAACGGGCCGAAGCCGGTCTGCAGGTTCGCGATGAAGAAGGTGAAGGCGTCGAGCCCCCGGCCGCTGGACTTCGACGGCGCCGGCGCCTCCGGGATCGGCCCGCCCACCGAGGCGTCGCGGCGCAGCGCCGGGCGGGAGCCGCGTCCGCGCGGTTCCGGCCGGGCCGTGTCGCGCGTTCCGATGGCGCGTCTCTCCAGGGGGCGGTTCGCCATCATCTATCCGGCGCCTTCTCCGGCTTCTCGACCGCCTTGTCGGGGGTGCCGGGCTTGTCGGCCACGGCCGCCTTGTCCTGAGGCGACGCGGCGGCGGGCGGATCGCCCTCGGCCTGCGGCGCGCTCACACCCGAGGCGCCGAGCACGACGATCGGCTCGCCGGTCTTGTATTCGGGCGAGACGCGAACCTGGTTGCGGTTGAGCGCCAGGGTGATGCGGCCGACCTTGCCCTCGGTGACGAATTTCAGCACGCGCCAATCCACGGCGATCTTGCGCGAGCCGACGCCGAGGAAGCCGCCGAAATCGATGATCGCGGCGCGCGGGCGGCCGTCCCGGTCGATGATCACGTCGATGATCCGGCCGAGGTCGTCGCCGTTCTGGGCGCGCACGCTCTTCCCGAGCAGGCCTTCGTAATCCTCGGTGTCGAGGACCAGCGCGGGGGTCCCCTTGCTCGGCGCCGTCGCCGTGCCTGCAGGAGGAGCGGCAACAGGAGGAGCGGCAACCGGGGGCGCGATCGGCGTCGCGGCAGGCGCGGAGCCGGTGGGCTGCGGGACGGAGGGCGGCGCGGCGGGGGGTTGTGCGGCGGGCGACTGCTGGGCCTGCGGGGTCGCGGGCGTGCTGGCGGGCGTCTCGGGCCGGCCCGCGGCACCGGTCTCTCCGGCATTCGCCGTCGTCGCCAGGGAACCGAGGGCGATCGTCAGCGATGCGATCGTCCGGATCAGTCTCAGCACCCGTCTACCTCGATCTTCGCCCCACCCACGCCAACGTCGACACGCTGCTGAGGTTCGGCCGGCTTCGTTAACGGTGGGTTAACCCTGCGACGATGCGCTGACCACCCGAACCTGCTTCATCCGTGCCGACCTGGGCGAAGATATGGACCGGCGGCAGCCGGACGATGGCGGGCCGGCCGTCCGCCCGATGGCCGAATCGGACCGCGCGCCGCGGTGGCGCAACGATGCAACGCCCGTGCAAAACCGTACGGACGCCCCGCAAAACGCAGCGGACAATCCCGGGAAGGCCCTCGGCCGGCAGCACAATGTCTGTTTTTCGCCCAATCCTGGTCTTAGAGGTGCCCGGAACACGGTCTAGCCCGCCGGATACGCAGGTGGCTTCTTCGAGGATCCTTCAGCCCATGTCCCTTCCGTCGAGACTTTGCGCCGTGGCGCTCCTCGCCGCCGCGCTCGGCGGCTGCAACGCCATCGGCAGCGCGCTTGGCGGCAACAGCGGCGTGATGCCGGAGAGCGAAGTCGGTCCTCCGCCCTCCATGCGCGGTTCGATCAAGACCGCCCGCGAGCGCACCACCACTGCCGTCGACGACGACGGCAACCCCGTCTCCACCGCGCCGACCCGGCAGCTCGCCCTCCCCAAGACCGTGAAGGGCGAGACGCGCAGCGCCGATTCCGGCCCGCGCCGCATCAACCGCGAAGACCTCGAGGGCGCCGACACCAACCGCCGCAGCGGCGGTGGCGGCGGCATGACCCCGGCCATGACCGGCGGCGGCGTCGGCCTCGGCGGCAAGTTCTGATTTTTTCGGAGTGACCGCCGGCACGGCTCTGCCCGAGCCGGCGTCCGGTTGATCCGTTCGCTGCCGTCTTTGCGGACACAGGCGGGCGACCGCCGCCGCAGGCCTACAGCGCCGGTGCCTTTCGCCCTCCGTAGTGACCGTCCAGCTGCTCGCCATAGGCCGGATCCGAAAACGGGTCCTCGCCCGGCCCGTGCGTCGGCGCGCCGTCCAGGGTTTCACGGTCGATGTCGACGACGTAGCCACCGAGCTCCACCGAGTAGGTCAACGCCTTCCAGGGCAGCGGGTGGTAGGCTTCTCCGATCCCGAGAAAGCCACCGAAGGACAGCACCGCGTAGGCGACCTGTCCCGAGACCTTGTCGACCATGAAGTTGTAGACGGAGCCCAGGCGCTTGCCTGCTCCGTCGAAGACCGGCGTGCCCTCGACCTTGCTCGAGGCGATCAGGCGACCGGTTTCATCGATTGCCACGCCCTCACCGGAGGATGGGTCGAGCTCCAGGCTGCCCGGCTGCTTGAGCCGGCGTTCGTTCGGAAACTCGGTCGGCAAGTCGGTCGGCATCGGCTGTTCCCTGGTGACGGATCACGAGGGCGGGCAAAGCGCGGGGGCGGCGATGGGTTCCCCGGCCACCGGCTCATGGAGGCCCCGGACATTGCAGCGAAATGTCGCCGAGGCGACAAAAGCTCCAAGGCAATGGCCCCGCGTGTCACCCGGACTATAATCAACCCAAGATCGTGCACCGAGACGTCATCGTTGTACGGGGGAGACCGACCGTTGGACGCGGACCGTGATGACACCGATCATGACACCGAGGCCTTGTGCAGCCAGGCACGCGAACTGCTCGGGACGGCAGCATCGTTTCGCGTGCGCGTGCTGCTCGACATGATCCTGATCGAACTGGCGCGTGATGCCGCCACCCGGATCAGCGCTCCTCGATCTGACTCACCAGACGAATCCTGAGCGGCGTCTCGCCGGCTTCGTCGCGCACGGTGAGCACCAATGTAGTCTCCTTCGAGTCGGAAGCCTCCGCGGCGAGGAGCTTGATGGCCACGCTCAGGGCCTCTTCCCGGACGGCAGCCCTGTCCGCCAACTCGCGGCCGACCTCGTCGTGAATGTCGACGCCGTCGTGCACATCAAAAAAGAAGCGAGGCACTTACAACTCCCGATAGGCGCGGCGGGAGCAGGATAAACTCACGATCGCAGGATCCGCAGCCCGAAAACTGCGATTGTGCGCAATCTACTGGCCACCAATCCAATGGCAAGTGTGTCCCTTCGGTTCAGACTGCCGAGCTCGTTTCAGGATTCTGTTTTGCGTTCGGCTTCTGCCTGCCGCAGGTCGAGCCGTCGGCGCAGGCTCCGGCTCGCCAGGAGCATCTCGACGCCGAAGAGCGTGAGCGCGCCGAGCGTGCAGAGGATGCCGAGGCCGAACAATGCGAACAGCACGTCGGCTACCGTCGCGTCGCGGAGCGCGCCGACGAACAGCGTGAGCACCGCACCGCAGACCGCGACACCGCCGAGCGTGCAGAGGATCACCGCCGCATCGAGGATCAGGGAGCGCAGCCGCAGGGACTCGATTCGCAGCAGCATGCGGTCGCGCTCGGATCGGGGGGCCGAGCCGATCCGGTCGGACAAGTCATGCGCCTGGTCGGCGACGCGGGCGAGCCGGTTGCCGAACACGTTGAGCAGGGTCGCGATGCCGCCGAGCAGGAAGACGGGGGTCAGCGCGACCTGGATGACATGGGCGACGGTATCGAGGGAGGTCGGCAGGTCGGTCGGGGACATGGCCGGGAGATAGAGGGCTTTCGGGCAAAATGGGTACCCGGCGCGTCGCCGGAGGGCGCGGCATGCGCGGCGGGGGACTCCCGCATCTCGAAGACGTGCTTGGATGCGACAGGCTCGAATGGGACTGGCGTGGGTTAGAATCCGGACCGGCCACGCCGTCCTGCGCCCCGTGGGGGCCGGCCTTGCGGGCATGCCGCGACGACCGGGGATGGGTCGGGTCATCGACCTGAGGCAGCGAAACGCACCGTCAGGTTGCCGAAATCGAGAAAAATCCAACCGATCCAAGGGGAAGCCGGCCATTTCGGCTTGACCTCGCCGGGTGGGACGCGGAACAGCTTTCGGCCGGTGACGACTTCCCCCCTCCGAGAGCGGCGAGACGATCTCCCGAACGGACCCGCACCTGTGGATGGCACAGGCGCGGACGCATTCCGCTCTTGGAACGACGGCGTCACCGTCTAGTTGTTGCTGCTACGCGCCTTCGGGGCGGGCCCGTCAGGATGTCCGCGCTGTAAGCGCCGAACGGAGGGAATCCATGGCTAAGACACCGACCAAGGCCGCTGCGCCGAAGGCTGAGACCGCAAAGAAGGTCGCGGCGCCCAAGGCTGCCGCCAAGCCGAACGCGCTTCAGCAGCCGCTCAAGCCTTCGCCCGAACTCGCCGCCATCGTCGGCGACAAGCCGCTGGCCCGCGGCGAAGTCGTCAGCAAGGTCTGGGAGCACATCAAGAAGCACAATCTCCAGAACCCGGAGAACAAGCGCGAGATCGTCGCCGACGAAAAGCTGAAGAAGGTCTTCGGCAAGGACAAGTGCTCGATGTTCGAGATGAACAAGCACCTCGCCGCGCACCTGAAGGCCTGATCCAGGCCGGGGAAACCCTCCTGCGGAGCAGCGCCGGCCCGCATGCGGCCGGCGCGCTCCTCAGTGTCGCGGCACCCGTTGGCCTGGCTCGTCAGGCGATGCCGCGCAGCACGCCGCCGTCGACCCTCAGGGCCGCGCCCGTCGTCGCGCTGGCGGCGGGGGTGCAGAGATAGGCGACCATGCTCGCGACCTCTTCCGGCCGCGCGAGCCGCTTGATCAGCGAGGTCGGCCGGTTCTCGGCAATGAAGCTTTTTCCGGTCTCCTCGAGATCGGCGCCGGCCCCGCCCATGGACTTCAGGAAATCGGCGACGCCCTCGGTCAGGGTCGGCCCGGGCAGGACGCTGTTCACGGTGACGCCGCTGCCGCCGACCGTCTCGGCGAGGCCGCGACTGACCGCGAGCTGGGCCGTCTTCGTCATCCCGTAATGGACCATCTCGGACGGGATGTTGATCGCCGACTCACTCGCGATGAAGACGACGCGGCCCCAGCCACGCTCGACCATGCCGGGCGCATAGGCCCGCGACAGCCGCACGCCGCTCATCACGTTGACGTCGAAGAAGCGCTGCCAGTCGCCGTCCTCGATCTCGAAGAACGGCTTGGGCTCGAAGATTCCGGCATTGTTGATGAGGATGTCGACCTTGGGCAGTCCGGCCACCAAATCGGCGACGCCCTCGGCCGAACTCACGCTGCCGACACCGGCGATGAACTGGCCGCCCGCGACCTCTTCCTTGAGCTGCGCGATCGCCGCGTCGACGCGCTCGGCGGTCCGCCCGTTGACGGCGACGTAGGCGCCGAGCTTGGCCAGCTCCTTCGCCACCGCATAGCCGATGCCGCCGGTCGATCCGGTGACGAGGGCGCTCTTGCCGGTCAGATCGATATCCATGGATGCAACTCTAAGTTAGATCAGGATGCCCGCTCGAAACGGCAACGCACGAAACCGCGCCGGGGTGCATCGCAACATCCGGACAGCAGCCAGGGCGGTGGCGGCTTTGGCCATGGCCGGCGTTCGGCCGCCGACGACGCCGTTCCCGGTGCGTATCCCGGCGAATACCGGGACTGTCGGCGTCAGCATGACGAGAGCGGTGTGACAGTCATGACTTTCACGAAGGTCTCCGGCCCCGCGCCGTACCGGCCGGCGCCCTATCTCCCGGTCGCGGCCCGCCCGCGCTCGCCCTCCGGAGTCCCGATGCGCCTCGCCTCGACCCTCGCCCTGCTCGCCCTTCTCGCTCCCTCCGCACCCGGCGCGCAGGACGGCCCCGTGGCGGCGGCGGACACGCCGCTCGGCATCGCGCTCGAAGGCTTCGCCTATCCGTATCCGGTCGGCTACCTGCCCCTGACCCGCGACGGCGAGGCCCAGCGCCTCGCCTACATGGACGTGCCGGCAGCCGGAAACGCCAACGGGCGCAGCGTCTTGCTGCTGCACGGGCGCAATTTCCCATCGAGCTACTGGCTCCCGGTGATCCAGGCCCTGACGACGGCCGGATACCGGGTGATCGTGCCCGACCAGCTCGGCTTCGGAAAATCCTCCAAGCCCGTCGGCGCCTTCACCTTCGACGCCATGGCGGCCGACACGGTGGCCCTGCTCGACCGGCTCGGCCTGAACCGCGTCGACGTCATCGGGCACTCCATGGGCGGCATGCTCGCGGTGCGGATCGCGCGCAGCTACCCGGCGCGCGTCAACAGCCTGGTGCTGGAGGCGCCGATCGGTCTTGAGGACTACCGCATCCCGGTCCCGCCGGTCTCCGACGCGATGCTGCTCAAGCGCGAGGGCGATCTCACCGCCGACGCCTACCGCCAGCAGCTCAAGACCAGCTACGCGCTCTCGCTGCCGGATTCGGCGATCGAGCCGTTCGTCTCGACCCGCGAACGGGTGAAGGGCTCAGGCGAGTATCCGCGCTGGCTGCAGTCCTTCGTGAATTCCTACCAGATGATCTGGGGCCAGCCGGTGGTGCACGAGATCCCCTACATCGCCGCGCCGACCCTCTTCATCATGGGCGCCAACGACCACAACGCCCCGGGCAAGCCCTACGCGCCGCCAGAATTGCGGGCCGCGATGGGCGAGAACGCGATGCACGCGAAGGAACTCGCGAAAAAAATGGGCAACGGCCGCGCCGAGGTCATCGAAGGCGTCGGCCACCTCGTTCACATGGAGGCGACCGAGCGCTTCGACGCGCTGGCCGTCGATTTCCTCAACACGCATTGACGGATAGGCGAAACATGGACGTCGGATTTCTCGGGCTCGGCCGCATGGGCCGCGCCATGGCCGCGAACCTCGTCAAGGCGGGCCACAATGTGCGCGTCTGGAACCGCTCGTCTGAGGCCGCCCAGGGCATCGCGGGGGCAACGCCGGTCGCAACGCCAGCCGAAGCCTTCCGGGGCGACGCGGCCATCACCATGCTCGCCGACGACGCGGCGCTCCGCTCCGTGATCGTCGAGGGCGGCCTGCTCGACGCCCCCGAGAGGCCAATGGTGCATGTCAGCATGTCGACGATCGCGGTGGCGCTCGCGCAGGAACTCGCGCCGATCCACGAACGGGCCGGCGTGGCCTACGTCGCCGCCCCCGTCTTCGGCCGGCCCGATGCCGCCGCGGCCGCGGCGCTCAACATCGTCGCGGCCGGCGACGAGGCCGCCATCGCCAAGGTGCAGCCGCTACTCGACGCCATGGGCACCAAGACCTGGCGCTTCGGCCCCGAGCCCTACCGCGCCAACGCCGTGAAACTCGCCGGCAACTTCATGCTGATCTCGGCGATCGAGGCCATGGGCGAGGCCGCGGCCTTCGCCGAGGGGCACGGCGTCTCGGCGGCCTCCCTCCTCGACCTCCTGACCAACACGCTGTTCGCCTCGCCGGTCTACAAGGGCTACGGCGCGCTGATCGCCGAACACCGCTACGAGCCGCCGGGCTTCACCATGCGCCTCGGCGCCAAGGACGTCCGCCTCGTCCTCGCCGCCGCCGAAGCCGCCGGCGTGCCGATGCCCTTCGCCGGCATCCTGCGCGACAACTTCATCGACGCGATCAGCCACGGCGACGGCGACAAGGACTTTGCGGCGCTGGCGACGGTGGCGGCGCGGCGGAGCGGGCAATCGTAGGGGGTTGGGCGAACGGGTGAACGGCGGGGTTCGGGAGATTCGAAGGTGCGATACGCCGAAGTACTGCCCCAACTGTCGTCTGTGGGTGGCTTTCCGTTTGTTCGCCTCAAGGCGGCAATGCATGGAGGCGGACGTGTTCTCCGTTCCTGCTCTCGACCCTGGCTGTGTCAAAA
>NZ_BPRA01000021.1 GCF_022179645.1 Methylobacterium thuringiense
CCCGGTGCTACCGGGGATCGGGACCCTGACGGTGCTCGCCGAGAACGACGAGAAGGGCGCCAGCGAGCGCGCCTGTCGCGACGTCGGCACCACCTGGCACCGCGCCGGCCGCGTCGTCGATATCGTGCGACCGCGCGTCGGAACGGACATGAATGACGTGTTGCGGGAGGGCGCCGCGACATGGCGTTGAATAACGGATCAGAGCACCACGCCCCGTATTGGCGGGAGTCATTCAACCCACCGGGCGACGAACGAGATGAGGCATGGGCCGGCGGCGATCCGCTACTCGGTTTTACGTTCGACGGAGATACACCGCCGGACCCGCCCCGTTATCTCGTCAAGCATCTCGTACCCGCTGAAGGCGTCGCCATGCTCGGCGGTCAATCGGGGGCGGGCAAGACTTTCACGCTCATCGATCTGGCGGTCTGCGGCGCGAGGGGTGCCCCGTTCTTCGGGCGCCGTATCGTCGAGCCGTTTGGCACGCTCATCTTCGCCGCCGAGGGCGCGGGCACGTTGCCCGGCCGCATCGAGGCAGCACGAGGCGTCAAAGCAGACGGCAAGAGGCTTCCGATCGCGTGGATGGGCGCGGTGCCAAATCTTGCCGACTTCGAGGAGGTCAAGGCGCTTCAGCCGAAGATCCGCGCCATCGACGAGCGAATGCGCGAAGAGTTCGGGGTCCGCCTCGGTCTCATTGGCATCGACACGCTCGCGGCGGCCTTCGCGCTGAAGGACGAGAACGACGCCGCCGAGGCGCAGCAGGCTCTTCGGCATCTGCGCATGCTCGGCGACCCAATCGGCGCGCTCGTCATGCCGGTGCACCACTACGGCAAGACGGAGGAGACGGGCCTGCGCGGATCGTCCGCCTATCGAGGCGGAGCCGACGCTGTGCTCAGCGTTTTGGCCGATCGCAACCAAGTCACTGGCGAGGTCAACGAGCGATCACTGAACCTCGCCAAAAGCCGCTCTGGCGAAGAAGGGCCGGTCGCAGCTTTCTCGCTTCGGTTCGTGCAGCTCGGCATCGACGAGGACGGCGATGCCTTCGGGGCGTGTGTCGTCGAGCCAGCACTCGATGCGCCACCGCCATCGACCCGCAAAGCGCCCGTAAGGGACCCGGCCGCGATCGTCGCGCTCAAAGGCGCGTTCGACGAGGCCATGATGAACGACGGCCGAGACGTCTTCGTGATGGGCGACACGTCTGGCCCCATCATTCGCGCCGTCACCGTCGAGCAGATCCGGCCTGAGTTCCGGCGCCGCTATGCCTCCGGTGAGATCGACTCCGACAAGGCCGCCAATACGGTCCGCCAAGCTCTCAAGCGCGGCCTCGCCGCCTGCACCAAGCACGGGTTCAGAACCGGCGTCTGGGGCGGGGAGGAGTGGCTATGGAAAGCGTAGCGGTGACATCCGTGACAAGCGTGACATCCGCCAATTGTCACGCCCGTCACGCCCCCCTCTGCCGTGACATTCGCCGTGACACGCGAAGCACCCCCCTAAAGGGGGGGCTTCCGGTGTCACGCCTGTCACGCGGGGCTGATTTTCGGATTTCAATTTTCGAGAACCTTGGCCGTGACATTTTCGGAGGCGCCCGATGATCGCCTCTGCCGATCGCTGGGGACCCTTCGCGGACAACCTCGACGCCGCTGAATACCGCGCTCGCCTTCGTGCCCTGCGCGCCCTGGCCCGCGCCCATGTCGGCCCGCGCGCCGCTCCCCTCTGCCAGTACCTCGCTCAGGCCGAGACCAGCCCGGCCGCGCTGGAGCCAGCCCTAGACGCTCTCGGCAGGCTCGGTGCGCTCGACCGCCGCCGGCTGCTGGCCGCCTACGTCCACCTGTCCGCCGCCTGAAACCAAGGATATCCCGATGCTGATGCAGACCTACTCCGGCGTTCTCAACACCGACCACATCGTGAGCGTCGACCCCTGCGCGCCTGTCTCGAAAGGCGAGCGGTGCGAGGTGAAGTTTACCGATGGCTCGACCCGTTTCGTGAACCTTCCGCTGGATCACTTCGAGCAGGCCGCGGGCACGATCGTCCCGGCACTCCCAGGCTTCATGCTGATCGAAGCCGTGATGCCCCATTCCGGCGATGAGGAGCACGGCGTCTTCTACCGCGAGAGCCCGGTGATCGCGTTCCGCATCGCCAGCGGGGACAAGGGGCCGGTGCCCATCACGGTCGAAGGCGAGCCTACGGGTGGTCTCGACCATTCCTTCGTCGTGCAGCAGCCCAACGGTCCCTGCGCTGGCCCCAACGGCTGGTACGAGAACGTCACCGCCTTCAAGGCCGAGCGCGAGCGTGCTCTGTCCTCCCGCGCCGCAGCCTGAGAGGATTTGATCCATGAGCGCCCTGCGCCCGATCGATCGTCTTTTTGACCAGGCTGACCTCCGCTGCGCCGTTTGCAGCACCTCCACGCGCGTCGGTTGCGACTGCCACACGAAGTGCCAGTGCGGTTGGTTTGCTCGAAAGGGCGAGGCGTGCCGCAATCCGCTCCACGCCCGAGAGAAGGCGGCGCAGGACGTCGGGCATGCCATCGCAGGGAGCGTGCTGTTCCACATGCGTGAGATGTACCCGGAGCCGATGAAGTACGCCTCGGGAGGTTTTGCGAAGACGCTTCGAGCCAACATCCAGCACGAAGCCGAGATGATGGTGCTGGAGATCCTGAGCGCGGAGCCTGAGGCAGATGAGGTGCGTGCATGACCGCCGGCCTCGAAACCTTCGCCAAGGTCCGCGCCCTTCACGACCGGGCTACCATCCCCGGCGAGAAGGCCAGCGCCGCCGCTCGGATGAAGACACTCGCCCGCAAGGCTGGGATGAGCGTCGAGCAGGCCGTGTCCAAGTTGGACGCGCCGAAACCGAAGACCCAGGCGCAGGCAGCGGCCAACGCGTTCAGCGACTTCTTCCACACGCCCGAGATGCGAGCCCAGCGGGCCGAGCGTGAGGCTGTCCGACTGGAGAAGACCCGCGAACTGCTGAAGCGCTATGCCAACGAGGAAGCCGTCTTCGCAGACACCAAGCGCGAGGCCGCATTGCGTATGGCCTGCGAGCCCCTGGTCGTCTGGGATACCCGTCCGGACTGGAAGGGGTTCTACGCTTTCGCGGGGTGGACCGACCACGGCGGCAAGGACTCGATGCCGACCGCAGTTCGGGAGGCCGTGATGAGCGGCTGGCCCTGGCCTGAGACGGTTGCGGCTGCCTGGAGCGAGTACGAGGCGGCCGAGGCACTGGACGACGATCGCTGCGCTTTCGAACCGGGATACACGCCGCACCGATGGGTGGAGGCCCGGCGCTACGCGCTCGAAGAAGTGCTGGATACCCAACCCGCGAAGTCTCTCAACGACCTCCGCGCCCGCATGTCCTGGCTGGAGCACCTGAGAAGCCTGGAATGCCAGTGGACCCACGACAACGACGCCGTGCGCCTCGCCACCCTTCGCGCTGACATCGAGCGCATGGGCGCCCGTCTTCGCGACCAGGATGCCGAGGCCGTCCAATCTGGACACGGCGCCGGACAAGCATCGTGTGAGCCCCCCGCCGAAGGCATCACGATTTCCGTGACACCTTTGCGCTCCCCCATCTCGGGGACCTCAAATGCCCCCGTCCAATTTGGACACCGGCACCGCACGAACGCGGACAAGCGCCGCGATGTGCTGGCCCTGCTCAATGCCGAGGATTCCGGCATTGCCCTCACCGATCGCGAGATTGCTCGCAGGGCAGGCGTCTCCCCTACCACTGTCGGCACCATCCGGAGATCGCTCGCATGACCAAGCCCGCCACCACCGTCATCGACGGTGCCGCAAAGGCGATCGACGCCATCCTGGACTCGTTGGAGCGGGATCCCACCGATCCGGCGGCCGCGGCCTTCAGGGCCGCGCTCCGCAGGAAAGGAAGCGAGATCGCCGAGGCCGGCGACGGCATCACCCTTCAGAATGTGCACGAACTCGTCTGCGGTATCGGTGAGGACCGGAACGAGCGCCGCGCGGCCCACCTCGATGCGGCATGGGCCGACCTACCGGGATGGCGTCTATGAGCAGAAGGCGCAGCCAGGAACATCGTCGGCAGGCACCTGTTGGCCGGCTGGATAAAGGAATCACTGCCGATGCGCGAAACTGCGACGGGACGAACGGTCACCGCGCAGGAGCCGCGCGAGATCCCCTGGCTCAGCATCGTGTTCGGCTTTGGCCCAATGATGCCGTTCGTCGGAGGGGCTGCGCTCGCATGGTGGCTGCGTGGGGACGCCGGCAACGCAGTCCTGATTGCTACGGCCCTGTGGTCATGCGCCATCCTGCTGTTCCTGTCTGGGGTGAGACGCGGCGTCAGCTTTCGGACGGAAGGCGGTGCGACGCTCGCTCAGATGATGACGATGCTGGGCTATTTCGGCACCGGACTCGTAGCACTCGGGGCAACCTACCTCGGCTGGATGACGACGGCCCTCAGCGTCTTGCTCGCTGCCTACATCACGATGCCTGTGCTCGACGCCATTGCTGCACGCCGTGGCGAGGCGCCGCTGTTCTTCGCGCGGCTACGGCCCGTTCAGATCCCGCTGGCAATCGCGAGCCTCGCCGCCATGCTGATCCTGGCGCTGGTCTCCGGTCACGTCTGACGGGCGGCGCTGTACCGACACCGCAGATGAAAACGGCAAGCCTCTTACGCTGCCGCTCAACTACCGGATTAGAGACGCTGCTACGCAGAAGCGCCTTCGATAAAGCTAGCGCCGATGGCCTGTTGGCTACGCCAGATCAGCCGGCACAGCCTGGGGGCCGTTACACCATCCAGCGTCAGCACGAACTCGGCCGGCACCGCTGCCGTACTGACCATTTCCAGGCGGACGCCGCTCGCAGAGTAGTCGCGCACGACACAGTCGAGGGTCGTCACGCTGTTGACGCTGATCGTTCCCGCGCGGTTGACGGGCCGCCTCGGCTTCACACGCGTATCGAGCATGGCAATCTTCAGCAAGTGCAACTGCACGTAGCTCTAAACGGCTATCTCTGAAGCATCTGTTGCCGAGCAAGGAGCAATCGTTGGATGACCCAGAGAGAAACCGCAGCCTTCAACACCGGAGTCGCCCACGCCGCCGAGATGGCGCGCATCGCGGCCGTCACCATCGAGATCCGAGACGACGCCCGAGCGGTTCGCCAGCAAGCGGCAGCCGCAGCCCTTCGCGGTCTGGCCGAGGGGCTGAAGGCGGCGGTTACGGCTCCGGCGGATCAGAGATGAAGCGCAGGAACGCGTCGCCGATCGGCGTGGTGTTCGGGCTGAAGAGCCCACTGGACGACAGGCCCGATTGCTCGTTCCCCTGCGTCAGGCCCTCTCGCCTCAGATCTTCATAGACACGCTTCAGGCTGTCGTCAGTGGCATCCCGCTCCGGGATCATCTTCCGAATGATGACATGGCGAGACCCCATATACATGTTGCCAGCCGCCGCTCGATATTCGTCGGAGTTTGGGTTGGCTTCGGCATGTAGAACGCGAAGGTGTAAGCCTGAAAAGCGATCGATGTAGCCAAGGAACGAGCCTCGCACCACATCGTCTATTGAGCCCCCGCGTGCAGTGTTGAGGACCGCGTTTTTCAACGCCTCGCGCTTCTCTTCCCGGTGTGTCGCCATCGCGATCCGCGTGGTCTCCGCGACCGTACTCACGAACTCCTCGTTCTCGCCGAGGGTGTCGGGGTCGAAGCCCTCGAACCGGTCCTGTAGTTCGCGCAGGCCCTCGCCCAGGCTGTTGAACCAGTTGGACCGCCGTAGCTCCAGCGGCAGCTTGATCGCCCTCTTGAGGATTGCCTGCGTCACGGCTGGCCCGATGACCGGCACTGCAAGGCCTGCCGCCGCGCCCAGCACGCCCATCGCCGCCTCGCCGGCCGATGATAGTCCGTCGCTGGAGGGATAGGCCGGATCGACTTTCGACTTCTCGTTGGTCATTCGCTGATTATGCTACCGGCCCCGACCTCTGGGAAGTTGCGGCTGCGCACCCTGGCGACGGGTGATCCTCAGGAATGCTGATGGGCGAGATCGATCTGCCAGGGCTCAAGGACCGGCTCTGGCACAAGATGCGGGACGACCTGGTGTCTCTCGTTCCGTGGTTCGCCGACAACGACCTGCTGCTGTGCCCGACCTGCTGCCGCGCCTTCAAATACGAGGGCTTCTCGCTGGAGCACATCATCCCGCAGCAGGCTTTGGCCGAAGATCCGGCTCTCGCTCGGGCGGCCGTTCCGAAGAATGAGCGTAGCGGGATGACACTGCTCTGCAATCGCACGCTCGTCTTCGAGAAGAAGAGCATCCCTGGTCAGGGGTGTAACAACTGGAAGGGTAAACACTACGATCGGTTCATCCGGGAAGCACTAAGGCCGGATGTTCTCAAGAAACAATTCCATGCACGGCATCACATGGCCCTGGTCGCGGCAGGGTACCTCGGCCTGTTCCGTGAGTACGGATATCAAATCGCACTGCTTCCAACCGGACTGCTGATGAGGATGCAGTTCTTCAACCCCAACTCGTTCCTCAAGGAATTCCCGGTTGGATATCAAATGGTCCTCACCGGGGAAGGCCGTGCTGAGTATGACGAGGAGGCGCGGGCCTACTGGAGCGAACCCTTCAAGACCAGCATCGATAGAGATGTCGCCCACGTCGTGATGCGGAATTTCTCGATCATGTTGCCCCTGTCCCGAGACCCGAAGGCACCGCTCGCCCGCGCGCTGCGCTATGCCCCGCCACGGTTCAAATTCCGGCCAGACCTTACGACCGCATTCGATTGATGCCGTGCCGGGCCGGAGCTACCGCCCCGCGTTCCGCAGCATCATCCGTGAGAGCGCATTCAGATCCCGCAGCCGCCGGCCGCTCTCGGCAATCATCCGACGCAAGGCGATCCGCTCGGCCGAGCGATGCCCGTGCCTCCATGTCGAGCGCTTCGAACGGGCCAGCCCCTCCGCCGTCTTCGGCCCGGTGCTCGCCCCGCCGTGCATCCGGCACCGGCCGTTCGGCATGGCCGGAGACCGGCAGGAAATCCCCTCGCGCGTTTTGGCTCCGCAGCGCGGCGCGGCTTGTGCGAAGGCGATCCGGCACGGTGCATGGGCTCCGTCGCACATATCGAGACCTACCCCCTCACCCTCTTTCGACGCGCAGCCCCTCCCCCCACCGCTCCGGTGACGACGGCCTGCGCGCCCTCGTTGATGTGGTTGTGCTGCACGACGACGACCTGACGGCCACCCGACCGAACCCGCTGCAAGGTCTGCATCCCGGCCTGGAACGAGCCCGTGAGCCGGGCATAGGCGCCCGCCATTCTGTTCGCCTCGATGCAAGCCGCCTGCTGCTCCGCCCCCCGCGTCTTCCCGGCATAGTCGAGCAGGCCGTTCATCACGCCCGCCGCCTTCATCGCCGCGACGTGCGCCGTCGCCATCTGATGCGCCAGCATCCGCTCCAGCCCATCGGCCGCCTGGATCGAGTCAGCCGTGTCGAGCGACATCTCCAGCGATCCGGCCTGCTGCGCCAGGTCGAGCCTGTCGCGGCTCGCATCCGCCGACACCGCATCCGGGCTCGCCAGCGTGTCGAGGATCGCCGGCAGCGTCTTCTCCACGAAATCGTCCGAAGGCATCATCTCGCCGCCCACGGTGCGCGGCGTCTCTGCCGGCACCGGCGCGCGGGCCTTGTCCTCAAGGCGATCGGCGAGGCCCGAAGGCCCACCGCGCTCCTCGGCTTTCACGCGAGCGGCGCTTAGCATCGCGTCGCCGGCCCTCTGTCGTTGCGTCATAAACCGCGGCTCCAAGCGAGCAAGATTTCACGGTTTCATAGTAACGCGTCGGGTAGGGATTGAGGAGGCATGAACATCGCATTTGTTGAGATGCGCTGTTCATCTGCACCTCGGCTGCATCAAAGCCAGCAACGCCTCCTCGTCGACTGGCGCGTCCGTGTCGCCCAGGGCCGCGCCTCATCCCTGAACGGCATCCTCTACCTCACCGAGGGATCGGAGATGTCGGAATCGGATTGGGTCGCCCGGCACGTCACCGCGCATTGAATTGAACACGCGGGCTCGATCAGTTGAGCGTCGCACTGCGCCGAATTGGCTTACCGGCGGCGATGTCATGCAGCATCGCTTCGTGCTGAAGGAGAGCCTGCCCGACCAGTAGGGCACCAGCGTAATCACGCTCTTGAATTCGATCGTCGAGTGCGAGGAAGAACGTACCGTACGTCCTTGTGACGGACATCAGCTTGTTTGCGAGCTGCAAAAACGCATCCTCGTGAGCCTGATGATTGCCGTCTCGGTACATGCGCTGCAGCAGGACATAGATCGTCTTGCAGACCGTATCGGCATCGTGGTCAGCGAGGAAAAAGCGACCCATGTCGCTGCTCTCAGTCTCGCTTTCGCACATGATCATTTTGGATCGCCATCGTCCCAGATGGCGATGAGTATCTGGGAACGTATTTAATGTGTTCTTAACGCAAAAGGCGGCCAGAGCATTGCTCCGGCCGCCAGTTCGGTATGGATCGAAAGCGTATCAGCGAAGCAGCTGGAGCACGCCCTGGTTCGCCTGGTTGGCGAGCGAAAGAGCCGACTGTGACAGCGACTGCCGCGTCTGGAGAGCAAGCACGTTGGCTGCTTCCAAATTGGTGTCAGCGTTGACGAGGTTGTCTGAACCGACCTGAAGGACGTTTGCGAGCGACTTACCGAACGTATCACGGCTTTTCAGAACCGTAAGGCTGGTGCCAAGGCTGCTCTGCTGAGCCTGGATAGAGGCCGATGCTTTGTCGAGCGCAGTCAGTTCGGCCTCGACAGATGCTGCGTCCGTAAGGGTACCGAGGCCAAGGCCATCGGCTCCAGACGAGAAGTCTTTGCCCTTGAGCAGCGTATTGCTATCAGCATTTTTTTCGTCAAATACAACCTTCAGGGAGACACCATCAGTTGCATCGGACTTTTGGAGCAAATTCACGCCATCGACGCTGGAGTCTTTCGCAGCTGCGTCAATCTGTTTCTTGATTTCCGTGTACTGCTCCTTGAGACCGTCGGTGAGGCCGGTATCCGCGGCATCAGCAGATTTCAACTGCTTTGCGACAGCTTTAGCCTGCTTCACTAGATCCGATATCGTATCGAGGCCCGAGCTTGCAGCTTTCACGGTCTGGAGAGCCGTGCTGATTCCGTCCGAAAGCGAGTTAAGGCTGGAAGCCCGGTCCGACATGCCTTGAGCCGTGAAGAAGCTCACTGCATCGTCGAGTGCACTATTGACTTTCTTGCCCGTCGACAGCCGGTTCTGGGCCGTCTCCATCAAGCTTGCGGTACCCTGCAGCGAAAGGAGGTTGGAACGAATATTGGCAGTGAGTGCGATGTTGCTCGACATTACTTTATATCCCTATTGGATGTAGCGCCGCTTTTTTCGGCTTCACAACGGATACAGGTGATTGCCTTTCTAAGGAATTAAATTCCCGATCGATTTGAACTAATCGTTTCCAATATATTAATACATTGCATTTTACATAGGGGGCTGGTCGGGAAGGGATCAAAATGCCTCTGCGCATCACGCTCAAGCCAAATGAACGGCTTATCATCAACGGCGCTTCGATCCGTAATGGTAACAGGAATGCCGACTTCCTATTGGAGTCTCACTGTAAATTCCTGCGCGAAAGTGAGATAATTCATGAGAGTGACGCCGACACTGCCGCGAAAATGATTTGCGTCACCCTTCAAGTTATATATTTGAATGATGATCCTTCTGAAGTATTGGAGTTATTTTACTCTCAAGCAGCAGAATTAATGCGAGCTGCACCAAGTACCGCCCCATACCTTCTTGCAATCGAAAAGGAGCTGGAGGTGAAACGCTTTCACGCCGCCATCAAAATGGGGCGAGAACTGATCGTATACGAACGCAGCCTTCTTGAGCGGGCCGCAACCAACGCAAACGCAGCCTGACGTCGGCACTGGCTCATGAGCTGCTATAAAAACCCGCTCCCTGAGTGATCCTTGAAGGCGTTCGCCCGCCGGATGTAGCCGAGCACCGTTCGCGGATCGCGGTGGCGGGATTGATCCATGATTCGCGCGAGGTCCGCACCCCTCTCTGCGGCCGTCGTGATGTAGCCGGCGCGCAACGAGTGCGCCCCGAAGGTCGAGGCGTCGAGCCCGGCCGCCCGGCAGTACAGCTTCATGATGTCCGCGACGGCCCGCGTTGTCAGACGGGGCTCGGAAGGTTCGAATCCCCCAACGTCCGTCGAACCCCGGCGCCGCAAGTTCCCCGACCGCGAGATAGGCCGAAACACCGGCCCTTCCATGATGCCGGCGGCTTCGAGCCAGTCCCGCACCAGCGCCACCGGCCGGATGTATCGACCATGCGGGATCGCGACCTCGGCCCCCTGCCCTTCTTGGTCGGTCTTGCTTTTGGCGATGCGGACTCGCAGCCCATCCTTGTCCTCGACGAGGTCCGCGACGTCGAGCGCCACCAGTTCGGAGCGCCGGAACGCACCCGCGAACCCGAGCGCCAGGAGGGCACGATCCCGCTTGCCGGTCAGCGTGTCGGGCGTGGCCCGCAACAACGAGATGATGACGTCGTCGGTGGCCGCCGCTTTCTGTTCGGGCTTAACTCCGACCCGGCGCCGGATGCCCTTCATCGTCGCCCTCACCTCTTCGTCATCGGTCGGATCGGGCGCCTTGGCGAGCTTGTGGGCGTAGCTGATCGCAGCGCAGCGCCGACCGATCGTCGAGGCTGCTTTTCCGGCCTCCGCCTCGGATACGAGGAACGCGGCCACGGCCTCCGGCGTCGCCGGCAGTGAGCGGAACCCGTACCGGGCGCACCAGTCCTGAAACACTCGCGCGTCAGTAGTGTAGGCGCGCACCGTCGCGTCAGCCTTCGAGGCGCGCTGGTAGGCGCGGACGATCGCGGTGGCCTCGGCAGGGAGGTTTCCGCCAGATCCGGCGAGAACCTCGACGGCAGACGTCGGACTTTCAGGCGTCGGCATGGGCGTCGAGATCGCGCACCAGAGCGGCGCTATGCGCCTGAGCCTCGGCGGTCGGCCCGTAGGCGCTCGCAAGGTCGTGCCGTAGGTTGAAGAGGTCGCAATCGCGCAGGAGCCGATACGCCGCCGTATAGCTCTCATCGTCGAGGCGCGCGGCCAGCAGTTCGGCAAGCTCCTTGGTCGCCGCGCCCTTCCGCGCGCGTTCCTCGGCCTGCTCGGCCTGCCAGCGCTCATGCTCGCGGCGACGGCGGGCATCGGCATCGCGCTTGCTCTTGGCCTGCCGCTTCCGCTCATCCGGGGTCAGCTTCGCCTCGGCGGCCTCACGCTCGGCTTCCTTGCGAGCTTCCCAGATGCGGCTGTCGATCGCCTTGGGCGTCAGAGCCTCGCCGGCATCGAGCCGCCCGACGATCTCCTCGCGGATTGGGTCCGGCAATGAAGGCGAGGCCAGCTTGTAGAGCGTCGTCGGAGGCAGATGCGAAACCGTTTCGCTTTTGCTCCCGAGTTGCGCGGCCGTCTGCATGAAGTTCTGGGCGGTGCGGGCTGTCAGGCTCATCTCGGACCCGACCCACTTCAGGAACAGGCCGTGATCCAGTCGCTCCTTCATCGCTAGGAGGTCGCGGCCGGTATCCATGACGTAGGACTTCGACCGGGCGCGATACCGCTCGGCAACCGCTCGCGCCTCATCGGCCGCTGCGGGCTCCATCAGGCCGTAGTCGAACGGCACCGCCGGCTTTGGGGCGTATGGGTCGGAAAGGTCTGCTGTCAGCGCATCCATCGCCTTAGCTCTCCGGTTCGTTGGGAGTGTCGAGCCCGGCGCGACCCATCTGCATGGCCAGATCTTCGCGCCAGTCTGCCGGTACTTCGAGGCCGCGCATTCGGATCCGAGCCTCGACGGCTGCAAGCACCCTCTGCCAATGCTCCGGAGAGAGATGCTGTGCGTCGGCATCGAGCCCAAGGTTTCGGGCTGCCGCCGAAGCCGCGTCGCGCAGCGTTGCGAACGGGTCGCTATCGCAAGATAGCCCAGGCTTCATTTCTTCACGGACCATCGAACCTGCCCTGCTCAAAACTTCCGAGAACACCACTTATCGGAAGTTACAGCTAGGTAGACTCGGGAGCAAGCGATCTTTGTAGCTTGATAGCAAGTTAGCTGGATTGAATGACTGGTGGTGCGATCAGCCCCCAGGCGTCGAGGTAGCCGTCGAGCCAGCCGAGGCCATGGTCCTTCATGCCGTGCCGCGAGTAGTCCGGCAGCATCCGACGCATCGGCCCATCCTTGTGGGGCTGGCCCTTCTTGCCCGGCGCCCCCAGCCAGTTCCGGTGGCTCGTGGTTAGGACGCAGGCGACGACGGCGCTCGGTATCACCCAGCACTTCGGCTGGTCGGCGAGGCCGCTTCCGAAATCGACGAAGCAGTAGAACAGGAGGTCGCGAACGATCTCCTCGTGCTTGGCCTTCATGTGCCAGCCGTTGTCAGAGCCGATCGCCCGACGCGCCTTCACTTGAACTGCCGCCAGTGCGCTGCCCAGGCGATCCGAGACGATGATATCGGCGTCGGGCACCCCTGCCGGTGCGAGCGCGGCAACCTTCCCCTGCCGAAGAAGCTGGCACATGACGTAGTGCTCTGCCGCCGCCCCCAAGAGCGTCGAGTTGACGGACTCGGGACCAGCCATCGCTATCCTCCGATCAGGTGAGCTTGATAGCTCGCAAGCTTGGGAACGTGATGTAACGCTATCGAGAATGCCGAACGACGAAGTCGCGGATTGCCTCCTCGCAGATGTCCTGCACGGTGCGGTCCTGTTCGAGCGCGATCATCCGCAGCTTCTTCCGAGTCGGCGCATCGACACGGGTTAGGATCTGAACCCGGTCGTCCTTCTTGCCAACCTGGGCAGGGTTCGACGCCTCGGCGGTCTTCGTCTCGGCCACAGGCGCAGACGCAGGGGCTGCGGCTGGCGCCCCCTCCTTCTTGGCGAAGCGGCTGGTCAGGCTGTCCAACGTCGGGCGTTTGTTCTGCGCGGTCATCGTGCCTTCCTCGCCGGTCGGTCCAACAGAGCTTTGATTTCATTCCAGAGGGATTCAACCTCGGCAGCCGCCTTCCCGCCGGGCTCGTGCTCGTTCACGGTCGAGCCGGTCAGGATTGCGTGGGACATGCTCACGCGGTTCGCAACGACGGTCTCCGCGACGGTCGCCCCCATGGAGATCAGCGCCGCGCGGGCTTCCGCGACAATCGCAGGCTCAGCGGAGCCCGTGCGCGGTGGCGCGTGGTTGATGACGGCCAAGGGCACCTTCCCGACGCGTTCCGCCAATTCGAGTGTGGTTGCCACGGCCGCGAGGTCGAGCGGACCTGGCCGGGTCGGCACCACTACGAGATCGGCGACGCGCATGGCGCCCAGGATCGAGTCCTCGGCATGCGGCGGGGTGTCGATGATGATGCGCTTGATGCCCTCGCGCTTCGCAGCCGCGACGAGGTCGGGGAGTTCGCGCGCGTCCGCCTCGATCAGGTTTGGCACGTCGGCTTCTCGTAGGCGGTGCCACCATGCGAGCGAGCGCTGCGGATCAGTGTCGAGGAGGAGGGCGGGCGCCCCTGGCGCGGATGCCAGAACGCTCAGGTGCATCGACAGCGTCGTTTTGCCGACGCCGCCTTTCCGGGCCGCTATCGTGATGATCTGCACGCTCGATCCCTCAGAAGCTAGACCGCTCGATTGCTCTTGAACGAGATCGCTTACCATCCTGTCAACGAGATCCCACGAACGCAGGATTGATCGCGGTCATGCTTGCGAGATCGCTCGACCGCAAGCGATCAAGCTATCAAGTTGGCGACCTGTCTCTACGAAGGGGCGGATCATGCGGTTCAGCGAAGATCGTCCGCAGTTCTGCCGTCTCCTCCGGCTCGGGGATCCCCGCGAGGGCCGCGATGCGCTCGGTGTAGCGGAGCCACGCGCGAGCGCCGGCCAGTAGGCGAGCTTGATCCCGGTCGCTCGGCCGCCGTGCGAGGCGGGCCGTCAGTTGCGTCATGCGCCGGTTGAGCCATTCGCGACGTGCGACCATCACCATGAAGGTGATGGTTCGCCAAAAGCTGGGGCGAGGACGCCGCAAGGGTACGCACGGAACGCGTACCCTCTGTCGCAAGGTGGAGACCCGCGACCCACCTTTGACGGCGAGGGGCGATCATTCGTCACCAGGTAGAAGCTACCTAATTTGGCCTTCAGCAACCATGGAAAAAATTCTTTCCGGATCGCAGAGGTCTGATGCCGGGGGCTGCAGCATGATCCCCATGTGGTAATCTTCGCTCCGCATCGTCCCCTCAGACAGGGTGCGAGCATGCTCCTCGGAGTGACCGAGCGTCATTAGGTGCGGGTCGTGCGGAATAAACTGCTCGCGCCGCTGTGAGAAGACGAACTCGCCGAACCAAGCGAACTCGTAGGGCGCGATCAGGATCAGTCCGACGAAGCCATTGGCGCCCCTGCCGCGCGCGTAGCTCTCTAATTCGATTGCGAGTTCGGAGTTAAACATGCCGGTACACGAGACGTAGGCATTGGTATCGTTTGTTGTGTTGCCCATGAACTCGCAGATCGCGTTGAATGATTCCGAGATGTTGACTAGGTTGCCGTTCAGCCAACCTTTCTCGTCGACGCGGCGGAAATACTCGAAAAAGTCGTGACGGTTCGTGCGATTCGCGGCCGTATAGATGATACCGCTCTTGAGTAGGCGACGGAAATCGAATGGCTTCGTGAAGAGCATGGTGCTGTCGACCGTGAGGTACTGACGAGCGATCCGCGTTTTTGAGAAGCCAAGCTTGACGATTTGTTGGGTTTGCCATCCGCTGAAATGCTCGGGGATAGTGATTGCGCCGATATCGAAAACCCATTCCTCGGTGACGAGGTTGGGCATCCGGGCTATCCGGCCGGCGTCCAGTTCTGAGCGGAAGGCCTCAACGAAAGCTGGCAGATCCTGATTCGGTACGACGATATAGAATGGGCAATCGACTTGCGAGAAACGGGCCCAAGACCGGTAGAGCACAATCGTCCAAGGCAGGTCTTTAATGTAGCTTTTATTTACGATTGCGAAATTGAAAAGATAGTCTGCGTTTGATAACTCTATTGCGTCAATGCGGAATTGCGCCGCGGCCGAAGCCGTAATTGACACTTTGATCCCGTCATTGGGATTGGTGTTGTCGAATATCGCCGAAAAACAGGCGCGGTTTCCGGTGCGAAGGCAGCTTAGCAAGCTCTGTTGCTTCAAAATGGCGCCGTCGGATGCACGGGCGATTGTGATGACGCAATCTTCAAGGCCCGACGCTGAAAACGCGCTACCCACGACGTCGATCACGTAATATCGCTCGCGCAGCTCTGAAATCGAGCATTGTGCGACAACGCCTTCGCGACCGTTGGTGAACAGACAATCTTGATAGCCCAGTGCGGCCGCACCAGAATTCAATTCGGCGCCAATAGCTCTTACGATAATGTCGCGTTTCGTTTCGAGCCCGAAGCGGTTCACGTTGCTCGCTCCATACGCGTGGACGTTCATTCTTAGATCCTCAGGTGCGCCAAAGTTGGTTGCAAATCAGTGGATCGCAGCCCAGGCCTTTGTCGGCGTCGATGACACCGGGCGGAAAAACAAAACGAACTCAGGCCCATGCCCCGGCCCAGTGACCTGCCTTTCTAGATCCACTGGTGATTCAGGCAAAGCCAGGGGACCAATTTGGTCGGATCCGTCTTGCTGCGGTCTTTAGCCGGTTCACCGCGTAGCATCCTATGCCCAGACCCGCATAGGTCGATCAAACCCTGCGGCAGAGCGACGACATGCTGTTGCTCATCCGAGGATTTTGTTCCGAGAATGCGAGTAAGATCTCGTTCGGGGCGAGGTTGTGCCTCGGCATCGTGTGGGAGAGCAGTGATGTTCCCTCGCGTCGAGGCTCAGAGCCGGCCGCCGCCGTAAGACCGATCTCAGCCGTCACGATGCGGCAGCGCCCCGGCGTTCATTCAATAGGGTGCTGAGGCGCTTTTTGCGTGTCAGCCCCTGAACGTCATGATCGCCTTGGCTCGACGATAAGCGTCAGTCACAAACGCGCCGGCGCGTAATTTCAAGAAGAGGCTCGGCATGTGCTTGTCAGTGTGAGGTTTGAGATCTTTATTTTCAGGTTCTGCTAGGTTTCGCTTCTCAGCGTGGTGAGATGTTTGAGACTGCGCTAGGGCCTTTTCGAGTATCATGCAGCGTGTTTGATAGTTTGCGATGTTGCCTGGCTCTATCCTAAGAACGATGTCATTGACGCCCAAAGCCCACTTAAGTTTATTCTTAATATACAGATGCAATGACAGTGTATGCAGATATGTTCTCGAATTTCTCCGCCCTGATTGATAAGACAATTCCGGAAAGCGTCCGGTGTCCAATGATTTTAGCAAAACATCTCGAAGTATTCCTATTTCTTTTAGGTACGCAATCGATGTATGATCACAATAGGGTACCGATTTTAAGGTAAGATTATCAGATGGTATAAGTTTTATAAACTTCTCGATTTGAAATTTGTCGATATCTTTATTGTCATAAAAAATTAAAAACTTTGTGGTCTTACTGATACTTTCGTCCGTCAACTCATAGCGCCAATTAACATGCGGAACTGCGTAGTGCCAGCGTGTATCAAAGCTGTCGCGGACTGAATATTGTGGCGATAAAAGAAGAACGGTGTCGCAACTGAGCAGCTTAGAGAATACTGCTGCCGCAAAACCTCCCATCGAAAATCCGTAACCAACCACCCTTTGGTATGATCGCTCGTAGATTAATTGAGATATTTTGTCGAATATCTCAAATGGTAACGTCTGATACCAATCATTTGCTGTAGTTTTGAAGCATATTACATCGTATCCGGCTCCGTAGAGCGTTGATCCACCGTCCGGCATTCCGTCCAGGCTGGTGTTTCCATGATTAGAGAAAACAAAAGCAATTCTTTCATGTTTCTCGATCGAATTGAAAAAGAACTCAACGCGAAATTTGTCAACTTCCAATAAAATATTATTCGAAATATTTGAAAATGTCATATGGCAATCTCATTCATTGTAAGTGCTCTCATTGCCTTGGAGCGATCCCATCATTGAATTTCAATTGATCGATCTATTAGGTTTTATTTACGGTCAAAATTAGAAATTATAAATCATGCTATATACTCAACTAAATCAACATAAGCTCGACAAGAAACATCAGCCGACCCATTGGTAATGCATCGAAACTCTACGCCAAAAAGTAGATCGTCTATAGTAAAATCTAGCTTTACCAATCTTCGGCCATTTGTGGAAACCTCCTGTTGAGCCAGTTTCGTTGTGCGACTGAATGATAATGCCTCACACACTAGGGCGCTTTGGCCATTCTTAGTGTTGGCGACGTCCACCTCGAACGTGCAGACGTAACGGCCAGGTCGCAGCGGGGCATACGGACCATACATCAAAGCACCAGTCGTTCCGGCAGGCGCTTGGAACCAGGGGTTTCCATCCTTATCGCACTTCGATCCGATCTCGCTTTGTGTTCGCCGAAGACGCTGCGGCCATGCCTTCTGGAAGACCCCGTTCAGCAGGTCGGCCAGCTTTTGTCTATCGGGATCACGTCCGCTGCGCCGAGCCTCGACCCACCAGATAAAGGAATCCTGTGGCCGCTCGACGGCCGCAACAAGTCGTTCGGTTACGCTCCACCCAAACTGCTCGGAGGCCCCAAAAGTGAGAGTACGCCCGGCCTCGCCATCTCGGCACAACCAAATGCCTTTCTTGGCGGTCACGTCGAAGCCCGCGTAATGCATGGCCTCCACCACCTCATCGGGGGTGCCCTCAACCGTATGTTCTGGATGTGTCCAGTTGAGCGCCTCCGTGATCTCGCGGTTGGGGCTATCTATCACCAGTAAGCCGCCCTCACGGGTGATCCGAGCCGCCTCAAGCATAAAGCCTATTAGTTCATTCGGCCAAAGGTGCTCATAGTTCTGTCCTGAAAATACAATATCGCAACTCTTTGAATCAACATCCGACATGTCTGAACAAGTGTTTGCTATCCATGTGACGTTATCCTGAAGATCATCAGGTTTAGGGCAATAAAACTCAACCCCAATATGAGTTTTTGTTTTGCCGTACGTCCACTCTATCCAATCGAAGAACCAACGACCGGCACATCCCGCGCTCAAAAAGGTTTCCGCGCCTTTTGGTAGATTGCGCAGGAAGGCGGCCCGAGCTTGATGCAGGATCATCTGCGTGTCCGGCGTCTTCACTTCGCCTGAGTTTTCGCTCATGACTTTCCCAATCGCAGGTGCAACAGCGCGCTACCCATCACCAAATTCGGGTCGATTGGCAAATCGGCAGGTGTCATAAGCAGGGCTTCGCCATGATGCGTAGAGCAGCCGTGCCCGGCATCCTCACGGCCATGGCCTCGGCCCGGTCGAGAAGAGTACGCGACCACCGCCGAGCCCGCCCGATGTTCCTGGCCTCCGGCGGCAGACCGAAGGCGAGGGCGGTTCGCATCGTCAGGCGGGATTTTACAGGCTGAACTCCGGGTACTGGTCGAGTTCGAGATCGCGTGTCGTGCCGCGCAGCCAGACGACTTGGCTCTCGTGCCCCTCGGGTGCGCCGAGGTCCGGCTCGGCATCGCCACCGTCCTCGTCGTCAGGCCGGGGCTCCATGCCGTCGAGGATCGCGAGGAGGTGATCAACCGTGTCGAGCGCGGCTTGGGCCGCCTCCTCGATCTCGGCTCGCACCGCGACCTGATCCAAGGGCGCCAGCCGCCCGGCGGCAGGGCGGGTCCGTCGTCGGAAGGGGATCACGTTGGCCACCGTCAGACCTCCTGCACCAGCGCAGCCATCAAGGTCGCGTGCGTCTGCTTTCACACATGAAGGTTGTCCGCGCCCTCGCCCTGCTCGCCCATGCCGTAGAGGTCCATGACGAACCGGACGTATTCGACGAGGGCGAGACGCCCGGCCTGGGTCGTCGGGACCGTCGAGAGCGCAGCGTCGCGGGTCCGGCTCTGCACGATGCAAAGCTGGTGCTCTTCCGCAAAAATCGGTTCGGTGAGACGGCTGGGCCGTGCGCTGGCCTGCGTCTGCCACTCCGCCATCTCGGCCTCGGCGGCGCGGCTCGCAGCAATGGCCGTCAACGCTGGGTCCTCGGCCTCGACGGCTGGCTCCGACCCCAGCCGCATCACGTCGTCGTGGAACGAGAGGAGGGTTTCGGACAGGTCCTCGCCGACCGTCTCGCCCTCGACGTTGCCGGGCCAGAGGTACAGCACCTTGAGCCGGAGATCGGCATGCGACCGGGCCGGGATCTCGCGCACCGCGTCGGCAAGGGCGCGGACACGGGTGCGACGGGCCTCGCCGCGATAGGCATCGGCGACGGGATCGAACGCCGCCATCTGCACGGCCTCGCGGTGCGCCTCGATCGCTCGTTGCAGATCCATCGACGCCGGCCCGGCGCGGTACATGCGAGGCTCGGGGATCACGGCACCCTCGGCCGCACCGGCCTTGGCCTGGGTCAGGTCGAACGCCTCGGCCGAGCGAAAGGCGAGGACGTGCAGGGCATCGAGGCGGAGATCGCGCCGCAGTTTGAGGGAGAGCACGCTCCGGCCCGCGTCGTCGAGCGCCGGGTCGTTGACCTGTCGCGCCATCTCTTTGCGAGCCGACGCGTAGAGGCGCGAGGCCGTGAAGCCGATCCAGTCCGTCACCGGCTTGCGCAGGACCCTGCCATCCGCGTCGCAGAACGACACCCTGCCATCGTCGTGGATCACGCCGCCGGCCATGGCGTGAAGGTCGAGCATCAGCCCAGCCGTCGCGTCGGGGTCGGCATCCTCTGCGGCGACCCGCAGGGCATCGATCCGCAGTTCGCGCTTCAGCCGCCCCTCGATCGTCCGACAGGTTGCCTCGCCGGCACCTTCGCTCTGCGCCTCGTAGAGACGGGCGAACTCGTCGAGGGCCGTGGCCAGCAGGCGTTGCGCCTCCAGACGCAAGCCGAAGCGAACCGCGACAAGCGAGGTCGGGCGCTCCGCCGGATAGGCCATCATGCCGGGGTGCTGCTTCGCTCTGGCGATGAGGTCTTTCGGCGAACCCGACTTCGGCGAGCGGATCACACGCCCGGCCGTGGCCTTCAGCGATGCGGCACGCTGTTTCAAGGAGGGGCGATCAGCACCCCGGCGGAACGGATTGGGCAAGCGGAGAGAGGGCACAGGCGGCCTCCAAGGATCACAGGATGCAGGGAAGGGCGGCAGGCGAGACCCGCCGCGAGGCGAGGTCAGGCGCGCAGCGGCGAGCGCGCGATCAGGTCGAGGAGGCGAACGTTCTCGTCGCCCTTCTCGCTGGTCTCGTCGAAGGTGAACTTCTCGGCCCGGATGAACTCGACCGCGTACCGCGCCAGCGCCTTCGAGCCTGCCGCCGTCGTCGGCACCGTTTCCAGCAGGACGTCATCGACGTAGTCGTGGAAGGCTTCCTGTGCCGCCACGTTCTCGGGGCGGGGGTCGATCGAGCCAGTGTGCAGCGGCAGCTTGCCGGTCTCGGTCCAGTCGATGAATAGGCGCTTCGCCTCATCGATCACGGCGAAGATCGGATCGGGCCGGTTCTGGTCGAGCGCGGATTGATGTGCGCCGATCAGGTCGCGAGCCAGCGAGGCGGCGATACCTTCAACGTGCACGCCCTCGTCGGACACGGACTTGGTCAGGATGGCCGCCGCCTTCGCCTGAAGGCCGGTCAGGCTTTCGGCGCGGGTCTTCGCCATGAGGTCGAGGGCGTTGTCGCGCGCGTCTTCCAGTGCGTCGTATCCCGGCACCGTGTCGCCGTTCCGATGGGGATTGCCGGAGTGCATGGCCTCCTGCCCGGCATCGAGCCTACGCAGATCATCGAGGGCTTCGGTCAGGACGGCATCGGCCGCCGGCCACCCGAACGGCAGCGACGGGCGCTCCCCGCTATCGATATACGTCGAGTCCTCGGTCGGCAGGGTGATCCTGGCCAAGTCCTTCCGCCAATCGACCCCCGCGAGATCCAAGACCTGTACGGCACGCGTCGAAGCCGGCGGCATCCCCTTTCGAGGGCTCGTGCTGTTGTTGCCGTCGTGGAAGAAGCCCCACGCCTCGTTCATCGAGCGCACGAACTGGCCTGCCCGGTGCCCCAGGTGCGGATAGAGTTCACCGCAGACGGCACGATGCTCGTGCCAGAGGAACGTCGCGTAATTCACCAAGGCGGCGCGATCGACAGCCGGTGCGGGGATCGGCAGCGGCGCGTTCAGCGCGCGATGCACGCGCAGGGTCCGGCCGTACTTCTCACGAACCGCGACGAGCTTGGTCTTGGCCCCAGCCAGTCGCTCGCGCAGGAGGCGCTTGGGCTGATCCGGGCGGGCCAGACGCTTCAGAGGATTGCGCATCTTGTGATCTCCAATGCTTGATAGATTGATAGCTCGATATACAGATTGCTTTACCTCTAAAGCGACGGTTCAGATCAGGGAGGCGAGGCCGGTCAGCACGCAGCCGCCAGCGATCAGGACGAGGCAGGCCAGCAGGTCGCCTGCAGACGCGACGGCGCGGCCGAGGCGGACCAGGGCAGGCGAGGGGGTCGGGCCGGCCTCGATCACGATGCGCGTCGGGCGAGGCGCAGACACCGAGACCGGCAGGCGGCCGGACGGCATGGCGGTGCCAATGCGCGAGACGCCATCGGAGCCGAGGAACCGCGTTAGGTCGGCCTCGCGGGCCTGGGCGATCGAATAGCCGGGCTCGCAGTCGCTGGCGTGGTGCGCCTCGGCCTCGATCCACCAGCGCAGGTGCCGGATCAGGGCGAACCCGCCGAACCGCGTAGCGCACGGCGTGCCGAGCAGGATCTCCAGCGCGATCTCCATGCTCTCGAAGGCGCGGAGCGTCGGGCCGCCCTTCGCAGCTGCCTGGAACACCGCACAGGCTTCCTCGTGCGCTTCGATCGCTGCGAGGATCGGATCGGCGTGGAAGGGGACGCGGTCGCCGTCTTCGTGGATCGGCACAAGCGGGACAGAGAAATTCGGGATCAGGGCGAGCGACATCGTTCGGGCTCCAGAGGGCTCGTGAGGGCAAGACGGGATTTCGAAAGGGAGGGGGGCTGGTCAGTCCGGTGAAGCGCGGGCGCGGCTCATGGCGGCGTCAGTGCGCGGCAGCGAGACGGGCGGCCTTGGCGGCCTGCCAGGCATCGCGGAGAGCAGCGGAGAGGCACACGCCCCAAGCCAAGCCGGTCGCCTTGCGGATGGTCTTCGCCGTGGCAATGGCGGCGGCCATGATGGCCCGAAGGTCGAAGCGGCCGGCGGAGACGAAGGCGGTGGCGCGAACCGGCTTGTCCGTGAGGTCGGCGGCTACCGTGGCGCGCTCGATGCGGCTGCCGATAGTGCTGCAAGCGAGCAGTTCGACATCGCGAGCAGCGGTGGCGCGGCTGATCCAAGCGTTGAGGCGGGCGGCGTTCTCGGGCTCGAACGCCTCGGCGCCGAGCGTATCGACCCGGCCGGGCATGCGGCGGATGGCGACGAGGACGACCGGACCGGCGACCAGGGCGGCGCGATCGACGCTCGACACTCGCACGAAGGTGTGGCGCTCACCCGATCGCCCCGTGAGGCGGTGGACCGGCTTCTCACCGAGGATGAGACCAGCGCGGGTCGGCGGGATGAATTCGATGCGGGGCTGAAAGCTGACCGGGCGAGACGCCTCGATCTCGGCCTTGCGAGCGGCCCAGCGCTCGCGGCCTTCCTGCCGGCGGATGCAGATCTGCCGGCGAGGGGTCTGCGGGAAGGCGGCGACCAGGGCATTCGAGGGGAGAAAGTTCGGGGCGGTCATCTGATTTGCCCTTGCGGCGTTCCGTGTTACACCTGAGATGTAACGGGAGCCCTGCAAGGTGTCAACACCTCAGGAGTATCGCATTACCCCTGAGGTGCATTTATGTTGTCAGCCGAGCAGCTACGAGCCGCGCGAGCCCTGCTCCGATGGGATCAGGCCACGATCGCGGACCACGCTGGAGTTTCGATCGAGACCATCAAGCGGCTGGAGAAGATGGACGGACCGCTGATGTCCACGAAGACGGCGACTCTCCACGTGCTGGAGAGGGCGTTCAGGGCGGCCGGCGTCGATTTCATCCCCGAGAACGGAGGAGGGGCCGGCGTCCGACTTCGGAGGCGGAACGACGCCAAGCTCGACGAGGGCCTGCGGCCGGATCAGCTCACGACCGAGAATGACGGCGGCGTAGCTGGATAAGTCTCAGCACCAACATAACTGTAGAGCTAGGTGTGCATATTTCCGATCTTCTTCATGATGCCGATACCGCTCTAGCGCTGGAGCCGGACGAACTCGGTGTCTACATCCTGATCTCAATCAAGGATTGGCATCAACAGCGGCAACAGATCGACATCGGGACGTTTGAAGCCGCCCACATCAACAACCCAGGCAACTTCGCTCCCCATCGAACCGGCGAGTTGAAAGAAGCCTGCCGCGAGGCGTGGGCTTGGCTCGAAGGGCAGGGATTGCTGCTGCCTGACCGGCAGTTCGTCGGTAATACGATGCAGCGCGTACTTAGCCGGCGGGCTCGCCGAATTGCCCAGGCGCGTGATCATCGCGACCTTTCGAGATCAAGATTTCTGCCGCAGGCGATCCTTCATCCCGTCATTCGCGAGGACGTGTGGGGTCTGTTCCATCGCGGAAAGTACGACACGGCTGTGTTCGAGGCGATGAAGGCGGTTGAGGTGGCGGTGCGTGAGGCCGCTGGCCTGACAAACGCGGATTACGGCACGGACCTGATGCGGAAGGCATTCAATCCGCAAGGCGGCCCTCTCACGGACGGCGGGGCCGAAAAAGGGGAGCGCGAGGCACGATCTGCCCTCTTTGCTGGCGCGATCGGATCCTACAAAAACCCGCAGTCACATAGACACGTCGCTCTCGATGACCCGAGCGAGGCGGCCGAGATCATTATGCTGGCGAACCACCTCCTGCGGATCGTGGACGGCCGCATTTCGCATGATCTGATCTACGGCAAAGCGTAGACCGATGCTGCGCCGCTCCGCCAAGGTGACCGAGTCCGAAATCCGTCGAGCGATCCGAGCCCTCAAGCAGGAGGGGTTTGAGATCCTGCGCGTCGTCCTCACCGCAGACGGGGCGTCGGTCGAGGTGGCCGATCGCTCGGCCAAGGCGAGCGCCGACGAGGCGGAGCCGGAAGAGCGCGAGCCGTGGATCATGACGTGACCGACCGGTCTGGCAGGGCGCTGACGGGCTCACGGGGCCGGGCGGCCACCTGAGGATGGCGTCAAGAGCTTTTTCCGCGCTGACAGGGTCGATCGCATGGCCGCCCAGCGTCTCGGTCGAGCACGAAGCAGGTGCGAATTGGTATCTCGACCGCCCATCAACGGGCAGGGAGAATCCATGAATGGTTCGCCTCGGAAGCGACGTCGAAAAGCGGACATCACCATCCCCGTTCAGGACAGGAAGCGCCAGATTGCATCCCCGTCAGAGACGGTCAGCGTAGCCCCTCGCGGGTTCACCGCACACGATCTCATTTCCATGGCCCGTGCCGCCCGTGACCGGCTGGATGAGGATGAGAAACCCGGATCGTGAAGCTGAATTTTCGTAGCGAAGAGAGTGCCATGTACAATCCCTTCTTCTCGTCGATGATGCTCGCGTTGGAGTCCCAAAAAGTGGTCGAGCTTCGTCTTGTGCGGCTTGCCTGGGGCGGCCGTGAAAGCGTGGCCGAGATGCAGTCGATGGTGGTCGAGAAGATCCACGCGAGCATCGAGGCCACCAGCATGCTGATGTGGGGCGGCTCACCTGAGGCTGTCATCGCCCGGTACCGCGAGCATGTGGCCACCAATTCGAAGCGCCTGTCGGCAGCCTAGCTCGAACGTCCTACGCGACCGATGAGGGGGCGGGTGGACTAAACCCTCTTCCTGCCCGTCCAACGTATTGGCCTCCGAAGGCCATGTGACCTAACTTAGCCCGGCTGCCGTTACGGTAAGCCGGACTTTTTATGAGTGCCAGCGCCACTTCAACTTAAAGGGTGCGGCTTGCGAAACAGGTCGCCCAGCGCTCGCCGGCAATGTTCAAGTCGGTCGTCGAGGAGATCGCAACGCTGTCACCAGGGCCCGAGGAACGATCCTCGCCCCTCAGTCATTCCTGCGGGCCCATGATGGGCTCAGGAAGCCAACAATGCCCCGCCTCGCTACCTTTGCGCTGCTTCTCGCAGTGCCGCTTGTCGTCGCCTCGGCTTCCATCGCGCAGGACAGCAAGCGAGGCAACGCGGATCTGAAAAAGTATTGCTCCGGCGACGCCGTCACATTCTGCAGCGGCAACGATCCGGACAGCAAGGAGATGGACGCCTGCTTCAAGACGCATCGCGCCGAGCTGTCTGAGAACTGCCGTCGTGCGATCACCGCCTACGAGGCTTCAGGCGGCAAGTGAAGACTTTACCCGTGCGTCGGATCGTTCTCGCCATCACTATCGCAGCCACTTTGACAGGGGCCGCACTCGCTCAAAGCCAACCTCCGATCCAGGGTCCGGAGGACGCTACCTGCCGCGAGGATGCGAGAAATCGCCTACTGGGCGCTCCCAACCCCAAAGGGCTGTCCCCGTTTGATCTGGGCGCACAACTCTACCACGAGTGCATGAAGCGCCTGGGCGCGGAGGGGGCCGCTTCAAAGCGGCGCGACTGATCGCGCACGCATCATTAGCAAAGCGCTAACCCCTACCCATCACCCTGTCGGACATGCCTCAGTATGTACGACGCACTGGCAAGGTAGCTGGCTGGGCAGCGGCCACCCTTGTCTGTGCCGGGCTTGGTGCCGCCCTCATCGGCGCCGATCATCGAGCGCAAAACAAAGCTTCGATCGCGCGGGGCATCGACCCTGCTACGACCGGGTCACTTGCACCTCCCAAGGGGCGCTGGTGTGGCCTTGCGTCCTGGTGTCACTGACCCGCCTACGCTCAGGTTCAGGCGTAGGGGCCGTGAATTAGGTCGCTTAGGGCTTAGGCTGAGCAGGGGCTGGATTGCTCGAATTGGCTGGTTGCTCACGCGAAGCAGAACCGCCTGTACCGGCCGAACTCGCGCCTGACAGGCTCTGGCTCGACGGGTCGGATGGTACCTTCGATCCCTGGTAGGTCAGGATCGCAGCACCGGCCGCAAGCGCTAGAACAACACCCACAATCAAGGCGAAGAGCGTAGGCTTTCCGCGCTCTGCCTGCCTTGCCTCCGTTCCCGTCTCACGCTGGCTCACGAGGTCCTCCGTATCGATGCGCCACTGGGATGTGACAGCACGCCAACCGAAAGCATCGCGAGGGCGTTCCGACCGAACTTTGGGGGTTCGAGCCAGGTCGGAACTTGGCCGTACGACCGGAAGGTTGCCTTACATATCGAGCCTCGTGCTCGGGTGAGAAAAGGCAAACGCCATGGCGATCGATACACGCGAGATTTACGTCACCGCCCTCAAGAACACGCATGCGATTGAGATGCAGGCCCTTCAGATCATGGAGCGGCAGATTGAGCGGCTGAAAAACTATCCCGAGATGGAGCAAGCACTTCGCCGTCACGTCGACGAAACCCACGGGCAGCGGGATCGGCTGGAGGAGGCAATGCAGAGCCTCGGCGACAGCCCTTCGACGATCAAGGAAGGCTTCCTCGGCTTCGTCGGCAACATGATGGCGCTCGGCCATGCGCCGGCCCAGGACGAGATCCTGAAGAACACCTTCGCCAATCACGCCTTCGAGAATTTCGAGATCGCCGCCTACGAGTCACTGCTCGTGATCGCAGATGCCGCCGGACAGAGTGGCCATACGAGCGGCTTCCAGCAGTCTCTGAAAGAGGAGCAAGGCATGGCGCAGAAGGTTCGCGATCTCGTGGGACCGACGACACGCCGGTACATCGAACTCACGACCGCGGGCGAAAAAGCTGACCGCTAGGGTCATAGGAGGATCACGTTGGAGCGTCCTCCCTCGACTGATCCCGCCCGGCGACCAGCTGCGGCGGGTTATTTTCGTGCACAGCTGCCCCGAACTTCTGGGAACTCCTACTCTCACCTGCCGCTTTCTCCCGCGCCAAAAAAAACAAACCGGAGGAATCCATGAAGTTCGCATCGATCAGCACTGCTGCGGCCGCGCTCTTGCTCTCTGTCTCTGTCGTGACCGCCGCGCCCTGCAATACGGGTGCAGCGAAAGGTAAGACGCCTGAGCAGTCCGCCTCGAACGACAAAAGCTCCGCTGTCGACAAGTCGAGCAAGAACGAGGCTGGGGGCGCTCAGCCGGCTTCGCCCGGTACCGTGGGCGCCATGAACAATGCGGGCGCCAATCAGGACGTCGGCAAGCAGGGCTCGGCCGATAAGGCCAAGGAAGATCCAGCCTCCAAGAACACTGCAGGCGGGAACCAGCCGGCGTCCCCCGGTACGGTCGGGGCGATGAACAACGCCGGTGCCAACCAGGGCGTTGGCAAAGACGACAACTGCTGATCGGGCAGTGCCATAACCTGAACGCTTGGCCCGTCTGGCAACCGCCGGCGGGCCATCAACCGGACGGCCCCCGATATGGGTCGCCCAGCGCTCGCTGCCCGGACATGTGGATTGCCAGCAACAGCTTAAGGCCCGCGACATGTATGAGGTCAAAGCCCGCGACGCGACCGGCCTTGTCATCGCGATCGGTCCTGCTGAGTTTGCCTCGATCGATCTGGCCCGCGGTTTTGCAGCTGGTATCGCGCGGTGGATGCTCGCAACCGATCGCCTGGATGGACAGATCGATATCACCAGCGATGGCGAACGTATCGAGGGAGCGACCTTCGCCTACTGGTCGCAGCCTGAGTTGCCAGCGGAGCAACGCACCTAATGCCGGCTGTCACCGGCTCGACCCCGCCGCCCGATCTGATCACGGGCTGGCGGGGGAGGTCGTTTATCTCACCAGCGAGCCGTCAGGGTGACAGGACCCGGGTAACCGAAGGCCCACGACGAGGGCTCGACGCCCTGCTGTTGTGCGTCCCTTGAAAAGCACCCCATTTTTTATTCGGAAATGAGGGATGCCCCAGGGAGTAGCGCCGATTTCCGCGACCTGCAAAAGGCCCCTTTTTGGTACGGCCTGGATCGGCGCGAAGAGGCATGACGGGCAAGGCGGACGCGCCCCGTGAAGTGGGGAGCACTGCGCTGGAAGATGGGATGCAGCCCCGCTGCCATGTGATTGTGGCAGGCCGAGGATGCGCGAATGGCGCTGGGCTCGCACTGACCTATGCTGGACAACGGCGCGAGCCACGGCACGGCTTCGTCGGGCACCATGGGACCTTAGGCTCCGTTCGCGATCGTCAACCGATGCCAAAATACTTCCTGCACGTTCACGACAGCACGGGTCGGGTTGCAGATTTAGACGGTAGCGAACTTCCCAACCTCGATGCTGCCTGGGCGAAAGCCATGGAAAGCGCGCGGTGCATCCTTGCCGACCGGGTGCGGAACGGACGTCCCATCGGTCGCCATTACATTGAGATCGCTGATGAGGGCGATCAGGCGCTGGCCTACGTGCCAATGCGTGCGGCTCTGGATCTCAGCTGAGCCTACTGGAAGCCATGTTGTCGGTACGTCGAGGGGGATGCGGGCAATAGTTTCAGTGCCGCGATCACGCCCTCGTCTCAAAGGATACCCTTGCCCGGCAACGGTTCCGCCGCGGCGGCGCCGGCCTCCGGTGATGGAGGCGAACTCAGCGCCTCGGCTGAGAAGTGGCCGTCCACCAGCGTGCCGATCATCGCCCATAGGGCCTGATGCTCTGGGCCATCGCGGCCGAGGCTCAGGAACACCGGCAGGCTGATATCGACGACGTTACCGCCCGAGGGCTCGTTGGCGGTATGGCGGACGAAGGTATGACCCGTCTCGAAATCCCAGAGCAAATGCCAGGTGTCGCCGTTCCCGCTGGCGTAGATCTCGCGCATGGCGGTCATCTGGATCTCGCTCGACCTACAGCCTGCCAGCCATGAAGGGCAGACTGGATCGACCAACGCATCGACGCTGATAGCCGATCCCTAACGTTGACTTAACCGTGTGGCCCGGCCGACATGCCTCGTTCCGGTCGGGCTCGTCTATCGCGAGTCGTGAGCCGGAAAAGGAGATCAGCGCCGCGAGCTAAACCCTGAAACGACTACGGGCTCCCTGACGCCAATCAGGAAGCCCGCGAAATCGAAGTGGCCTTTGGGGGCCCATCTGCAATCCCCCATCAGCCATAGCTCCCGCCGGGAGTCAACGGGAACGCCAATTCCCGGAGCGATGAAGTCGTGCCTGGACCCCAAGCCGCGGCCCGTGAGGGACCGGGACGATGTTTCACGCGCGAATGCTCGCCGCGATCGACGGCGCGCGCACGCTCGCCAGCATGGACGAGTTGTCGAAGACGATCTGGCAGGCCCATGCTGGCGGTGCGGTTGATGATGACGGGGCCCAGACCCTCGCCGAGGCCCTGCATCTCCGTCGGGGCGTGATTAGAGGCTCCCTGAAGCCCGTTGGCGTTCCGGTGGGCCGTCGCAGCCTATTCCCCTCTAAGCGCCCTCAGCGGGCTCCTGATCGCATGGAGGCCCTATCGCGCCGTCGACGTCTCGCTGCATCCGGGCCGATGCCGCCGGCGCTTGCCAGCCGCTTCACGGTCGGACAGATCTCGGTCCTGCGCATCGTCGCTGACGAAGTCGCCACGAAGGGCGTCTGCGGCCTCTGCATCGACGCAATCGCCGCTAGGGCCGGGGTGTGCCGTAGGTTGGCGCAAGGCGCGATCCGCGAGGCCGAGGGCGACGGCTTGCTTGTCATCCAAGAGCGACGCCACGAGGGTCGAAAGAACGACCCGAACCTCGTCCGCATCATCAGCCACGAGTGGCGGCAATGGATCGAGCGAGGCCAGACCCAAAAGCGAAACGGTTTCGCATCTCGACTGGCCGGGACGCATAGGGTGCAGAAAGATTCACCCCACGGATATCCCAGTTCTAAATCTGCTTGTTCGAGATCAACGGAAGCCGAAAAAGGGCTGCCGGGAACCGGCGGGCGACGCCACGACCAGAGAGCAGATCGAAATCCGAGCGGCTGGTAGAAGCCGCCGAGCTATGCGGTGACGGTCTGGGGCTGTTCGGCATGACGGACGCGACAAGTTCGATGCGCGGCGAGCCAACCTATGCCCTGTCGCCAATACGGAGCGATCACAGCGTGTTGTTCTCGGTGTCCGTAAGCCAGATCGCGTTCACAACGGCTTCGTGTTCTCCGAAGGCGCGGTTCCGAGCGAAAAGCATGGCTTCTTGAGAATTGGCTGCTTCGAACGTTTCGTCGATTTTAGGCATGCCAATCTCGCTGTCGTCCTGACGGACGGCTCCTCGCAATCGGAAAAGTGGCATGTCGTCGGCTCAGCCCCATTGAGACAAGAGAGCATTGTCCCTTAGGCATCTGCGCCCAAGCAAGCCAGAAGACGGTCAGATCGGCGTCGGAAGAAAAATCTAACTTCTAATTTATGTCGGGTATCCGACATTTATTGTCGCTCATCTTACAGGAATAAACCGTACGCAAGCGAACAGTGCTTGGCATCGTCTATCCTAGATTAGAAATCTATGTGAAGCCACGTGTCTACCAAAATCGGAGACACATGAGAGCTTCACTATGCAGAGCATCTACAAAGGCAAGCTACCGCTTTCACCACCACCCAAATTAGCCGTTATCAGTGCGCTCGACGGGATCGGCACGCTAGTAGGTGCCAAGTTCCGTGAGCACCAAGTTGACAAGGGGCAGGACGTTCTGCGGTTCGGAGAAGTCCCAGAAGGACTGCACGTCCTCATTGCTGGGCACACCTGTCGTTACCGGATGCTGGGAGATGGCCGACGGCAGATTACTGCTATTCTAGTCCCAGGCGATTTGTGCGACCTTGAGGCCGGCCTTCGCGGTCGTGCCGATTATGCTGTGGGGGCACTGACACGGTGTCTGGTCGGTCATCTCCCTGCCGATCCGATCTGTGATGCTAAGCCACTGAACCAAGAACTGTTGGCGGCGCTCCTGATCCGGTTGCGCCGTGACGAGGCTATCGCACGCGAATGGATGGTCAGCCTAGGCCGGCGATCAGCAATTGAGAGCTTGGCGCATCTGTTCTGCGAGTTGCGGACGCGATTGGCAGACGTCGGACTAGCCACCGAAGACAGCTACGAGTTGCGTATCACTCAGGATGATCTCGCTGACGCGCTCGGCATCACTAGTGTGCACGTCAATCGTGCCTTGAAGCAGCTTCGAGAGTACGGGTTAATCACATTGAAGCGTGGAATCTTAGTGATGTCCGATCGGCCTGCACTCGAAAAGCTGGCGTTGTTCGACCCGTCCTATTTGCAGCCGTAAACTTACCGGCGACCCATCCGCAACGCGCGCCATCGTGGCGCGCGAGGGGTCGCGGCGCAGCCTGATAGGCGGCTATGGTCGCAATCTGGCTGCGTGGTCGAGGACGGCATGAGCGACGACACGGCCGCCCTAATCCTCGCCGTTGTCGTTGAGAACGCCGAGCTGCGCGCACAGCTCGCCGAGGCCCAAGACCTCCTTGTCGAGACCGCCGTGGATGCCGGCGAACTGCACGCTCGTATGGAGGATCTGCAGGCTGACCTCATCGAGGCTCGTGCCGAGCGCGATGCATGGCGAGCTGAAGCGGAGCGGAGGCGACGGGCGGGGTAGGTGACACCGCATCACCCGTAGTCAGGGATTATAGCCCAGCGCACTTCGCTCATTGAGCGCGACGGCACGCGCCTCCCCGGCAGTGATCGCAGCGCGATGTGCCGGATACGACTCGGTCGCGCACTCGACGAAAAGACCGTCATTCGATCTGACTGTCCAGCGATACCGGCTAGGTTTTAAAGAGCAGTGGCGGATCTCAAATTCGAAAATGCGGCGGTTCGTACGATCTGACATCGAAACGCTGTCTTGCTCCTTTGAGTAATTCGCTCCACCAGGGCCACTTATTCGACATTTCTTGGACCGCGCGTATTGCATGCAACGCAATTTGGATGTCTTAGCGATTATCTGAAAAAGGAATCAACACGTGGACGATACTGCTACCCCTACCCCCGACGTGATCAACCTCAGTGTTGACATCGTCGCTGCTTTCATCTCGAACAACTCGCTGCCTGCCTCCGAACTTCCGAAAATGCTAATCAGCGTTCACGCCGCTGTTAGCGCACTCGCAAACGGTAGCAGTGCTACCGCTTCAGCAGAGCTAGAGTCCGAGAAAGCGACGCCTTCGCAGATCAAGAAGTCGATCACGCCGGACGCCCTGATCTCCTTCCTCGACGGCAAATCATACAAGACGCTAAAGCGCCACCTCTCGACCCGCGGGCTCGACTTCGCCGCCTACCGAGCACGGTATGGCCTGCCGTCGGATTATCCGACCGTTGCGCCGAACTACTCAGCAGCGCGTTCAGCACTCGCCAAGAGCCTCGGGCTGGGCCAGCTCGGTGCACAGGCAGCAGCGAAGGCTACGGCATCGGATGACACAGTCGCTGATAAGCCAAAACGCGGACGGCCTGCGAAGAAGGCCGACTGATTAAAGGGGGCCTCGTCGGGTAGCTTCGTTTCCGAACGCTTGGCCGGGCCCTCTCTTTCCGCCTGCCGACCGATCCGATTGCCGCCAGCCCGCCGCCGCGCCATGTTCAGCCGATGCCTCATTGGTTTTCGCGCACGCTTTGGATGGCCCTGCAGGGCGCGATCGTGGTTGGCTTCGTGCTGATCGAGCATCAAGACGCCATCGCGCTCGGAAGACGCGAACAACTGGGCATCGCATTCATCGTCGGCTGTGGCGCTGCCATCGCCGTCACCTTCCTGCTGACGAAGGGCTGGGACCTATCGCGCGCCGGACTGACCTGGCTGCATCGCTCCACCCGACCCCGAGTTCATGACCGTGAGGAGCCGGGAAGTGGCACGGCTCGCCTCGGGGGAACCGGGGATCGAGCGGGAGAGCGCCCGCAACTCCGGCAGGGCGGCGGGATCGAATAGGAACCGAGCGACCGTCTTCCCGCTCCGCAGAAGCTGCATGTGCGTCCACGCTTCCGATGCGGCGCGCTTCGCCCCAAGCAGGCCGCCTGAGGCCACGCCGCCGAGGCCGCCGATCCCACCACCGGCCGCGGCCCCCGATAACACGCTCGTGATCGCGCCCGAGACCGAGCCGGATTCCTTGCCCAGCACCGCCTCGATCCGGCGGTTGAACGAGGTGTCGCTGCCCTTCTGTGGCCTGTAGCCCGTGGCCTTCAGCGTGCCGAGAAGTCGATCCAGGCCGCCCCAGAGCACGTCACCGTCCGGCAGTGCGCGTACGACCGAGCGGAGGTTCCTAGCCTGCTGCGGGTTGCCAGCGACCGCGGAGGCGAACCCGGCCCCGCCGTACTGCGCCGGCAGACCCTTCCGCTCCCGAGTCGCGTCGTCGAACATCGTCTCCAGATGGGCGCGGGCGACTTGGCGTGCGGCTTCCGGATTGTTCTTCGCAATGGCGTGCATCGCCGACGCGACCTCAAGCTCCGAGCCCGCGACAGGCTTCGGGTCGAACAGCACCTTGATCGTCTTTTTGATCTTCGGTTCGGCCGCGACGAACCCGAGAGGCGTGCGCTCGACGGCCCCTAGAGCCTCCCGCGCCCTGGCAATGCCCTCCAGACGCTCCCGCACGGCCGGGAACTGTGCGAGCTGGTCCTCCTCGCTTCGCATCACGGCGCGCAATCGCTCGGCCGACAGGCTGCCACCGGTGTCTTCGGCCGCGTCCAGAAGGCGCGTACCGAGATGCCCCTCATAGGCGCGTCGGGCTTCGGGCGAGGCGACTTCGTTGAAGGCACGGGCCGCGGTCGGACCTTCGTCGATGGCGCCGGGCACACGTTCGGGCGGCATCGTGAACCGTCCGGTTTCCTGCCGTTGGCCGACGATCTTGCCGGGCGCCATGTCGAACGGATCGAGCGTGCGGGATGCCGCCTCGAACCCCGAGCGGGCATGCTCGTACTCAGGCACGGACGACAGCGTGCGGTCGAGCCGTTCGCGGACCCCCATGAGGGCGCGCTGCGCCGTCGGGTCGGCTCTGGCAATCAGGTCGCCGATCGCCTCGCGCGCCCCGTGAAGGCCGGCAACGGACAGGTCGGGCGTCCTGCCATCTTGTTCGAACAGCGTCTTGCGGGCCTGCTGCAGAGCCGAGGCTACCGGCCCCTTGGCCGAGCGCAGCGCCTCGTCGACGTGGTCGATGACGGGCTGAGGATTAGCCTGCCCGAACCGCGGCGCCGAGATCTCGTCCACCACCGTCGTCGACTTCGACAGGGGCGAGAGCGGGCCGTTCATCCCTGCGATCGTGCGCTCGTAGGCGTCGAGCGGGTCGGCGTGCTCGCCACGCATCAGGGCGCCGAGGGTGCGAGACCGGATCTCCGGGTGCAGTGTGCCGGGATCAATCCCGACGCTGCGCAGATCCGCGTCCAGCCGCCCCTCCGACAGCGACAGAGCATTGCGGTACTCGTCCGCGACCTGGCCGGGGGCGGCGCGCGCAGAGGCGGCCTGACGCTCGGCGCCGATCGGATAGCTCAGGAAGCCGCGCTGCTCGTTCTGGAGCTTGCGCAGCAACTCCGACGTCACGTCCCGCGCTGCGCCGCCATCGAGGTCCGGCTTGAGATAGCCGTGCTCAATCAGCGACTCGCGCCAATGGTTGTCGATCGACCGCCCATCCGCCCGAGCCACGTTGCCGACACCAGGGATATTGAAGCTGTGCAGGTCCGTCGCCGCCGCCTCGCCGTCGAGCTTGAGGCCACCGCGGCGCGCGATGAAGCGAGCCAAGCTCTCTAGGCCGCCCGAAACGCCGGCTTCGGCGGTCGGCGGCGGGTCGAGCGGACGAGGCGCCCGATCCGTGAAGGTCGGTCGGCCCTGCGGATAGGTGATGACCGGCTCGCCGGCACGTTCAACCGGAATGGTGCGCTCGATGCCGACGGTCTCCGGCGCCTGCCGGGCCGCGGCGTAATCCTGATCGGCGAGGGCGGCCCGCATCCCCTCGCGGCGATCGTAGACTTGGCGCAACTCGGGCTGGATCTGTAGGCCCGCTGTCTCGGGCGTGACGCGAGGACCAGCAGCGGCCCTTGCCTCAGTCAGAGCCATCCCCTGAGGGGTCTGGGCAACCCCGGATCGAGCCGCGTCCTGCACCGAGGCACCGAGCGCGGACGGGCTCTCGGTCTTACTGGCCAGCAGGTCGAAGATCTTGCGGCTGGTCTGCTCAATCTCGTCGGGTCGCTTCGAATAGAACCCGCTAGCGATGTTCTGACCCTCACCTCCGGAATGCGAGACCACCCGGGCAATTTGGGATGCTCGTGTCGCCTGCCCGCCCGTGACCGAGTTCAGGGCCTCGTCGAGGCTGACACCGATCCCGCCGCCAGGAAGTGCCCGCGAGCGTTCGATCAGCGCCGCCGCTTCATCCAGTTTCTCCGGCGACACGCCCTTGAGCACGCTCTGCATGGAGCCCGATCCGCCCTTCGGGGCTTGAGCCATGGCCGTCCCGACGCCGCCACCGACACCACCGACAAGGCGTGCGAGCCCTTCGTAGCCGGGTGCGAGTTGCCGAGCGCCCTGGCCGGCCGTTTCGCTGGCCACTGCAGGGAACACCGCCTGCATCAGTTTCTGCGCCGTAGTCCCGGGCGACAGCAGGCCGCCAGGAGCGAACTCCGAAACCGTGTTGGCGTACTCGCCCGGAACGGTTTTCGGCTTGTACAGCTCGGGCAGATTGACCTTTTTCAGCCCCGCATCAGTCGCGTCCTTCAGCAGGCCGGACGACGGGAACAGGCCACGAGCCCGCGTATCCTCAAGACCCGCGATCGGCTCTTTGATGCCCTGCGCCTGCTCCGGCGTCAGCGCGCCGGTCTTCTCCAGGGCATAGGCCGCCACGTTCTGCCATGCTCGATCAACAAGGTTCAGCGCATCGGCCGGCATACTAGCCACGCCCATCACGCCCCGGGCGAGACCCGAAGGGATCGACTTGGCCACGTCCCAGGCCGTGCTCTGCGGCGCGGCAGGCGGAGGCGCGGCGCCGAGCTGCTTCATCAGATCCTCGTCCGATAGATGCGCCAAGCTGGAGGGCTGGGTCACGGCGTCGTTCGGTCGGACCTTGATTGCCAAGGAGTCGGGTGCGGTGTGGCCACCAACGGCGGGAGCCGCGAGAGGCGGCGCACCGGCCGGCGATGGAGCGGACTGCCCCAGCATCTGCATCAGCTCGGCGTCGGAAAGGTGCGAGAGTCCGGCACTCATGGCATTAACCTCCGGCGGCGCGCTTCAGCCTCAAGTTCGGCGCGGGAGGGCGGCCCGCTTGGGGGCGCCTTCTGCGGCGGCTGGTACGGCTTCACCGGAGCGAAGTTCGGCAGCACGTCGTCGACGTTCATGCCCTGACGGCTGACGATGCCCTCGTAGCCCTTCCGGTCCTGCCCGAAGGAGGTCTCGTAGGACTGGATGCGGCCGTAGGCTTCCGAGAGGAGTTGCTGGCGGGCCTGCGGCGAGAGCCGCGCGCCGCCCATGACACCGTTGTACATTCCGATCAGGCGATCGGCGACGCCTTGGGTGTCCTGGGCTAGGCGCAGCTCGCCCTCGCGGACCACTGAACCGGGGTCCATGATCTTGCCGAGGCCATAGATCAGGTTGAGGTCGGACGCCTTGGTGTCGCGATCCGCCGTCTCCAGCATGCCCGAATAGACCGGCAGCGCCTGGGAATAGTTCTTGTAGCTCGGCAGCGTGTGGATCTCCTTGCGGATGCTGCTCGACTGCTCGATGGCCTTGCTGCGGTCTGGCACGGAGGCGATTGGGCTGCCGCTGGCGTCGAACCGGGTCTGGCCGGCGCTCAAGTTGTACGGCTCGTCGGGCTTGCCGGCCGCCGCGCCTTCCGCCTGGGCCTGTGCACGAGCGCGGAGCGAGTTCGGATCGTCGGCGCCGCCAGGGGTGGCGCGCACGGACCCGTCCGGGTTGCGCTGGTAGGACCACGGGACCTCGGCGTTCTTCGGCTGGATGTTCTGCAAGGCGTTCGACAGGGCTTCGCGGTTGCCCGCAGCGCCGGCCGAAACCATGGCCTGGGCGCTCTCTCGGCTATGCCCGCCACGAACCAGCATCTCGACAGTCGAGTTCTGCCCGGCCGCTTCCTGTGCGGCCCGACGCTGTTTCAGGCCGAACTCGGCGCGCGCAAGGTCCGTCGCGGCCCGCTTACCCTCCTGCGCCTGCGCGAGCTGCAGCCCGGCCGCGAGGCCAGGGCCGAGCCCCTTCTGCGTCATCAAGCCGACCCCGATGCTGGTCATCAGGTCGCCGCCGCCGTTCTCGCTGAACCGCTTGAACCCCGATCCGAACTTGTCCCACAGCGACGGCTCCGCGCCGGTGGCAGGACCAGTGGCGGCGAGGGCCGGCGGCGTAGTTGTGGCCGGAAGGTCTGCTGGCGCCCTGCCTATGATCGGTTGAGCGTCAGGAAGAGGCTGATCGGCGGCGCGCGCAGACGGAACGCCCCCGCCGAACCCGAAGGCCGGCAGACGAGACGACGGTGACGGTGAAGGCTGCGCCTGGATCAGGTCGTCATCGCTCGGCCGAGCCGGCGGCAGGGGAACGGCTCCGGGCGCGATCAAATCGGCGGCCGGCGGATTGCCGGCGGATGGTGCCCCCAGACTAGGCGGCAATGCACCGAACCCGAAAGCCGGCAGCCCACCCGCCTGTGGAGCGCCGGCTACCGGACCCGACGCATCGAAGCCCTGCGGAGTCGGCGGCGTTCTCTGGCTGAGCATCCGAACGAAGTCGTCGGCGGTGAAGGCGGGAGCCTCATCGCGCAAAGGACCGAACCCAAAAGGCCGAGCGCCGAAGGACATTATGCGACTCCGTGCGAGGTGCGGACGGCATCGAGGCCGGAGGCGGCTGCCGCGAGATGTTGGTGGACCACGCCGAGGGCTTCGACGTGCTGGACGAAGGCGGCGAAGTCGTCGGACCGCTGGCCCAAGAGGATCGCGACCAACTCCTCGGAAAGTTGCCGGGCCGCCTCCGCGCCGCCGAGCGCGATGGTCTGGTAGTGCCGCCACATCGCCTCGCGCGGCACCTCAGCCTCCTTGAGGCCCGGCGTCATGATGGGTTCGAGTGCGGTCGCGATCTGCATGGATCAGCCGTGTGCCGCGATGGCAGCGGCGTCGCCGGCTCTCGTGTGCGTCACGCCCAAGCTGCTGGGGCAGGCAGACTTTGCGACGCTGGCGAGGGCGCGCCTAATCCAGTCGGAGGCGCTGGTCTCCTCACGCTCGGCTGCAGCAGCAATGGCCGCATCGAGCGCAGGATCGGCTCTGAAAATCCGGGTGCGGGAAAGCGTGCCCGAGCGCATGGCGTCCTCTCGTGAAGCTGTCGAGAGGATAACGCCGAGTGCTCATAGAATGTAATACAGTCAAAATTTCTTCTAAAATGCACTGTGTCGTTTGCGTGGTTAGGCGTCTGCTCCGATCAAAGCTTTTAGTGCGACAGAACGACGCTCCTCACCTTCGGGCATATTGTCATGCGCGTTTAGTCCCTCAAGCGCTTCGGACGCTGCGGCCATTTCCGAAACCCAAGCTCGCATAGCGGGATCACTCTGAGCCGCCGACAACATTCTACCGGCAAGACGCCCGAACTTATCCGCCTGCAATGCGCGCGGCATATCAATCTTATCCGGGTCTGAGCTATAGGGATACTTCGTAAAAGTAGTATCCATTACTGCTATAAGAGCCGCCCGGACAGCGGCGCGGGCATATATATCGGTCTTCCATTTATTTCCGACATACATCATAGCGGCACCCGCAGCCGCTCTCATTGCGCTTATAAGTTCTTCGGTTTCACCATCTATAGAATTGGCGAGTTCAGTATTGTTTATCGCATCATCATAATCATCGACAGAAAGACTGTGCTGGACGCGCGCCTCTACTTCACTTGCAACAGATCGGCCAGACTTAGCGGCAGCCCTATCAATACGCTCCTTAAGCTCGCGCGTAGTGCGAATATTGATTGCATGACGCTTGCCAGCGCCTTCCGGCAGCTTCGCGGGCATCTCAACTCCTGTCCGTCGTGTCGTCTCTGTCGTTTGCGACCACAGCCGTAGCGCACCCCCCAGCCGTCCGTCAATCAAGCTTGGTTGGATAATGGTCGCATAATAGGTTGCATTACCTGTCGCCCTGTGAAACAACCTGCGTCAGCCCGACCGACGGAGGCCGACATGCAGATGCAGGACACAACCACGGCGCCGCCACGCGCCCCTCAAGCGAGGGAGCGCCACAACGAGATGCCGGCGCTGCTGAGCAGGATCAGAGAAGGGAAAAACGTACGCGTCGCAGCGCTTGCAGACGCCATCGGCATGAGCCGTGGCGGTCTCTACGGAGCCATTGAGGCTGGGGACGTGGAGGCCGTGAAGATCGGCCGGGCCGTGCTCGTTCCGGCCAGAGTGGCGGGTCGCCTGCTCGGCATCCCTGACGAACCAATCGCCGCCTGATCCCGCCACCGCTGGCGGGCATCGGCCCGCTGGCTTCCGAAGCCAGCCCACCGCGCAAAAGAACGGCCCCGGCAACGGAGGACCGTCGCGCAAGGGCCGATTGAAAGTCTAAATTGTGCCCCGTTCAATTACACGACCTGCCGATAATCGGCAATCGAAATCCGTCCCCGCCCTCCGCTACGACGCCCCGGCCGCCGAAGATCTACGCTTCCGCAGCGTCTCCTGCCGGGTTCGCAGCCCGGCGCTCGCCGCGACAATCGCAGCCTTGGCGTTCGCGGTGCCGGAGAAGCTGGAGCGCCGAGCATGACGGCGCCCCGGCCAATCCCCGACAAGGTCCGCCGGATCATTCCGACGCTCGGCTCTCCGGTCGACGGGGAGGCACTTGGTGCCGCCCGCGCGATCGGGCGGGTGCTGCAGGCCGGCGGCGCCAGCTACTACGACCTCGCCGCCGCGATCCCGGCTCGGGAGCCGGAGCCCGGCCTCGGCGACTACCGTCCCTACCGCCGCGAGACATGGTCCTCGACGCCGCGGCCGGCACGCTGGGGCGACTGGAGGGGCGCCTGGGTTCGAGATGCCCGGCCCCGGAAATTCACGCCCATCCAGGAAGCGCGCCAGGAGGACATGGCCGCCTTCTGCCGGAGCCGGACGTCCCGGCTCAGCGACCGCGAGCGCGCCTTCGTCAATGGCATCGCGCCTGAGCGCCGGGGCCTGTCGATCCGGCAAGGGGATTGGCTCGCCGACATCTGCTCCCGCCTTGAACATGAGGGACGTGACTGGTGGCAATAACGCTTGCCGAAATCGCACGAGCCTTGAACGGGCAGATCGCTGGGCAGCAGGTTCTAGCCCCTGGGCCCGGTCACTCCCGCAAGGATCGGAGCCTGTCGATCCGACTGTCGGAGGCGTCCTCGGACGGCTTCACGGTGCACAGTTTCTCAGGCGACGATTTCCGCATTTGTCGAGATTTCGTAGCCGAAGCGATTGGCCTGCCGCGGGATCGTTGGCGGGAGCGACGCGAGCCTGACCAGGCCGAAGTAGAGCGCCGCCTTGAGGCTCGTAGGCGAGCTGAGGCCCGCGATCGAAATGAAACGGCGCGCCTGCAGCGCCGTGCCGTCGCCATTTGGAACGAGGCCGGCGATCCGGCTGGAAGTGTCGTCGAGCGCTACCTAAAATCTCGAGCCCTTGATCTGCCGCCGGAGGTTGCCGGCGACGTGATCCGGTTTCATCTGCGCTGCCCATGGGAGACCGGCACAGCGCCGGCCATGGTCGCGGCCATGCGGTGCGTCCGGACAGGCGCGATCACCGCCGTGCACCGGACGGCGCTCTCCCCCGAGGGCTCGAAGCTCGGACGCAAGATGTTCGGCACGGCCGGCGGCGCCGCCGTCATGCTCGACGCCGAGGAGGAGATCACCACTGGGCTCGCGATCGGCGAGGGGATCGAGACCGTGCTTGCCGCGCGCCAACTCGGTATCAGGCCGGCCTGGGCGCTCGGCTCGCTGTTCCCGGTGCTACCGGG
>NZ_BPRA01000022.1 GCF_022179645.1 Methylobacterium thuringiense
AATTGGTCCGCCCTTTACACAATCTGCTCAACGTGATCGCCGGCATCCTGGACCGACTTCGTCAGGATCGCGCGGGCCTTTGCCTGAAGACCGTCCAAGCCCCTCGCGCGGATGGTGACGAAGTGGTCGAGCGCTTCGTTGCGCGCCCATTCCAGCCCCTCGTAGCCGGGGACCGTATCGCCGTCGCGATTGGGGTTGCCCGAGTGCATCGCTTCGATTGCAGCATCGAGGCGCGTCAGGTCGTCGAGGGCTTCCATCAGTCCGGCATCGAGCGCCGGGAAGCCGAACGGCACCGCAGGGCGCTCGCCGATGTCGGCGCGGTCGGCGTCATCGTACCGGGCGCGGTCGGTCTCGGTCGCATCCTTTCGCCAGTCAATGCCGACGAGGTCGAGAACCTTCAAGGCGCGGGACGATGCCGGCGGCAGTCCCTTCCTGTCTGAGAGGCTGTTGTCGCCCTCATGGAAGAAAGACCAAGCCTCGTTCATGCTGAGCACGAACTGCGCGCCCTTCGCACCCATGTGCGGGTAAAGCTCGGCGCAGACCCGATCCCGCTCCAAGGCGAGGAACGTCGCGTAATTCACGAGTGCCGCGCGATCGATGGCCGGCGCGGGGAGCGGCAGAGGTGCGTTCAGGGCGCGGTGCACGCGCAGGGTCCGGCCGTACTTCTCACGGACTGCGACGAGCTTGCCCTTAGCGCCAGCCAGCCGCTCGCGCAGAAGGCGCTTGGGCTGGTCCGGACGGGCGAGACGCTGGAGGGGATTATGCATGGAAGCCTCCTATTCAGATTGCTAGCAAGCCGCGTTGCCAGCGAGCGGGATTGATGGCGGACGGGAATGCTGGACTTCAGATCAGCGAGGCGAAGCCGGTCAGCACGCAGCCGCCAGCGATGAGGACGAGGCAGGCCAGCAGGTCGCCGGCAGACGCGACGGCGCGGCCGAGACGGACCAGGGCAGGCGAGGGGGTCGGGCCGGCCTCGATCACGACGCGCGTCGGGAGGGGCGCGGGCACCGAAGCGGGCACTCGGCCGGACGGCAAGGCGGTGCCAATGCGCGAGATGCCGTCAGAGCCGAGGAACCGCGTCAGGTCGGCCTCACGGGCCTGGGCGATCGAATAGCCGGGCTCGCAGTCGCTCGCGTGGTGCGCTTCTGCCTCGATCCACCAGCGAAGGTGACGGATCAGGGCGAACCCGCCGAACCGTGTGGCGCACGGCGTGCCGAGCAGGATCTCCAGCGCGATTTCCATCGCCTCGAAGGCGCGGAGCGTCGGGCCGCCCTTCGCCGCAGCTTGAAACACCGCATAGGCTTCCTCGTGCGCTTCGATCGCCGCGAGGATCGGGTCGGCATGGAAGGGGACACGGTCGCCGTCGTCGTGGATCGGCACCAGCGGGACGCTGAAATTCGGGATCAAGGCATGAGACATCGATCGGGCTCCAGAGGGCTCGTGAAAGGCGTTGCGGATTCGATTGGTGAAGGCGTTGAGCCGGTTGCGCTTTCAGGCGCTCAGGGGCTCGGAAAGGCCAGCGTGATTCACGGTGGCGGTCGCGCCTCAATCACGCGGGCCAGATGGGCGAGACAGACGGCGCCGGCCGAGTAGATGTCCTGCAGCGCGACGTCTTCGGCGTAGTGCCGGATCAGGGCATGCAACCCGGCCGTCGTCGTCGGCGTCGTCTCGCCGAGCGCCTTGATGGCGTCACTGCTGTGGTCGGCCGCGGCGTTCGCGAGACCCATTGCAGCGTCGTCGCTCTCGTCGAGGCCATTCAGGGCCGCTGTCAGGGCGTTGTCGGCCGCGACCGCGTGAGCGATGGCAGCGAAGATCGGATCAGCTTGTGCGCTCACCGCAGGCGCCGCCAAAGGCATCGCGAGCGCGCCGAGCACGACACGACGTGGGAGGGTGGCCACGTTCATCGCGCGAGCCCTCCGGCGAGAGCCCATGCCGGGTGGTCGCCGTCCGGCCCGTAGAGGTCAGGGAACAGCGCCCACAGGCGCGGCCCGATGGCGTTCAGCAGGTCGTGCGAGACGTCGGCGGCCGAGGACCGCAGGCCATCGTCGAGGAACTGGTCGGCCTCTGCCATGCCGTCGCCGTAGACATATTCGGCGAGCGCCATGCCGATGACGGCCGCACCGATCTCGGCCTGCGTCGCGGGCGACAGGCGGTGCCACGCCTCCGCCGGGGAGAACGGCAGCGGCAGCCTGGACCACAGAGCGGCATGGTCGGGAAGCCGGTCGCCGTCATCACCCCGAAGGGTGGTCGGGAGGGCAGCCGAAGCGGGCAGGGCACTGGCGGCGACGGTGGCGAGTGCAGCGCCGATGATACGGCGGCGAGGAAGGGCGTTCGACATCGCAGCAGCTCCTCAATGCGCGGAGGCGAGACGGGCGGCCTTAGCGGCCTGCCAGATGTCGCGGAGAGCAGCGGAGAGGCAGACGCCCCAGGCCGAGCCGGTGGCGGCGCGGATGGTCTTCGCCGTGACGATGGCGGCGGCCATGATGGCGCGGCGATCATACTGGCCGGCGGTGACGAAGGCCGAGGCGCGGGCCGGCTTGTCCGTGAGGTCGGCGGCCACCGTGGCGCGCTCGGTGCGGCTGGCGATGTTGCTGCAAGCGAGCAGTTCGACATCGCGGGCAGCGGTGGCGCGGCTGATCCAAGCGTTGAGGCGGGCGGCGTTCTCGGGCTCGAACGCCTCGGCGCCGAGCGTATCGATCCGGCCGGGCACCCGGCGGACGGCGACGAGTACGACCGGGCCGGCAACCAGAGCGGCGCGATCAACGGCCGACACCCGAACGAAGGTGTGGCGCTCGCCCGAGCGGCCCGTGAGGCGGTGAACTGGCTTCTCGCCGAGGAGCATGCCGGCGCGGGTCGGCGGGATGAACTCGATGCGGGGCTGAAAGCCGACCGGGCGGGACGCCTCGATCTCGGCCTTGCAGGCGGCCCATAGCTCGCGGCCTTCCTGACGCCGGATGCTGACCTGGCGGCGGCCGTGCTGCGGGAAGGCGGCGACCAGGACGTTTGTGGGGATGAAGTGAGGGGTAGTCATCGGCTGGGCCTTGATCCAAAGCATCTCTGTGATACTTATGGATCATTACAGGCCATTAGTCAACACCTTTGGGTCATCGTGAGCCAAAAAGATCAATCGGTGACGGGTCGGCAGGTCGCTGCTGCCCGTGCGCTCCTCGGAATGAGCCAAGCGGAACTAGCGAGTCTCGCTTCGATTTCAGTGCCGACACTTAAACGGATGGAGGCTAGCGAAGGGCTAGCCTCTGGAATGGCAAACAACGTCCGCGCCGTGGTCACCGCTCTGGAGCAGGCCGGCCTCGAATTCATCCCCGAGAACGGGGGAGGGGCCGGCATTCGGTTCAGCCGCCGCGCCAACGACACGCATGAGGAGCATTAGACATGACGCCAGACGACAAGCCCGAGCCGCCGAAGGCCGGTGAGGCCGATACTGACCAAGCGAAGCGAACGATAAAGAACCAAGCGCCGGACTCGCCTCCGGACAAAGACAAGCCCGACGAGGGCAAGCGCCCGGATCAACTCACATCCGAGAATGATGGTGGTGGAGAAGGTTAGAAGCTGCTGGCAATCCCGAAGGCCATCGACGCAGATCGATATACAGCTCGATACCGGGGTATCGCGCCAAAAGGCTAAAAAGAGTGAGTGGCCAGCCGACATCCACGGACCGTCTAGCCAAGGTCGAGCAACTGACCGCGGCGCTTACCGATCAGATTCTCGACGCGCAGATCATGAACCGGCCGATCTCCGAGGATCAGGTTCAGGCGCTCGCGAAAGCCGCCCGCCTGCTGCACGACAACGATATCCCATGGCCGCCAATGCTGACCCAGGTGCTCAACGAACTGGTGCAGGATCGAACTGAGCCAGAGCCAGAACCAGAGCCTTCGATCGATCCAACCGATGACTCGGCGTTGAAAGGACTGTCACGCTTCCTGGGCGTCTTTCGTAAAGAGAAGGGCCAAGCCATATAGTCCGACGAGGACCTGGCGGCCGGATCAACTCACGACCGAGAACGACGGCGGTGCCCAGGGGTAGACATCCTACTATTTTGTCAGAACCACGCTGCCGGTCGCCTGGGATCCGGAACCGCTCGAGCCGGCACTGCTTGGACAGGTAACATTGAAAACCGCATCGTTATAATCACGATCGTCCGACACTCCTCCCATGTCATTCCAGTAGTAGTTCACCGTTTTGCCGGCCGACTGAGCGCAGTTGATTGTTCCATTGCTGACGGGCCCAAGCGATAGCGGGCAGGATCCGTTATTTACTGACGTCGAAGCGCCAACTGTCGTTTGTAAACTACAATTGAACAGTGACAGTAGACTTGGATAGGCGACCGACGATGGAGGAGATAAGTGAGAATAGAAAGAATTCACGCTTCCTTGAGACTTACCGTAACCGTTCTTACCGTAGCCGCTTATACCGCCGGTGACATTCTTGAGAGCAAAGCCGATTTTTTGGCCAGTGCCAATGATGGCCGAGATGTCCTTCTGAGAGCTGCCGCCAGTATTCGAAAACAGCAAGTTCAACGCCGAATCGCTTGGAACACCGTTGTTGTTGGGCACAACGTACCAGTAAATGCTGTTGGCATCAGCCGCATTGCTGGCGAAGCTTGAGAGCGAGAAGGCTATTTTGTAGCCGGCACTTCGCGCCTCCGCGATGACGGTGATGTCCGTCGCGTTTTTCAGAATCGCCATGATCGTGTTCGGCAGGCTTACCTGTGCCGTCACGGCTACGCTGTAGACGGCGGCACCTGACGCACTAGGGGTTGCCGTATAGCTTATGCCAGATGCGTAAGGCATTCTGGCAGCGGCGCTTGCCATGAAACGGTTGGCGACAGCCTGAGCCGTCGAGCCTGTCGCAGCCGACACGTAGACGGACGCGCCAGCAAGCGCTGCGGAATCGGCCGCTGCCTGCAATTCCGCACGCAGCTGAACCGCCCGCATCATGTCGAGGCCCGCGCCGGCCATCAGCATCATCGGTATCGCCATCACAGCGAACCAAATCGCGAAAACGCCACTCCGGTCGCGCCAGAAACGGCCGAGAGTCTGACGCACGGAGCGACATCCGGTCCTGCTCATCGCCTCAGCTGCCATAGGTCACTGCCGTCCCCGACCGCGGGCGCGCCAGGGCGGTAGCGGTGAAGGTGACGTTCAGGCTTATCGGAAAGGTCAGTGGCGAGGAGTAGGCGTAGCTCGCCGCGACGACGATCGCGCTGTCGCCCGCCGTGGGCGTGACAGAAGTGGCCGTGTTCGCCGCGTTCGTGATTGCCGCAACGACGCCGCAGCTGGTGTCGGTCCAGTCGATCTTCCGCAGACTACCCGAATAGCTCACGCTCGCGATCGAGGCCTTGAAGGTGCTGCTCGCCAGCGGCAGCAAAGAGAGCTTTCCGGCCTTGCAGAAGTCGGCGAGTTCGGACGTCGTGACACCATCCTGCTGCGAGATCAGATCGGCGAGATTACGCGCGGCGGCCACCGTGAGCATGCGGGCACGCGCAAAAGCGAAGACCTGGAAACTGCCAAGGATTGCCAGCAGCATGAATGGTGCGATCAGGGCGAACTCGACGGCGCCTATGCCACTGCCGTCACTTCGAAAGCGCCGGAGCATTAGTAGCTCTCGTTCTGGAATGTCAGCGTGGTCAGCAATAGGATGTTGCCGCCGAAACCGGCCGCACCGAGCAATCCCGAGATGTAGGACGGTTTGCTATAGCCGAGCTGCAGCAGAACCTCGGAGCCCGCGCTACCGGCGCTGAAGCCTGTCTTGCTTAGCGTGCCGGTAGCCGACGTCGTGGCGGGAGTCAGGCCTGCGAAGCTCGTACCCGACTGGACATTGTAGATGATGCCGGCGCAGGGAATGAACGGCGATGCCTTCGCGCAGACCGCGTTCTTAAAGGCAGTTTCCGTTACTGAACCAATCCGGATAAGGCGGCTGGCGTCACGCGCCGCATTGTCGAGGGTGCTGAGCATTAGGAGGCAGAACCCAACCTCGATCCAGGCGAAGATCACTAAGAGAAAGACCGGCATGATCAGCGCAATCTCGACAGCGGTAGCCGCCCGCTGGTTGCAGATAAAGCTAAGATAAGTCTTTTTGTAGTAATTCTTCATGATACAATCTACGGCGAATCAATATAGCAACCGGCAACTCCTGCATTAGCTTATATCATACCCGTACAAAGTTAATTGCTTATAAAAATAATCGCGTATATTTTCTGAAGCATTCAAAGCAATACGCAAAAAAGCATTCCATTTCTGGAATAATTGCACAACGGTCTGAAGTGGAGGGTAATGCACGATCGTGAGGTTGGACTAACACCGCGGAAGTTGGTGGAGTCGGCGCAATTGCCTGGATTGAGGAGCTCCACAGCCGATTTGCGGCATTGTTCCATCACCTGCAGCGCAGCGCATTATGCCTATCCTCAAACCGCTCACTGGCGAGACTGTCGAGATCACGGTGCCTGGTCCTCGGACGTGGGCCAGACAGTGATGACCAACGTCTCAGCCTCAAATCCGCACCGAAGACTCCCATCACCCGTGCTCGTGATTACGCCCCGTCGATGATTGGCCTTCCCTTTTACCGAGTGCTATTCGCTGCCGGCTTGACACTGTCCGGTGCTGTTGTGACAGCTCGGGCCGTCAACAACGAACCGAACAATCCCTGCGAGGAGCAGCGGCATGTCTATGCGTGCGCGATCTTCCGCAGCCCCCAAGCTGCTGCGTCCGTTCGCCCAGGACAGACCAGGGCGCCAGTGATCGCAGCCATTGCAGGGGCGTTCTATCCGAAGGCGAGTTGGTCCCATCGAGTTCGCGACACGCAACACCTCGGCCTCAGCGCTGGATCAGCACGCGGGTGCCATCCGATATCTCCGCTATCACGACGAGTTAGCCTTCACGGTTTCCGGACCTGCGACAGAGCCGTCCGAAACGATCGCTCGCACGCATTGTTTCCCCTGCTCAGCCAAGCAAGGAGCCGCAATGGGTTCGAACGATCAGATGCCCCTGTCCCGTCGTCAGATCGTAGGAGGCGTGGGAACGGGCCTTGCGGTTGCTGCAGCTGGTTCGGCCCAGGCGCGCGAGGCGGCTCCTGCCGCTGCGCAGCCATTGATCGATCCCATCAGCCAGTATCCGAAGCCGCCGTTCGCAAAGCAGTCGCAGCCGTGGCCGGGTCTCGCCGGCCAGATGGAGCCGAAGCCGGATCACGGAGAGACGAGCTATCGCGGATCCGGACGGCTCGCCGGACGCAAGGCTTTGATCACGGGCGGCGACTCCGGGATGGGCCGGGCAGCGGCAATCGCCTTCGCGCGCGAGGGTGCGGACGTCGCCATCAACTACCTGCCGGATGAGGAGCCCGATGCCGCGGAGGTGATAGCCCTCATCCGAAAAGAGGGGCGGATCGGCCTCGCGGTTCCCGGTGACCTTCGCGACGAAGCGTTCTGCAAGGATCTGGTCGCGCAGGCCGTGAAGGGCCTCGGCGGCCTCGACATCGTGGTGAGCAATGCCGGCCGTCAGCAGGCCCACGCCTCGATCCTCGACATCTCCACCGAGCAGTTCGACTGGACGATGAAGACCAACATCTACGCACCGTTCTGGATCATCAAGGCGGCGCTGCCACACTTGAAGCCGGGCTCGACGATCATCGCGAGCACCTCGGAGCAGGCCACCGATCCGACGCCCGACCTCTACGACTACGCACAGACCAAAGCCGCGACGACGAACTTCGTGCGCTCCCTCGGCAAGCAGCTGGCGCCGAAGGGGATCCGGGTAAACGGGGTTGCCCCTGGACCGATATGGACTCCGCTTCAGGTGTCCGGCGGAGCTTCGATGGACAAGCTTGAGAAGTTCGGCGCTCAGACACCGTTCGGCCGGCCTGGACAGCCGGTCGAGCTTGCCGGGATCTACGTGCAGCTCGCTTCGGCGGAAGGCAGCTACGCCACCGGTCAGGTGTACGGCTCGGCTGGTGGCAACGGGCTGCCATAGCTCGTTCTCGGCAGATACGTTGGCCAAGCAAATCGGATCTTCGTCGACTATCTCCGAAATCACAGAGGGGCGACCGCGTTCGCCAGCTTCTCGACACGCGCCCGCACGGGTGCGCCGGTATTGGTGCCAGTGATATGGGACCAGTTGCCGGCGCCAGGCTCGGGCGGCAGGTTCACGGTCGATACACTCGTCAGCCGCTTGCGTGCTGTCCGACGCACGCCCCGAGCGGGCTTCGCCGACGCGGCACATCCTTTGGAGCATGTGCCAGTGGTCCAGAGACGGTCTTTTAGCACGACCCGACGCTCCGGGTGCACTTCATTTAGGATCCGGTGTCGTTGGGGCCGCAAGTCGTCTTCACGCGTTATGGCAGCAGCCGGGACCGTCCGGCAGGAGGCACGACCCAATGAAAAAGCTCGCCGCCCTAACTGCCTTGGCACTCGTGATCGTGGGACCGGCGCTTGCGCAGGGTACTCCTTCGAATAGCTCATCCGCCGCCTCTGGCAACGCGGAGGACAACAACAAGCCGAAGTCGAACAGCTCAGGTGGCGGCGGATCTGGACAGTAGAACGATCACTGCCCTCAAGCGGCCGATAGCTTGGCAGGCCTTGATGCAGTCTCCGCACGGCAGGACTGGACTGCTCTTGCTCGGCTGCCTGACGGGGCCACCCGCCGCGTTCGTGGCGCTGTCTCCGCTGATCGCCCTCGTGGGCTACACGACCGGCTGGTTCGGCGCGGAAGTAGTCGGCAACATCGTCGGATTGATCCTGCTCGGTGCAGTCGTAGTGGCGGTGTTCGTCGCCGCGGTTTTCGCCGTGGTAGCCGCAGTCCTCACGGTTGTCGGAACGGCGGCCGTGACGGTCGGTAGCGCAATCGCGCACATCTTCTCGCGTCTGCGCTGAACCGCAATCGTCAGCGGAACCGTCGCGCGCGCATGAGTAGCCTCGCCAACCGAGGCCGAAGGGGCAGAAAGATGCGATAGGCCACTTCGGCGACCGGCAGTATCGGCTGGAACCCGAACACGCGCAGGCTGACTGCACGCCCGAGCCAGCGCCAGCCCGGCAAGGTGCACCAGAGTTCGGCGAAGGCCGCAGCGCCGGAACTCAGGCGCCCTGTCGTGTCCCGCACATGGAAGCGGGCCTGGGCAGCGGCACAGTTCAGACCGGGACCCAGGGTGTCATCTTTTTCGAACGAGCTCAGATCAATGAACCTAACGCGGTCGGCGCCGCTGCAGCCGCGATAGTGTCCGATCTCGGTCCGGCAGAGGGGGCAGGCGCCGTCGTAGTAGACGGTCAGGGTCTCGCGCATCGCGTTCCTCTCGTCGGCGCCAGTCGGCTGCTCAGCGATAGCCGGCGGCCTGAAGCTCGAACAGTTCGGCATAGCGCCCGCCTGAGCGGACGAGCTCGATGTGCGAGCCGGCCTCCTGCACCCGTCCCTCAGCCAGGACGAAGATGCGGTCGGCCTGCCGCACGGTGGAGAAGCGGTGGGAGATGAGGATCGCGGTGCGCCCGGCCGCGAGGTCGCCGAAGCGGGCGAAGACCTCGGCCTCGGCCCGCGCATCAAGCGCCGCCGTCGGCTCGTCGAGGATCAGCACCTCGGCGTCGCGCATGTAGGCGCGGGCGATTGCGATCTTCTGCCATTCGCCGCCGGACAGGTCGACGCCGTCCTCGAAGCGCCGGCCGAGGCGCTGATCGTAACCGGTCGGCAGCTTCGCCACCACGGTGTCGGCCAGCGCCCGTGAGGCGGCGCCGCCGATACGGGTTGCGTCGGCGCGCGCGTCGATACGACCGACGGCGATGTTGTCGCCGGCGGTGAAGTCGAAGCGGACGAAGTCCTGGAAGATGACGCCGATCCGGGCGCGCAAGGTATCGAGATCGTAGTCGCGCAGGTCCCGGCCATCGAGCAGAATGCGGCCCTCGCTCGGGTCGTAGAGGCGCGAGAGCAGCTTGACGATGGTGGTCTTGCCGCTGCCGTTCTCGCCCACCAGCGCCACGACCTCGCCGGCCCGGATGGACAGCGACAGATGGCGCACGGCCCAGCGTTCGGCGCCGGGATAGCGATACCCGACATCCTCGAAGACGAAGCCATCGCGGATCGGCTCGGGAAACGCGGCAGGCCGCTCGGGCGACCGAATGCGGGGAGCGACGGCGAAGAAGGAAAAGAGGTCGTCGAGATACTGCGCCTGGCCGGTGAGCTGTGAGACGCCGAGCAGCAACCCCTCGACGAGACCGCGCAGCCGCAGGAACGCCCCGGACAGGAAGGTGAGGTCGCCCACCGTCAGCGTGCCGTCGAGAGTGCGGACCGCGATCACGGCATAGGCGAGATAGTAGGCGAGCGTACCGAGGCTCGCGAATGCGCCGCCGAAGCCGGCGCGTCGCACCGCGATTTGAGTGTTCTCACCAAGAATGCGGTTCGCCAGCACGCCGAAGCGATCGGACAGGAAGGCGTCGAGGCCGAAGAGCTTGACCTCCTTGGCACTCTCGGCCCCAGCGCCGAGGTAGCGCATATAGTCGCTCTCCCGCCGCTCGGGCGAGCGCCGGTAAGCGAGCCGGTAGCTCTGCCGGTTAAAGTGCAGTTCGTTGAGAAAGGCCGGGATCAGTGCGAGGACGAGCAGGACGACGAGCCAGGGCAGGAACGCCACCACCGCCGCCGCGAGGGAGATCGCGGTGAGCAGATCCTGCCCCTGGCCAAGCAGCTGGCCTATCAGGTTGGAGCGCCAGGCGACCTGCCGCCGGGCGCGCTCGAGTCCGTCCTGTACGCCGGGGTCTTCGAACTGCTCGAGATCTAGTGTCGCGGCATGGGCCATCAGCCTGAGGGTGATGGCGTTGCCGGTCCGCTCGGACAGCACGCCGTCGACGAGGCTTGTAGCCCGCCCCATGAGGTCGGAGGTAACCGCCAGGGTGAACTCGATTCCGATTAGGAGCGCGACGTGCCGGAGCCGGGGATCGGCGAGCCAGTCGGCAGTCGCAGAAGTAGTCGGATCGGATCGGCCGGCCACGACCGTGTCGATGACGAGTTTCGCCACGTAAAGCATCAGAGCCGGCAGGGCCGCACGTACAAGCCGCAGGCCAATGCTGCCGAGCGTCAGCACGCGGCTTGTCGCCCAGGCCACGCGGAACAAGGCCGGCAGATGCCGCAGTGCCCCAAGGCGCGCGATGAAAGCGCGACGAAGCCGCTCGGTGGGTGATGGCTTCAACGACGATCCTGAATCGATAGCGGACGTTCTTGCCTAGTTGACGAGGACAACCGCCTTACGGATGTAGGCCTTAGACGCGATGTCCCGGACGATGAAATCGGCCACATCGGCGCGGGCGATTCGACCGTTCCGCCACGAGGACGGCTGCTCCAGGACCTGATATCGGCCCGTATTCGCGCCGCCCGTCAGTACGCCCGGCCGGACAAAGGTCCAATCGAGGCCGCTCTTGCGAATGCGCATCTCCTGCGCGTCCTTGTCGTCGTAGGCCCTCCCGAATACGAGCTGGAACGGCAATCGCTGCAAGAGGCCGACAGCGGCCCGGCTGTCACCGGTTCCGAAGCCGGTCACTGCGATCAGACGGCGCACGCCGGCCTTCTCCATGGCCGGCACGAGCAGGTTGGTCGCATCCGAGAAGAGATGCACCGGCCCGAACAAACTCTTGAACGGGACGCCCAGCGCCTGGACCACCACATCGATACCGTCCAGCGCCGCTGTCACGTCGCCGCCCTTCAGCGCGTCCCCGGTGAACCGCTCCGGATCGGGATCTGAAAGAGGTATCTCGGCGGCAGAGCGGGCGAAGGCCCGCACTCGGTGTCCGGCGGCCAGAGCCGCCTTGACGGTCTCCAGGCCGATGCCGTTGCTGGCTCCGAGGACAAGGATGTGAGCCATAGTTGCTTCCTCTGCGCTATTTGGCGGCGTCCCGCGAACGCTCGGGCATGGTGACATGCTGGCTGTCGGAGACCTTACGGCCGTTCTCCAACTTCTGGCTCTCCGTCGGGTCGAGCGGTGCACCGAATGGCGCATGGGTGCCGATGTGCTGCTGCTCATCATTTGTTTCGCCGTCTTCCGTGCGCCGGTCGGCGGGCGTGCTGTCGGTCTTGCTTTGGGACACAGGCCCCTCCCTTGAGTGGTTAATCCGCCCACTTTCGATGAACCGGCGACGGCGGTACTGCGGTTCGAACGCGTTCCGCCGACCGCCCCTCAGGTCGGCTGCTGCTCGGTATCCTCGACCTCGGGATCATCGTCAGGCGGCAGGGACGAGTCTGGCTCGGGCTGCGGGTTGGCCTCGATCTCCACCTCGGTCGCCGGATCGATCTCACCATCGCGCTGATCCTCGGGAAGGGCGCCGGAATCCTCGCCGGGCATCGGCGTATTGGCTGTGGTCATGGCTGCGTGTTCTCCGCTGATCTGCAGAGCGGCAAGCAGATGCGGCGGCAACCGTTCCGGCCCAGCAGTGTCGCAGTCCGGGAGCGCGGTTTAGTTTTGCAATTGGTGCGATCGATCTGGATCAATGCTGCCAAAGCGGAAGCCTGCGTTCACCTGCGTATATCCATGAACGGCTTCGTCATTACCGGCCTACCTTTGGCATCGTAGACATCGACCTGCCACGCCGACCAGTCGAGCCGTTCGCCACCCTGCATAAGTTCGAACGCCACCCTCTCGGCATGCAGTCGCATGAGTGCCATCGTCGGCAGTCGCTTGCCTCGCAGATCGGCGACGAGTTCGTATCCATTGGTGCAGTGGAAACGGTAAAGCCGCGTTGGCATTAGAGATTTACCCCGCGCTCCACAGGCGTCCACCGCTCGTTCCCGATCTCGGCCGCGATCGACAAGCCGCACATTCGCGACCGTTTTGTTCCTGTTATGTTCTACAGAGAACAGGAGTCGCGATGCACGCCCACCCCAACGAACCACCTGTGGAGATCCGGCTAACGGAAGCCGAGACGATCGCGCTCGCCTACCGGCGGGCTGCACGCGGCGACACCTGGGTCGCCCTTGTCCGCGCGGTCGAGGACGCGTTGGCGGATCTCAGCGAGGCCGAACGGAGGACGATGCAGCGGGACCGGCTCATCTCGTACGGATACATCCGCGGCAGCGTATCCACCGCGGCGGGCACCGCCGAGTGAATCCGCTTGCGGTCGACGAACTGATCCTCGGAAGCTCCGACGCGGTTCGAGTGCCGGTGATCGGGCGAGCGCTATGCGCCGGCTTCCCGAGCCCTGCCGACGATTTCATCGAAGGGGCGCTGGAGCTGCCGCGCTGGTTGGTACCGAACCCGCCGGCGACCTTCCTGATGCAGATCCGGGGTGATTCGATGCGCGGTGCAGGCATCCACGATCGCGATCTGGCATGCATCGACCGCAGCCTGCGCGCCGAGAACGGCAGCGTCGTCGTCGCGGTGGTCGACGGGCAACTGTCCTGTAAGCGCTACCGGACCGTCGACAACCGTGCCCGACTCGACTTCGACAATCAGGACATGCCGGCTTTCAGCGTCGATGAGTACGGCGAGGTGGAGATCTGGGGCGTGCTGCGCTTCTCGATCCGATGGCACCTGGCGCGCGGACGGCTGTCTTGAGCCGGCCGCTGGCGCGCCGGTCCGAACGAACCCGCGCGATCGCGCTTATCGACGGCAACAGCTTCTACTGCTCCTGCGAACGGGTATTCGACGTGAAGCTGGCCGGCGTGCCGGTGATCGTGCTGTCCAATAACGATGGATGCGCAATTGCCCGCACTGCCGAGGCCAAGGCCCTCGGGATCAAGATGGGCGATCCCTACTTTAAAATCCGCGACCTCTGCCGGGCTCAAGGCGTCCGTGTCTTCTCCTCGAACTACACGCTCTACGGCGACATGAGCGCTCGCACCAACGCTGTCTACCGGGGCTTCGCACCGGCCATCGAGATCTACTCGATCGACGAGAGCTTCCTCGACCTCACCGACGTGCGCCCTGACCGCCGCATCGAACTCGCTCGGGATCTCCGCGCGACGGTGCGGGCCTGGACCGGCATACCGACTTGTGTCGGCATCGGCGCCACCAAGACACTGGCCAAGCTCGCCAACCACATCGCGAAGTCGATCTCGCCGCTCGACGGCGTCTGCGACCTGACGGACCCGGACGCTTATGCGCACTGGCTCGGCCGGATCCATGTCGGTGAGGTCTGGGGCATCGGACGGGCCTCGCTCGCGAAGCTCGAAGCCATGGGCGTCGATACTGTGGCGGATCTGCGCGACCTCGATCCCCGGCCGGTGCGCAAGGCGATGACGGTGGTCGGCGAGCGCATCATCCACGAGCTGCGCGGCGTGTCCTGCCTGCCGCTCGGCGTGCTGCCCGCCCAGCGCAAGGGCTGCGCCGTCACCCGCTCATTTGGAAGCCGGGTCGAGGATCGGGCCAGTCTGGAGCAGGCGGTCGCCGCGCACGCGACGCGGCTCGGCGAGAAGTTGCGGCGCGAGGGCCTCGGCACCGACCACGTCACCGTCTTTTTCCATACGAGCGAGCACGACCGTGACCACCCGCAGCGGTCGGTCTCGACCACAGTCAACCTGCCCGAGGCGTCGAACGACAGCCTCGTGCTGATCAAGGCGGCGCTGCACGGCATCGCGAAGACGTGGCGCCCGCAGGGCGATCCGCCCTGGCGCTACAGCAAGGCCGGCGTCATCACCGTGGACCTAGTGCCTTTGGTTGCAAGCCAACGGGCGCTGATCGGCCAACTAGACCGCGAACAGGGTGCGGCCCTGATGGCGGCACTGGACGCCTGCAACGCCCGCTTCGGCCGCGGAGCTGTCGTGCCAGCGCGTGTGGGACTGGAGCGAACCCGCACGGGGTGGTCGACGAAGTTCGAAATGCGGACGCCGCGTTACACCACGCGGATCGACGAGCTGCCTGTGGCGTGGGCATAGTCGACGATCGGCTCAGGCGGTTCGGTTCATGGCGGCAATGGGCGCCCTACGGCCGGACCGTCTGGTCCTGATAGCGGACGGCTTTGAACCGTAGCGCTGTCGCGGCAGACAGCCCCCCATTCTTGTCGCGAGCGGTGACCGTGGTGGTGCGTGTCATGCCTGGAAGCGGCCGCTCCTGGGTGAAGCCTACCAATGTCTTGACGACAAGCGCACTTGCGGCGCCGACTCCGTCGAGATCGGTCCCCTCGGGATCCGGGCTTACGATCGCTCCATCGCTCGAGGTGACCTCAATGTGAAATTGCGGCGTCGCTATCTCGTTCACGCCCATAGAGCCGTGAATGGCAACCAAGTACCCATGCCTTTGACCGATCAGATCTACTGTTGATGGGAAACCGATCGAATTATTGGATTGGCAGGATGCAGCTAGCGTTCAAAACACGGCAACCAGCGTAACGCCAACGATCATCAGAAGGCCACCACCGAGCCGCCAGCCATTAGCGGTGTGCTGTTCGAAGCCGATTAATCCGAAGTGATCCAGAACAACCGATGTTACCACTCCCGCTGTGACCAAGAGGCCAAGGAATGGTGCAGCCCCGATCTTCTGGGCAACGACGAACTGCGCCAGAATGATTCCGCCACCGAGAATCCCTCCGAACCAAGCCCACCATGGCATGTGCGATACCTGATCGGCCGTCGGCCAAGTCAGATGGCCTGAGATAAGACCGACCGTGAGAATGCACGTGGCGGTGCCTGCCGCGACAACCAGACCGGCGGTCAATGATTGAGCCAGCCCTTTCGATAAGGCGCCATTGAGCCCAGCCTGTACGGCGTTGGCGATCCCCGCCATCAGAACGAACCCGTACAAGTACCACATTTGAAACCCATCGCGTCGGCAAGCCGACTAGTTAGGGCGAAGTGCTCCATCTGTGCGCCCATTGTTCTGCGTCAGTTTCGCCGTCCATTGATCGGCGAAATCTTAGGACTGAACCTTGCTGCTGGCGGACCGTTGCCCAGGCCTTGTTCCCATGTCGGAGGCCATAGATGTCCAAAACGATTTCCGCAGAGTTCGAAACCCGCCGCGATGCCGAAATGGCCGTCGAACGTCTCGTTCAGGAGCACGGTCTCGATCGAAGCTCGGTGAGGATCGCTGCGGCGTCGGATGAGAACACCGCAGGGACGCAGCCAGCAGGAGCCGACCTCGAAGGCGGCCAGCCAAAAACCGAGACTGCAGGCGAGCCGGCTCTGAATGGCAAGGTCAAGGTCTCTGCCGATGTTGCCGAGGCCTCCGCTGACAAGGTCGTTTCATCCTTCGAGGGCTATGGCGGAAGCAGCATAAGATCCTGATCCGTTTTACTTTTTCAGACTTGCTGCTTTGCGCGAGGACGTTGACGATACGTCAATGTGCAACCTCTACAGCCTCTCGTCGAGTCAGCAGGCGATCCGCGACCTGTTCAAGGTCGAGACCGATCGCGCCGGCAACATGCCCTCGCTGCCCGGCATCTTCCCGAACTACGCGGCGCCGATCGTTCACGTGCTCGACGGCAAGCGCGCCCTCTCGATGTACCGCTGGGGCATGCCGTCGCCGAAATTCGCGCTGAAGAACAAGAAGACCGATCCGGGCGTCACCAACGTCCGCAACACCAAGTCGCCGCACTGGCGGCGCTGGATCTCGCCAGAGCACCGCTGCCTCGTGCCGCTCACGTCCTTCAGCGAGCACAACAAGGCGGCCGGCGGCGACATCTGGTTCGCGTTCGGTGATGAGCGTCCGTTGTCCTGTTTTGCCGGAATCAAGCTGGAAGGCTGGACCTCGGTGCGCAAGGTGAAGGACGGCGAGACGACCGACGATCTCTACGCCTTCCTGACGACCGAGCCGAACACCGAGGTCGGGGAGATCCATCCGAAAGCCATGCCCGTGATCCTGACCACGGATGAAGAGCGCGAGGCCTGGCTCCAGGCGGACTGGTCCGAAGCCTCGGCCCTGCAGCGGCCCCTATCCGACGGCGCGCTGACGATCGTGGCTAGGGGGAAGAAGGGTGACGGCGTTTAGGGCAAAACGGCAGAGAGAGCTTCTGCCCATAGGCGGCCCGCTCGTTCGACGTGCAGGTGATGATCGAGCGGGTCGTCGGATCGAAAGCGATCATCGACGACCCCTGTCTCCGGGTTCAATAACTTGGGCGAGATATCGATGAACGGGCACCCGCGCTCCGCGGCAAGGCCGGCCAATCTCGCATTGTAGCGGAGGGTCAGTTGCGTCCGCTCTCGAAGCGGGACGGCGACCTCCCGTCGTTTGTTCGCCACGTCGCCCCATTCTTGACCGTCCCGGATCGTCGGCACCGTCGCGCCTGTGATCACCACCGTGGGATAGCCTGCCGCCAGCAGCGCATCGACGAACTCGGCATAAGCGGCAAGCGATGCCTCAAGCTGCGCCTCGACTCCCTCGCCCAGACGGACCGCACGCCACCAGATCACAAAGCCGCAATCGACCTCGCCGAGGAGCATCACCGGAACGGCGTTGCGCCTTGGAGGCAGGAGATGTTCACGGAAGATGTCGAGCGCGTTGGTTGCGCTGTTCGGATTGCGAAGGCCGACCGCGGTCGCGCCCGCGACACCGGTGAACTCGCATTCCCTTTCGAGCCAACCGCTGTCGGCAGCGTGCCGGATCGTGCCGATATGGCTGTCTCCAAATACGAGCCACGTCATGCAACTTTGCCGGTGTCCGATAGCGGTTCTTGCGGAGGTCGGACGGTTCAATCGTCACCTTCCGGCAGCTCTTCCACCGGTAGATAGCCGTAACCCGAGAGCCAATCCGTCAGGATGCCGTTCACCGCCGCCGGCAACGATTCCTGCCCCTCTTGCGCCGCTATGAAGCACTCAAGGGCTGCCAGGTTCTCGGGCGTCAGAAGGTCTCGCCACTCGGCCATTCTCGCTCTCCCTACCCCTAGACCGGCGCCCGGCCGCGTCCGTCAACGCGCGGGCTACGGCCTTCCCGATCTCAATCGCCGCTTCCTTGGTGAGGCGCTGGCGAACCGAACGCCTCACCGGACAGCCATCATCATAATAGATGTAGCAGACCGAGATGCCGGCCGCGTCGCGGATCGCCACGCACTCGTTGTGCAGCGAGACCTTGAGGGGCAGGCGAAGGTGAGGCGGCGATTCGGTCACCGAGAACAAATAGCGAACAAGCTGCCGCCCTGCCAACCGTCGCCCGTCATCACCGAACGGCCCGACAGGGGATCGGTCCGACCTTCAATCGCGCCGCGCGGGCTTGCGCGGCCGACCAACCGGCCGAGGCGATATCGGCGAGGTTTCGCCCGCACGCCGAGGGCTAACCTGACGAGCGGATCCGTCCGCTGGCTGACGATCGGGTTGCGGCACTGGCGCTATCGCCTGCTGAGCGCGCTCAGTCTGCGCCTGCTTGATCTCCCTGCCGAGCAGCTGGCAATACCGTCCGAACTCATTGAGGGCTTTAGGAAGGTCGGGCACAATACTGCTTTGCGCCTTGATGTCTCTGGCCGCCGCGTCTAGCAGGGGCTTCAACGCCTGTCGCCACGCCGGCATTTGGCGCAACATCGCACTGGCTGCGTAGACTGCCTCGGCGCTCGGCGCTTTAATCGGAGATATAGTCTTACTTGGCACGCTTAATTCCTCGAACGGCTACAGACCGCAAGATGAATAAGTATTAAATTATCGTTTTTCGCAACCGTCTTTCCCCGCTACTCACAAACAGCGAGATATATACTGCCGCATACCCCATATGGGGGACGGACAATACCCTGTGATGCTTCAGGCTCGCGATGGCGCGGAGCGCTATCCGATAGAGTAGCGGCAATTCCGCGTGGGCCTTGATGCTTCGACGTTCTTCTATGTGAGATGCTGGTGACGCAGGAATGCTTGCAGCAACCCCTGCCCAACCCGCCAAGCCACGGAGACCACAAACCCGAACAACGCGACTCCTACCAGCAACGCTAAAGCCTGCTCCCAGAGCGGGATCGGATTGCGGTTCGCCGGCCGGCCGACAAGATGCTCCGTCTCCCGCAGGTAACGATTGAAGGCGGCGGCGGGGGTCTCATCGGTCATGCACGCACCATCCCCAAAGGCGACTTCACCGGCACGACTTTACCGATTGGCGGCCTGCCTGCCCATTCTGCGCGGCTTCGAACGTAGGACCGTTGCCGATACGGGGCCACAATCCGTTGGACCGCCGGGCCTCGGTTTAACTTCGTGCCTGCATTCTCTGCGTGAGCCGCGTTGCGTATCTGGCTCGACCCGCTGGTGAGATCGTCGACCTCCCCCGCCGACCCGTGAGCAGATCGGGCGGCGGGGACGAGCCAGCAGTCGCGCCGGCTACACCACGATGGCCGCGGGGAGGGGTGTGGACCTCGCCCGAATCATGGATCAATCCCGCCACCGCGATCCGCGAACGGTGCTCGGCTACATCCGGCGGGCGAACGCCTTCAAGGATCACTCTGGGAGCGGGTTTCTGTGATGGTGCACGCGGCTCACAGGGCTTTGACGTTTAATAACGTCATTAGAGCAGCGCAGCATGCTTCCGTACCTACTTCCAAAATTTCAGAATGACATTCTCATAAAAACGCGGCATTGAAAATTTCAGCTTTTTGAACTTGGATTTGAGGTGTGTGGTGAACCGACTGAGCATTGCCTGCCTTTTCCTGATGCTAACAGTACTTTCAGCTAAGGCAGATTCTTGCTCTTCGGCTGTGCCGGGCGCCCGAGTGGGACCTAATCCAGAAAGCATAAATTGGACCTATGGAGATGCATGCTACATATCTTGGCCTGGGGGCTATATTGATGGAAAGAATGCACGCTTTGCTCTCGAACCAAAGTGCCAACAAATTCCTGGATTTTTAGAATTTATAGGCGATCAAGGATCAAATGTTAATACCTGTATTTTTAAGCCGCTTGGCATAAGCGCAGATAAGCCGAGTACGACGCAGCCTGATACAAGAAATGATTATGAATATCATGAGCGCCCACCGGCGCGGGATACACCTGAACCTTACCGGGCTCCAACATTTGTGCCTCCATCCCCACCGCCTACTCAAACATACGAAACTCCGGCGCCAAACTCCTCAAATGACGATGGCGAAAGCGAACGCGATGATGAATCAGAATTTCAAAAATACAACGAGAGAGAACGTGCCGTAGAGTCTGAGCGCCGCCGCGATCTGGAAAATCGAGCAAAGCGCTTACAAGAACAAGCTCAGCAGCAGCAAGAAATTCAGCGCACTCAAGACCCTCCAAGAGCCAAAAAGTGGCGCGCTATTGCAGTCACAATCGAGAGCAATACCTTTAGTCCTGATCGTTCGGCCGCCGGAGAGAGCTATGGATACGACGCCCAAGATAAAGCTCGGTTCCGAGCACTGCAAGAATGCCGAAAACAACAAGTTACTGGTTGTGTCGTAGAATTTAGCTGGGATCGCGGATGTCATTATTTAGTTTTGTCAAATGGATCAAATAGGGCAACATGGGGAAGCGGCCCTACTATAGCACAGGCCCGTAATAACTGTCGCTTTAATCGTGGTGGGCAAAATTGTAGCGGTCGTACTTACGGTGGATGCGAGCCTAATGATTAAAATTTGTATCTTGAAAAATCATAAATAAACAAGACCATACTCCTAGAGCTGCTGCCGACCCCGCGTGGTCGGCAGCAGACTAGCGGTTGGCGGTGACCACCGGCGAAGTGACGCCGCCCAGCGACACCCAGGCCACCGCATCCTGGCTCTCACGCTTGATGAAAACGTACCCGGTTTGATGCCAGGCCATCACGGAATCCGTCTTGTTGTCGAGAACGTAGTCGCCGCGGTCGGTGATCAGGGTGAGCACGGCGTGGCCCTCGCCCTTCTCGTCGATCACCACCGTCAAGCGCATGGCCCGGCGGGGGAGACCGGCCTCGGCCAACAGGCGGCGCTTGAGCAGCTGAAAATCCTCGCAGTCGCCAGCGCCGTCCTCGGCGAGGTCCCAGCGGTCCGGCACGCCCCAATGCTCCTGATCAGTCTGGTTCCGGACGTTGCGATTGACCCGGCGGTTCACCGAAACGATGAGCGACCAAACCGATGGGCTCAGCGCGATGCGAGACGGGAAAGTCGAATCGACCTCACACTCGGCGACATGCGCCTTGCAGAACTCCGTCCAGGCGAGGATCGGGCGGGCCGCACCAAGCGGTGTGGCACCGGCGGAGATAGTCGGCAGGACGACACCTGCATGCTCGCGGGCCATCGTGGCCGTATTGACAGCATGAAGCGACAGACCGGCGAGCAGCGTGCGCATGGCCCATCGAAGAATCATCCCGCCCCCCTTGGCAACCACAAACCGCTCGCTCTCAGGCTTAGCAGGGCTCATAATCTCTGCATAATCAAGCATACCGCCAGCGAGGAATTCGCTGGGGAGTACAGCGTTGCGAGGGGCGACGCGGCTTCAGTAACCGTCGAGGGCAGGCAATCGCATGACTCGGCAAATGCCGGACAGACTGGTCGATGGCGCATCGTCCTATTCCCTGCATGCTTTCCCGCCCCTCCTGCCGCCGGGCGATCCCCGCTGGGAGCGATGCCGGTTCGCGCCGGGTCATTCAACGGCCAATCAACGAGGTTACGGGGCGGCATGGACGATCGACCGTGAACGGCTGCTCCTGACGTCTTTCGGTGGCGCCGTCTCCATCGGTTGGCCGGCCCAAGGCCGTCTCCGGGTCCAGATGCGAGACGTCCATGAAGTCGATGGCCCGGTTCCGGCGACTTGGATATCGGGTGACCTCTATGGCGCCTCGGTCGAGTGCATCGCGGACCCGTACCGAGAGCACGTACCCTGCCGCTTCCGCGTGTTCAGGGTCGTCAGCGGGCGGGTGATCGCCGCGGCGACCTTCGAGAACGAAGAGCGCATAACAGACATCGACTTCGCGTACGTCATGGCCGAGCGCATGGCTTCGCACTTTCGAGACAGTCGATGCGAAGCGCTCCGTATCGCGGATCCTTCGGTGCCGGGCCTCGCTGACGGTCTCGCGATGGTAAGCGAAACGGGCCCGTCCCGGCTGGCAGACCTCCTGTGGCAGGCCGGCGCAGCCGACCTCCCCGTCCTGATCTCGGCCCTACCCTACGCCATCGAGGCAGATGTCGCCCGGTGGGTCGCCTACGCCCTGGGACGGATCGGCCCGCACGCTAACGCCGCGATTCCCGCGCTCCTTGATATGCTCCGCCGGGCACAGGATGAGGATGTTCTGAAAGCGGCGGCCTACGCGCTGGGTGGCATCGGTGCAGCGGTAGCACCGCGACTGGCAACGGTCGTTGCGCTCCTCGAAAGGCGGCGTGGCCACGCCACGACCGATCAGGTCGGGACGCTGATCCGCCAACTTCGGCCTATGGCTGCGGAAGCAGTCAAGCCGCTGATTGATGCGCTTATGATTACACGCGAACCCGCGACGCGCTATCATATCGCTTACGCGCTCGGCAAAATCGGAGCCTCGGCCGTTCCGCCGCTCGTCGCAGCCCTCGGCGGCGCCAGCGACGAGCAGCTGATCGGAATCGCACGCGCGTTCGAAGAGATCGGACCGGACGCCCGAGTGGCTCTTGCGGGCCTGCTGGATGTACTCGAAGCGACGCAGGACGATCATCTGCGCAGGTCCATCGCCGACGCCTTGGCGGTGATCGGCTTACGCGCGAGGGTATCGCTCGCCCCGTTGCGAGCAACTTTCCGTCAGACGACCAATCGGGACGTCATGAACGCGTTGGCGGCAGCGATGGCAACGCTCGGGCGCGATGCGGTCGAACCGCTGATGCAGGACTTCGTCGACGCCCAATCCGCATCTCCCCGCCTCGCACTCGCCCGCGCGATTGGAAACGTCGGGACACCGGCCGCCTCAGCCGCCGTGCTTCTCGCCGACGCAGCAGAAACAAGCAGCGATGGCGATCTCATTGTCGAGCTTGCCGATGCGCTCCTCAAGATCGGGGCGTCGGCCTCGCGGACGGCCACCGTCCAGATCGCGGCATTGCGGACGATGCGGGATGCCTACGACGTCGAGAGAATGCTCGGGCGGATGGTTCCAGGCGTCGTGCCTTCGGCCTCGGCCATCGGCGACCTAACCACGCTCCTTCACGAGTGGAGCCACCGTCCCTTCGGTCGACGTATGGCCGAGCTTCTCGGGGCGATCGGCAACGCTGCATGCGAGCCGCTCCTAGCAGCACTTGCGGCGGCTCCGCCCGAACCGGCCCGTGTGCTGATCGTCCATGCGCTCGGTCTGATCGGCGCTTCGGCCGCCACGGCGATCGATGACGTCGTGAATGCGCTTTCCAAGGCAGCGAGCGATCAGGTCCGCCTGCAGATTATCGATGACCTTCGACGGCTCGGAAAGACGAATTCGGATCACCTGTCCTCGCTCATCGCGGCGTTCGATAAGTCGTCTTTTCTTCCGGTTTTGTGGCGGCTCGGACTCGTTCTCGCTGAGATTGGACCTCCAGCGGTGGCCCCACTCATTAAGCGCCTGAAGGCAACGCACGACGCTGGTCGGCAACGTGCGATTGGGAATGCTCTCGGTGAAATTGGGTACGCAGCTGCTTCTGCCATTCCTGCCATTCAGGTTGCTCTGCAGAGTACACGTGATGTAGAGACGCGTAATACCTTGGCAACTGCCCTCAGACGAATCGCGGTGCGACCGATCTGATGAGCAGATAAGGACTTTAAACGGCACGTGTCTCAATGCTGAGTAACATGCCGGGCGATCCAATCCGATTACGACATCTCCGCCCCCTCGGTAAGGTAGAGAACGCCGTTCAGGGCTGAGGCCCGGCACTGGACTACTCGGACGCGCCAATTCGAAAGGGCGTCGTCGGTCTCGTCATCCTTGATCGGATAGTCGGCCATGACGCGGGTCGGTGCGATGGGTGGTTTGAATTCCACCCCAGAAATCAAACAATCAAACGGAATTCAAAACCGGGCGTCAGCCGCCAGCGGCCTGCGAGTAGAACTCGTGGAAATTCTCGATGACGTAATCGACGTGCTTGGCCGTCTCGCGGTCCTCGTGGTCGGCCGAGGTCGCCAGGCAGTCGCGCATCGTGACGAGGTTGCCGTTGTAGGGCCGTGCAGCAACCTCCAGGTTGGCGCGGATCAGCGTATCCAACTGCTCGTCCGAAAGGTCGTCGTACGGGTTGCCCTTCATCGCCCGCTCGATCTTGCGCAGGCGTATGTCGATCACTTTGCTCATGTGACTGTCTCCTGGGCTTTCAGCGTTGCTGCATGCTGTCTTCGATGCGGGCGAGGCGTTCGTGCAGGTCACTGGCCTCGATGGCTTTCACGTGGGCGTCTACGGCGCGGCCAACGTCTGCGGCTTCGGATGGGGTGAGTTCGCCCGAGGCCACAGCCTGCAACAGGGCATTGGTCGCCTTCGGCAAGTCGGTGGTCGTGGTGATCTCGGGCAAGGCGAAGCTGATGGCCCGGTCTCTTCGAACCGGCATCAGGCGGTCAAGGCAGAGGCGCAACGCGGGGCCGTCACCGCTTAGGGCGAGTTCGATGGCCTTGCGGGTCAGAGCTTCGCCTTCGCCCTCAAGCAACGCCTCCATGGCGAGCGTCGCACGGTGGCGGGTGCCCTTGGCCTTGCCGGCCGGGTTGCCGCTCTGGCCTGCCTGGAAAGGTTTGCCTCGTGTCGTCATCGTCCAACACTAAACCATTATTACTGCGCTATCGCGCTCCGTCGGCAGGAAAGCTCGCTCGCTGCAAATGCAACGGGAATGCAACAGGTTCAATTGTCCGCGGGCTGTCTTCGAGCCAGCTGTAGCGTTCGATTGGGAACAATCCCTCCGCCAACCGTTGGCCCTTCACAGCTACGGGAGATCACGATGCCGAAAGTACCGAACGAACGCGGACCCGATGAGAAGCCTGCCCCGAAACCGGAGCGCCGGCCGGACGAAGGCGGCATCGGGAAAACGGACACGGGTGGTCTGGTGCGACCGCCGAGCGAACCGGGCGCGAAGGCCCATGTCCAGGACGGGCCAATGGAGCGACCGGGCACGGAGGCTGGGGACCGGCAGTAGATCCGCATCATCCGCACCCTGTCGTCGCGCCACAGGCAGTGCAGGCAGTGCTGGTCAGGCAGGTGTGTAAAGGGCGGACCAAT
>NZ_BPRA01000023.1 GCF_022179645.1 Methylobacterium thuringiense
GGCCCGATCGGGCCCCTTCATCGTTCAAGCTGCCGGCCGCCACTGGCCTGGTTTTACTCCGCCACAGCGGCCTGGAATTGGTCCGCCCTTTACAGCCCTTCAGGCGCCAAGCTGCCTCAGCTTAGATTCAGACCTTTGGTGCGCGCAGCAGACCAGGAAGGCTGGCGTAACGACGAAGGCGCTCGATTGCCTCTCACCGCTGGCTTATACCGAGGGCGCCGCAGCGAGGCTCTTAATGTCAGATCGTCCGTCAAGTTTCGTCAGGGATTGGATTTCGGAGAACATCCGCAACGATCCCACATTCGAAGGGGACGTGGATGCCCGCACGGCCAAGACGATCGAGGAATTGAAGAACGAGGCCCGGAAGGCAGGGCTCGACATGACCGACCCCGAACTGGACGACGATCTGCTCTGGGATGAGGTCCACGCTGCAATCGAGATGACCCATGATCCGATGGCCGGAGGGATCAAGGATTAGAGCGCGGCCCGGCTTCTCATCGAGCCGTCGCCGCTTAGCCGGCGCGATCGGCAATGCGGCTTCGGCCCGATGGTGTAGCGGTGGCGTCGACTAGTTGGCCTTCTTCGCCGGCCTTCCCCGCTTCGGCTTGTCAGAGACCGTAGCCGAGGGCGCAGCCACTTTAGCGGCAGCCGCCTGTGGCCCCTTCTGCCGCTGCTGACCAAGCCCAAGGTTTTTAGCAAGCGCCGAACGGGCCGCCGAGTAGTTGTGTGCTACGGTCGGGTAATCCGACGGAAGGCCGTAGCGGGCGCGGTATGCGGCCAGATCCAGCCCCTTGGTCGACAAGTGCCGCTTCAGCGTCTTGTAGGGCTTGCCGTCTACGAACGAGATCAGCGCGTCCGGTGTGATTGACTTGCGGATCTGGGAAGGCGTGGGTTTTTCGACCTCAGGTTCGGCCAGCGCATTGCCAGCAGCGCCGCCACCATTCGCTAGCGCACTGACGGCGGCATGAACGCTGGTCAGCAGCGTCGGAAGTTGAGAGGCCGGCAGTGAATTGTTTGAGATGAAGGCAGCGACAATGTCGGCGGTAAGGTCGACCACGTCGAAGGCAGGGGTCGCAGTATCGTTCATGGAGTAAATCCTTGTGAGTGAAATTTGCTAAGACATCCAAAGCTCGGCCGAGGCAATACGTACTAACCTGGAAATGTCGAATAAATTCACCTTCTGGCGCGGGTCAGACCTGCCTTCGCTACATGATTTATGTCGGCGTCCAACACTGGGTGCAGCTTCCGGTGCCTAAGCAGGCGGAAGCTGCTGCTAAAATTGCCCTGGCTTGAGATCGTTCTGGCGCTCAGAATTCGGCTCACAACGATGCCAAGCGTTTTGGTAACCGGCCTCACCCTTTTTGCCGTAGCACCACCCGATCTGGTCAAGACGGCCGCCTAGACGCTCGCGGCGGTCGCATTCGGATTTGGTCTTGAGCGACTCCGGGTCGGTGCTTCCGCGGCACTCGCCGTTCGCTGTCCGCCATGCCGCGATCAGTTGCTTCGCACTCGGCGCCTGCGCGCCGGCCGCCGTCGATACAATGATAGCGGCACAGACGAGATGGAGGCGCATCGCAGCATCCTAGCCAAGCTGGCTAGTGTGTCGAGATAGGGCCTCGCCGAACCCGCTAGGAAGGGCACAGTCCGACGAGGCCCGCCCACCCTCGCGCGTCAGAGATGCAAGGACGGGTACCAGAGGCTACCGTGGCGTAGCGAGGTGTCTACCGGTCGCGGCTGCGGAAGGCGACGCCAAGAGTGCCAGCACATGAAGCTGTTCGGGTCGCATCTCCGGGGCATGAGATGGGCGATCGATTATACCGTTCTCACATACGGGGCAGCAGGAGGGCGCTTAATCATCGTCATCAATGGAGAGGGGCGCGGCGTCCTGGGCACCCTCTGCCATGACAAAATCCGGCCGAGCGCGGATGTCCAGGACCTCGGCTCTTAAGCCTTTCCGATTATAGATTTTGAAGTGAAGCTGCTGGCTAGAATGCCTGCATTGAAGGTTGAATTGCGGGCGCTCAACACCACACCACTCTGCGACGGCTGACATTGTTTCGCCTAGGGTAAGCCAAGCCCGCGCGCATACATCAACGATATCCTCGTCGATGCTGGGAAGTCGCCAGTATCTCTCGACACAGGGCAGCGAGTCCTCATCTTCGGCCAGAAAACCAAGAAAATCGCCGTTCACCGCTAAAGCGCGGATGAAGGATTTCATAGCATCATCGCTGTCTTCGTTCGGATTAATGGGAAAGCTAAGCCCTAGCTTGATGCCACGGCCTTCCGTAATTCCAAGCGATCCTGAGCTTTCAAGAGCCAGCATACCATGGTGGACAATGTAGTCACGATTATCGGACAGTTTACAGAGCAGTGGATCGGTAGAGAGCCTTTCCCCAAAAGGCTCGAACCAGTCCTTGAAACCAATCTCATTTTGTAACGCCTTGCGAACAAGTGGAGTAATTTCCTTGATAGCCTTTATAAACACGTTGAGATGCCACCGGAAAGCCTCAGCTTCGTGATAGTATCGCTCTAATCCATGTATCCAAAAGTGCGCCTCTTGGAAGCGATCAAAAGCTGGTTCAAGTCGATCTAGCGTACTTTTCTTGGCCACAACTAAAATACGACTGCTAACTTACGCTTGATCAGTTTTCCGAGCGTCCTGTTGGACTGCGCTTCATCCTCGCTCGCGCCCAACTCGCGTGCAGCCTTTATGAGGCGGCGCTTTTGCTCCTCGGGCGTTACATTCTCGGCGCCGAGCTTAGAGAGCCGCTCGGGCTTGGTGGGGGTGTCTGTCATGGTAGAATCTTCACTATCGAGAACGCAATCGCGAACAAGGGCATTGCGACTCGCCGCCTTGCCTACAGCAAGGTATGCTACCGGTCATGTTGGTTCCTGCACCACCCAATCAGCTGCCCTCATTGTCATTCTATGGCGATGCAAGCTCTAAACAGTGCGCCTTCATGGTAGCGGGAGGTTTTGCTGTTAGCGGCAATCGTATAAATGAAGTCGAAGACAGTATAGCCGCTATCCGCGACGATGCAGGTATCAGGTCTGAGTTTCATTGGTCCCAATATAGAGGGGGCAATAGAAGATCGGCCTATGAGTCGCTTATACAATACGGGTTTGATCTCATCAAAACACGAAAAGCCGCATTGCATGTAATTATTGCTAAATTTGATGGATACAATCATCGAGAGAAGGCGGGAGACGATCGAGATACTAGTGTGAATAGGATGTATTATCAGCTATTTCTTCATCGGCTAGCTGCATTCTATGGTCGGGCTCGACGCATACACATCAGGCTTGATGCCGGCAATGATTGTAAAGACATCTGTCGGATGCGAAACGAGTTGTGCGCGGACGCCTACAAAAGACATCAAACAAAGCCAAATTGTATTGTTAGTATAGAGCCGGTAAAATCGGAAAATGTTGGTATTATTCAGCTTACGGACGTGGTTCTTGGCGCTATTGCTGCAAAGCAAAACGCTGTAGCGCACACGTCACCGAAAAAAGACCTCGCTGATTTTGCACTACGCGTTTCGGGCCGACACTCTTGGGCCTCGGACACCGCGCCGAGCGCGCGGTTCCTTACCGTTTGGCACCTCAAAAGTAGGAGCAGGTCCCCCTGAGCCCTAGCCAGAGGCAGGCCCTGGCACGGCTGTTCTAGCCAGCGTATTCAGGCAAAGGAGGCCTTTGTGGAAGATAGGCTTGCTACCGGCGTTTCACAAGCCGTTTGGTACCTCAGCCGCTTGCCAAGGATGCCCCAAGCGCTCAGTCCGCCCGCTTCTTATCGTTCAGGCCCAGCTTCGCCCGGTTGTGGTACCGGAAGTCGAACTCGGCGAGGTCGCGGTGCGAAATACGCTCGCCGCCCAACTCTCAGCCCTGCCTGCCTAGGCGCGACAGCCTGCCGGCGACGTGCCATTCCAGGTTATGGCCAAGGAACCGAGCCTCGACACCTATCTCGTTGCGGTGAAGCAGAAGCGCGAGCCGACGCGGCTCTATGCGCTGGTGGCCACGTCGCCAGCGGAGGCGCTGGAGATCGTGACGGCGCAGGGTTCCGAGGATGTTGTGGTTGAGATAGCCGGCAAGCTGTCGAAGCGCATGGCGAGACCGTACAAGCTCAAGCCCGGCGATCTGATCCTGATCTGATGGGTCTGGGACAAAGCGCAGATGCGTGCACGCGCACCCATTGATGTGTATCAGCCTCCTACCCTTGCCGCCTTGCCTCGGCGGCACAGGATAGACCCACCTTCGCCCCGCAGCGGTCTCCGCTTTGCGGGGCGCTTTTCGTTCGGCAGTTGTGCCCGTTTTGCGCTCGTTTCTGACGCTAAAGGCCGTCATATGTTCGCAGCAAATTGCCGACGTTTTCACTTCGTTCTACGGGGAACCTGCCATGCTCACTGACTCCCCAATCGGCCTGATCCGCAGGCGCCAAGCGGCTGCTAGGCCGTACCAAGGCTCGACGAACGAGAGCCTGTACCACAAGCTCGAATGCGAGGCCGTTGCCGCGCATGCGAAGGATCAGATCCGAGCCGAATTGCTGCTTCGCGTCGATTACGGATCGCCGACGATCTTTGAGCCGAAACGACGTTAGCGGCCTCTCGCCCCTTGGTGCATTTGCTCCGTAAGGCCGCGAAATCATAGCGGGGCACTGGAGCCTCCTATTGCGACAGCTGACCCTCGGCCGTTCGCATGTTCATTCCATGGTACGGTCCGGGTAACGCCGGAAGGGAGGAAGATCCTGCGGCTGGTCGGGACGGGTGAGCCGGCTGACTGGACGAAAAGGGGCCGCCTCTCGGCGACCCCTCGGGCAATGCTTCCGGTCTAATCAGTAGCCGTACCCGCGGCGGCGATAGCCATACCCATCGTCGTAGCCGCGATTGCCGTAGGCGCCAGCCGCTACCGCGCCCGCTGCTAGACCGGCGATCCCGAGGCCGACGGCTGCGCCCGTGCCGATGCCGCGTCCACGGCGACCAACGTACCCGCCATGATAGCCCCGATGCCCGCCGTAATAGCCCCCATGCCCGCCGCGGTATCCAGGTCGAGCATCGGCAGGCACGGCAGCAAGTGCGCCCAGGCTTAGGGCAGCAGTAAGCGTGATTGCGAGTTTGCGCATTCGGCACTCCATTCTAACAGTATGTGAAGCGCCAACTGCGGTAAGGCGCGGCCGTTCCAATGCCGGGAGATAAGCAGCATCCCGAGATGGCCTCGGGTAGGATGACCAGTGCGGCAGATCTGCCCGCCCTGTGAACTTCGAGGATAGCGGGCATAACGCCGATACGCCGCATTGCCCGTGACGCGGACGTCACGCCGAAGCTGTTCGGTCCGTAAGCGTACGGAGGCCAGCGATGTTCACGTTCAGAGAGACGGCCCCGGGCACGTGGCGCTGGTCGTTCGTGTTTCGAGATCAGACGCTCGCGCACGAAGAAGGCTTCGATAGCGAGAGCCGGGCAAGGGCGGCCGCCATGGTGTTCGTGCGAGACGTCGGCGTGGCGCTGAAGAAGATGCCGGCGTGGGGCTAAGCAGGTCGATCTCAGGCCGCAGCTTTGCGCTTGTCAGAGAACTCCCAGATCGGCATCCCGCGCGGCATGCCAGGCGTGTCGCGGTAGCCGGCGGTACGCGTGAAGGCGATCCGGTTGGCCGAAATCGATGCCGCCTTGTCCCCGCTGACCATCAGGACGCCGCACCAGTCGACGCGCAGCGTGCCGTTCTCGGGATGCACCCCGAACAACTCCGACGCCGTCCAGCCGAGCCGATGCGCCTCGGCACCGAACCGATCGAGGAAGTCGAGGGCGTTGTCGCGCATGGTGCCCCATCGCGCCGGAGACAGGTAGCGGCACGGCGGAACGGATGGGCTGAGCCGCTGGATGGCATCACGCCAGCCGGCGACCTCTGGCGGGAGATCGGTGAGCATGGCGCCGAACTACGACGTGGTCAGTCGAGTCGGCTGTAGCCGCCGGGTCACGGGAGTGACCGCACAAAAAAGCGGTATTGTGCAGCAAGCTCTCTCTGCTCTGCCAGCCTGGGCGCGCGCTAAGGCGCAGGATCACTTCCTTGGCCGGCCACTTCCTGCACATCGCATCCGGCGACGGGCCATAGGACGGGTGGCTTCCTCCAATAGCCAAGGCCAAGTCTCGTCACGATGTTGGAAGGCCTGAGAGTGCGACCCTTGGGCTGACCAAGACGCCCTTCCCGATTCCTCGCGACAGCGCTAGCCTCTGAAGATGATCAAGCCTGCGACCGTCGCCATCGTCATCGGCACACCGTCTGGCCTTCGCCATCTGGCCAGTTCTTCCGAGCGGAATGCGGCCTGGCCCGCGGAGGAGGTCTTGAGGTCCCTCGGGGCTGACGTGCTATTGGCGAGCCTTTGGGTCCAGTGTGCCGACCCCGAGGCGGCCAAGCGCCTCACTAGCTACCTCCAGAGCGTGCGGGCCGAGGTGCTTGCGGAGGCAGAGCTTGGAGTTGGGCTAGGCTAGGCTGTACGCTTCCCTACGATTTGTAGGCAGCTGGCGCCTACCGCCAAAACATTTGCATCTCGTCGGGCGAGATGCCGGCCGCCGTCATGACGACGGCGCCACCGACCGCCAGGACTGCAAGGCAGAGCGGAGTCGGAGTGCCAGCATATCGCTCGACGAACGCTGCCAACATCCGTTGCGCGGTCTGCTCGATGTCGAGCCGGCCAGAGCACTCGCTACCCAGATCGTCCCACTCGATGGCGTTGCTGTTGTTTATGATGAAGAAGTACCGGGGCAAGGCATCGCTCTCACGCGGCCATTAAAGACGTTCGGGCTGAGCCCAGTCGGTGCAATAGCACGCTTCGTGGGCCGACTCACTAGCGCAGGATTACTAGTGTAACCCGAGGTTGAATCTTAGACGGCCTTACAGCCTCTCTGCGGCCGGGGCGCTCGGCGAGGCCTGAAGCGCAAAAAGGCCCGGCACGCTTTCCAGCGACCGGGCCTAAGTCAGGATCTCGCCTTGGAAGGCGAAGGGTAGACGGGTGAGCGGTGGGGTTTAGTCCGGCGTGCTTCAGATAGCCCTTCGCCTTCAGGTGCTCGGTCAGCCAGCTAGTGCTTCCTATTGGCTTCCAGCTCGGCAAATGCACCGATGCCATTCTCTTGAACAGCCTGGGCGAAAGCGGCGAGAGCGTCGTCGTCGGTTGTAAAAGTCTCATCCCAGACGGTTGATCCGCCGTCGTGGTCTACGACCTCGAGCTGCCAGGGATCGTTCGGAGCATCAGCAAATCGGTAGATAAAGACGATGACCGTGATGCCTTGCTGCGTGACGCGGCCGCCAAGGGGAGAGAACTGGAGTTCCCGATCGGGTATCGCTGCGGCCATCGTCGATCCAGTTCCGTCGGTTCGAATTCCGCCCTCGCACTCGAACCCGGCAGCCACCTGAACCCAAACCAGATGCGCAGATCAAGAGACGCTTTTGTCCTTCTTGAGCCGAACGCTGCGCCCCTCGCCGTTCTGATCGATAAAGGTCACACCGGCGGCTCTCGACGCGGCATCATGCGTGCACCCACCCAACTCTCAGCCCTGCCGGACTAGGCGCGAGGGGTCTCACCGGAACGTGTGTGGTTACGCTTTGGCTTTGAGCCTAGCAGCGCCCCTGGTGGCATAGGACGGCTACCGACCTCCCAAGCCCACTTCGCCCCGCAGCAGCCTCACGGTTGGCGGGGCGCTTTCATTTGCGGGTCTCCCGACAGTCGCGCCAGATCCTTGGCCACTTCCAGAAGCAGCATGTCGAGAAGGATTCGAGAGCGGAAATCGAGCTTACCGCTCAGCTTTTGGCGCAACGATTGTAGCAGCTCAATCGCATCCTGCAGTTCGTGCACGCGGTCATTCATTCATACCTCCGAAAGCCATCATATAATGGGTTTCTGAATGAGGCATAACCGGCATACGCTTTGAACAAAATTGACATGCCGGGCAGATAATTTATCATGCAGCAAATTATGAATGCAGCCTCATGCGGTTTGCGCTGAGCATCCCGGCAGATTTGAGGGTGAAACTTGCCTCGCTATTTCTTCGACGCAGACAACGGTTCCTGCGTGCGCGATGAGGTCGGCATGACATTTATTGACGACAATTCGGCGAGGGTGGAAGCGATACACAGGGCAGCCTTGTTCGCGAGCAATGCCGATAACCTGGAAGCGCCCGGCGCGATCGTCATCACGGTTCGTGACGAGGCGGACGCGCGGGTGTTGACCGTGCGGCTGGTGTTCCAGATCGAGCGGGGCTGACCCTAAGCGCCCTTGGTGCATTTGCTCCATAAGGCCGGGCTTTTTCGGAATTGGGTAGCAAACTCACCCGGCCCTGCGTCGGGCTTTCAACCGCAACAAAAAGCAACTTTCAGGGCTTAACCTCCGGTAGTTGTGACGGGGGAGGCCAGTTTGGCGCGGTACTTTTTCGATTTCCACGATGGCGAGGTCCGGCGCGACGCTCAAGGCACCGAGTGCGCTGGCCCTGAAGACGTTCGCCGTGAGGTATTGAACACGCTCCCAGAGATCGCCAGACCCCGTATTCCTAAAGGAGGGGGCAATCAGGCTTTCACCGTGGTGGTTCGTAACGAGAACAACGTCCCCGTTTATGTCGCGACTTTAACGTTTGCGGGGGCATGGATGGGTGAGGCTGTTCCAACTGTCGAAGAGCCAATTGAATAGAACCGCCACCGGTCTGCGCGATCTTTTTGGATTACTTTGGTCTGCTAGTTGCAGGCACACGGTGCTAGCGCACTTTTTTGCCGCAAAGATCTCAGCGCCAAAAAATCTGCATTTCGTCCGCCGACAAGGCCGCCGCCGTCATGACGACCGCGCCGCATTCAGCCAGGACAGCTAGGCATAACGGCACCGGCTTACCGGCGTGGCGTGCGATGAAGGCCACCAACCGCTGGCGTGCGGTTCGCTCAATCTCAGAGCGGTCCGAGCATTCGCTTCCTGCCTCGTCCCACTCCACTGCACGAGCGTTGTGTACCTCAAAAAAGTAGCGAGGCATGGCATCTCTTCCCGCAGTTCTTCGGTCTCGGCCGGATTGCACCTAGTGCGTGCGTAGCACGGCCAAAACATCCGATCACTGATGCGGGGATACTAGTATAACCTGAGGTCGCGCCAACCCCGATAATATACCCTCAGGGCTGCAGAGGCGTCCGAGTTGTATCGGCCTCGCGATGGCGCGGGCACGCGGTTAGGCGCGTCCTACTTCAGATAGCCCTTCGCCTTCAGGTGCTCGGTGAGCACCTTCTCGACGAGCGAGGTCAGCGACCGCTGATCGTCGGCGGCGGCGCGTTCCGCCGTCTCTTTCAGAGAGGGCTGGAGCCTCAGGTTCACCTGAGCGGTTTTCGGCTCCTTCGCCATTTTGTGTAGAGACCCGCTTTACATTTTCATCAAAGCGATCCTATGTACATCTGCTTTACAAAGCAACGGCTCGACGAGGGACTGGTACTCCCGCGCCGAGCCTGACCACTCACGTCGCTTGGAGACGAAAATGGCTAGCCACGCTCATAGCACACGCACGCCCTTATTACGCCAGACCACTGGCAGCGCCGGGTTATTACCCGCCAGCTTGCCCGGTGGCCGGATCGTCGCTGCCGGCGGTCCTGTCACCCGCGCCCTGGCTGTCATGGCCAGCGTCGATCCGGACTTACCTCGCATCCGCATCCTGCGCCGGTCGATCGCCGATCGAATCGAGGCGGACATCGCCCTGCTCGATGCGCTCGCGGGCGATCCCGACCTCGAGGATGGTTGGGACGACGAAGACGGCCACGATTCCGAGGGCGGCACCGACGACAACGGGGTGGCCGACTTCAACGGCATCGGCGAGCAAGGCTTCTGCGGCTACCCGGGGTCGCTATGAGCGCCGACGCCCAGATCCGATCAGCCCTTCACCAGATGGAAGACGACATCTTCGCGGTCGAGCTGTTTGCCCGGCTGCTGGGGCACTTCGCCGGCAACAAAGGCATGATCGAGGCCGAGTGCTTGTACGCGCTCAGCGATCCGCTGCTGCAGGTCGGCTTCCGCCTTCGAGAGCAGTTCCGGGAGGCATTCTCGGCAGCGGGAGGGCGGTTATGAGCACGGCCACTTCTCGCAGGGGCATCGTCCGCGGCTTCATCGCGCTCCCGCTCGTGGGCGGCGCCGCGGCAGCCGCGCCTCTCTCAGATCTCGCCATTGCCTGCGACTGGGCATGGCGGCGAAGGATCGCAATCGACAAGCTCGTCTACGCCGAGAACTGGTCTGACGAACGGTTCGAGGAAGAGAGCCAGATGATTGACGCGGTGTTCAGCCGCGCGATCAAGGAACCGTCTCGCAATCATCAGGACATCGCGGCCAAGGCCCGCCTTGCCCTGGAGGATTACGAGCGGTTCACGGCTATTCCGGGCGATCCGCACGACGACGGCGAGCGGATCGTGTTGACGGTTCTGAGGGAGGCGGCGGCGCTATGCGCGTGATCCTCCTGATGCTGGCCGTCGCCAATTTTCGGTGGGGGCAAGCCGCGATCCAGCGAGCAAATTTGCTCACTGCGCAGCGTGACGACGCCTGGGCCGAAGCCGAGCGACGGATGGCTCTCGCCGAAAGCCTCATGAACCGCGGGCGGATCCTCCCGCGCTGATACCGGCCCGGCCGCTTGTGCGACCGACGCAAAATTGCGCTGGCTGCCGCTCCCCAGATCGGGGGAGCGGCTTGCTTGGACCGTCCACCCTACCGAACGAGCTGCTCGCGCTACGCGCCAACCATTTCGCTTGCACCACTTTCGAAGCCGTGTCACAAAAGCGGTTCAAGTGAGCTAGTATGAACCTCGACGATCGATCCTTCACGACTTCAGCGCTGACCGCCGCCGCGGGTTGCGAACCTATGACGTTCCGCACATGGCGGAATCGCAACGGGCTTTTCCCGGAAGTCTCAGGCGGCCGGACATGGAAACGGTTCACTGTCGTCGATGTCTGCGTTGCTCGAGCCGTCGCAATGATGACCTCGCATGGGATCGCGGTCGGCAACGCGATCGCGTTTGCGCAGAATAACCTTAGATCAGAGATCGAGGATTTGCTTACCGGTGAGCGCGGATCTAGCCTCGTCGGCTTTTTCGTTGGGGGCACAAAAAGCGATGATCTAGTCGCTTATGCCGATGAGAGCGGCAACGCCCAGCTATCGAAGCAGAACGCTCGTCCAGAGCCGCCTGCATCCTTCGTATTTCTCGAAGATGCTGCCACGCTCATGGACACGGTGGCAAAGACCAAGGGCATTCTGACGATCATAGATTTGAAGGCGTTGGCGCAACACGTCGTCGACGTGCTCGAGAAGAGGGATCCTGGGAATGCCTGAGCGGGCTCTTCAGGACCAAGGACTCTTCCGGCCTGAAGCTGAGGTGGTGCATCGCCTCAGTCAGGATCCGGCTGCTCTGCGTAGCAACGAAAGAGACGGCTGAAGTCGTCCGATCGCCCCCCGTCTTACCCTTCCAAGGCAACGCTCGCCCACGAGCTCGACGTCTCTGAGAGCACTGTCGACGAGATGGTGCGGCGAGGCGTGCTGCCTAAGCCGCTGCGCCTGTCCGGCGGCTGCGTTCGGTGGTGCTGGCAGGACGTTCAGGCTGCGCTTGTCACCCTCAAGGATGGCGGGGAGACTTCGGTCTCCGATCCATTCCTGAAGGGTGCACAGAATGTCACGAAGACGCCGGAGGGCCGTCGTGCAACTGCCTAAGGGAGTGCATCGCGTTCGATCGCGCGGCCGCGAATATTTCTACCATCAGACGGGTCGCGGTACCGATCACGTCGGCCCTCGGACTCGCCTCCCCGACGATCCCCAGACCCCTGAATTCTGGATCGCCCTCCGACAGGCGCAGGGCGGTAGCGGCATGGCCGTCACGAACACGGTCAACGCGCTGATCGACGCCTACGAAGCATCGCCTGCCTTCACCGACCCAGGAACGCTCTCCGACGGCTCCCGCGAGGTCTACCGCCGCTCACTGCGCATCGCGCGCGATGCCTGGGGCGAGTTGCCGGCTGCGAAGCTGCGCCCGGTGCACGTCCAGGCCGTGATGGATGGTTTCAGCCAGACGAAGGGCAAAGCCAATTCCTTCCTGGGGGCGATGCGCGCGGTGTCGGCCTGGGCGAGCGCCCGCGGTCACATCGAGACGAGCCTCACCGAAGGCGTGAAGCCGTATCCGATCACCGGAGGCCATAAGCCGTGGTCGCCGGCGCAAATGACAGCCGTTCGCGAGCAGCTCACCGGCACCATCCGCCGGGGCGTCATGCTCTACGTCTACACCGGCCAGCGCGGATCCGACGTCGTTCGGCTCGGCTGGACCGACATCGACGAAGGCGGCTTCTCCGTCCGACAGCGCAAGACTGGCCGCGAGGTCTGGTGTCCGATCGTGCCCGAGCTCGCCGCCGAGATGGCGACGTGGGAGCGCCGACCTGGTCCCTTCCTGCTTCAGGAAAGCGGCAAACCGTTCACGCGCAAGCTGTTCTCGAAGCACTTCGCTGCGGTCCGCGATGAGACCCCGGCGCTGGCCGGCGTGACCCTGCATGGTCTCCGCTGCACCGCCGTCATCCGCCTTCGTCGGGAAGGCCTGTCGACCGGGCAGATCAGCGACATTACCGGGATGTCGCTCGCAATGATCGAGCGGTACTGCCGCTTCGCCGACAAGAAGGCGAGCGGCCAAGCCGCCCTGATCAGCCTCAACAGAACGCGAGAAGAACGAGACTGTAAAACATTGCAAAACTGCAAAACAGAAACCTCGTGATCACAACGACTTAGAGGACGAGAGATGAACTCGCAGAGTTCGTCCTCGAGCGCCGGCAGGGCGCCGACATGGTGGACGCGGGATTGCGCGTAGAGCAGCGAGACCGGCTCGGCCCGCAGATACTTGCCGCGCGTCGCCCTGACCGCGGTGACGGGCACCGAGGCGTCCATCTCGGCGAGCACCGTCGAGACCATCTCCCCACCCTGGTTGACCTCGACGACGAGGGCGTCGGCGTCGAGCCGGTGGTAGAGCGCGAGCGCGGCGCGGGCCCAGCGCTCGGGCGGGGCCCGTTGCATCGTCGCGTCGGCGACGACGTAGGCGGCGCCGTCGGGGCCGAGGCCGGCCGCGACGATCCCGCAGGCGTCGGCGCCGGCCCGCGAGGAGACCGGCGGATCGACGGCGACCACGATCCGCACCAGCACCGGAGCCGCCGTCACGCGGGCGGCCTCGATGGCGTCGCGGGTCCAGAGGGCGTCGGGCCGGTCCTCGATCAGCTCGCCGTCGAGCTCCTGCCGGCCGAGGCGGGTGCCGCCGTAGCGCCCGACCACGGTGTCCAAGAAGCCCGGCGCGAGATTGTGGGCGTTGTCGGCGGTGCGGGCCCGCGTCACCACGGTCCGCGAATCCGAAAACAACCGGCGCAACAGCGGGATCGGCCGCGGCGTGGTCGTCACCAGGCCGCGCGGGCGGGTGCCGAGCCGCAGGCCGAACTGGATCATGTCGAAGGCCGCGTCGGCATGGCGCCACTTCGCCGCCTCGTCGGACCACGCCGCTCCGAACTGAGGCCCGCGCAAAGAATCCGGCTCCTCGGCCGAGAAGGCCAGGGCGACCGCGCCGTTGGCGAATTCGAGCCGCCGCCGCGAGGGCTGCCAGCGCGGCCGGGCCCCGCCGAAGCCCGGCAGCGCCAGGAGCCCGGACGGCCCCTCGATCATCACGTCGCGCACGTCCGCATAGGTCTCGCCGATCAGCGCGATGCGTCCGACCGGCTCGTGGGCGAGCGCCGGGTCGCCCTGCGCCAGAGCCCGCACCCATTCGGCCCCGGCGCGGGTCTTGCCCGCGCCGCGGCCGCCGACGAAGGCCCAGGTCGTCCAGTCGCCGGGCGGCGGCAACTGGTCCTCGCGGGCGAGGACCAGCCAGTCATGCTCCAGCCCCGCCAGATCCGCCGGGTCCAGACGCTCCAGAAACGCCCGCGTGTCCCCGCTCAGTTGCGAACGCCTCATAGCGTCGCGCAATGCGGTCGCGGAGGGCGGCGAGATCCTGTGGGGATGCTCCATCCGCGTCTCCGTGGGATTCCGGTTGGCGTGTGCAGGCGTCGAGGTCGTCGAGGAGGCGCTTGAGGCCGCCGAGGTCGCGCAGGACCCTTGCGCTGTCGGCGGCGTCGTCGCCGTTCAGTCTGTCGTCGAAGGCCGCGATCTGGCGGGCGATCTGGGCACGGAGCAATGCGGCGAGATCCAGCGTCTCGTCCGGTGGCGGAGGCCTTGGCACTGGAGGCCTTGGCACCGGAGCCTTGGACTCCGCGATCCCGCAAGCGAGCATCAGGGCGGCGGCGCCGCCGCGCGGCGCGCCCAGGGCCTCGGCGAGATCGGCCGGATCGATGTCGGGCCGGTCGAACAGCCGTCCCACTGCGCGGATGCGGCCCACCGTCCAGGTGCCCGGGTCGGCTCCGAGCTTGGCCGCCCGCGTCCAGGGGCGGATGCGGGCTTCCCGGTTCCAGAGCTTCACCGTGCCGTAGGAGACGGCGATGCGTTCCGCGATCGCGAGCATGGTCAGGTCGGAATCACGCAGCAGCGCCTCGACGGCCTCGCGTGTCTCCAGCGGATAGGGACCGGAAAACGCCATCGCCGCCCCCGCCGTCTCGTCACACCTCTGGAACGTTCATGTTTTGTACTAGAGGAGCGTGCCGGTGTCAATCCTAAAATTCCTATGGAAGGATATTTTAGGATGATGCGACGGCGATTTTCTGGGTGAGGGCGGCAGGCTTCCGCCTTTTCGACAGTCGATAGCCCGCGCATGACGGAGCTTTGCCGATCGTTGGGCAGTGGCGGACCGGAACCCGTAATGCAGCTCGGTCCGCCACCCGTTCGGCTTCGCGGGGCGAGACCGGAGCGGTCCCGGCTTAAGAGCGTCCTGGGTCCGTTGCCGCAATGGGTAGAAAGTACGGTTTTCGATCGCCCCGCCTCTTCCGGCACACCGGCACCGCTGGGCTTGCCCGCTCAAAGGGGGGGCGGCACCGTTACGCATTCCACCCCGCGTGCGCCGGGATGCCGAAGGGGGTAGAGCCTCGTTGCCGGCCGCGGTAGCTCAACAGACAGAGCACTCGCTTCGTTTGCGAGAGATGCAGGTTCAAATCCTCGCCTGCGGCACCAGCCCTGCCCGCCGAGCCGGCCGATATTTTTTCCAGATGAAACGATCGGTCCGCGGCCGTCTTTCGCGAAGGCGGCGCGCGCTGACGCTTTAGAGCCCGCGAAAAAACCCGCCGCGGTTTGCACCGGGCGGGCTCAAGTCGGGTCTCTGCCTTGGAAGGCACATGGGTAAACGATCCACGCGCCACTCTCATCCCGCGACCCCGCCATGCATCGGGATCGTCCGGTGCCGGGTCCCGGCGGCGGGGGAGGGCAGGCGGCCCGTCCGCAAGCCGGATCCGGCCGGCTTGCGGATGACGGCAAGGATCACTCGATGAGACTGTGCGCATGAGCGGCCGCTACGGATTGGAGATCCGCACGGCGACCGAGGCGGACGCCCCAGGTCTCGCCGAATTGTTGCGTGCGGCGGGCCGCGCGGTCGCGCCGCGTGCGCTCGCGCAGCGGATCGGCGCCGTCCAGAATGCCGGCGGCACGGTGCTGATCGCACTGGATTGGGGGCCGCCGAGCGGGCTCGTCGTGCTGCACGGCTACCCGGCGCTGGAGGCCGACCTGCCCTTCGCGCAGATCACGACGCTCCTCGTCGGGCCCGACGATCGCCGCAGGGGCATCGGACGGCTGCTGCTCAAGGCGGCGGCGCAGGCGGCCCGCGTTGCCGGATGCGGAACGCTGCGAGTCTCGGCGGCGCCGGACCAGGAGGACTTGGCGGAATTCTGCCGGGCTGCGGGTTTTGCGGAGGCGGATGCCGGCTTCGTCAGGCCGTTGCGCAAGAAGGCGCAGGAGGCGTGATCGCGGCGACCCTCAGGGCCGGTACGAAAACAGCCCCGCCGCCCGATCCGATCACGGGCTGGCGGGGCGTCGTCGTGTTCATTCGACCTGAGCCGATACGCAACGTGGCTCGACGACAACCATGCCCACGGCCAGTTAGCCGATGAACAACGGCCTGCGGCGCGACTGTCCCGGATCGAGATTGCCGGTCTCGGAACAGGTCCGGCCCCTGGGGGCTTCTTCCTGCATCGCACCGTTTCCGGTCGATCGGTCCGATCCTCCCTCTCCTGCGGGGGGAGGGCGCGGAGCAGGGGCGCAGGTTGCCTTGCCGCCGGCTTCGCCTTCTTCCCCGGCGCATCCCCACGGGGGCAGGGCGCCTCTACGGCGATCGACGCCTCCGGCCGGAAACCGTGCTCACAGGGAGCGACTGCGCATGACGACCACGAACAAGCCGATTCCCCCGACGATCGACCAGACGAAGCAGGAGCCAACCGGCGGACCCACCGCGCCCGTCGCCTCGAACGACAAGAAGCGCGAGGGGCCGAAGACCGGCGGATACGACGACAACTCCCCTGATCGCACGTCGAGCAACGAGAAGGGGGGCTACGGCGCCGGCTGATCGGTTCGGTCGTGAGCATCCTTCTCCCCGCGGGCAGGGAGAGGGATGCGCAGAGCCGGTTTCGGTCAATCGGAAAACAGTATGAGACCGAAGGGCGATGAGCCGGGGGTTCGCCGCTATTCGCTCACCCACAGAAAACCCGGCCGCCTCGATGGGAGACGGCCGGGTTTTTTTTGCCGATCAGGCAGAGCGCCCGAATGCTGTCGTGACAAGGGCTCCACCGATCCGGTTTCCCAATCGGCGGAGCCCATGCCGAACCTCAGTAGCCGTAGCCGTAATAGGCGGGGTAAGGCCGACGGTAGCCATAGCCGTAACCACCATAGCCGACCGGCGCGTAGCCATAGCCGTAGCCACCGTAACCCACGGGCGCATAACCGTAATCGTAGCCACCGCCGTAGCCACCATAGAGGCCGCCGGCTGCGAGGCCGAGGCCTACGCCAAGTCCGAGGCCGCCCAGGCCGAGGCCGATCCCGCCGCGACGACCGTAGAAGCCGCGCCCGTAACCGCCGCCGAAGCGAGCGCCACGGAAGCCGCCGCCATAGCCGCCGAAGCGCGCGCGACGGAAGCCGCCGCCGTAACCGCCGCCACGGAACCCACCGAAGCCACCGCCACGGAAACCACCGCCCCGGAAGCCCTGCGCATCGGCGCTCGCTGGCATGAAGGCGAACGCGGCGACCAGGGCCGTCGAGGCAAGAGCAAGACGCTTCATAAACATCATCTCCAATCTGGATGTCTGGCGCTGCAACGTCGTGGTCGCGCCAAGGGATCCGGTTCGCTCGCCGGCGGATTGTCGCAGAAATGTTTCGGCGTGTTGCTGTGTGCGGCAGCGCACGGAACAGCGCTATAGCCTCAGGTGACCGGCAATATTCGTAGGCATGGATTGCTGCTCGTCACGAAGGACCTGTTTTTACTGCTCAGTGATGAACACGATCGATGGTCGGGACGCGGTGCGCCGGCAATTATTCCGTCCCCGCGGCCGGGCCGGACAACGTGCTATGCCGCACAGCCACCCTGTCGCTGCAATGCAACATGGCCAATCTGAACCGAACCCGGCTGCCGGCGTCACGGTCCGTTCAAGGATCCGGGACGAGTGTGAGCGGGTCGGGCTGCGACGGACCGGGTTTCGGATTCGTGCAGGATCGCAAGATATTCCCGTGACGGGAAGGACAGACGTGATGGAAACCGAAGCACTCGACCGGCCCGCCGACCTCGCCGTGTGGCCCGCCCTCGCCGGAAGCGCGGCGCGCGCGATCTCGACGCATTATGCGAGCCTGCGCGAGGCGCTGAGCGCCGCGGCTCGGGTGCTGGCCGACCCCTCCAAGCAGCCCTGGATCGTCACCGAAGACGGCGAGATGCTCGCCCCCGTCACGATCCGCGCCTACCTCAACTGATCGACTGCGGCTTGATGCCGATTCCGGTCGGTCCGTTCGATACCACGGCCCTTTCCCGGACGCCTGGAACGCAGTGGAAGGTGATCCGGGACCCAGCGCAAATAAGGACCGCGCCAGCGGCTCGATTCGAACGGCGCAGACGTTTCGACGCTTAGCGACGTCGTTATGCCGGGCCCCGGATCGGGTTCGGGATGCGGCGGTTGCCGACCCGCGGGGATGCGCTTTTGGCGAAGGCGGCTACCGCTTCGGCTCGGAATGGATGGCCGGCTTCCAGAATCCGCAGACGACAACGACGCGGTGCGCGGATACGCCAAGGCCTGGACGCGCGAGCACGTCTCGGAGACGGCCGCTCCTTCGTACCGCTTCCCCTGCCCGACGGATTTCACGCCGTGACCGCCCCGGTGTCCTCGACCGGCCCCGAGCGCTTCCTGCTTTCTCCGTTAACCATTCATCAACCATAGCACCGCCAACCTGTCTCCCGACGGGACTCGTATGGGCAGGCCATGACTCGCAGCCGGGATTTCGACGCACTCAGCGAGGCTCAGGTCGCCGCGGGACGGACCGCTCGCCGCAGCGTCACGCCTGAAGCCGGGTTCCGGCCGCCGGTCGCGAAGACCATGTCCGAACTTCTCGACACCATCCAGCACGTCGCCGAGGCGGCGACGGGCGAACGCAGCTTCCTGCATATCGGGCCGCAGCACGGCAGGCGCTGACGCGCGGTCCGCCGACGCCTGCAGGCGCCAATCAGGCCGCGTGCGAGGTGGCGGCATCCTCCGCAACAGCGTCGACCGAGACCGTCACGGTGTTGCGGGCGACCGTCAGGACTGCATCGAATGGTGGCAGCCGGCCGAGGGTCTCGGTGTCGGGCAGGCAGACGATCAGGCCCATGCCCTGGCGCATCATGCGCAGACGCATGATGCGCGCAGCGATCTCTTCCGACTTTCGCTCGTCCGGCAGCAGGCCGACGACGAGAATATCCGGCCGGCGCACGAGGCAGCGGACGAGATCGATGGCGACGCGCTCGCGCGGGCCGATGCCGGCCTCGCTCAGGCCCTGCCGGCGCGCCAATGCCGTGCCGGGGCCGCTCGACGTGACACGGCTGGCGAGGCCGAGCCGGTAGACCGTCGGCTCCAGCCCCTGCTCGGCCAGCACCTGGCGTACGAGGGTGCGCACCCGCCCCTCGGCACCCGCCTCCCCTTGCGTGATGCGCCCGAACAGAACGTTCTCTTCGAGGCTGGCGGCGGCCGTGACGCGGGCGGGATCGTAGAGGTCGACCTTTTCACGGAATTTCGGCGGCATCAGGCGCGCGAAGGAGCGGCGTGCCGCGACGATCCGCTCCTCCAGCTCCGCATCGATCAGGCCGAAGCGGTGGCGGGTCTCGCTGTAGCGCAGGGTCAGGCCGATCAGGCGCTCGCGGTCGCGTTGCCCAGCGGGCCCCCGCCGGCGGCTGCGCCCGTCGGGTTGGCGGGCGATCAGGTCTTCGAAGAAACCGCGCTCGCGTGCCGGAAACAGCGAGAACGCATCGAACAGCGGGTGGTCGTCCGGCAGATCCGAAAAGATCTCGACGGTGGAGCGGGCGATGCTCAACCCCATCTCGACGAAGGTCCGGGTCAGTCCTTCCGCCTCCAGGACCGCTCGCAGGTAGGGATGCCGGGCGAGGCGCTCCTCGGAGAAGGTCGGGCCGACGGCCTCGCCGAACAGGATGTTCTCGCCGACCGCCGCCTGATGGTTGTAGAGGGCCGGATCGAACGGCTCGACGAGACGGGCCATGCCCTGTGCGGCGAGCGCCTCGCGCACCGCCGAGCGGGCCGCGACGATCGCTGCGGCGGCGGCGGGCTCGTCGTCCGGGTCGATGGTCCCCTCGAGCCCTCGCGCATAGATGAGCGCATCGAGCCCAGAGAGTTTGAGAAGCGCGATCCGGCCCTTTTCGCCCAGCGCCTCGCGCTCGTCGGTGCGCGCGCCGTAGAGCAGGTTCTGCTTGAGTGTGCCCTCGATCAGGATCGCTTCCGAGCCGGCGAAGGCGATGCGGTGGGCACGCTCGGAGGGGTCGAGGCTGCGCAGGTCGACGCCGCCATAGGTGATCGCGCCGACGCTCGGCTCGATCTGGCCGGCGAGCAGCGCCGCCAGCGCCTGGGCGCCGCTGCCGCGACCGCCCACGATGGCGACATGGGAGGGCATGCGCAGGTGGGCCGCGAGGCCGGTGAGCCGCTCGCCGCTTGCCGGATCGTAGGCGCCCACGTCGGCGGCGCTCAAGGCGCCCGAGGCCGGGAAGGCCGCGCGGCGATGCTGGGCCGGGCGCTTGTCGGTCAGGCCGTCGAGGGTCTGGGCCAGCCGGCGATAGGTGGGCGTGACCTCGATCCGGAGGAACCACAGCCGCAGGAAGGCCGTGACCAGGCCGGCGGCCAGCACGAAGGCGCCGGCCGCCGCCGCGAGCGCGCCGGGCAGGACCCGCTCGGCCTGCACGGGCTCGCCCGGACCGCGCCAGAGCGCCGTCGCCACGAGGATCGCCGGCAGCAGCACGGCGAGGGCGAGGGCCGGCGCGCGTGCATAGGCCAGCGCGCCCTCCGCCCGCGCCAGGGTGCCGTGGGTCGCCCGGGCGCGCAGCCCGAGCCGCCGTCGCTCGAACATCGCCGAGCCGTGCGCGCGCACCGCCGGCATCCTGAGGATCAGGTCGCCAAGCCCGGCCTCCGCAGCCGCTCTTTCCCGTTGGCGCAGGTCGCTGCGGTCGCTGCCGCGGCGGATCTGGAGCGCACGGGCAAGGCCGATGGCGAACAGGCCGATCGCCACCGCCGGCACGAGACGCGGGGCCGCGAGCGCGGCGGTGAGGAGCGCCAGGAGAATCGCGGCGAGCGTCATGGCCGGCACCAGGATGCCGGCGGCCGGCAGTCCCGCGAGCGCCGCACCGATCAGGGCGGGCAGGGCCCTCACGTCCTCGCGGGCGCCCGGCGGCGCCCGCAGGATCGCGTCGGTGGCGGCGGCGCGCAGGCGGGTCGCCGCCCGGGCCTGCGCGGAAAAACAGACCCGGGCGACGAGCCAGCCGAGCCCGGCGAAGGCGAGCGCCGAGGCCGCGAGGCCGACGAGCGCCGCGAGTTCGAGCCCGTCCTCGCTCAAGCGGAAACCGGAGGCGATCGGGAAGAGCCGCGCTGGCTCGCCCGGAAACGGCAGTGCAAGGGCCAGGAACGGCAACGGCCCGGACTGGCCTGGGCTCAGCATGCAGATCAGGTCGCGCAGGCAGAGCAGGGCGAACAGGGCGAGCGGCGCGCCGAGGCCGACCCCGAGCGCCACGGCCGTCGCGTGCTGCCGCCGCGCAGAGGACCACGCGAACAGGATCGGATCACGCTCCATCGACAGGCCGCCTACGGCTTTGATGGTGGTATTCGATACGCATCATGTCCGGAGCGGCTTAGAGGATCGCAGGATTTCAGGGAAGCGCGGGCATGGGACGGCAGGGCCGTGCGGCATGTTGGAGATTCGGTCTGGGCGGCTTTTTGGATGAGCCCGGTACCGCTAGGGTCCGCCCGGGGTGCGAATTACCGTCCGGACCTCACGGAAACCGATGGCTTGCCCCAGATCGATCCCGCGATGACGAACCGTCGGCAGACCTGCGCCGGCGGGCCTGTTTCCGCGCCGTCATGCCCAGGCACGGCGGGCCTCGGATGGGCGTAGCGACCGCGGGATCGCGGGGACCGTCCTCAGGAGGACTTGTCCCGGCGCATGGCAGGACCGGCTGAGCGCAATGTCGGCGAACCCTGTCCAGCATCCGAAACAGCGCCTCTACGGCGAACGCATCATCGCGGCCGACGAGACCGTCGAGGGCATCGGTCGGACTGTGACCGGCATCGTGCTCGCTCCGTCCCCCCCCGTGCACTGGTGGATCGCTTTCGCCGGGGCGTGCGGGCTCATCGTCGTGTTTGCCGTCTCGCTCGTCCATCTCTGGGCTGGGAACGCGGCGACGCCGGTCGTTTCGGCGCTCGCCATCGCCAGCTACGACTGGTGGGTCGGGATCGCCCACGGCAGCCTGCTGGTCTCCGCGGTGCTGCTGCTCGCCGGCGTCGAGTGGCGCTGCGCCGTCATTCGGATCGCGGAAACGGTCGCGTTGCTCGGCGCGATCGTGGCCGGGTTCTACGCTCTGCTGCCTCTCGGCCGACCGGGCTGGCTCGATCCGGCCTTGCCCTGGCGCGGCGCCGTCGGTCTCCTTCCACCGTTCGGTTCGCCCGCGGCCTGGGACGCGACGGGCCTCGCCTGCTGTATCGTGGTCTGTGCCGGCCTCTGGTATGTCGGGCTGCTGCCCGATCTCGCGACCCTGCGCGACGGCGCGGTCGAAGCGGCGCAAGCCCGGGCCAAAGGCGATGGCGCCGGACGCCCGCCGTCTCTGCTGCGGGCGCGGGTCTTCAGCCTTCTTGCGGTGGGCTGGCGCGGCTCGGCCGTGCAATGGCAGCGCTGGATCGAGGCCTATCGCGCCATCGCGTTGCTCGGCGCGCTGCTCGTGATCGTGCTTCAGGCCGGCGCCTCGGTGGAACTTGCGGGCTCGGCACCGCCCGGCCGGCACGACACTCTGCTGCCGGTCACGCTCCTCGTTGGCGCAGTGCTGTCGGGCGTCGGGATCACGGGCGCACTCATCGTGGTTATCCGCGCCGTCTACGCCCTCGGCGGCCTCATCACCCGGCGCCACCTCGACGTCCTGTCTCGAATGATCCTCGTGCTCGGGCTCGCCAGCCTCTACTGCCACGTCGCCGAGACGCTCTCGACGCTGCTCCACGGCGACGCCGTCGCCCGTGGGATCGTGGCACGCGGCGTCGACGGCGACCTCGCCTGGATCTCCTGGACGATCGTCGTTTGCGGTCTGCTGCCGGTGCAGGTGTTCTGGCTGCCGCGCGCCCGCCGCTCCGGCCTGCTCATCGCGCTCGTCGGTGCCCTCGTCGCCATCGGCACCTATGCCGACCACGTCATGCTCCTCGTCGTCTCGCTGCAGAGCGAGGCCGTGCCGCTCCCGGCGGATGCGAACGTGCCCGGGATCGGGGACGTCGTCACCTTCGCGGGGTCGATCGGGCTGTTCCTGGCGCTGCTGCTCCTCGTTCTGCGCAGCCTGCCGATCGTCTCGATCGCCCAGACCCGGCAGCTCGCCATCGCCCACAACGCGCCCGAGGCGACCGCCGCGGTGGCGGCCGGGCCGGACGACACGGATGTCCCGATCCGGCAGATCGGCGCGGCCTTCGCAACCGAGAAATCCCTGGCGGCCGCCGTCTCCGCGCTGCTCGGGCGCGATCGCGGTTTCCGCCTCGATGCCTGCGGCCCCGTGCCGATGCCGGGCGTATTCGCAGCGCTGCGACCGGTGGAGCATCCGATCCGCCGCACGGCGCTGGTCAGTTCGCTCGCCGGCGGGTTCGGGTTTCTGGCGCTCTGCCTCGCCGGGGCACTCTGGCTGTCGCCGCTCGGCACCGGGGCGCGGCTGCAGGCGTCCTGGCCGTTCTTCGTCCTGCCGAGCGTCGCTGTGGCGCTGGCGACGGGTACGCTGGCGATCCTGGTCACGCTCCTCGTGCGCAGCCGGCTGCCGCAGCGTAGCACGGCCATCGAGGGACCCGGCTTTCCGCGCTCCGGCCGGAACCGCTTCCGCCTGACGGCCGAGATCCGCGACGGCATGGACGATGCCGAGCGCATCGCCCGGCGTCTCGCAGGCCTCCCTGCGGATGCGGGGCGGCCGTCGGCGATGCGCCGGGTGCCGCGATGAGCCCGGACGCTCACCGCCGATCGCTGGCCGGCGCGCGCGTGCGCGCCGTGACGGCCTTGCCGCGGACGGCCCGCGCCTTCGCTCTCGATCCGCGGCGGCGAGCTGCCGTCGGGCTCGGTATCGGCGCGGCGGCCCTGTCGCTGGCCTTCCTCCTCGGCGGCTGGCGGGGCGGGATGGTCTCCTACCTCCCCGCCTGGCTCTGCCTGCTCGCGCTGCCCGCGGGGGCGCTGCCGGTGGCGATCATGGTCGAGCGCGCCGATGCCTGGCGGCCGCAGCCGGAGACGGCGCTGCTGGAGACCCTGCGCTGGCTGCTCACGCTGATGCCGGTGGCCGCTTGCCTCGTCCTGCCGATCCTGTTCGCCCTGCCGGTCCTCTATCCCTGGGCGGCGGGCGCGCCGCAGCCGAGCCCCCTGGCCGCGATCTGGTTCACCACGCCGTTTGTGCTCGCCCGCGTCTGCATTGCCTTCACCGTGTGGATCGCGCTGGCGATCCTCTTCGCCCGCCGTGGCGGAGAACCCTGGGGCAAGGCCGGCCGCATCGACGACGGACGCGCCGTGCTCGGCCTCGGGCTGCACATGCTGTTCGGATCGCTGATGGCGGGCGATCTGGTGATGGCGGCCTCCGCGCAGTTTTCCTCAAGTTTATCCGGCCTGCTGCTGATGGCAGGCTGGAGCAGCCTCGCGCTCAGCGCCGCGATCCTCGTCGCCCCGCCGGATGTCGGCCCCTCGCGACGGCGGCTCGACCGATTGACCCCGCTCGCCATCCTCCTGGCGATCTGGGCGGCGATGCACATCGTGCAGGCCCTGATCCTGCGACCCACCGACCTGACCGAGGCCGCCGCCTGGTACGCAGCCCGCGGCAACGCCGGGGGCCGGACGCTCGCCGTCTTCGCCGGCGCCGTGGTCGTCCTTGCGGCCGCCACGACCCTGAAACCCGGCGAATACCGTGCCCGCCTCGTCGCAGCGCTGGCCCTCGCCGTGCAGATGCTGGCGCTCGCCTGGCTCGTGACGCCGTCCCTGCGCGGCACCTTCACGATCACCCTCGTCGACACCCTGGCCTTCGTCGGCGTGGCGGGTCTCGCGATCGGGCTGCAGCCGCTGGCGCGGCGGTTTTTTCCGGGGCTCGTCGTCGCGGGGGCCGCACCCGCGCCGCCGCACCACTGACGGTCGTCCCCGGCGCTTTTCAACCCGGACGCCCTTGCTCTACACCGGCGGGGCTTCAACCCGCGAAAAACACAAGCCCTAGAAGTCCCTATGTGCGAACTGCTCGGCATGAGCGCGAACGTGCCCACCGACATCCGCTTCTCCTTCGCGGGACTGGCGAAACGCGGCGGCGAGACCGGGCCGCATGCCGACGGCTGGGGCATCACCTTCTACGAGGGCGGACGCGGCTGCCGCTCGTTTCACGATCCCGATCCGAGCGCACAATCGGAACTCGCCAAGCTCCTCAAGCGCTATGCGATCAAGAGCCGCATCGTCGTGGCACACGTTCGCAAGGCCAATCGCGGCCGGGTCAGCCTCGAGAACACCCACCCCTTCAGCCGGGAGCTGTGGGGGCGGCGCTGGACCTTCGCCCATAACGGCCAACTCAAGGGCATCAAGAAGCGCCCCCTCGGCCGCTTCGAGCCCATCGGCTCCACCGATAGCGAGTATGCCTTCTGCTGGATCATGTCCCGGCTCGAAGAACGCTGGGCGAAACCGCCACGGCTGGCGCAGCTCGACGCCGCCGTCGCCGAGCTCTGCCTCGACCTCAACGGGCTCGGCGTCTTCAACATGCTGCTATCGGACAGCCGGGTGCTCTACGCCCATTGCGGCAAGCGCCTTTGCTACCTCACCCGCTGCGCTCCCTTCGGCACCGCGACCCTGATCGACGAGGACTGGCGGGTCGATTTCGCGCAGGAGACCAAGGAGACGGACGTCGTCACCATGATCGCGACCCGGGCGCTCACCCGCGACGAAACCTGGACAGAGCTCGCCCGCGGCGACACGGTGGTGTTCAAGGACGGCGCCGTGAGGCTGCTCAGGCCGGGCCGGCGCGCGGTGGCGGTCGCTCTGCCCTGCGGTTGCGACTGACGGCCCCGTAACGACCGTCCGCCGACCTGGCGCCTCCGCCGCCGGACGGTCATCGAGGTGGCCTCGACGGTCACAGATGGCGTGTCCGCGCGCAACGCCGGCTCGAAAAAGTCGGAAAGACCGGCCAAGCTCGTCGCCGAGCCCGCCCCTCGGGATGCGCTCGGCTCTGCGATGCGGTAGAGTTCCGCCCGTCTCGCAGGAGACACGGACCGAGCCGCCCGACGCCCACCGATCGAAGCACGCTTAAAGCATCATGAGCCGCAACGAGACCGACGCCACCCTCGATCATTCCGCCGAGGACAGCGCCGAGGGTCGTCCGAACCTCTCGGCCAGCATCCGCACCCATCTCGGCGACCAGTTGCGGACCGTCTACGAGACGCTCGGCACGTCGGATGCGGTCACCGCCCGTTTTGCCGACCTCATCGAAAAGCTCGAAGCGGCCCTGAAAGCTCAGGGCGAGCGGGTCGATCCCGAGTTCCGCAACGGATTGCTCGCGGCCGTACCGTCGCTCCGGGCCTTCGCGCTGTCGCTGACTTCGAACCCGGCCCGCTCGGACGATCTCGTCCAGGACACGCTGATGAAGGGCTGGCAGCACCGCGCGCGCTTTCAGCCCGGCACGAACCTGAACGCCTGGCTGTTCACGATCCTGCGTAACATCTTTTATTCGGACCACCGCAAGCGCGTGCGCGAGGTCGAGGATCAGGACGGCTCCTACGCCGCCCGTCTCGCCACCGCCCCGCACCAGGGCGACCGCCTCGACGTAGAGGACCTGCAGACCGCCTTGGCCAAGCTGCCGCCGGACCAGCGCGAGGCTCTCGTGCTGGTCGGCGCCGAAGGTGTCTCCTACGAGGAAGCCGCCACCATCATGGGCTGCAAGGTCGGCACCGTGAAGAGCCGCGTCAGCCGTGCTCGAGGCCGCCTCGCCGAACTTCTCGGATATGACGAGGAAGACCTCGGCTCGGACCGGTTCATCCAATCGGCGATGCCGAAGGACGCGTGATCCGCAGCGAACGTCCCCGATGGCGTCGCCGCAGGGCATGACGATCCGGGATCGACCCTGAGATTCACGCCGGGAGTGGTCGGTCGGCGGAATTCCCTACAGGTCGACGGCCTTCGAGAAGACTTTTGCGGGCTGGGGACTGCCCGAAGAAGGGTCGTCCTTCTCGATCTTTCGATGCATCCCTTTTCGAGGTCGCGACGTTACCGGGCCATGTCCGCACCGCTTGCTGCGTAGCGGGATGTTCGAAACGGAGTTGCCTGCCATGAAGCTCAAGACCCTTCTCGCTGTTTCCGCCTTCGCCCTGGCGCTGCCGATGGCCGCGCAAGCCCAGGGCACCGTCCGCGGTGCCGAGCGCGGCGCGCAGGAAGGCGGCGATGCGGCTGGTCCGATCGGCGCGATCGTCGGTGGTGCCGTCGGCGCTGCGACGGGCACCGTCGGCGGCATCCTGGGTGTCGAGGACCGTCCGCGCTTCCGCTCCTACGTCCGCGAGCGCAACGTTCGCTCCTACGATTATGACGGCCGCGTCGCCGTCGGCTCGGCGCTGCCGAGTGCCGGTGTGACCTATTACGACGTGCCGAACGAGTACAGCGTCGCCCGCGGCACCCGCTACACCGTGGTCAACGACACCCCGGTGCTCGTCGACAGCCGTGGTCACATCGTCGAAGTGCTCAATTGATCGCTTCACTGTAATCGACGCGTTCGAAGCCTGATCGACAAAGCCCCGGCGTTCCGCGCCGGGGCTTTTCATGTCGGAATACCTGCCGCATTGTCGACTGGTCGACGGTTTTCGCGCCTATCGGCGCAACGCTTTACCACCTCGCCCGTTAAGCTGCTCGAAGGACGCGCCAGCGATCCGAGGCACGAGCGGCCATGACCAGCGACGACGACACCACATTGCCGGAGCCGGTGCGGGACCATCTCGGCCAGCAGCTCCGCTCGATCTACACGGTCGGCGAGCCGAAGCCCGAGTTCCTCGGCGACGAGGCCGGCGTACCGCTGGAATTCGCCCCGCAGATCGAGCGGCTCGAAACCCGCCTCAAGACCCACGAAGAGGGCACCGAGGCCGTCGAGCAGGCCCTCGACAAGATCCTCGACGCATTCGGTGTGGTCGGGGAGACATCGAAAGTGCCGGGTCAGGCGGGCTGAGGTTCGCGGCTTTCGTCGGGCTCGCGTGCCGCTCAGTTCAGCTGCCAGATCGCGGCATTGAGCAGGGTCGCGAACGAGACCCAGGCCGCGTACGGCACCAGCAGCCACGCCGCGAGACGGTCGAAGCGCCAGGACAGGCGAATCGTCCAAAAAATCATCACCAGCATCGCCAGCGAGACGACGAGCCCGGCGCCGATCGCGTGGGCGGCAAAGAAGACCGGCGTCCAGGCGGCGTTGAGGACGAGCTGCATCAGGAAGGCGGCGAGTGCCAGCCACCAGGCGCGGCCCGTCGGTCCCGCCACGGGCCGCGCCCCCAGCAGCCGCCAGAGCGAGACCGCGATCATCGTGTAGAGGATGGTCCAGGCGACCGGGAACGCCCAGTTCGGCGGGTTGAAACTCGGTTTCTGGATCGTCGTATACCAGCCCTCGATGTTCGAGCCGGTCGAGAGCGAGCCGACGGCCGTGGCCAGCGCAACGGGTAGGATCGTGGCTGCGATCCTGGGAAGTGTGGGCAGCACGGGGCGCGCAGGCACCGCGAAAGGGTCGGTCATGTGGTGTTCGTGGTCCTGAAAGAGTCGCGGCCGTTGCACCGGCGGCCCGCATCGCCCAAGGCAGTCCCGTCACACAAGACCGCCCGGAGCGACGTCATGCCCTCCAACTCGCAACCACCCGATCCGGATGCAGCGGAGCTGGGCGACGAGCCGGCCGCTGCTTACGCGAAACGGACGCGCGCCGCACAAGCGATGGGGCAGATCGATCCGGTGACGAAGGCGGTGGTGGCGCCGATCCACGTCTCGACCACGTTCCAGCGCGACCCGGACAACGCCTACACCTCCGGCTTTTCGTATGGCCGCGCCGACAACGCCACGGTGCGGGAGGCCGAGAGCGTCATGGCGATGCTGGAGGAGGCCGAAGGCGCGCTGCTGTTCGGCTCCGGCATGGCGGCGGCGGCGGCGCTCTTCTGTGCGCTGGGGCCGGGCGACCACGTTATCGCGCCCCGCGTGATGTACTGGGGCCTGCGGCGCTGGCTGAACCAGGAGGGGCCGCGCCTGCAGCTCTCCGTCGATTTCGTCGATACGGAAACGCCGGACGCGATCCGGGCGGCGATCCGGCCCGGACAAACGAAACTCGTCTGGATCGAGACGCCGGGTAATCCGCTCTGGACCATCACCGACATCGCCGCCGCCGCCGAGATCGCCCATGCGGCCGGGGCCCGGCTCGCCGTCGATTCGACCGCGGCCTCGCCGATCCACACCCGCCCCCTCGGACTCGGGGCCGACATCGTGATGCATTCGGCCACCAAGATCCTGAACGGCCATTCCGACGTCATCGCCGGCGTGCTGACCTGCGCGCGGGCAGACGCGTTCTGGGAGCGGATCACCGCGATCCGGGCCAGCTGGGGGGCGATCCTCGGGCCGTTCGAGGCCTATCTGCTGATGCGCTCGCTGCGCACGTTGCACCTGCGCGCCAGCGCGCAGGCCGCCGGCGCCGCCATTCTGGCCGAGCACCTCGCCGCACATCCGCTGGTGAGCGGCGTGCTCTATCCGGGCTTGGCCGACCATCCGGGGCACGCCATCGCTGCACGCCAGATGGAGCACGGCTTCGGGTTCATGCTCTCGATCCGCGTGACGGGCGGAGAAGCGGCGGCGATCGAGACCGCGGCGGCAGTGAAGCTCTGGAAGCGTGCCACCTCGCTCGGCGGTGTCGAGAGCCTGATCGAGCACCGCGCCTCGGTGGAGGGGCCGGGCACGCCCTGCCCGTCCGACCTCCTGCGGCTCTCAACCGGCATCGAGGACCCGGCCGACCTGTTCGACGATCTCGATCAGGCGCTGCGGGTGGCGCATGACGAAGCGCGCTGACCGAGAGGCGGTGCCGTTTCCGGATTCCGCGCGTTGTCCGGGCAAATCCACCGGAGCCGACACGATGCGACACCCGATCCCGAGACTGTGCGCCGCCCTCGGGCTGACCCTGCTGGCCGGGCAGGCCTTTGCCGAAGGCCCCCCGGATCTCGACGTGGAAAAGACCTGTCGTTCGTCCGGCCGGGTCCAGGTGGGCCTGAGCGAGAAGGAGAGCCAGGACGGCTGCCTGCGCTCCGAACGCCAGGCACATGACGAGCTGACGAAGCGCTGGGGCGAGTTCAGCCCGGATGCGAAGGCGCAATGCTCGAAGCAGTCGGAGGCCGGTGGCTTCCCGTCCTACGTCGAGACCGTGACCTGCCTCGAACTCGCCAGCGGCACGGTGCCCGCCCAGACCAACGGCGGCGACCCCGCGCCGAAGGGTGCAGCCACCGGCGGCAGCAAGGGCAGCGCGCTCACCGCTGAGCCCTCGCCCAAGGAGCGCACCAACCCGATCGACGTGCTGAACAAGTAGCCGTCGGTTCTACCGGGACGACGGCGCGTCGACGGCCGGGATCCACGCGGTGGCTCCGGTCGGCGCCGTCGAAGCAGGCACCGGCAGCCGGCCGTGGTGCAGTTCGGCGAGTTCCGGAGCCTGCCGCGTGTCGTCCTCGGTGAGGAAGAGCCCGGCGGCCTTGGAGCGCAGGCCGAGGGTCGTGCTGCTGGTCAGCACGCTCTGGGCCGGGCTCGCGAGCAGTGCCAGGGCGACCGGCCCCATCCAGAGCGCGAGCCACGGATCGGCGGCGTAGGCGAGGAGCGCGGTCAGCGCGAGACCGACGACGATCCCGTCGCTCTGCAGGCGACAGGCCTCGCGCCACGGCACCCGGCGGTCGTCGCGCGCCTGGGAATCCCAGCGGACCACGCGGCCGGCGAGCGTCGTCAGCACGGCGCCGGAGGCGAACAGCGCCATCACCGGCCAGAGCAGAATCCAGGTGACCTGCTCGATCGCGGCGCTTTTCAGGAGCGATGCGGTGCCGCCGAACGACGCCCGGCGCTCGGGCGAGGCCAGCACGTAGCCAAGGCTCAGGAGTTTCGGTAGCGCCATCACCGTCAAGACGAGGGCGGCGAGGATGTGGGCCGCCGCCGTGCTGCCAGTCAGCCCGTAGCCGAGGAGGCCGAGTTCGCCCGACCGCACGGCCTGCACCGTGCCGAGCGCCAGGAAGGCGACCCAGATCGGATAGGCGAGATACATCAGGATGCCGACGATCATGTGCCAGCGGCTGGCCCAGCCGAAGCCGGGCATCGGCGCGACGCGTCCGTGCTGCAGGTTGCCCTGGCACCAGCGGCGGTCGCGGCCGAGGAGATCGATCAGGTTCGTCGGCATCTCCTCCCAAGTGCCGCCCATCTCGGGCAGGAGATGCACGTCCCAGCCGGCCCGGCGCAGCAGGGCGCCCTCGACGATGTCGTGGCAGAGGATCTCGCCGCCGAGCGGGGCCTTGCCGGACAGCACCGGAAGCTCGGCGTTCTGGGCGAAGGCAGCGATGCGCAGGATTGCGTTGTGGCCCCAATAGGATCCGTCCGGTCCCTGCCAGGTCTCGAGGCAGCGGAGACTCAGCGGTGCGTAGAGCCGCACGGCGAATTGCTGGATGCGGGCGAACAGCGTGTCGCGGCCGGCGGCGTAGGAGACGGTCTGGATCAGCCCGGCCCGAGCATTCTCCTCCATCAGCCGGACGAGGCGACGCATGGTGGCGCCGGTCATCAGGCTGTCGGCGTCGAGCACGATCATGAAGTCGTATTCGTCGCCGTAGCTGTGACAGAACTCGGCGATGTTGCCGGCCTTGCGCCCCAAATTCTTGTCGCGGCGGCGATAGCGGATGGTGGGCATGCCGTGGCCCTCCGTCTCGGCCCAGGCCTGGATGCGCGAAAACTCGTGCTCCTCGACCGCGCTGATCGCGCCCTCGCGAGTGTCGGACAAGACGAACAGGTCGATGTCCGAGCCGTCGCCGCCAGCGCGCTGAAGCGAGCGGGCCATTACGCGGACGGCGGCGAACACCGCGATCGGGTCCTCGGCGTGGATCGCGACCACAGCCGCGGTGCGCGTCAGGCCGGTGGCGTGCGGGGTAATGGTCTCGGAGCGCTGTTCCAGTGCCGACTTCACCCGGTCGCCCATCAGCGCGGCGCCGAGGCCGTAGACGTACTGCCACGCCGTGAACACCTGCCAGGCCATGGCCAGCACGAACAGGACGAGCACGCTCCAGGCGAGCGCCCCGGCCGGCACCCCGAAGGCATGGATCGCCGCCCAGGCGATCGCCGCGGTGGTCGCGAGCGTCGGCACGGCGAGCGCGAGGCGGCGCAGCAGGAACGAAGGACGCTCGGCATCGTTGGGAGCCGGTCCCTCGACCCCGGGAGCTTCGTGCGACAAAGGTGAGGTGGACATGCGGGTCGCGAGGGCTCGATGAGAAACCGGGACCACCCACCCGGACAGGGAAGATGGATGCGTGAGCGCCCCGAGAGTGCTTCGGCCCGGACAGACGAGTCCCGGGAGGCTCGCTTCTCGCGGCGAGGATTGTTGCGGACGTCGCTCGCCTCGGCAGCGGGCACGCTCCTGCCTAGTGCGTTCGACCTGAATGGTGCCCGAACGATGGCGCAGATTGCCGCTCCCCCTCTTCCGGAGATTCCCGCGACCTATGAGAGCTTCGTCGAAAGGGCCAAGGCGGCGGCCGCTGCCCCCTATCGCCCGGCACCCGAGGACCTGCCCCAGGAACTCGCGGCGCTGAACTACGACGCCTATCAGCGCATCGTCTTCCGGCCGGAAAAGACCGTCACGCTCGGCCCACGCTTCTCACTGCAGCCCTTCCACCGCGGCTTCCTGCAGAGGAAACGCGTCGACATCGCGCTGCAGGCCGGAGACGGATCGTCGCGTCGGCTCGACTACGATGCCGCCCTGTTTGATCTCGGCCCCGCGCTGCAGGGGCGGACGTTTCCGCCGTCTCTCGGCTATGCCGGATTCCGGCTGAATTTCGGGTTCGACGCGGCCAAACCGGGAGCGCAGGAGGAATTCCTGGTCTTTCTCGGCGCCTCGTATTTCCGCCTGCGCGGCAAGGGCCAGGTCTATGGCCTCTCGGCGCGCGGCGTCGCCGTGAACACCTTCGGGCCGGGCACCGAGGAGTTTCCCGACTTCACGGCGTTTCGGATCCTCGAACCGAGCGAAAACTCCGAAGACATCACGATCCTGGCGCTGCTCGACGGGCCGAGCCTGTCGGGCGCCTACCGCTTCGTGGTGACGCCGGGCGATCCCGCGCACATCGCCGTCACCGCCTCGCTGCATCCGCGCCGCGAGATCGCGCGGCTCGGCCTCGCGCCGCTCACCAGCATGTTCCTGCACGGTGAGAACGGTGCCGGCGCCCGCGGGGCCGAGCCTTTCGACGATTTCCGTCCCCAGGTGCATGATTCCGATGGCCTCGTGGTGGAGACGGTGGGCGACCGGCTCTGGCGGCCCCTCGTCAACGGACGCAAGACCACCGGCATCTCGGCGTTCAAGACCGAACCGCTGCAGGGTTTCGGCCTGCTCCAGCGCGACCGGCGCTTCTCCGATTATCTGGATGTCCAGGCTCGCCACGAGGACCGTCCGGGACTCTGGGTGAAGCCGGAGGCGGGCAGCTCCGCCTTCGCATCCGGCGCGGTGCAGCTCTTCGAGATTCCCTCGCGCGAGGAGTACACCGACAACATCGTCGCCGCCTTCGTGCCCACGGCCAAGGTCGTGCCCGGGCAGTCCCTCGACCTCACCTACGGCCTGACCACGGTGGGCGCCGAGCCGGTGGCCCTGCTGCCGGGTACGCTTGCCCGCGTGGTCTCGACCCGCGTCGGCTCGGCCGAGCGCCTGCGCCCGACCAACCCGCCGAGCCCCCAGCGCCGCCTCTACGTGATCGATTTCGCGGGCGAGGGGCTTCCCACCGACCCGAACGCGCAGATCGACGTTGCCCTCTCGGCGAGCGCCGGCGCCTTCGTCGATCCCTTCACGGAGCGTGTGGCGCAGACCGGGGGCTGGCGCCTCTACGCCGAGTACCGCCCGCCGAACCCGCTCCCCCCCGGCGACGTCGTGCTGCGCGCGCGGCTCTCGCATGCGGGCAGGGCGATCACCGAGACCTGGGACGCGGTGGCGTAGGCGGGGCGCCACACCTACATCGGCGGCCAAGACAGGAGCCGCCGCCTTGCCCACGCCCATCCCCGTCGTTTTCGAAGCTGTCGCTCCGCTGCGCAATCAGGTCCGCGCGTGGCGCGAAGGGGGCGACACCATCGTGCTCGTGCCGACCATGGGTGCGCTGCACGAAGGCCACCGCGCCCTCGTCGCCTATGCCAAGACCCTCGGGCGACGGGTGGTGGCGAGCATCTTCGTGAACCCGACCCAGTTCGGGCCGACGGAGGACTTTTCGCGGTATCCGCGCGACGTCGATGCCGATCTCGCGGCGCTTGCCGAGGCCGGCGCGGATGCGGCCTATGTGCCGACCGCCGAGACGATGTACCCGGAGGGCTTTGCCAGCCGGATCGAACTCGACGGCCCGTCCGAGGGGCTGTGCGGCGACTTTCGGCCCGGCCATTTTTCGGGCGTCGCCACGGTGGTGACGAAGCTGATCAATCAGGCCCAACCCGACATCGCCCTCTTCGGCGAGAAAGACTTTCAGCAGCTTCAGGTCATCCGCCGCGTCACCCGTGACCTCGACATGCCCGTGTCGATCGCCGGCTTGCCGACGCTGCGGGAAGCGGACGGCCTCGCCCTGTCCTCGCGCAACCGCTACCTCAGCGCGGTCGAGCGAGCCGTGGCGCCGCGCCTCCATGCAGCTCTCGAGGGTATCGCAAAAAACCTCGCGGCGGGGGGCGAGGCCGGCCCGCTCCTGGCCGAAGGCCTCGAAACGCTGGAGGCCGCCGGCTTCGGGCCGGTACAGTATCTCGCGGTGCGCGACGCCGAGACGCTGAGCCCCGTCACGCGGGTGGAACGTCCCGCCCGCGTGCTGGTGGCGGCCTATCTCGGTCGCACCCGGCTCATCGACAACGTCGCCGTCGCGCCGGGGTCCTGACCGTTCAGCGGCGCAGATCGCCGAGCCGGTGCTCCGCGAAAAAGTCGAGCATGGCGCGGGAGGCGTCGGGGCCGAGCGGGTCGGTATAGCTCCCCGCCTTACTGCCGCCTGACCAGGCATGGCCTGCACCGTCGATGCGCCAGGACTCGACCTGCACGCGTCCCTGTCCGTCGGCGTAGTGCGTGCGGACATAGCGATGGCCGCCGGCCTGTGTGCCGCTTTCGCGGCGCGGGGATAACGCGGTGATGCCGGCCTGGGCCAGCACCTCGTCGCCGTTCTTCGGGCTTACGGTGGCGTCGCTCGCGCCGTGGAACACGATGGTCGGCACGCGCACCGCATCCGTCGCCTGCCCCGTGCCGAAGCCCGAGCCTCCGCCGGGCAGTTCTGAGCCCGGCGCTCCGGCCCGCATCGCCATCAGCGCCGAGGGCAGGTCACGGGCCGAGCCGGCCGCCAGCCCCGAATGGACGCCGACGCCAGCGAAGAGATCGGGATAGGCCCGGGCGACGTTGACCGCCTTCGCGCCGCCGGCCGAGAGGCCGGCGATGTAGACCCGCGCCGGATCGATCGGGTGTTCGGCGAGGATCGCCCGGGTCAGCCCGGCGATGATGCCGGTTTCGCCCCGCTCGCGGCCCTGGTCGTTGGGCTGGAACCAGTTCCAGCACTTCTGAGCGTTGGCGCCTTGGATCTGACGCGGATAGGCCACGTAGATCCCATCCTGCTGCGCCAGTTCGTTCATGCGGGTGCCGGCGGCGAAGTCGTCCGGCGACTGGGTGCAGCCGTGCAGCATCACCACGAGGGGACGCGGCCCCGTGTGGCCGGTGGGGATGAACAGCTTGTACTCCCGCGCGCCGGCAGCGTTGGAGAAGTTGCGCTCGACGAAGCGCGGATCGACCGGACCGCGGTTTTCGGGCTGCATCCCTGGGAAATCTAGACCACCCAGTCCTTTAACCGGAGCGATCCCGCGCAAGCCCTTCAACACCTGAGCCAGTCCCTCACGCAGGCGGCCGGGCAGGATCGCGGCATGGATGTCGGACTCCACGGGCTCGGGGCGCGACGATTTCGCCGTCGCGGCTGCGGTTTCGTTCGCGACGAGATCGATGGTCTGCGGTTGCCGACGTGTCGCGCGGGAGGCAGGCGCCTGATCCGAGAGGCCGCGCTGGATCAACGCCGCAGCGTCCTGCAGCCGTCCAGCCTGCGTCAGACGGGTGGCCTCCGCCAGATCGGCGAGGTTCGGCATCTTGAAGGCATGTTCGGTCATCGAAAACGCTTTCTGCGAAGGCTCGGCGTGGCACCCGAAGCACCACATGCCGGCCGATGAAGGGGAAAAACCGATAGGAATCAGCGCACTCGGTCGGCCAGCGCCTCGCGGACGGCCGGGCTCGCCTGCAAGCTGCCGAGCACTTCGATTGAGGCGATGGTGGCGCGGGCGAGCTCCGCCGGCACGTCGGGGGCGATCACTGCGAGGCCGAGCACCCGGATGTCGAGCATCTCGCCGGCCGACTGCAGGGTTTCGAGCTCGGCCCGCCGGAAATGCCGCAACCCGAGCTCGACGCTCTTGCGGGCCACCGACTGCCGCGTGATCTCGGCATGCCGATCGATCTGATTCCGGATTGCGGTGCGGATGAAATCGCTGCGGTTGGCGTAGACGCCCTCCGAGACGAGGAGGTCGATATGGCCGAGGTCGACGTAGCCGAGATTGATCGTGATCTTCTCGGTGTCGCCAGCCTTCGTGGCTGCCTGTTTCATCGATACCATCCCAAAACCATCCGTGTGGATGGCATATGGAAGGTTTTAGCGGTGTTGCAAGCCCGGCGAAATCTTCAGGGCGGGTGGAGCCGGTCGGAGGAGACCGAGTGGACCAGACGCCCGACCTCGTCGAGAGCGCGGGCGACCTTGACCGCATGGCCCTCGTTCCAGAACAGCCCGGCGCAGGCGAGCGGGATCAGGATGATGCCGGCGACGAGCGCCCCGAAGCTGTCGCCGAGGCGGGAGGTGATGCCCTGGGGCGCGGCGACCACGTCGTCATTGCCGCCGAGCGAAGCGCCCAGCGCGTCGTCACCGCTCGCGGAATCCAAGGTCCAGTCGCCGTCTGCCATGGCGCTCCCCACGCCGTCGCAGGTGCGGCAGAAGGCGACGAGCATAGCGAGGCTCGCAGGGTCTTCGATCCCGGATTCCGACGCCGCACCGTCCGGTACGGGGGGACCACCTATTCGCGTCGCCGGATACAGCTCTCCGTTGTCGCCAGGGAGATCCGCAACGTTCGGAGAGTACGCGTGGCGGAGGGCCGGCGCCGCGTATCCGGCTCGACGGCTCGTCGATCCACGAAAAAGGGCCGGGCATGGCCCGACCCTTCGCGGCAGAGAGTGCGAAGCCGGCTCAGTTGGCCTTCTTCATCGCGCCGCCGTCCTTGCTCATGGAGCCTTCCTTCTCCATGGCCCCGTCCTTCTTCATCGCACCACCCGTGGTGCCCGCACCGCTCTTCATCGCGCCGCCATTGGCCGGTGCGTTGCCGGGCTCCGCGGCCGACGAATTGGTGGTTGAGCCGCCGGTGACGTTGCCGCCCGAACCGTTACCCCCCGGTGCGCCCTGGGCGCAGGCGGCTCCGGTCAGCGACAGGGCGAGGGTGGCGGCGAGGGTGAGCGTGGTGATGCGCATCGGACGTTTCTCCTGATGTTTATTATGGACATGGAGAACCGCCCGCCTTCGCAATTGTTCGATATCCCTCACACCAATACAGTCGATGCGTCCGAAACCGTACGCATGAAAAGCCGAAAATCGACCTTGTGCGAGAACAGCAACAGCTTGATCAGTCACACTCCGAGACATCAAGGCCGGAAATACCTCACATGGACTGAGGCGCAGACCCCGCATCATTGACAGGACCCGACGTCGGCGAAATTGTCCGGACCGCTCAACTCGGAAATCCGGGTGTCTGCGTCGTCGCCGAGAGATCGACGAAACGCTGTTTGGGGACGCTTGCGGCATGTCACAGCCCAGCCGGTACCGGATCGAGACCGCAGCCTGCCCGGCGAACCCGGGCTATCATCGCTGGACGGTGTATCGGGACGACAAGCCCCTCGACCTGCCGGGATACGCCTACACGACGGCCTGGGCCGCGAGCGAGGCGGCCCGCGTCGCCCTGCACTGGCACCTCGTGCTGACCCCGCTGCGGGCGCAGCCGGACCTGCAGGGCTACCCCGTCCTCGGTCCAGTAGCCGCAGACCCGACGCGCGCGGCCGCCTGAACGGACGCGGCGCGCTGCAGGCAGGCCCGTCGATCTGCGGCCCCGCCGTGAACTTGCGGCGCAAACGAAGCCGACCCGGCCGAGCAGAGATGCCATGGCGTGATATCGACGGCAGTCGGCTTCGGCTCTCCCGCACTCGGCCGCCGGCAAGCGTGAATGCGCGTCGCCGCTGGCGCCGGGGGTGGAGCTGAAGGCGTCGGCCGTCAGGGCCACTGGTATGAACACATCGCGATGACCCGGGATGAGACCGGACGCGACCTGTTCGCCTGCATCGAAGGTCGCTGCGACCGGTGGCGCATCCACTCGGCTCTCGGCGGCATCACGCGCGAGCAGGCGGAACGGGACGCGAGCCAAATCTGTGTTCGCGAAACCGGGGGAGATTCAGTAGCTCTGCCGCCGTCTGGTGCCAGTTACGAGAAGTTTTTAAAATAGTTCACAGTCATCCAGAGCGTGTATAATTGTCGATCGGAGGCGCGCTCCAGAGGTTTACTATAAAAATCGTTATAGAGTTAATGGTTGTTATAAAGCTTGATCGGAGAAGTCTAACAATGGCAATCGATGCATGAGCCAAATCGGAGCCGTGCCATGATCCCTTCCGTCGAAGCCGTTATTCCCGTCCAGGCCTCCCTGCCGGGGGGTGATGATGTCGAAGCCGGTCTCTTCCAGATCGTGCGCAAGTATCTCAAGACTCAGGACGCGGACTGGACTGCTGCGACGACCATGGCCGAAGCGCAGATCGATTCTCTGGATCTTGTCGAAGTGATCTTCGAAATCGAAGACCAGTTTGGCGTGGAGATCAATTTCAACGCAAACGCCAAGTCGGCCGACGAGACGACCTTCGGTGACGTGGTCGATCTGATCCGTTCCGCTCTCGCTGCCAAGGCCCGGAGAGCATGAACGCCGTCGTCGTCTCCGGTCTCGGGGTGACATCCCCGAGCGGCCTGGACCTCGAGGCGTTCTGGGCGAACCTGGCCGCAGGCCGGCCCAGTTTCACGCCGGCCCGGGCGCTGCCGGATTCAGGCGTGATCGCGGCTGAGATCGACGAGGCAACGGATTTGTCGGGCCTTCCGATCCCGGTCCCGGGCGCTTGCGACCGCAATGCCGTGCTCGCGGTCTCCGCGGCGGGCCGTGCGCTCGCGGATGCCGGCCTGGTGCCCGGCTCGGTGGCGCCCGAGCGGATCGCCGTGATCCTGGGCAACGGCGGCGGCGGCCTCACGAGCCTCGACGCACAGTACGAGCGGCTCTTCGTGGAGAACAAGCGTCCCCATCCGTTCTCGGTGGTGCGGGCGATGGGCAGTTCCTCGGCGGGCGTGAAACTGGGCCGGCCTGCGGCCAGGTTCGCCCAGAACGCCTCGAGGTCCAGGCCGCTCGGGGATGTCACCCCGAGACCGGAG
>NZ_BPRA01000024.1 GCF_022179645.1 Methylobacterium thuringiense
CCTCCCTCACATACCAGCGCAGCACCACAAGCCCGCAGGCGCACGCCCACGGGCATAAACGCGTTCGAAATACGCCAGGTAAACCGTCGGCGAAGCGAAGCGAACCGCGCCAAGCCCGACACGAACATACGACGCCGGCGCACGACCGAGGTCACAGGCCCCCGAGAGGGGAGGGCCCCGAGGCCACGGCAGGGCCGGGGCCAACACCCGCGCCCGCGCAAGGATGCGAAACGCGGCGAGCCGATTGCGCGTCGGCCCGATCCCAGCGCCCGGACGAACCCGCACGGCGCCCGCGCTCACGCCCCCTCGCGGATCGGCAGAGCGAACCGAGCCCCCGACGAGCCGTGCCGAGCCGCAGACCGCAACCATCCCCTCGCGGCAGCTCTTGCACGCCCAAGCGATCAAGACCGCCAAACCGTCGTCGACGCAGATCGCAAGCAAGGAATCCGGCGTCATTCGAAAGATCGGATCGAAGGGCCTTTGTCTAACAGCAGACGAAATTCAGCATAGGCGTGCGCTGGGTCTGTGTCTCGGAATCCTCACCATAGGGTTTTCAATCCAGCCGTCGGACTCGACCGTAGATTGGGACGCTCAGTCAATGCGCGAGATCCGGCTGTCCTCTATCAGCTACGGATGAGAGCGCGCCGACAATCCCTCAATGGGTGCGGCTGCGCCGTCGAATTTCGCCTCAGGGGGCAGAGTATGTCGAGCGTCAACAGCACGGCCGTGTCGGCGGTCAATCGGATGCGCAGCCTTTGGCTCGCCTCGACGGCCCTGGTCGGGATCCGGCTCCTGCCGCAGCCGGCTCCGAGCGTACTTCACCTCCCGTCGTCGCCCGCGCTGCTGCAGGCGCGGATGGCCCGGCTCCTGGCGCTGGCGATCGAGACGCCGGCCTCGCTGCTGGCGCGGCTGAACCCGCTGCGGTCGCGCAAGGTGCGGCCAGCGGCGCGGGTCGGGCGGCGGAAGTGGCAGCGCGCGGCGCTGGCGGCGGCTGCATCCCTCCTGCTGACGGCGGCCTTGCCCGCCCATGCGCAGACCTGGAACGGCACGACCAGCGACTACAACACCAATGGAAACTGGAACCCTGCCGGTGCGCCCATCGGAGCGGGGCAGTCGGCCACCTTCGCCAACACCGGCTCTGCGACTGTCAACGTATCGGCCCCGATCGCGCCGAACGCCTGGACGTTCAACGCGGATGCCCAGAGCTACGCGATCACCGGTTCGGGCGTGAATTTCGCCGGGACGGGCCTCATCAACAACGATGCGAGCGGGACCATCCGCATCGCCAACGTCATCGGCGGTGTCGGCAGTCTCCAGCAGTTCGGGACCGGAACGCTCGTCCTGACCAGCACCAACACCTACACGGGCGGCACCACAGTCTCGGCCGGGCGCGTGATCGCGCAGAACACCGGCAACGCCCTCGGCTCCAGCGGCACCGTGGCGATCGGCGCCGGCGCCACCGTCGAGCTGAACAACACGGGAACCAACGGGTACACGATAGCGCCGAACACCTTCAACGGGGCCGGCACGATCGAGAAGACCGGAACCGGGGCTATCACCTTCGGGGGCAACGGCGGCAACACCAACATCAGCCTGTCGCAGGGCGGCCTGATCAACGTCCGCGAAGGCACTCTGGGCGGCAGCAGCTCCGGCCAGGGCATCTGGACCAACAACAGGGGCAGCCTGAACGTCGCCGCGGGGGCCAGCGTCAACACCGTCGAAGCAGCGGTCTTCATCGATGCGCTGACCGGGGCCGGGACGTATGCCGGCGGCTTCCAGGGCACGCGAACGACAACCATCGGCGTCGCCGGTGGAATCGGCACCTTCTCCGGGACGCTCGAGGACAACGCCGGCACGGGTGGGTTGGCCATCGTCAAGACCGGTGCCGGCACGCAGACGTTCTCGGGCGCCAACACCTACACCGGCGGCACCAGGATCTCGGGCGGCGCACTGCAGATTGGCGATGGCGGCACCACCGGTTCGATCATCGGCAATGTCGCAAACAACGCCTCGCTGATCTTCGACCGCAACAACGCCTACACCTTCGCGGGCACGATCACTGGCTCCGGTAACCTCACCCAGGCCGGCACAGGCACGCTGACGCTGTCGGGGACCAATACCTATACCGGCGGCACCACCTTCGCGGCCGGCACCATCAATGCCGGCAGCGCGGGGGCGCTCGGCACCACCGGCGCGCTCAACTTCACCGGCGGTGCGCTGCAATACAGTGCAGCCAACGCCGTTGACTATTCCGGCCGACTCTCGACCGCCGCCGGGCAAATCTACCGCATCGACACCAATGGGCGGGATGTCACCTTCGCCAATGCGCTGACCTCGGCGAACGGCAGCCTGAACAAATTTGGCGCCGGCACGCTGACGCTCACCGGCGCCAACACCTACAACGGCACCTCGATCATCTCCGGCGGCACGCTGGCGATCGGCGTCGCCGGTGGGGCCACCGGTACCCTCATTACGTCCGGCACCACCATCGCGCCGACGGCGGGCACCACGCTCACCGTCAACGCCGGCAGCCTCATTCGCAGCACGGGCTCCGTCACGATCAGCAACGCCAATGGCGCGTTCACGATCAACAACGCCGGTACGATCGACAGCACGAGTAGCAACACGATCCAGAACGGCAGCACGACGCTGACTCTGAACAATACCGGCACGGTCTCGTCGACGAACTTCGTGTCGGTGCTGGCTGGTGCGAACTCGCGGATCACCAACAGCGGCACGATCACCGGCGGCAGCAGCACCAGCTTCGGTTACGGCATCGAGGCCAACGGCCTGGGCACGCAGATCACCAACCAGAACGGTGGCATCATCCAGTCGACGGCGACCAACCCGGTCCGCTTCGACAACGGCGGCACGCTCATCAACCAGCTCGGCGGCACGATCCGGCATACCGGTACGACCAACAATAACGCGGGCGCCGGCGTCTATTCCAACGGCAACCTGACGCTGATCAACGGCGGCCGCATTACCACGACGAGCACCGGCGCGAGCGACGGCGTGACCGTGCTGGGTGTCGGGAACATCACCAACACCGGCACGCGCGACGGCAACGGCACCCTCACCGGCGGCCTGATCCAGGCGGCCAACGCCTCCGGCCTCGCTCTAGTCGGGGCGGGCAGCAGCGTCACCAACAGCGGCACGATCCAGGGCGGCACCAGCTCCAACGGCGTCAACCTCAACAACGGCGGCACGATCACCAACCAGGCGGCCGGTCTCATCGCCGGATCAAACGGCGGTATCATCAGCGCCGGCTCCAGCGCCGCGATCATCACCAACGACGGCACGATCCGCGCAACGGCTCAATCCGATGGGATCATGCTCGGGGCTGGCGGGACGATCAACAACGGCAGCGCAACCAACACCGCTGCACTCATCGCGGCCGCATTCGGCAGCGCCATCAACAACACGGGCAGTGCCGCAACGATCGTCAACAACTACGGCCGCATCCAGGGGACGAGCTTCTCAGGCGCCGGGCAGGCGAGCGGCACCGGCGCGTTCACGCTGAACAACCTCGGCACCGCTTCGATCGTCTACGGCACCGGCAACTTCGGGACGTACAACGCCGGCACCGGCACTGGTAGCGGCTTGCTGACCGTCACCAACCAGGGTCTCATCGTTTCCGGCGGTACCACGGACGCGAATGCCGCTGTCTATGCCAACGGTGCGGCCACCATCACCAATAGCGGCAGGATCGGCATCGGCTCGGTAAGCAACACCGGCGTCTACACCGCCACCACGACCGGCGCTTCGAACGCGATGTTGCTCAACGCTGGCGGCGCGGTCCTCAACCAGGCCGGTGGAACGATCCAGGGCGGCGGGGCTCGGGGCATTACCTCGAACGCCGGGCTGACGCTGACCAACCTAGGCACCATCAGCGGGACCAACGACGGCCTCGGCGTCCTGGGCGGGGCTTCGAGCGTGCTGAACGTCGGCACGATCAGCAGCAGCACGAACTCCGGCATCGCGGTGGGCGGCGCTGGGGCGACGCTGAGCGTCACCAATGCCACGCGCGGCACGATCACCGGCGGCTCGGACGCCACTTTCGGCTACGGCCTCGGAGCCAACGGCCGATCGATGACCGTGAACAACTATGGTTCGATCGGCAGCGGGGCACGTGGGCTCACCGCCGTCAACGATGGGACAGTGACCGCGAACCTCTACGCCGGATCGGCGACTGGCTCGATCCTCGGCTCCGGCGGAAACGATACCGTCTCGCTCTACACCGGTGCGGTCAACGCGGCGGCAGTCACGACGCCCTACGCCGATGCGGTGACCGGCGCGCAATCGACGGTCACGCTGCAGAACAGCGGGGCGGTCGCGGCCGCGACGGTCGGCGGTATCAACCTTGGGGGCGGCTCGAACACGCTGAACCTGGGCGGCACCGGCACCTATGACGGCGTGACCGGCACCAACACGACCGGTGCCCGCGGCGCGCTGAACATGTCGACCGTGTCAGGCCTGACGACGCTGAACAAGCAGGATTCCGGCACCTTCGTGCTGACGGGCGGCTACGGCGGCGCGCTCACCACCAACGTGCAGGCCGGTCGCCTGATCGCGCAGAACACCGGCAACGCTTTCGGTACGGGCACCGTGACGATCAGCTCCGGCGCCGTGGTCGAGTTGAACAGCACGGGTGCGAACCGCGTCGGTCTGGCTGCCGGAACGTTCACAGGCGACGGCAGGATCCAGAAGACGGGCACCGGAAACATCGCCCTCGGTGACGCCGGCAACGTGAACATCAGCCTCCTGCAGGGCGGCCTGTTCGACGTGCAGGCCGGAAGCGTCAACGGCAGCTCCAGCGGTCAAGGCATCTGGACGGACAACAAGGGCAGCCTCAACATCGCCTCAGGTGCGACCTTCGACGGCGTCGAAGGCGCCATCGTCGTCGACCGGCTCACCGGCGCCGGGACGCTGCGGGGCGGGTTCAATGGCACGCGGACGACGACGGTCGGCATCGCCAACGGATCCGACACGTTCACCGGCACCATCCAGGATGGGAGCGGTCCGCTCGCCCTGACCAAGGCCGGCACCGGCACGCAGACGCTCGCCGGCACCAGCACCTATACCGGCGCGACCACCATCAACGGCGGCACCCTGCTGGCCGGCGCGAACAACGCCTTCGCGGCGGCCTCGGCCACGACGGTGAACACGGGCGGCACGCTGGACCTCGGCGGCTTCGCCGAGGCGGTCAACGCCGTCGCCCTGGCGGGCGGCACGATCACCAACGGCACGCTCACCGGCGCGATCGCCTCGACGGGCGGCACGGTCAGCACGATCGCCGGAGGCGCCACGCTGGCGACGACCGCCGGCACCACGATCTCCACCGGCAACACCTATACCGGCGCCACAACGGTCGGTACGGCTTCGATCCTGCGCGCGGGGGCGGCCAACGGCTTCTCGGCGGGTTCGGCCTACACCCTGAACGGCACCGGCACGCTCGACCTCGACGGAACCGGCAACGCGGTCGGCTCGCTGGCGAGCGCCGCGACGACATCGGTCGTGACCAGCGGCACGGCCGGCGCGGCGACGCTGACCGCGGGCGGCAACGGCGCCACGACGGCCTTCGCGGGCACGATCCGGAACGGCTCCGGCACGGTCGGCCTGACCAAGGCCGGCGCCGGCGCACTGACGCTGTCGGGCGCCAACACCTATTCGGGCGCCACGACGGTCTCGGCCGGCACGCTGCGGGCGGGCGCGGCCAACGTCATCAGCACCGCGAGCGCCGTCGCCGTGAACGGCGGCACGTTCGACCTGAACAACTTCAACCAGTCGATCGGCGCACTCAGCGGCAGTGCCGGCACCACGGTCTCGCTCGGCTCGGCCACGCTGACCACCCGCACGGGGGGCACGGGCTACGGCGGCGCCATCACCGGCACCGGCAATCTCGTCGTTCAGGGAACTGGCAACCAGTTCTCGCTCGGCGGCACCAATGCCTACACCGGCACGACCACCGTGCGTGACACCGCCTCCGGTTTCGCGATCCTGAGCATGAATGGGTCGATCCTGGGCTCGAACACCGTCAGCGTCGAGAGCGGGTTCAGCACCGCGATCCTCAATGTCGGCAATGGTGCCGGCATCGCAAACACAGCAGCGGTCACACTATCGGGCACGAGAACCCCTGAGCTTCGGCTGCAGCAATCGACCGAGGTCGGTTCGTTGAACAGCACCGCGGCAGGTTCGATCGTAACGTTCGCAGCCGGCACCGTTCTGACGACAGGGCGTAACGGCACCGCCGATACGTTCGCAGGCAACATCGGCCCTGGCGGCAACGGCGCCTTGACCAAGACCGGCACGGGCACGCTGACGCTCAGCGGCGCCAACACCTATACCGGCGCCACCACGGTCTCGGGCGGCACGCTCCAGATCGGCAACGGCGGCCGGATCGGCCAGAACGCGGACGGGACCGTCTTCAGCAACGTCGCCACCGCCGGCGGCACGCTCGCGATCGCCCGGAGTGACGCCTACACCTATGGCGGCCTCGTCACGGGCTCGGGCACACTCGCCCAGACCGGCAACGGCACGACCACGCTGACCGGCATCAACGGCACGGGGGCCCAATTCACCGGCACGGCCAACGTCACCGCGGGCACCCTGGCCGTCAACGGCACCTTCGGCGACACCGCCGGCAACACGGCGATCGTGAACGTCAACACCAACGGTACCTTACACGGTACCGGCACCATCGCCGGCTCGGTCGTCGTCGGCAGCGGCGGCACGGTCTCGGCCGGCAACTCGCCGGGCACGCTGACGGTGGGCGGCAACTACACGCTCGATGCCGGCTCGACCTCGCTGTTCGAGTTCGGCTCGGCGGGCGTCGTCGGCGGAGCGAACAACGACCTGATCAGAGTCGACGGCAACCTGCGGCTCGGCGGTACGCTCAGCCTCGTCTCCGCAACGAACGCCGCCAGCGCTCCGGTCTCCGGCGCCTACCGGCTCTACGATTACGGCGGCACGCTCGCCGGCACGTTCGGCACGGTGACGACGCCGAGCGCCGGGTCCACGGCGCTGGTCTACACCAACATCCCGACGCAGGTGAACGTGCTGCTCACCAACGGCAACCAGTCGGTGCAGTACTTCGACGGCGCCGACACCACCGGCGCCACCGCCGGCGGCCAGGGCGGCACCGGTACCTGGAATACCGCCAACACCAACTGGACCACGCTGCCCGGCGGTCAGGTCAACGATGTCTGGCGCTCGGGCGTCGGCATCTTCGGGGGCACGGTCGGCACCGTGACGGTGGCCGGCACGCAAGACATCCAGGGCCTGCAGTTCACCACGACCGGCTACGCCCTCACCGGCGGATCGCTCAACCTGGGCGGCAACCCCTTCAACGCCGACACCAACAGCTTCATCACCGTCGATGCCAACGTCGCCACGACGATCGGCAGCGCGCTGGTCGGTTCGGCGACGGTCGGGCTGACCAAGCTCGGCGCCGGCACGCTGACGCTCACCGGCAACAGCGGCTACAGCGGCGGCACCATCCTCGCCGCCGGCACGCTGAACGCGGGCGGCGCCAACGCGCTCGGCACCGCCGGCACGCTCGCCTTCACCGGCGGCACGCTGCAATACAGCGCGGCCAACGCCGCCGACTATTCCGGCCGCTTCTCGACGGCCGACGGCCAGGCTTACCGCGTCGACACCAACGGCCGGAACGTCACCTACGCCACCGGCCTAGCCTCGCAGGGCGGCAGCCTCGCCAAGCTCGGCGCCGGCACTCTGACCCTGACCGGCGCGAGCACCTATGCCGGCGCGACGGCGATCGATGCCGGCACGCTGCAGGTCGGCAACGGCGGCGCGACCGGCTCGCTCGCAGCGGCCTCGGCCGTCACCGTCGCAGGCGGCACCACCCTGGCGCTGAACCGCACCGGCACGCTGGCCTTCGGCAACGCCGTCTCGGGCGCCGGTGCGCTCACCGTAAACGGCGCGACCGGCGCCAACGACAGCATCACGCTGTTCGGCGCGCTGCGCCAGACCGGCGGCTTCACCGTCGCGGATGCCTCGAACGTCACGCTGAGCGGCAGCTATTCTGCCGCCCCTTCGGTCTCGCTCGCGGGCGGCGGCACGTTCACCAACCAGGGCTCCGTGAACGCCTCGAGCGACGCGATCCTGACGAGCACGAGCGCCGACACCGCCGTCGTCAACGCGGCGGGCGCGCAGATCGTGGGCGGCTTCAGCGGCGTCATACAGGTCCAGTCCGCCGTCCCGGCGGCGCTCGCCGTCACCAATTCCGGCCTGATCCGCGGCAACGGCTACGATGGCGTGACCCAGCACGGCACGGGTGCGCTCACCGTCACGAATAACGGTACCGGCGTGATCTACGGGCAGAACGGCACGATGTCCGGAAACGGCTACGGCGTCGGCAGCGATGGCGGCGGCGTGCTGACACTCGGCAACGCGTTGGGAGGCACGATCGTCGGCCAGTACGCTGTCGTCGGCTCGAACGTCGGCGACCAGGTTGCCAATGCGGGCACGATCGCTTCCGGCACGCTCAACGAAGACGGGACCATCGCACCGGGCGGCGTCGCAGGCGTCGATCTGCGGCAGGGCGGCACCGTCATCAACCAGACCGGCGGCCTGATCCAGGGAGGCGGCAATGCCCTGCGTTCCGCCGGAGCGCTCGTCCTGCGCAACGCCGGGACGATCGCCTCGCCGAGCAGCGACGGCATCGTGACGTCATCGACGTTCGACATCCGCAACGCCGGCATGATCTCCAGCAGCGTCAATTCGGGCATCGCCGCCGTCAGCGGCAGCGGGACGATCGTCAACGCCACGGGAGGCACCTTCACCGGTGGCTCGAGCGCGCAGTTCGGCTACGGCGTGCAGTTCGCCGGCGGCTCCGGCACCATCGAGAACTATGGAACGCTGAACTCGACCCGCACCACGAATGGCGGCTCCGGCGGCATCTATGCCTACGACCGTAGTGGAACCGATCTGGCCACGGTCACGGCCAACCTCTACGCCGGCTCGACCACCGGCGTCATCGCGCTGAGCGGCGGCGACGACACCGTCGCGCTCTATACCGGCACCGGTACGGCCGGTTCCGGCGTCGTGAACACCGACGGCGTGCGTCTCCAGAACGCCGGCACCCTCGCGGCGGCGGCCTTTGGCACGATCGACCTCGGCGGCGGCACCAACACGCTGACCCTGCGCGGCGCGGGCGACGGCACGGTGGCCAACGGCGCGGCCGGCACGCTCGCCCTCGGCTCCGTCAGCGGAGCCGGAACGTTCAACAAGCTGGATGCCGGCACCTGGACCCTCACCGGCCAGACGGCCGCGCCGCTCGCCGGCATGACCGCCACCATCGACGGCGGCATTCTCGCGATCGACGGCGTCTTCGGCGACACGGCCGGCAACACGGCGGTCGTGAACGTCAACGCCAACGGCACGCTGCACGGCACGGGCACCATCGCCGGCTCGGTCGTCGTCAACGGCGGCACGGTCTCGGCCGGCAACTCGCCGGGCACGCTCACGGTCAACGGCGACTACACGCTCAATGCCGGCGCGACCTCGCTGTTCGAGCTCGGCGCACGGGGCGTCGTCGGCGGCATTAGCAACGACCTGATCGCCGTCGGCGGCAACCTGCAGCTCGGCGGTACGCTCAGCCTCGTCGCTGCGACGAATGCCGCAACCGCCCCGGTCTCGGGCGCCTACCGGATCTACAATTACGACGGCGCGCTCTCCGGCACGTTCGGCACGGTGACGACGCCGACGGCGGGCTCCACGGCGCTGGTCTACACCAACATCCCGACGCAGGTGAACGTGCTGCTCACCAACGGCAACCAGTCGGTGCAGTACTTCGACGGCGCCGACAGCACCGGCGCCACCGCCGGCGGCCAGGGCGGCACCGGCACCTGGAGCGCGGCGGGCACCAACTGGACCACGCTGCCGGCCGGTCAGGTCAACGACGTCTGGCGCTCGGGCGTCGGCATCTTCGGCGGCAGCGCCGGTACGGTGACGGTCGCCGGTGCGCAGAACCTGCAGGGCCTGCAGTTCGTCACCGACGGCTACCGCCTCGGCGGGCCGGGCACGCTCAACCTGGCGGGTGACGTGCTCACGCCGACCCAGAGCTTCGTGAACGTCGACAGCGGCGTCGGCGTCACCATCGCCAACACGCTGACCGCAACCGGCGGCACGATCGGCCTGCGCAAGCTCGGCGACGGCAGCCTGACGCTCACCGGGGCCAGCACCTTTGCCGGCACCACCACGGTCTCGGCTGGCACGCTCGCCATCGCGGCCGGCGGTTCGGTCGCCTCCGCGGTCGTCAACGCGGCGACCTTCACCAACGCGGGCACCGTCGGCGGCGGCCTGACCAACACGGCCGGCACCAGCACCAACACCGGCACCATCAACGGCGGCGCCACGATCCTCGCCGGAACCTTCAACACCAACGCCGCAACGAGTGTCGTCAACGGCACGCTCGCAAACAACGCCACCGTCAACGCCCAGGGCCAGATCAACGGTGCGGTCAGCAACCATGCCGGCGCGAGGCTCAACGTCGTCGGCGGGCTCACCGGTGTCGGCCGCCTGACCAACGACGGCGCCGTCGATCTCGGCGGCAACGGCCTCGGCGTCGGCTCGCTCTCGGGCACGACGGCGGCGGCCAGCATCGTCGGTGGCGGCACGTTGTTGGCTGGATCGGACAACACCTCGTCGAGCTACGCCGGTACCATCCGTGGCGCCACTGCGCTGACCAAGGCCGGCACCGGCACCCTGACGCTCTCGGGCGCCAACAGCCATGCCGGCGCCACCACGGTCTCGGCCGGCACCCTGCAGGCGGGGGCGGTGAACGCCCTCTCGGCAGCCTCCGCCGTGACCGTCGCCAGCACCGGCCGGATGGACCTGAACGGGTTCAACCAGACCGTGGCCTCGCTGGCCGGCGCCGGCAGCGTCACGCTGGGTTCGGCCACCCTCACCACCGGCGGCAGCAACGCCACGACGAGCTATGCCGGTACGATCTCCGGCACGGGCGGTGTGGTGAAGACCGGCAGCGGCGGCTTCACTCTGTCGGGCGCCAACGGCTTCACCGGTTTGACCGCGATCCAGGCTGGCACGCTGACGGTCGCATCCGGGGGCAGCCTCGCCGGATCGGTCAACAACGCGGCGGGCTTCACCAACGCCGGCAGCGTCGCTGGCAGCCTGACCAACAGCGGCAGCGCCACCAACACCGGCACCGTCAGTGGCGGCGTCTCGAACAGCGGCAGCCTCGCCACCTCCGGCGCGATCAACGGTGGCCTGACCAACACCGGCACGGTGACGGCCTCAGCCGGCCGCATCGACGGCGCCATCGCCAACAACGCCGGAACCGTCTCCATCTCCGGCACTGTGGCGAGCAACGGCACCTTCGCCAATGCGGGCGGCGCGACCCTCGCGGTGACCGGCACGGGCGCCTACGGCCTCGGTGGCCTGCTCACCAATGCCGGCAGCCTGACGGTGGCCTCGGGCGGCAGCCTCACGGCGCCGGCCGGGATCGTGAACTCGGGCTCGATCCGGGTGGCGCAGGGCGGCACCATCACCGACGCGCTGGCCAACACCGGCAGCGTGGTCAACGACGGCGCCTACAACGCCGACGTGAGTAACGCGGCGTCGGGCAGCATCTCCAACAGCGCCACCGGAATCTGGACAGGCAACCTCACCGCCAACACCGGCGGCGTGAGCAATGCCGGCCAGTGGCGCGGCGACAGCCGCAACGATGCCGGCGGCAGCGTCGCCAACACCGGCACCTGGACCACGACCACCGGCCCGTTCGCCAATGCCGGGACGCTCGCCACCTCCGGCGTGCTCAACGGCGGCGTCGCCAACACCGGCAGCGTCCAGGCCTCGGGCCAGATCGTCGGCGCGGTCTCGAACGGAATGGGCGCGAGCTTCGCCCTCACCGGCGCTCTCACCGGTGTCACGACATTCGTCAACGACGGCACGCTCAATCTCGGCGGCACGGCCTTCACCGTCGGCTCGCTCTCGGGCACGAACGCTGCGGCGACCCTGCGCAACGGCGCCCTGACCACGAACGGCGACAACAGCTCGACGGCTTACGCCGGCATGATCGCCGACGGGGCGGCGGCGACCTCGCTCACCAAGAACGGCACGGGCAGCCTGACGCTGACCGGCACCAACACCTACACCGGCGGCACCATCGTCAACGCCGGCACGATCGTCGCCGCCGCGGCCGGCCTCGGCAACGGCCCGGTGACCAACAACAGCGACCTGATCGTCGATCAGGCCAACGACGCCACCCTCGGCAGCGCCATCGACGGCACCGGCCGCTTCGTGAAGCGCGGCGCAGGCGCCCTGACCTATACCGGGACCGGCACCCTCTCGGGCGCCACCACGGTCGCGACCGGGCGGCTCAGCGTCAACGGGGGCCTCGCCAACTCCGTCGTCACCGTGGCGAATGCCGCGACGCTCGGCGGTACCGGCACGGTCGGCGGGATCGTGGCGAATGCCGGCAGTGCGGTCGCACCGGGCGCTGCTCCCGGCGCGGTCGGCACCCTGCGTGTCGCGGGCAACGTGCTGTTCGCGGCCCAGTCGCTCTACCAGGTCGACGCCACGGCGGCCGGCCAGTCCGACCGCATCGCCGCCACCGGCACCGCCACGCTCCAGGGCGGCACGGTGCAGGTCACGGCGCAGGCAGGGCTCTACAACCCGACCACGAGCTACACGATCCTCAGCGCGGCCGGCGGCCTCACCGGGCGGTTCGCGGGCGTCACCTCGAACTTCGCCTACCTGACGCCGTTCCTGACCTACGACGCCAACGACGCCTACCTCCGCCTCGCCCGCAACGACCTGCAGTTCGGCACGACGGCGCAGTCGCGCAACCAGGGCAACGTCGCGAATGCGGCGCAGGCGACGGGGGTCGGTGCGCGGCTCTACGACGCCATCGCCGTGCTCTCGGCGCCGCAATCGCGGGTCGCCTTCGACGCGCTGTCCGGCGAGATCCACGCGAGTGCGGTCACGGCGCAGTTCGAGAACGCCTTCCTCGTCCGCGAGGCGGTGCTCGACCGGCTGCGCTGGGGCGATGCCGGCGGCTTCGGCGGCAACAACCTGGGCATCGGCCAGCGCTTCGCGCCGGGCACTACCCTGCCGGGAGCCTACACGGCCGACGTCCCGGGCCGGACTCCGACGCTCGCGGCGATCCCGACCCGTCTCGTCGATCCGAACCCGGTCGCGGTCTGGGGCCAGGGCTTCGGCTCCTTCGGCTCGACGGCCACCGACGGCAACGCCGCCCGGCTCGCCCGCCAGACCAGCGGTTTCGTCCTCGGTGCCGACGCGCGGGTGGAGAATGACTGGCGGGTGGGCGCTGCCGGCGGCTACAGCTTCACCAACCTCGACATCACCGGGCGGCTCTCGTCCGGCACGGTGGAGAGCGGCTACGGTGCGCTCTATGCCGGCGGCCCGCTCGGAGCCCAGAGCCCGCTGCAGCTGCGCCTCGGCGCGACCTATGGCGGCAACAGCCTGACGACGCGCCGCGCTGTCACCTTCGCCGGCTTCTCCGAGAACGCGGGCGCCCGCTACGGCGGCACCACCGCCCAGGGCTTCGCGGAGGTCGGCTACCGTGTCGGGACGGCGGCGAGCTACTTCGAGCCCTTCATCGGCGGCGCCGCGATCCGCCTCGGCCGCGACGGCTTCAGCGAGACCGGCGGCGCTTCGGCGCTGACGGCACAGGGCCGTGACTACGACCTCGCGACCTCGACCGTCGGCCTGCGCGCCGAGGGCCGCCTCTCGGAGGTGTTCGCCACCGACATGCCGATCATGGTCCGGGCGCTCGTCGGCTACCGTCGCGCCTACGGCGACGTGGTGCCCTCGGCGCTCCTCGCCTTCGCGGGCGGCCAGCAATTCGTCTCGGCCGGCATCCCGATCGACCGCGACGCGCTGGTGGCGCAGGCCGGAATCGACTGGCAGATGGCCCCGAGCACGACGCTCGGCGTGAACTATACCGGCCAGGTCGGCCAGCGCGCACAGGACCACGGCGTGAAGGGTAACTTCACCTACCGGTTCTGAGACCGCGGCGACCGACACCACGGCCACGCACGGCAAGCGGAATCCCCGGATCCTGCTTGCCGTGTGTGGCCGTTCGACCCACACCCTTCGCGATCTCACATCCCTGCCGAAAGGCCTGCCGTCATGATCCGTCCCGTCACGATGCCCTGGAAGGCCGGCCTCGGCCTCGCCGCCACGGCCGCGGTCATCGCCGCCCTCCTGTCGGGACCGGTCGCCGGAGAGACGGCCAAGCCGGCCGCTGCGCCGCCGGCCAAGCCCGTCCCGAACGAGCCCGGCGCGACCACGGCGAGCTTCGGCGACTGGGTCCTGCGCTGCCAGCGCGGCGGGTCGGCCGAGAAGCCGGTGCGGGTCTGCGAGGTCGCCCAGTCCATGCAGGTCCAGGGACAGAACCAGCCCATCGCCCAGATCGCCATCGGCCGCGCCGGCGCCGGCGAGCCGCTTCAGATCACGGTGCTGCTGCCCCCGAACGTCGCCTTCCCGAGCAGCGTGCGCCTGCTCTCCGACGAGAAGGACACCGGCGGCTACGAACTGGTCTGGCGCCGCTGCCTTCCCGGCGCCTGCGTCGCCGACGCCGCCGCCAAGGACGACGCCCTCAAGCGCTGGCGCGCCGCGAACGAGCCCGGCCGCATCGTCTTCAAGAATGCCGGCGGACAGGACGTCGCCATTCCCCTGTCCTGGCGCGGCCTGCCCCAGGCCCTCGACGCGCTGGTCAAGGAGCCGGTCTAGAGCATTTTCGAGCGAAGTGGCTTCCGGTTCGCGTGAAGAAAATGCGACCACTCATAGAGATAGAGCAGCTTCCGTGGATCGGAGATCACGAAAACTGCTCTATCGGCTTCCCCCGCCGGCTTCGGGCAGGGGGCCATCCCCGGCTATGCAGGCCGGCCGGGTTCGTCTACGCGATTCCGGCCATGTGATCCGTATCGATCGAACGGGTTGCGGGCGGCCGACGCAGGAGATCGCACATCGGGATGATCGGCAGGCTGCTCCCGTTCGGTGCCGGGCGACGCAGGCGTCGTGAGCGGTTGCGGGCGCGGCGCATCATCGAGTGCTCGGGGCTGTTCGATGCCGCCTGGTATCTGGACCGCCATCCGGACGTCGCCGCCTCGGGGCAGGACCCGCTCGATCATTTCCTGAGATCCGGCGCAGGCGAGGGGCGGCCTGCTGGCCCGGACTTCGACACGCGGCTCTATCTCGCTGCCCATCCCAGCCTCGCCGACGGCCGGGGCAACGCCCTACTGCACTACCTCGAACACGGCGCGAAGGCGGGGCCCTTCGTCGGTCCGGCCCTGCCTGCCTCCGGCCCGCCGGGCGGAGCGGCTCTCGAATCCGTCAGCTTCAGCGTCATCCTGTTCGACGGCCCGCAGGCCGCGCGCGACCGGACCCTGCAGAGCCTGACGCGCCAGGGCGATGCCGTCGTCGAGGTCATCGCCGGGCGCAGCGATACGCAGCTCCTCCCGGTCCGCACGGTGTCGGCCGTGCCGGATGCGGCCTTCCTCGGCGTCGCGCTCGATGCGGCGGCCAACGCCTACGTCGTCCTGCTCGATCCGGGCGACATCGTGCTGGACGGCGCGCTCGCCACGCTCGCTGGTCATCTCGCCCGCGAGGGATCCGACATCGTCTACGGCGACGAGACCTCGGGCGAGGCCGATGCGGCGACGCCGCAATTGAAGCCCGGCTGGTCGCCGGACCTGCTCCGGGCCTACAATTACTTCGGGCGCCTCACGGCCATCCGGCGCGACATCGCGCGCGCGGCCCGCCCCGATCCGTCGGCGGGCGCTGCAGCGGAATGGAGACTCAACCTCGCCGCCGCGGCCCGCGCCGGCCGGATCGACCGGGTGCCCGTCGTTCTTTGCCGGCGAACCGAACCGGACAGATTCGACCGCGTTCGCGCCCTGAGCCATCGCGCCGACTACGAACGCGTTCTTGCAGCGCATCTGGCGGACCGGGCGGACGCACCGCGGATCGCGTCGCGCGGCGACGGCACGTTCCACGCCGCCTGGACGCTGCCGGTCCGTCCGCTCGTCTCCGTCGTGATCGCGCATGCCGCCGCCGCCGACACCCTGCAAAACCGTATCGACAGCCTCCTGCACGGGACCGATTACCCAGACATCGAGATCGTCGTCGTCGGCCACCGATCGGCGGCATCGGAGACCGAAGCGCCCTGCGAACGCCCGGCCGACCGGCCGATCCGGTTCGTCCCCCTCGACGGAAGCCTCACCCCTGCGAGGGCGTGCAACCTCGGCGCCTCGGTCGCGCGAGGGCAGTTCCTTCTCTTCCTCGGCTCGAATCTCACGGTCGTCGCGAGCGGCTGGCTGGACGAACTGGTGCGGCATGGCCTCGGTGCGGGCGTCGGCGTGGTCGGTCCGAAGCTGCTCGCGTCCGACGGCGGGATCCGGGAGGCGGGCATCGGCCTCGGCTTGCGGGAGCTCTGCGCGCCCGTCTTCGAAGGCGCCGCGCCGGGCGAATGGGGCGTCTTCGGCTCGCCCGACATCGAGCGGAATGTCGCCGCGGTGTCGGGGGCCTGCCAGCTCGTGTCCCGGGCGGTGTTCGACCGCGTCGGCGGATACGACGAGCGGTTTCTGACCGTCTGCGCCGCGATCCCGTTCTGTCTCGACGCCGCCCGAGCCGGCTTCCGAACCGTCTATGCCGCCGGGGCCGTCCTCATCCAGGCGGAGGCTTCGCCGGATGATGCCGAAGCCGCGGCCGATCGGGTGCTTCTGGCGGAACGCCTGCGCGCCCTCGGGATCGCGGAGGATCCGTTCCTGCATCCCGCCCTGGACGCCCGGAGCGCCGCGCCGCGCCTGCGCGAGCACTGGCCGGAACTCGGAACGCTCGACCTGCCGCGCGGCATCGCGCGGCTGGCGCGTCCGCCCGATGTCGCCCAGCCGCTCGACCTGTTCGACGACGGGGCCGTGGCGGCGGCCGCGGGCTTGCCCTGGAGCGCAGTGGCGTGGGGCGGCACGCAGGATGGCGCATCCGGCGCCCGGATCCTCATCGAACTCCTGCGGCGGCGGCCGGATCTTCGCGCCCGCTTTCCGCGCGCGCTCGGCGCGGGGAGGGGAGGCGGGTTCGCCGAGTGGGTCGGGACGGAGGGGATCGCGATCCTGCGCCTGTCGGACACCCAGGCCGCCGGCATTGCGGCGGCCTTCGCGACGGATCCCGGCGCCCGCGCTCGCCAGTACCTCACCTACGACGCCGCGTTTCGCGCCGAGGAACCGCTCTTCCTCCTGCCGAACGGCCGGCCGGCTACCTGCCGGCGGCTCTTCGAGGCGGTCGCGGCCCGGCTCCTCACGCTGGAGGAGGTCTGGTGGTTCCTGCTCGCCTGCGCCGAGACGCCGCTCGACGAACTCCAGGAGACCTGGGCGATCACGCCGCTCTGGCAGGCGGCGGTCCCCGACGGCGGCAGCGTCTTCGGCATCGTCGATCTCGTGCAATGGGTTAGCGCGACCTACGGCATCACCTCGGATTGGCTGTTCGCGCCCTGCGAGCCCGCGACGGCGAGCGATGCGGAGCAGGTCCGGTTGGGCCTCGCCACGCATCCGGACTGGCGCGCCGCCTTTCCCGATGCGCTGACCGACGGATCGCAGGCGCAGGCCCTGTTGCAGTATCTGTCGACACGCCGGTCGGGCCTGCCGTTCGTCGCGCGCGAATGGGCGCGGACGCGGGACGTCTCCGCCCTCGCGCCGGAGCTTCGCAAGGGCGGTGTCAACGTCCTCGGCCATTTCTCCTACCCGTCCGGGTTGCGAATCTCGGCCGAGAGCATGGTCGCGGGTCTGCGCCTCAACGGCGTGCCGCTGAGCCTGCGCGACGTGCCGATCCGCTTCGCCACGGACGAGCCGATCACGCCGCGGCTCACGGGCTCCGAGGTCTTCGAGACGACCATCGTCCACGTGCAGCCGCAGCCGCTGTTCAGCGAGGCCTATGCCCGCGCGGGGCTGCGGCCGCGCGAGGCGCGGACCTACCGGATCGGCTACTGGTACTGGGAGTTCGACGCCCTGCCGCCGGACTGGAATCGCGCGGCGCTCGATTGCGACGAGTTCTGGACCGCAACCGAATTCGTCGCCGAGGGCCTGAGACGGACGTTCCGTCAGCCCGTGCGGGTGCTGAGCCCAGGCGTCGAGCTCCCGGAGTTTCAACCCTTGCCGCGCGCGCATTTCGGCCTGCCCGAGGGCGACTGCCTGTTCCTGTTCACGTTCCACATGACGAGCGTCATGGAGCGCAAGAATCCGCTCGGCCTGATCGCGGCCTTCCGGCAGGCGTTTCGCCCGGACGATCGGGCGAAGCTCGTAATCAAGACCGCGTTCGGCCGCGAGCATCCGGAGGCGTTCGCCCGGTTGCTCCAGGCCGCGCAGGAGGCGGGCGTGATCCTGATCGACGCGACTTTTACGCGGCACGAGACGCTTGCCCTGATGGCGGCCTGCGACGCCTACGTCTCACTGCATCGCAGCGAGGGCCTCGGCCTGTCGATGGCGGAGGCGATGCTGCTGGGCAAGCCCACGATCGCGACGCGCTACTCGGGAAACCTCGACTTCATGGACGACGGCAACGCCCTGCTCGTCGAGTCCCGTCTCGTGACGCTCGACCGGGATCTGCCGCCCTATCCGCGCGGGCTGCGCTGGGCCGAGCCATCGCGCGACCATGCCGCCGCGCAGATGCGCCGTCTCTACGAGGACCGGGCGTTCGGGCAGGCGCTGGGCGCGGCGGCCCGCGCCGACCTCGCGACGCGGATGAGCCATCGCGCCAGCGGCCGGCGCATGGCGGACCGGCTCGACGAGATCGCGGCGATGCCCTGAACCGCCGGCCGGCGCACGACCCTCCGGCGAGCCCGTCCCTTTTGGCGGCCGCCCGCGCGTGGTACGCGACCGGCCGTTCCCGACGACGCGCCCAAGGCCGCAGGTGGCTCAGCCCGGATCCATGACCGACGTGACCGACAGCCTCGCAACCGGCGGCGCCCTCGACGGCTGGCGCTTTTCCGTCGCCCCGATGATGGACTGGACCGACCGGAACTGCCGGTCGTTCCACCGGGTCCTCTCGGCGCGCGCCCGGCTGTACAGCGAGATGGTCACCACCGGTGCCGTGCTGCACGGCGACCGCGAGCGGCTGCTCGGTTTTTCGGGGGCCGAGCACCCCGTCGCGCTGCAGCTCGGCGGGTCGGATCCGGCGGCGCTGGCGGCCTCGGCCCGGATCGGCGCGGATTTCGGCTACGACGAGATCAACCTCAATGTCGGCTGCCCGTCCGACCGGGTGCAGGAGGGCCGCTTCGGCGCCTGCCTGATGCGCGAGCCGGCCCTCGTCGGCGATTGCGTCGCCGCGATGAAGGCGGCGGTGTCGGTGCCGGTCACGGTGAAATGCCGCATCGGCGTCGACGACCAGGACCCGGAAGCCGCCCTCGACGCCCTCGTCGCGGCCGTCACCGCGGCCGGCGTCGACGGCCTCGTCGTGCATGCGCGAAAAGCCTGGCTGAAGGGCCTGTCGCCGAAGGAGAACCGCGACGTCCCGCCGCTCGATTACGGACGCGTGGCCCGGCTGAAGGCGGGGCGCCCCGACCTGCCGATCGCCCTCAACGGCGGCGTCGCAGACGTCGCTCAGGCGCTCGGTCTGCTGGATGGGGTCGACGGCGTCATGGTCGGCCGGGCCGCCTATGCCGACCCGGCGATCCTGCTCGACGTAGACCCGCTGATCTTCGGCCAGCCGGCCCCGGCCGCCGACCCGTTTGCCGCCATCGACCTGTTCGCGCCGACCATCGCCGAGGGTCTCGAAGCGGGCCTGCGGCTGCACGCCTTCACCCGGCACATGCTCGGCCTGTTCAACGGCCGCCCCGGCGCCCGCGCCTTCCGCCGCCACCTCGCCACCGCCGGCGTCGCCGCCGATGCCGGCCTCGCGACGCTGCACGAGGCGGTGGGCAAGGTCTCGCGCGAGTGGCAGTTCGCGCCGCCGGCGGCGGGGGAGGCGGCCTGAATCTGCCGGCCATTCGAGGTCATGCTTCCCCGTGACGCGAACGATGGGAGCTTAGGTTATCTTTTGTCGCCTAAAAATGTCGCGGCTAATCAACAGTTGCAAGCATACAACGGGCCGAGGCAAGAAAAATCATGACTGGATTATGACGAGGCGCAGGACGTGATTCTCCCTTAACCGCATCGGCGACGGCCAAGCTCCGATCGATCGAGGGGGAACCGACCGATGCTCTTCAAGACCAGCGTTTCGATTGCGGCGATCCTCGCCGGCACGATGGGTGCGGGCGCAGCCCGGGCGCAGACCGCCAACACCACCGCCTCCAACGTCAACGTGCTGAACCTGCTCTCGCCGTTCCTGTCGCTCAACGCCGACGCGACGGGCCGGGCCACGCTGCAGGGCAACCTCGCGCAGGTGATCGCGATCAACGCCGGCGCGAGTCTCGCCCAGCAGCAGCTTGCGATCAGCGACAAGAACCTGCCTGGCTCGGCCGCGAACAACCTCTCGTCGGTTGGCCTCGGAACCTACGGCGTCGCGGCGAACCTCGCCGGCGGGTTGCCGGCGCAGACCCCGATCAACGGCATCACCCCGATCCAAGCGGTGGGCGGCCTCGGCACGCAGCTCGGCCCGATCTACCAGCGTGGCGTCGCGGCCGGCACCGGTGGCCCGCTCGGCGGCGTCGTGAACCTGCTGGCCAGCACCTACAACGTCACCGGCGGCGATCTCGGCGTAGCCAAGAACTACTTCGCCAACGGCGCGGCGACGAACCCGAGCACGACGCCGGCCGGCTACGTGCCTGTGCCGGCCGTCGCGCCCGCCGGCTACACGCTGCCGACGGCGAACGGTCTGCCGAACACCCGCAACAGCGTCTACGACACGGCCTACGGCGTCTCGAACACGCAGGCCGGCCAGAACGTCTACGGCGATTCGCGGCCGGTGCAAGTCGCGCCCGACCGCCTCAACAAGTTCGATCCGACGGCCCTGAGCGGACTGTCGACCAACCCGTCCTTCCCGAGCGGCCACACCACCTACGCCTATACGGACTCGATCCTGATCGGCATGCTGGTGCCGCAGCAATACCAGAGCATGGTGCTGCGCGCCTCCGAGTACGGCAACAGCCGCATCGTGCTCGGCGTCCACTACCCGCTCGACATCATCGGCGGCCGGGCGCTGGCGACCTACGACCTCGCCCAGGCCTTCACCAACCCGCTCTACGTCAACAACGCGGCCGCCACCGGCACGGCGGTGAACCTGCCGGGCACCTTCGCCAACGCGCAAAGCCAGATCCAGGGCTACCTCGCCGCGCAATGCGGCGCCTCGGTCACGGCCTGCGCGGCGAGCGCGGCCAACACCGCCGGCAACCCCTACGTTCCGTCGGCTGCGAACCAGGCCCTCTACCAGCAACGCCTCACCTACGGTCTGCCGACGCTGAGCTTCGCACAGGCCCCGCGCGAGGGGGCACCCACGGGCGGCCCCGACGCCTCGATCCTGCTCGCTCCGCTCTATGGGGGCTCGAGCACGGCTTCCGCGGCGGTCGCGCCGGGCGGCGGCCTCTACGGCACGCTGCAATCGAGCACGATCAACCAGATCCTGGTGAACACCGAGACCAATGCGCTCGCCGCCTTCTACGGCTCGGCCCTGAGCTACTGGGCACGCCTCGATCTCTACTCGGCCGCCGGCTATTTCGACGGCGTCACCGGCACACTCGCAATGGATGCGCGGGACCGGCTGACGCGGGACGTCACGGTGGCCGATGGCGGCGCGCTCTACGCCAACGGCACCATCGCCGGCACGGCGACGGTGGCCTCGGGTGGCCTGCTCGGCGGCACGGGCACGGTCGGCGGCCTCGCCGCGCTGAGCGGCGCGACGGTGGCGCCGGGCAACTCGATCGGCACGCTGAACGTCGCCGGCAACGCACGCTTCGCGGCCGGGTCGACCTATCAGGTCGAGGTGAACGGGGCCGGGCTTTCCGACAGTCTCGCCGTTGCCGGCACCACGACGCTGAACGGCGGCACGGTGCAGGTCCTGGCGCAGTTCGGCAGCTACGATCCGCGCCGGCAATACGCCATCCTGACCTCGGCCGGCGGCGTCAGCGGACAGTTCTCGGGCGTGTCGGCAAACTTCGCCTTCCTGACCCCGACGCTGCGCTACGGTGCCAACGCGGTCGACCTGACCCTGACCCGCAACGACATCGCCTTCTCGACCATCGCCCGGACCCGCAACCAAGCCTCCGCGGCCGATGCCGTGCAGGGTGCGGGTCCGAATTCAGGCGTCTACGGCCGCACGGTCGGGCTGACGACGCCGGAGGCGCAGGGCGCCTTCCAGGCCCTCTCGGGCGACGTCCATGCCAGCGCCGCCGGGGCCGCCTTCGAGAGCGCCTTCTTCGTGCGCGAGGCGATCCTCGACCGCCTCCGCCGCGGCGGCACGGCCGAGGGCGCGGATTACGGCAGCCTGCCGGCGACCTACACGGCGGACCTGCCCGGCCGTATCGTTGCGCCGACCATGGTCCCGGCGCGGGTCCTCGACCCGCGGGTGTTCGGCCTGTGGGCCCAGGGCTTCGGCGCCTTCGGCAAGACCGACACCGACGGGAACGCCGCGGGCTTCCGCCGCCAGACGGCGGGCTTCGTGGCCGGCGCCGACGTCCGCCTCGACAACGGTTTTCGCATCGGCGTCGCCGGCGGCTATTCGCGCACGACGCTCGATACGTCCGGCCGGCTTCAGTCGGGCGAGATCGAGAGCGGCTTCGGGGCCGTCTACGGCGGCACCGAGTTCGGTCCGGTAGCGCTGCGCCTCGGCGCGGTCTATTCGGGCAACGACCTGCGCACCCGCCGCTCCGTCGTCTTCCCGGGCGTGTCCGAGACCGACACGGCCCGTTACGGCGGCGCGACCACGCAGGGCTTCGGCGAGCTCGGCTACCGGATCGCGCTCGGCCAAGACGGCCTGATCGCCAAGGGCGCGGCTCCGGTCGCGTCGTCCGCGACCTACATCGAACCCTTCGTCGGCGGCGCCTACGTCAACATCGGCAACGACCGCTTCACCGAGACCGGCGGCGTCGCGGCCTTGCGCGGCTTTGCCCGCGACAACGACATCGGCACGGCGACGGTCGGCCTGCGCGCGCAGACCACGTTCGATCTCGGCCTCGGCCTGCCGGTCCAGGCCTATGGGCTCGTCGGCTACCGCCGCGCCTTCGGCGACGTGGTGCCCACCGCGCTCCTCGCCTTCGACACGGGGCCGAGCTTCGTCACGGCCGGCCTGCCGATCGACCGCGACGCGCTCGTGGCCAATGCCGGCCTCGACCTCCGGGTCTCGGCCAACGCCACCATCGGCGTCGCCTATACCGGACAGATCGGGGCCCGGGCCGAGAACCATGCCGCGAAGGGCAACTTTACCATCCGCTGGTAGGGTCTCCGCCGATGGGAAAGGGGCGTCGCCGTCGCGGCGGCGCCCTTCCTGTGTTCGAAAAGGCCTGTCAGCGGCTGCGCAGGATCAGCCGGTCGCCGCGCACCTCGTAGGACGGCAGCCGCGTCAGAAAACTCTGACCCAGGAGGTTGGTGGAGAGCGCGCCGGGCTGGCTCACCATGGCGTCGACGTTCCGCTCGGTGATCGGGCCGATGGTGATCGAATCGAGCCGGATCGGCGCGGTCATCGCGGTGCCGTTGGCGGTGGAGACCTTCGTGCGGAAGGCGCTCTCGGCGGGCTTGATGCCCAGCGCCGCGGCGCTCTCCATCGTCAGCACCACCGAACTCGCCCCGGTATCGAAGGCGAAGCGCTGCTCGGTGCGGCCGTTGACCTCGGCGAACACCGAGAAGTCGCCGTCGGCGCGCCGCGTGATCGTGACTTCGCCGCCGGGGCCGATGACGGCCGTGCCGGGCCGCAGGGCGCCGAGCAGGCCGCCGCCGATTTCCCGCGCCTGCTCCTTGTAGGCGTAGCCGGCGACGACGACGGCGCCGATCCCGACCCAGATCAGCAGCGCACGCAGATTCTCGCCCATGCGGTCGCGGAAGCGGTGCCAGAAGCCGGCGGAGAGCAGCACGATTACGGCGCCGAGATAGGCCATGTGGCCGAACTGGTCGGTCGCGAGCCCGGCGACCTGGCCGTCGTCGCCCGTGGCGATCAGCACGACCAGCGCCGCACCGAGGATGCCGAGACCGATCCAGAGCCTCATGCCGTGCGCGCTTTCCGGTTGGGGAAGGCCCGGCTCAGGCGTTCGTCGAGCACCGCCATCACCGCGAGCCGCTGCGGCTCGCTCATCGAGCCCCACAGCCCGATCTCGTCCCGCGAGCGCCCGCAGCCCTCGCACAGGCCCGTGGCGGCATCGAGGATGCAGAGCTTGGTGCAGGGGCTGGACGGCTTCGGGCGGGGTGCGATGGTCATGAGACGCGCAGATGAGCCATCCCGGGTGGCGGAATCAAGGAGTCCTGCGCCGTCCGGTCCGGGTTCAGGCCCCCTTCAACCCCGCCAGATCCAGCGGCAGCGAGCGCAGGCGCTGGCCGGTGGCGGAGAAGATGGCGTTGGAGATCGCCGGGGCGATCACCGGGACGCCGGGCTCGCCGATGCCGGTGGGCGCGGCGGACGACGGCATGATGTGGACCTCGACCCGGGGCATCTCCGACATCCGGGTCGGCCCGTAGCTGTCGAAGTTCTTTTCCTGCACCACGCCGTCCTTCAGCGTGATCCGGTTGCGCAGCACCGAGGACAGGGCGAAGCCGACCGCGCCCTCGACCTGGGCGCGGATCACGTCCGGGTTCACGGCGACGCCGACATCGACGGCCGCGACGATGCGGTTGACCTTCACGGAGGAGTCGCCGGCCGTCACGTCGGCCACCATGGCGACGTAGGAGCCGAAGGATTCGTGCACGGCGACGCCGTAGCCCCGTCCCTTCTCCGACGGCTTCTTGTCCCAGCCGGCCTGTTCGGCCGCGAGCTTGAGCACGGCGGAGAGGCGCGGCGCGCGGCCGAGCAGGCCGAGACGGTAGGCGACAGGATCGACACCGGCGGAATGCGCCAGCTCGTCGATGAACACCTCCATGACATGCGCCGTGTGGGTGTGGCCGACCGAGCGCCACCACAGCACCGGCACGCCCTCGCGCCCGTTATGCACGTCGAAGCGGTAGGCCGGGATCTGGTAGGGCGTGTCCGAGGCGCCCTCGACGGTGGTGGCGTCGATCCCGTTCTTGACGATCATCGCCTCGAAGGGCGAGCCGATCATGATCGACTTGCCGACGATGACGTGTCGCCAGCCGGTGATCGCCCCCTTGTCGTCGAGGCCGGCCCGGACCTTGTGGAACACGGTCGGGCGGTAATAGCCGCCGGCCATGTCGTCCTCGCGGGTCCAGACGAGATGGACCGGGGCCTTGCCGTCCCAGGCGGCGACGATGCTGGCGGCCTCGGCGAAATAGTCGGCGCCCGGCGTCGCGCGCCGGCCGAAGGAGCCGCCGGCCCATTGCGTGTGCAGCCGGACCTTGTTCGGGGTCACGCCCAGGGTCGCAGCCACCACCGCCTGCTCGACGGTCTGGAGCTGGCAGCCGGCATAGACGTCGAAGGTGCCGTCCGAGGCGCGCTCGATCGTGCAGTTCAGCGGCTCCATCGCGGCATGCGCGAGGTAGGGGAAGCTGAACTCGCCCTCCAGCACCTTGGCCGAGCCGGCGATCGCCTTGTCAGGATCGCCCGCCTGCGAGGCGACGAGGCCGGGTTTTTTGGCGGTTTCGCGGTACTCCGCCAGGATCTGATCCGACGAGCGCGACTCGGCGGCGCTGTCGTCCCACTCGACCTTCAGGGCCTCGCGGCCCTTCATTGCCGTCCAGGTGTCGCGGGCGATCACGGCGACGCCCGCCGGGATTTTGACGACCGCGACGACGCCCGGCACCGCCTTCGCCGCCTTGTCGTCGACACGCCTCACCATGCCGCCGAACTTCGGCGGATGCGCGACCACCGCCGTGACCTGGCCGGGGCGGCGGATGTCGAGGGAGTAGATCGCGGTTCCGTCGGTCTTGGCGACGGAGTCGAGGCGATGCGCCTGCTTGCCGATCAGCGTCCAGGCGCCCGGCTCCTTGAGCTTCGGCTCCTGCGGTACCGGCAGGCTGGCGGCGGACTCCGCGAGCTCTCCGAACCGGGCCTCGCGGTTCGAGGCGGCGTGGCGCACGACGCCCTTCGCCACGGTGATCTCGGAGGCCGGCACCTTCCACTGGAAGGCGGCCGCCGCCACCAGCATCTCGCGGGCGGCGGCGCCGGCCTTGCGCAGCTGGAACCAGGAATTGGCGATGGCCGTCGAGCCGCCGGTGCCCTGCACCGGGCCCATCAGCAGGTTGTTGTAGAGCGCGGCGTCGGCCGGCGCGAAGCTGGTGCGCACCTGCGCCCAGTCGGCGTCGAGCTCGTCGGCGAGGATGGTGGCGAGGCCGGTGGTGTTGCCCTGCCCCATGTCGAGATGCTTGATCATCACCGTGACGGTGTCGTCGGCGGCGATGCGCACGAAGGCGTTGGGCTGGGCCGCGCCCTGCGAGAGGTCCGGGCCGCCGGCCGCGCGCGCGGGGCTGCGCAGGTCGAGCCTGAAGCCGATCAGGATGGCGCCGGCGGCGGCACCGCCGAGGAAGGCGCGGCGGGAGGGCACGCGCGAAGGCGTCGTGTGAGGCCGGGCAGTCTTGAGCATGGGGGGCTCCGCTTCGGCGATGAGGGTTCGGGACAGGTAGCGAGAAGGAATCAGCCGAGGGTGCGGGCCGCCTCGTGGATGGCGGCGCGGATGCGCTGGTAGGTGCCGCAGCGGCAGATGTTGCCCTCCATGGCGCCGTCGATGTCGGCATCCGTCGGCTTCGGGTTGTCGGAGAGCAGGCCGATCGCCGACATGATCTGCCCCGACTGGCAGTAGCCGCACTGCACGACGTCGAGGCCGCGCCAGGCCCCCTGCACCGCCTCGGCCACCCGGCCGTCGATGCCCTCGATGGTGGTGATCTTGCCTTCGCCGACATCGCCGAGCCTGGTCTGACAGGAGCGCACCGGCTGGCCGTCCATGTGCACGGTGCAGGCGCCGCATTGGGCGATGCCGCAGCCGTACTTGGTGCCGGTCATGTCGAGACGGTCGCGGATCACCCAGAGCAGCGGCATCTCGGGATCGGCATCGACGTCGTGCACGACGCCGTTGACGGTGAGCTTGAGCATCGCGATTCTCCGGATAATTGGCGAACGTGGGCCTGCGGCGTACCCGTGTGATGTGCGCCGTCACACATGGAGTTGGAATCGTTCCGAGAAGCCGGTTCTGCCATCATCGGCACAAGCGACACCGCGCCTCAAGGCCTGTCACCGTCACAGGGCCGCGTAACGGGTGCTCGGCATGAGGGCTCTGGCAGGTGCCGGGAGCGGATTCCTCGGGACGACGATACCGGGATACGCCGCACCGCCTATCCGATGTCCAAGTCTTCTGCATGCCACGCCAACAGCGCGTCCATGCCGATCAGCACCATCCCCGGTGCCTCGGCCGCATAGGCGACGGCGTCGATCGAGAACGACGACGTCGTCACGACATAGCCGCGGAACGCCGCGGCATCGGCCATCACGGTCTTGAACTGCTGCAGGGCCGGGCGGCCGACCTTGTGGTCGCTCGCGTAGCGCTTGCACTGCACGACGATCAGCCTGTCGCCGTCGCGGGCGTAGCCGTCCATGCCGTAATCGTTGGATTTCGGCGTCACCACTGCCTCGAGCCCGGCCTTCTCGAAGAACGACATCACGTGACGCTCGAAGTCGTACGGGTTCATCGCGAGCAGCGTGGCGCGGATCGCCGCCGTGTCCTCCGGCACCGGCTGGGCCAACGGCGAGGCCGCTTCTTCGGCCATGCGCTGGCGGAACGCGGCGCTCGCGCGCCGGGTGGCCTCAGAGTTTACGATGCCCGCGACGATGATGGCGACGCCGGTCCGCGAATGCGGATTCGTCACCACCGCTTCGAGCACCGAGGTGATGCCGGCCGTGCCGAGGAAGACGAGGAGGAGCACCGGCAGCCCGATGGCGCCGCCGAATGCGGCGATGCCAGCCCCCTGCACGCCGAGAAGCGGGATCGCCGCCAGTGTGACCGGCAGCGCGATCTTCATCGGCCAGGGCAGCGACGAGGTGCGATAGCTCTGCACGGCCTCGACGACGGTGCTCGCGATCGCCGATGCGGCGGCCCGTGCGCTCAGTTGCGCGTTGAGCGCACCGAGCTTGTCCTGCCAGCCGAGGTCCCCGGCAAGGATGTCGCGCGAACGAAGAAGCCACTGGATGGCCGCGTGCCTGTCCTCCGGCCGCGCCGTGCCCTCGATCGCGGCGGCGAAGAGGCCGACGATCCATCGCCGGATTCCATCGGTGGCTGTCTCGAACATGGTCTCCCCGGCGCATGGCGATGCGAGGATTCCGTCGGCTGCAACCATGGCCCGAAATGGGCGGGCCACTGAAAAGAACCGTCGCGTCGTCGCGGAGCATCGCCGGGCACGGTTTCGAGGCTCCGGGCCTGCCCTGCGTGATCGATTCCGCGAAAATGCCGTCGTTTCCGGCAGCCGCTTCTTAACACATCCGGGGCACCCTGGCGGTTCTCGTATCCCGGTCCCGCATCGGCGGGTCCGACCCTGCGTAACCGCCCCCCGCCCGCATGTCAGACCTCACCGCGGAGATGGTTCAACGCGGCCGCGGCCCGTCCTCCGAGGAGGTGGCCCGGCGCCGCAGCATGTCGCGCGACCTGCGCTCGGCCCGTGAGCGGCTGACCTCGACGAGCGGCCTGGAGCGGGCCTTCGATTTCGAACTGATGCGGCTCTACGCGCAGTATCGCGCCGACGCCGCGATCCCCCTGGTGCTGTTCGCGATCACCCTGGCGGCCGCCTCGACCATCTGGATCGATCCGGTGACGGCGGGGCTCGGCTGCGGCGGCGTGCTCATCGCGCTCACCGTCACCACGGCGGCGTGCCAGCGCTTCCTGCGCCGGGAGGCCTCAAGCGTCTCGCTCAAGCGCTGGCGCCGGATCTTCGTGCTCGGCGAAATTCTGCAGAGCACGACCTGGGCGCTGATGATCCCGCTCACCGTCGAGGACGCGCGCACCTTCGCGCTGTTCGGGCTCGTCGTGGTGGCGGCGGTAGTGACGATGCTCGCCGCGACCGTGCCGCTCGCCGCGATCTGCGCGCTGGTCCCGCTGACGCTGGCCGCGCTCTCGCTGCTCGTCGACGCGCAGGGCAGCCACACGATCCCGCTCGTGCTGATGGCGGTGGGCAGCCAGGTCTTCTTCGCCGGGCTCGGCCGGCGGCTCTACGCCTCGGCGGTCGCGGCGCTCCAGTCGCGCGCGGAGAAGGACGCGATCTTCGCCGAGCTCGAACAGGCCAAGGCGAATTCGGACGAGGCGCGGCGCAGGGCCGAGGAAGCGAACCTCGCGAAGTCGAGCTTCCTCGCCACCATGAGCCACGAGCTGCGCACGCCGCTCAACGCCATCCTCGGCTTCTCCGAGGTGATGAAGAACGAGATTTTCGGGACCCACGCCGCGCCGGCCTACCAGGAATACTCCACCGACATCCACGACAGCGGGATGCACCTGCTGAACCTGATCAACGAGATTCTCGACCTCTCCCGCGTCGAGGCCGGGCGCTACGACCTCAATGAGGAGGCGGTGACGCTGGCCTCGGCCGTCGAGGAGGCGCAGCACATGATGGCCCTGCGCGCCCGGGGAAAAAGCCAGACCATCCGCGTCCATGTCGACGATTCGATGCCACGGCTCTGGGCCGACGAGCGGGCGCTCCGCCAGATCGTGCTCAACGTGCTCTCGAACGCCGTGAAGTTCACGCCGCAGGGCGGCGAGATCACCGTCAAGGTCGGCTGGACCTCGTCGGGCGGGCAATATCTCAGCGTGAAGGATTCTGGACCCGGCATTCCCGAGGACGAGATCGGCACCGTGTTGACCTCGTTCGGCCGCGGCTCGCTGGCGATCAAGACTGCCGAGCAGGGCTCGGGCCTCGGCCTGCCGATCGTGAAGGGGCTGGTCGACCTGCATGGCGGCGGCTTCCAGCTCAAGTCGAAGCCGCGCGAGGGCACCGAGGTGATCGTGACCTTCCCGGCCTCCCGCGTGATGGACACCCTGGCCGCGGTCGACCTCAACCCGGCCAAGTTCGCCTCGGAGGCCAAGCCGGCCCAGAAACGCGAGCGGCGCGAGGCGGCCTGAGCGCCGTCCCACGGGCGATCCATGCGTAGTCGGCTCTCTCGTCTCGCCTGAAAGGCCGTTTTCGGCCGGCGCGTGTTATGAAGTCTCGGATCGACTGCACTGGTCGTGGAGACCTGCTATGGACGATTGTGAGATACGGGAAGCATTGGATCGCCATTGGGTCGCATCCGATGCGGACGACTTCGAGGCGGAGCACGCGATCTACCGCGAGGACGCGGTGCTGGACTATCCGCAATCGGGCGAGCGGATCCGTGGGCGGCATCGAATTCAGTCGTCTCGGGCGGCGCAGCCCAATCGGAAACGTTTCGAGATCCGGCGGATCAGCGGCGGAGGCGACCTCTGGGTCACCGAATATGTCCTGACCTACGACGGGCGGCCGTCTTACACCGTGAGCATCATGGAATTCCGCGACGGACAGGTGGCGCGCGAGACCCAATATTTCTGCGACGCCTTCGAGCCGGGTCCCTCGCGCGCGCAATGGGTCGAGCGCATGACCTGAAATCGAGCGGTCGTCGAGGACGACTGCCGTCACCTTTGTAACGCCCCTGACGCGGACATCGGCGACCGGCCCCAAACGAAAACGGGGCGGCCTCTCGGCCACCCCGCGTGTCGTCGTCGTTACCGAAGGTCAGATCTTGCTCTTGACCTTGTCGGCGAGGTTCGAGGCGCCGTCCTTGACGTCGCCGACGGTCTTCTGGGCTTCGCCCTTCAGCTCCTGCGCCTTGCCTTCGGCCTGGAGCTTGTCGTTGTCGGTGGCCTTGCCGATGCCCTGCTTGACGTTGCCGACGGCTTCGTTGGCGAGACCCTTGATCTTGTCGGTGGTGCTGCTGCTCATCGGATGATCTCCTGTCTGGGTTGGGCTGGGGGTGACGGGCCGGCCAATCGGGGCCGGCCCGGGGTGGAAGGTCCGGCTCGCGGGGAGCCGGACCGATGGTCTCAGGCGCGGCGGACCGTGTCGTAGGCGACGGGACGGACCTTGCCGAGCAGGCCGCCGAGGAAGCCGGCGAGGGCGCCGAGGATCAGGGCGATCGCACCGTAGAAGGCACCCTGGGTCGCGGCCGACTTGGTGGCGATGGCGGCGGCCTCGGCCTTCTGCTTCGCGGTGGCGACGGCCTCCTGGTACTGCTTCTGGTAGTCCTGGATCTGCGTCCGGGCCTGCTCGACCGGGATGCCCTGGGCCTTGGCGAGGGCGTCGGCGGCGCGGGTCTCGGCCTGCTGCTTCTCGGCCGGGTCGCCGGTCAGCACGGCGCGGATGGCGCTGACGGCGGCGTCGCGGGCAGCCTGCGGGTCCTGGCCGGCAGCCTGCTGGCGGACCGAGTTCTCGATGCCGTCGAGCGGGTTCGAGATCTTGGCGAGCGAGGGGGCCGCGGCTTGCGCCGCCGTCTGCACGGTTCCGCCGATGGCCGAGCCGGCGCCGGAGAGCACGCTCGACACGGAGCCGAGGGCGCCGCCGAGGATGCCGCCGACCGCCGAGGTCAGCAGGTAGATCACGACGAGGGTCGTGACGGCCCAGGAGACGAGGCCGTGGAAGCCGGCGGTGGAGCCGACCGGACGGCCGCTCAGCCGGCCGGCGAGGAAGCCGCCGATCAGCGCGGCGACGATGCCGGAGATGACCCACCACAGGCCGGCGCCGAGAGAGAACGACGAGACGGCCGGGTTGTCGGCGGCGACGGGGCCGAGGCTGGCGAGGCCGACGCCGACGCCGACCATGTTGAGGACGAGCTGTGCCACCAGCGCCGTGACGGCACCGGCGAAGATCGCACCCCACGAGACCTGATGAAGATGGGCGGCGCGGGCTTCCGTGCCGACCACAGGGGAGAGGGTGCTGGACATGGGCTTGGGGTGAACTCCGGATCGACGCTGGTGATGCTGGTCGTGGGTTGAAGAAGCCGAGACAAGCTCAGCGGCGGGACGTGTTGAGAAGAAGCGCGAGGCCGAAACCCACGGCTCCGGCGATCAGCAGCGAGACGATCGGTGCGTCCTCGACGCGCTGGGCGACGGCGCGCTGCCCCTGGCGGGCATAGTCGCCGGCATGCTCGTAGGCATCCTCGGCATAGTCGGCGACCTGGTCTGCGGCGTTGCGCACGCCGTCCTTGGCCTCGCCGTAGAGCGATTCCCCGCGGCCCTGCGCCTGGCGGGCGCGGCCCTCGGCGGAGTCGCGGCGCGATCCGACGATGTCGCCGACGGCGCTCTGGATCCGGCCGCCCGCTTCGCGTGCAGCCCCGGTGATGCGATCGGTGTCGACCATGATGGCTCCGTCGTTCGTTTGTGAGGGGCGTCTTGCCCCTGGAAGGAAAGGGATGGGGTTCGTCTGCGAAAGACCCGGCGGCGGTGCCGGTTCCGCTCGGTCGGTCATCGCGGCGTTGCGAGACCGGTTGCGCCGGATTGAGGTGTCGAGGCTATCGGGTGGACCAATAGTGCAGATGTACCACTTGCCTAAATTCTCAGCATCATAACGGCAGCGGGAAGCCGTTGTTCCGCCCCCAGCTGACGACATCCGTCCGTTTATGGACGCCACGCTTGCGGTACAGCGCCGCGGTATGATTTCGTACGGTGTTGCGCGAGAGCGCGAGGCGCTTTCCAATAGCCTCGTCGCCGAGACCCGAGCAGATCAGGCCGAGCACCTGCCGCTCGCGCAAGGTGAGGTTCAGGGCGGCCTCGCCGTGGCTCTCGCGGCCGGGATGGCACAGGTTGGCCAGATTCTCGATGAGGCCGAGTGCGCGGCCGAGCACCTCGGCCTCCCCAAAACCGAAGACCCGCGAAAACGCCTCGTTGAGGCCCCGGTGACGGCGAGGCCTTCGGCCCGCAACAGCAGTGTCGGCACCGGCGTCAGGCGAAACGCCTTGGCGAAGCGCTCCGCGCTCTGGCGCAGCGCCGTCTCGGCCTTCTTGCGCAGTTCCAGGTCGGCGAAGGTGAACAGCATGCAGGGCTCGTCGCCCATCGCGATGGTCTGGCCGGCGACGAGGACGAAGCGGGTGCCGCCGTCCGGCAGCACCAGGCAGGCCTCCATCTGCGGGATGGTGGCGCCCTCCTTCAGCCGCGAGATCGCGAGGTCGCGGTTGCGGGCGCCGGCCAGCACGTCGACCTCGTGACGCTGCGCCCGACGACGGCGTCGCGGGTGTAGCCGGTCATCTCCAGGAAGCCGATATTCACCTTCACGTGGCGCAGGTCCGACAGCCGGCAGATCACCGCCGGGGCGGGGTTGGCGGCAAAGGTCTTCTCGAAGCGCTCCTCGGCCTCGAATTGCGGGGTCACGTCCCGCAGCACCAGGGCGAGGCAGGTCGGCGCACCCGCCGCATCCGCGATCACGATGCTGCGCGCGGCGTGGACGAAGGCGATCTCGGGCCGGTCGGTGCGCGCGACCTCGACGATCACGTCCTCGAACCGCTCGCCGGCCGCGAGCCGCTCGATCGGGTAGCGCTCGGGCGCGCGGTTGTTGCGGTAGCGCAGGCCGAACCGATGCCGGTACTCCGCGACGGTGTCGCCGAGTTCATTGAGGGAGGCCGCACCGTGCATCTGCAGGGCCGCGTCGTTCGCCCAGGCGATGCGCTGGTCCGGCTCGACGAGGACGACGCCCGCGGACAGGCCGGCCACGATCTGCCTGAGTTCCGACCTGTCGACGCCCTCGGTCACGAAACCCATTGCCGCGCGTCGCCGTGCGGCAGGCAACACGGCTCGGCGTGCACGGTTCCGTCCGCGGGGCAGGCCGTGTGTATCAGGCGACTGGTACGCGGGCTGGTAGGGCCGGGCGGGCCGCGCAATACGGCGCGGGTGATGTCAGGCCCAAGGCGACCCAGCCACGGAATGCGAACCCGGCGTAGAAGAGGCCGACCCCGTCGAACCCAGCCTCGCGCAAAAGATTCTCGTCTTCCTCGGGTGTGAGGATCGGCAGCCGTTCCGCGATCCCGGCGCGCGCCGTCTCGGCCTGCGCGCCCGCGATGCCGGAGGCGGTGGCGAAGGCGGCATACCGCGACAGCCAGAGATCGCGTTCGCCCTGCGGAATGCTGAAATGCGCCACGACGAAGGGCGCGCCCGGCCTTAGGCGGCGCCGGACCTGTTCGAGCGTGCGCAGCCGCTCCGCGCGTTCGATGAAGTGCAGCGTCAGGATGCAGGTCGCCGCGTCGAACGGCCCCTGCGGCGCGCCGTCGATGAGCCCATGATGGAGGTGCACCCGGGCGGAAAGGTCGCCGAGGGTCGCCCGAGCGAGGTCGAGCATCGCGGCGGACGGGTCGACGCCGACGAAGGACCAGCCGGGCTGCCTCTCGGCGAACATCCTGAGTTCGAGGCCGCCGCCCGCGCCCAGGACGAGGACCCGAGCATCATGCGGGGCGCGTTCTGCGAGCAGAAGTCTCGCCATGGTTTGCATGTCGCCGATCCGGGCACCATGCGCGGTGGATTCTCGGCGTAGCGGGCGACGGCCTGCGGGTCTGAGAATGCGTCCATGTCTCCGGATATCATGTGTGGTGACTGGGCGGACGTCCGAGAAAGGTGGTCGGGAGCCGGTCGGCTTTCGAGCGGCAAGAGCATTGAAGCGGACGTCGCCATCGCGCACCCGCTCCCCAAACCTGTCATTGGGCCTGCACGCGAGTGCGGGCATGAACTGCCCAAGCAAGGTGACCGCATCCGTGCAGGCGAAGTACTGCGTCTTATTCATTCTCGGGCGACTTCGTCGTGCGTCTGCATACGAAGGCATGAAGTCAGGGATGTCCCGATTCGCCGGCAGCCTCGAGAATGAGGTCGGCGATGGCCTGCGGCTGGGAGAGCAGCGACAGGTGGCTCGCCTTGAGCTCCACGGTCCTCGCGTTCATCCGCTTGGCCATGAAGCGTTCGAGGTCCGGGTTGATGGTGCGGTCCTCGGTCGACACCGCGTAAAAGCTCGGCTTCGACCGCCAGGCCGCCTGCGTGGTCTTTCCCGCAAGCAGAGCCTTGTGGAAGGGCTGCTGGACTGCGAACAGAACCCTGGCCTTCTCCGCCGGCAGATCGCCCGCGAAATCCTTCAGGAAGGCCGCCTCGCTCAAGCGCCCCTCGTCGCCATCGAACACGATCCCGGCCGAGGCGGGCGGGGTCGGATAGGTCTTGGCCAGCGCCGTGTAGTCCTCCCCTGCATCGGGCGCCCGTGCAGCGACGTAGACCAGCGCGCTGACCTTAGGGTCGACACCTGCCTCGGTCACGATCATCCCCGAGAACGAGTGGCCAACCAGCACGGTCGGCCCCTCCTGCCGCGCCAGCACGCGCCGCGCGGAGGCGACCGCCTCCTCGAAGCTCGTGAGCGGGTTCTGCACCGAGGTGACGTTGAGGCCCGCTGCCTGCAGCCGTGGGATCACCTCCGACCAGCACGAACCGTCGGCGAAGAGGCCGTGCACGAGCACGACGTTGCGTGCCCGCGGCAGATCTTGGGCCGACGCGGTTCCGGACAGCAATCCTGCTGCCGCGCCGGCGACGAGCGTACGGTTCAGTGTTCTCCTGGTCATCATGGCAGGCGACCCCGTTCGAGAAGAGTTGAGTGCAGGACGTGTCGTCCATGTTCGTCGTCGACGCGGCGAGGATACGTTTAATGCCCGCTGGCGCTTGTCCACGAGCGTGATCCGGCGGGCATGATCCTACATCGGAAGACAGATCCCGCGCAGTGCCGGACGGCGAAAGCATTGCTCCGTCGAGCGAGCAGGCGGCTCAGTCGTGGTGCCCGCAACCGCAGCCCGTGGCATGCGCGCCACCGCCCCAACGAGACGCGCGGATCACGCTGCAGAAGTTCCCCTTGCGGAAACTCGGCTCCTTGTCGGCAATCACGTCGGCCTTGACGTTGCCGAAGGTCGTATCCGGCTTGTGTCGGATGCCGTCGTAGAAAGCCTGGATGATGTCCTCCTTGAAGTCCGCCGTGCGGGGGAAGCCGGCGACGACCGATTCCCGCTCGGCCTCGGAAAACTGGCCGTAGGTCAGGCCGAGCACGTCCATCTCGACGCCGGCAGTGACCAGCGCGACCACCGGATGCATGTGGACCGGGATGCCGGGCGTGGTGTGGAGCGCGATGGCGGTCCACACGGTGTAGACGTCCGCCTCCGGCACCCCGTGCATCTTCAGGAAGTCGCGGGCGGCGTTGGCGCCGTCCACCTCGAAGCGCTCGTCGGCGCTGCTGTGGTCCGGCATCAGGCCAACATCGTGGAACATGGCGCCCGCGTAGAGCAGCTCGCGGTCGAAGCTCAGGCCGCGATGGACGCCGGCGAGCGCGCCGAACTGATAGACGCGGCTCGAGTGATTGAAGAGCAGCTCGGTCTCGGTGTCGCGCACGAACTCGGTGATTGCGCGGGAAAGGGCACTGTCGGGGACGGCGGCTTCGGACGGGATGCTCATGGCGGATCTCCTTTGCGCTGCGTGTCCGGAACAGCTACGGAGCTTCACGAATGGCTGCAATCGTCCTATAACGACGATTTATGCCATAACACATGCATCGTCAGCCACGGAGCCCGCATGGCATCCCGATCCATCGCGGTCCTCGCCCTTCCCGGCGTCCAACTCCTGGATGTCGCCGGACCGCTTGACGTCTTCGCCGAGGCGAACGCGCAGAGCGGCCAAGACGTCTACGACCTCGCCATCGTCGGCATGGAGCCTGGTCCGGTCATCACGTCGTCGGGGCGTGGGCTGGTCGTGGATCTGGTTGCGCCCGGGGCTGCGCCGACATGCTTCGACACCCTTCTGGTCGCCGGCGCACCACGGATTCAGGATCTGGAGGTTCGGCCCGATCTGCTGGCGTGGCTCGGACGGACCGCGCTGCACTGCCGGCGCTACGGCTCGGTCTGCAGCGGAGCGTTCCTCCTCGGGCAGGCGGGCCTGCTGAACGGCCGTCGGGTGACGACGCACTGGGCGGTGGCGGAGGCCCTGGCGGAGCGATATCCCGAAGCCATCGTCCAGCCTGACGCGATCTGCCTGTTCGACGGGGCGCTGCGGACCGCGGCAGGAGTCACGGCCGGGCTCGATCTCGCGCTGGCGCTCGTGGAGGAGGACCTGGGCGCCGAGATCGCGCGTCGGGTCGCGGCCCAGCTCGTGATGTTCTTCAAGCGCGGGGGCGGTCAGATGCAATTCAGCCGTCGCGGGGTCAGCGCCCCGGTCGGACGCTCGGCCCTGCAGGAGGTCCAGCGCTGGGTGGCCGCCCGTCCGGCCGAGGATCACGGCGTCGATCGCCTCGCCGAACGGGCGGGGATGAGCCCACGCCATTTCGCGCGCCTGTTCCGGGCCGAGACGGGTCTGACGCCCGCCGCCTATGTCGAGAACGTGCGGATCGAGGCCGTCCGCCGCCTTTTGGAAGCGGAGGGGGCCGCCCTGAAGCAGGTGGCTGGTGCCTGTGGCTTCCGCGACGCCGACACGCTCCGGCGCGCCTTCGTCCGCCGGGTTGGTACGACGCCGGCCGAGTACCGGCGCCGGCAAGCGCGGACCTGATACATCCGACGGACCGCGACGCGGTCGCGAGCCGGCATCCGGAGCGTCCAATGTGCAGGTGTCGCCCAATCCATCGCAACGGCGGGAGAAGCGTACAGCTATCAGAACGGTAGCAACACGGATGACCGTTTCAGGCGTACGGCGTGAGTCACGTTCGAGGGCGAAGTTGGGTCGCAAGCACCCGCGGCCGAGAGCCGCCGAGCGTCCGATCCTCCCCCCACGAACAGCACCGCCTCAGCCGGGCATCCTCTCCGAAACCCCCGCCTGCGCGAACGTTGCCATGTCCCGGTGGCAGGCGAGGGCGCCCTTGATCAGCCCCAGCGCCAGGGCTGCCCCGGAGGCCTCCCCCAGCCGCATTCCCAGCGACAGGATCGGCGCGAGGCCGAGGCGGTGCAGCACCTCGGCGTGGGCGCCCTCGACGGAGAGGTGGCCGGCGACGCAATGGTCGAGGGCGCTCGGGTCGAGGGCGTGCAGGATGGCGGCAGCAGAGGTGGAGACGTAGCCGTCGAGCACCACCGGGATGCGCTGCAGCCGCGCGGCCAGGATCGCGCCGGCCATCGCCGCGATCTCGCGGCCGCCGAGCCGGGCGAGCACGGCGAGCGGGTCGTCGAGATGGCCGGCATGGGTCTTCAGCGCCAGCGCGATCGCGTCGGCCTTGCGTGCGAGGCCGGCTTCGTCGACGCCGGTGCCGCGGCCGACCCAGTGGGCCGGCTCGCCGCCCCAGAGCGCGCAGTAGATCGCGGCGGCGATGGTGGTGTTGCCGATGCCCATCTCGCCGATGGCGAGGCAGTCGGTGCCCGCGGCCACCGCCTCCATGCCGAAGGCCATGGTGGCGACGGTGGCCTTCTCGTCGAGGGCCGGGCGCTCGCAGATGTCGCCGGTGGGCAGGTCGATGGCGAGGTCGAACACCTTGAAGCCGAGGCCGTAGGCCGCGCAGATCTGGTTGATCGCAGCGCCGCCGGCCGAAAAGTTGTCGAGCATCTGGCGGTTCACCGCGTCGGGAAACGCCGAGACGCCCCGCGCGGTGACGCCGTGGCTGCCGGCGAAGACGCAGACCAGCGGCCGGTCGAGGGTCGGCTTGGCCTTGCCCTGCCAGGCGGCGAGCCATTCGACGAGGGTTTCGAGCCGGCCCAGCGCCCCGGCCGGCTTCGTCAGCACGGCGTCGCGGGCGCGGACCATGGCGAGGGCGTCCTCGTCGGGGCCCGGCATCTCGGAGACGAGGCGGCGGATGTCGGCGAAGGGCGCGGATTCGGCTGTCATCGCGGGGCGCTCGCAGAATCGTTGAGGGGCCGGCCTCGCCGCGGAATGGCGAGAGGTTTGCCTGGGGGACTATACCGGGGGCTATAGAAGCCGCAGACCCCGCGGTGAAGGCGTGCGGACGATCCGACGCGGCGCGACAGGCGAGCGATGAACGACGACCGGACGACGCCTTCCACCCCGTTCTTCCCCGGCGCGGGCGTGCTCTACGACATCGCCGCCTGCCTCCGCTTCTTTTCGCGCGTGAACGTGCCGCCGCTGCCGGACGAGCCGTCGCCCTATGCCGCGCCGGATTTCACCACCGTGCCCCGCGTCCTGCCGCTCGCCGGCCTGCTGCTGGCGCTGCCGGCGGCGCTGGTGCTGGTCGCGGGCTGGGAATTGCGGCTCGGCCCCTTCGTCGCCTCGGCGCTGGCGCTGGCGCTGCTGGCGCTGATCACCGGCGCGATGCACGAGGACGGGCTCGCCGACGTCGCCGACGGCTTCGGCGGCGGCAGCACCTGGATGCGCCGCCTCGAAATCATGCGCGACAGCCGCATCGGCGCCTATGGCGGCACCGCTTTGGTGCTCGCCTATTCCCTGCGGCTCGGCGCGCTGGCGACCCTGCTCGACCGCTCCGGCGCCCACGCGGCCCTGGCGCTGCTGCTCGCCGCCGCCGTCTCGCGCACCGCCGCCCTCGTGCCGCTGGTCTTGCTCGAACCGGCCCGGCCCGGCGGCGCCGGGGCCTCGGTCGGCCGCCCCACCGGCGCCACCCTCGCCATCGCCGCCGGGCTCTGCCTCGCCCTCGGCCTGATCGCCTGGGGCCTCGGCCTGCCGCTCCTCGGCGTCGCGCTGGTGCTGGTGCTCGCGCCTGCCGCCGCCTGCGGCCTGACGACCCTCGCCAAGCGCCAGATCGGCGGCCAGACCGGCGACGTCGTCGGCGCCTGCCAGCAGGTCGCGGAGATCGCCGCGCTGATCGGTCTGCTCGCGGCGACGCCGGTGTGAGGCCGCGGACGGGCGGCGTTTTTCCGTTCGTCCGCGACCGCTTTCGACGAACTCAGCGCATGCGCTTGCCGGACTTCTTCCGCTGCGGCGCCGCGCGCTTGCTCGGCCGGCCGTTGCCCTCCGAGGCGGCCTCCTTGTCGAGCCCGTCGCCGGGGCTGTTCAGCTGGGCGTAGCGGATCGTGCCGGCCTGGCCCGAGGCGTCGGCGGCTTGGCCGGCGATCACGCCAGCGCCGGTCAGAGCGACCGCGAGGGCCGCGACCTGTATAGACTTCATCATTGCCATGCGCCTTCTTGCAGAGAACCCGATTGTTTGCGGTCACGGGGCCGTGACCACGGCATGAGGGTCGGTGTGTCCAGCTCTTCGCGGAGCAAATTCCCGACGAGAACTGGCCGATTCTTCGTGATGCCAACGGCGATCAAACCGCCGGTGGAGCCGCCGGTTCCGCTGGGGCCGCAGGCCGGGCCGTCGCGGACGTTTGGGCGGCCGGGCGATGCGGCCCGCTGCCAAGGCCGGAATCGCGACGCTCATGCTGCACCCGGTACGCATCCTGGCAAGTACCGGGATTATCCACGGCATCAACGCCGGGCCGGGCCATCTCGCCGGGGCCGGATGCGGCATCGGCAACCTCAGAGAAACCGTCGCCGGTCGCGGCCGCACGCCCCATCTCCCGCCCATGCCCGCCTTCGAAGACACCGCCGCCCACTTGCGCGCCTGCCGGATCTGCCGAGACGCGCCGCTCTACGGCGCCCCCCTGCCGCAGGAGCCGCGCCCCATCGTGCAGGGCTCGGGCACGGCGCGGCTCTGCATCGCGAGCCAGGCGCCGGGCAACCGGGCGCATCGTTCTGGCGTGCCGTTCATGGACCCGTCGGGCGTACGCCTGCGCGACTGGCTCGGCCTCGGCGAGCCGGATTTCTACGATGCCCGGCGCGTCGCCATCGTGCCGATGGGCTCGTGTTTCCCCGGCCTCGACGCCAAGGGCGGCGACCGGCCGCCACGGCGGGAATGCGCAGAGCGTTGGCGCAAGACGCTTTTTTCCGGGCTGCCGCGGCTGGAACTGATCCTGGTGATCGGCCAGTACGCGCAGGGCTGGCATCTCGGCCGCCTCGAGGGCGGGCTGACCGAGACCGTGCGGCGCTGGCGCGACATCCTGGCGGAACCGCGCACGCCGCGCATCCTGCCGCTGCCCCATCCCTCCTGGCGCAACAACGGCTGGCTCAAGCGCGAGCCCTGGTTCGAGACCGAGCTGCTGCCGGTGCTCAAGGCCGAGGTGGCGCGGGTGATGGAGGCCCCCGAGACACCGGCCAGGTCACGGCCGGCATTGACAGACTCGGCCTGCCGGTGATGGTGCCGCCACCTTCCAACCGGGACCGCCGATGCCGGAGCAGACCGACCCCCGCGACCGCCTGATCGTCGCCCTCGACCTCGCCGAGGTGGCGCAGGCCGAGGCGTTGGTCGCGCGCATCGGCGATGCCGCGACGTTCTACAAGATCGGCTACCGGCTCGGGTACAATGGCGGCCTCGCCTTCGCCGCGCGTCTGGCCCGGCGCGGCCTCAAGACGTTCCTGGATCTCAAGCTGCACGACATCGGCAACACCGTGGAGGAGGGCGTCCGCGCGCTCGGCGGTCTCGGCGCGACCTTCCTCACGGTTCATGCCTATCCGCAGACCATGCGCGCCGCCGTCCGCGGCGCCGCCGGCAGCGGCCTCAAGATCCTCGCCGTGACCGTGCTGACCTCCTACGACGAGGCCGATGCGCGCGAGGCCGGCTACGCCCTGCCGGTGGCCGATCTCGTGGCTTTACGCGCTCGGCAGGCGGCAGACGCGGGGATCGACGGCATCGTCTGCAGCGCGGTCGAGGCGGCTTCGGTGCGCTCCGTAATCGGCCCGGACCGGCTCATCGTGACGCCCGGCATCCGGCCGGCCGGGGCCGATCTCGGCGACCAGAAGCGGGTGATGACGCCGGGACAGGCGCGGGCGGCCGGCATCGACCACGTCGTGGTCGGACGTCCGATCACGGCCGCCGACGACCCGCGCGCCGTGGCGAAGGCGATCGTCGCCGAGATGGCGTGACAGAGGAGTCTTTTGGAATGGCGCGCGGCTACTGGATCGTTCGGGTCGATGTCCACGACCCCGAGGCCTACAAGGACTACGCGGCTGCGAACGGCGCCGCCTTCGAGGAGTTCGGCGGCCGTTTCCTGGTACGGGGCGGCCCGTTCGAGGCGGTGTCCGGCTCCTCGCGGGCGCGCAACGTCGTGATCGAGTTCGCGAGCTACGCCCAGGCGCTCGCCTGCTGGAATTCCAGGACCTACCAGGGCGCCCGCGCCAAGCAGCGCGGCGCGGAATCCGATATCGTCATCATCGAGGGCTATGACGGCCCGCAGCCCGCATCGGCGGGGCCGGCTCAGTAGCCCGAGAAGCGGCTGCGGCGGGCTTGGAGCACCTTGTTGCCGTCCGGCGTCGCCTGCGGAGGCGCTGCGGCGGGCTCCTGGACGGCCGGCGGCTTGAGCTTTCCGACCTGCTCGATCACGACGCCGGCATATTCCCCCCGGCGCCAGGCCAGCTTGACCGAGCAGACGAAGTCCCGGCCGAGTACCCTGAACCGGAACGTCTCGGGAAGGAGGCAGTTGCTGGGCCCGCCGAGCTTGGCGCCCGACTTCGACACATCCTTGACCGTGCAGGGAATTTCGGTCCCGTCGTCGAGGCGGATCATGGCGATCCAGGTGGTGTCCCGACGTTCTTCCGCGCGTGTGATCATGGCGTTCGAACCGTTGCCGCGTTCCAGCGACTTTTCCATTCCGATCCTAGGATTGCGTAAACGTGAGATTGCATAGTGCACGTTGTGCGCAACGCCCGTGCCTGCCGTGCGATTTCATGCGACAAAATGTCGTGCCGCCGCCGCGGGATCGCGTGGCGCCCCGGCGCTGGGCAGCGGTAATTCGTGTATCGGGCAGAGGAGGTCGCCATCGGTGACGGACTTGCGTTGCGGCTCATCGCGCTCGTCATGGCCGGCCTTCTCGCGGGGCTCACGGCCATCTCACCTCTGTCGGCGCGCGCCCGTGTGACCGAGACGACCTACGCGGCGGCCGCCGAAGCGCTGGTCGAGCCCTATCTCCAGTCGGGCCTGTTCTCGGGCACGATCCTGGTGGCGAAGAACGGCAAGCCGGTGTTTCGCCGGGCCTACGGTCTGGCCAACCGCGAATGGAGCGTCGCGAACACCCTCGACACGCATTTTCGCATCGGCTCGCTCACCAAGTCCTTCACCGCGGCCGCGATCCTGAAACTCGCTGAAGCCGGCAAGCTCGGCCTCGACGACCGCATCCGCCAGTTCGTCCCCGGCGCGCCGGCCTCCTGGGACCGTGTGACCCTGCGGCACCTGCTCGGCCACACCTCGGGCATCATCAACTATACGGCGCTGCCCGACTATTATGCGAAGCTCTCGCGGCTGGAGCGCACGCCCCAGGAGATCGTGGCGCTCGTCGAGGCCGAGCCGCTGCTGTTCGAGCCGGGCACGCGGATGGAGTACAGCAACACCGGCTACGTGCTGCTCGGGATGGCGATCGAGGCGGCCTCGGGCCAGCCCTATGCAGGTTACCTGCGGGAAGCGATCCTCACGCCTCTGGGGCTGAAGGAGACCGGCTACGACGAGGCGAGTGCCGTGCTGCCGCGGCGTGCCTCCGGCTACCGCTTCGGCCAGGCGCAGTGGCGCAATGCGCCGCCGATGGCTTCCAGCATCGCCTATGCCGCCGGCGGGCTGTATTCGACCGTCGACGACCTGCTCGCCTGGAGCCGCGCCCTGTTCGGCGGGAGGGTCGTCTCCACCACCTCGCTCGCCGCGACGGTCGACGACGGCGGCCGAGGCTACGGGCTCGGCTGGTATGTCGGCCGGGCGCATGAGCGACGACTGTGGTCGCATGGCGGCGCCGTCTCAGGCTTCCTGTCGATGATCGATCACTATCCCGACGATGGGCTCGACGTGATCGTGCTCGCGAACAACGAGAACGCCCCGGTCCAGAAGATTTCGCGCGAGCTGTCCGCGCTCTGGTTCGGCGTGCTGGATCCGCCGGACTCGATCGTGCTGGAGGACATCATCCTCGACCGCTACGCCGGGACCTACCAGCTCGGCCCGCGCCACTTCCTGACGCTCACACGCGAGCACGGCCGGCTCCTCTCGAAAGGGACGGCGGGGCCCCCGATCCTCTTCCTGCCCGAGAGCGACCGCACCTTCGTCTCGCCTGCGATCGATGCGCGCATCACGATCGACACCGAGCCGGACGGGCGTCCCAACGGCCTCGTCTATCATCAGGCCGGCCGCGACCGCATCGCGCCGCGGACCACCCCGGAGGAGGCTGTCCGCATCCTCGCGGAGCCGCGCCCGCTCCGCCGCGAGGTCTCCATCGACCGCGCCCGCCTGCGCCGGCTGACCGGCCGCTACGACCTCGGCCCGAGCTTCATCGTGAGCGTGACCCTGGAGAACGGGCGTCTCTACGCCCAGGCGACCGGCCAACCGCGCAACGAGCTGTTTCCGGAGGGCGAGCGCGCGTTCTTCCTCAAGAGCGTGGACGCGCAGCTCAGCTTCGATCTCGACGGCAACGGGCGCGCCACGGGGCTCGTGCTGCATCAGAACGGGCTCGACACGCCCGGTCCCCGCATCGAAGGCGATCTGGCCTCGACGAAGAAGCCGGCCCGGCCACAGGCCCGCTGACGGACGAACCGGATCGCCGGGTGTCGCCATCGTTCCAAAACGGGACTACAACGGCGTGCCGCGAGCGGCACCCGGGCGGACGAAGCCTTGCGAAAAACGCGTTATCGCAGAACGGCTTGCCGTAGGCTGCGACAGGTTGGCCTAAAGTCCACCTTGATTTGACGCACCGGCTGGCCTTGTCTCCCGCCGAATGCTGCCGAAGAGCATCATGGAGGAACACCGATGAACAAGCCGGAATTTTTGGCTGACGCCAGGACCAAGTCGCCCTTCTCGGCGCGCTACGAGAACTTCATCGGCGGTCAGTGGGTCGCCCCCGTCGCCGGACGCTACTTCGAGAATACTTCGCCGATCACCGGCAAGGTGATCTGCGAGATCGCCCGCTCCGACGCACAGGACGTCGACAAGGCGCTCGACGCCGCGCACGCCGCCAAGGACTCCTGGGGCCGCACCGCCCCGGCCCAGCGCGCCCGCATCCTCAACCTGATCGCCGACCGGATGGAGGAGAACCTCGATCTGATCGCGCTGGCCGAGACCTGGGACAACGGCAAGCCGATCCGCGAGACCGTCAACGCCGACATCCCATTGGCCATCGACCATTGGCGCTACTTCGCCGGGTGTCTGCGCGCCCAGGAAGGCTCGATTTCCGAGATCGACCACGACACGGTCGCCTACCATTTCCACGAGCCGCTCGGCGTCGTCGGCCAGATCATCCCGTGGAACTTCCCGATCCTGATGGCGGTGTGGAAGCTCGCCCCGGCGATCGCCGCCGGCAACTGTGTCGTGATCAAGCCCGCCGAGCAGACCCCGGCCTCGCTCCTCGTCGTCATGGAGCTGATCGCCGACATCCTGCCGCCGGGCGTCATCAACGTCGTCAATGGCTTTGGTCTGGAATGCGGCAAGCCGCTGGCCTCTTCGCCGCGCATCGCCAAGATCGCCTTCACCGGTGAGACGACCACCGGTCGCCTCATCATGCAGTACGCCTCGCAGAACCTGATCCCGGTGACGCTCGAGCTCGGCGGCAAGTCGCCGAACATCTTCTTCGCAGACGTCGCGAACGAGGACGACGACTTCTTCGACAAGGCGCTCGAAGGCTTCACGATGTTCGCCCTCAACCAGGGCGAAGTCTGTACCTGCCCGAGCCGCGCGCTCGTGCACGAGTCGATCTACGACCGCTTCATCGAGCGCGCCATCAAGCGCGTCGAGGCGATCACCCAGGGCTCGCCGCTCGATCCGACGACCATGATCGGCGCGCAGGCCTCTTCGGAGCAGCTCGAGAAGATCCTCAGCTACGTCGACATCGGCAAGCAAGAAGGCGCCGAGTGCCTCACCGGCGGTGCCCGCGGCAACCGTGACGGCGAGTTGGCCGACGGCTTCTACATGCAGCCGACGGTGTTCAAGGGCCACAACAAGATGCGGATCTTCCAAGAGGAGATCTTCGGGCCCGTGCTCTCGGTCGCGACCTTCAAGGACGACGCCGACGCTCTTGCGATCGCCAACGACACCCTCTACGGCCTCGGCGCCGGCGTCTGGACCCGCGACGGGACCCGCGCCTACCGCTTCGGCCGCGAGATCCAGGCCGGCCGCGTCTGGACCAACTGCTACCACGCCTACCCGGCCCACGCGGCCTTCGGCGGCTACAAGCAGTCCGGCATCGGCCGCGAGACCCACAAGATGATGCTCGACCATTACCAGCAGACGAAGAACATGCTGGTCAGCTACTCCGCGAAGAAGCTCGGCTTCTTCTAAGAGGCGTTTCCTCCCGACACGTTCAGACCCCGGCCGAGAGGCTGGGGTTTTTTGTTTGAGCGCCGGTCCCTCTCCCCTCTGCGGGAGAGGGTGGCCCTCGCGTCAGCGAGGGTCGGGAGAGGGGAGCGACAGGTCCGGACGTGGCGCGCCCCTCTCCCGACCCGCTTCGCGCGCCACCCTCCCCGCAAAGGGGGGAGGGGTCGGCACAGTCATGGAATTCCGCGCCAAGAACCTCACATAACATCGGAAGACATACGGGAGATCACGCCATGACCGAGACGGTCGCGACCGCCGCCGAGACCATCGAGCCCGTCACTGCCGAGCAGGCCGACAACGCCGGCGCACCGCTGCGTGTCACGGCGACGCCGGCCGCGCTCGAACTCATCGAAGAGCTCAAAGCCGATTACGGGCCGGTGATGTTCCATCAGTCCGGCGGCTGTTGCGATGGCTCGTCGCCGATGTGCTATCCCGTCGGCGACTTCATCACCGGCGACGGCGACGTGCATCTCGGCCAAGTCGGCGGGGCCGACTTCTTCATTTCGCGCTCGCAGTTCGGGGTCTGGCAGCACACGCACATCATGCTCGACGTGGTGCCGGGCCGCGGCGGCATGTTTTCCCTCGAGAACGGCCGCGAGAAGCGCTTCCACATCCGCTCGCGCCTGTTCAGCCAAGCCGAGAACGACGCGCTCGCCGGCACCTGCCTCATCTGACCCTCAGCCCGGAGGCGTCGTCGCCTTCTCCGCGTCGGCGCGCGGCGCGGCACCGTCCGAGCCGCGCTCGGGCACGGCACTGTCGGGATAGCGCTTGCGGTACTCCGTGAGAAACGCACCGAGCGTTTCGGCCGAGGTGGCGCGGCGCGCGGCTTCGCGGAAGGCCGACGTGCGGGGCGCATCGTTTCGGGTCAGCAGCGCGAAGGTGCGCGCGTCCGGGCTCTCCGCCATCGGGGCGGAGAATTTCGCCTTCAGACGCTCCAGCCCGAGGCCCTCTCCGGCCAGCCCGTAGGCGATGCCGGCACGGATGACATCTCCGCGGGCCGCCTCGTCGAGCGGCTTTCGGCCGCGCCAGACCTCGCCGAGCAGGGCTTCGTGCGCCTCGCCGGCCTCGCGCCACCGCCGCGCTCCCCAGAGGATGTCGGCGCGCAAGCGCTCTGCGTCGGCACCGCTTTCGCCCTCGATCGTCTCCAGGGCGAGGTCTGTGCGGGTGAGATCGGAGAGCGCACGGGCGCGCAGGAGCGCTCTCGCACGGCGCAGGTCGTCTCCGAGCGCCGGCAGATGTGTCTCCTCCAGAACCTTGAGTGCGTCGAGCGGCTTACCCTCCATCAGCCGGATCGTCGCGAGGCGCGCGGCCACGCTGGCGCGGGCCGGCCCGGTCAGGCGATGCGCGACCTGATGTTCCAGAAGATCGTCAGCGGATTCGAGCAGATCGAGGGCCACGAGCCGGTCAGCCAAACGCCGCACGATCTCGTCGGCGCGCCGTCCGGCGGGCGCGAAATCCTTGAAGTCGAAATAGAGCGCCAGCGCCTCGACCCCACCGATGGTCGATGCGCGCTCGCCCAGATACAGATCCTCGAACAGGGCCTGTGTGGATTCGTGCATGGCGCGCGAGGCCGGAGCGTCCGGCGCCAGGATGTTGGCGCGCCTGGCCGTCACGAAGACCTGCCGCCAGCGCCCGGCTTCGATGTTGAGCCGGCCGAGTGCGGCGAGCGTTTCGCTCTCGATGGCGCCGCCATGCCAAGTCAGCAGCAGCGTTTCCAGCCGGTCGATCGCATCCTTGAGGGCGAGCTTGTGCAGCGTCTGTGCAAGCATGACGGCTCGCAAGGTCGCCGCGGCGGCAACGGGACGTTCGGCTTTGGCCGCGAGCGTTTCATAGGCGTCGAGGGCGGCTGCGACGCCGCCCTTGGCCTCGTCGATGCGGGCGTGCATCAAAGAGACCCGGTCGCGGGTGAGGGCGTTGGCACCTTGTGAAGCGGCCCGGCTGGCACGTAGTGCGCCGTCCCAATCGCCGAGCTCGACCGAGGCTTCCGAGGCGGAGGCGTAGAAGGCGGCTGCCACATCTTCGGGATAGCGATCCAGCACCGATTGGCTCGCGTTCAGGCTTGCATCCGCCGCGCCCCAGCGCCCCTGCCTGGCGGCGATATAGCCACGCCAGAGCCGCGCCTCGGGATTGCGGGCGAACCGCTCGGCAGCGAGCAGTTTTTCGGCTTCGTCGTAGCGACCGATGCGGGCCGTCATGATGCCGCGCATCAGCGCCGGCTGCACCTCGCCGTCGAGAACCGGATCGTCGGCCGACGCGACGGCCAGAACGCCCAGGGCCTCAATGTCGAGACCATTGGCCATGAGAGCCTTGGCGAGGGCGAAGCGTGCGGCGCCGCGCCCCGAATGCGAAGCTGCCGCGGCCGCGGCGTATCGTTCACGCAGCATGGCGCCGACGTCGCCGCGCCGCTCCACCATCCAGATTTCGCGGTCGATGGCGAGGTCGCCGGCTTCGGCGACCGGTGGCTCGGCTGCACGCGCGACGCCCGAGACGGCGACGCCGCCCTCGCGCTCTATCGCGACGCCGTCGAGGTCGGGGCGCACGGCGAGGTCGTCGGCGTATGCCAGTACCGCGAGGCCGACACGGCTCGGCAGCAGCTCGAAATCGACGAAGCGCTGAGGTTTCGACACGCCGGCGCGCCGCACGCCGCCCGCCGTAACCACGGCGACCCGCTCGCCGTCGAGGTCGAGCCAGGTCGCGGAGCCCGGATCCGGCAAGCCGACGCCGATCCCGACGCGGCCCTGGCCACCGGGAATGCGCTTCGCCAGCAGGCTCTCGCTCGGCGCGGCCCCGTCGCCGGCCACGAGTTCCCAGCCGCGCGGTTCGGTGATCGGCAGCAGATCGACGAGGCTGCCGGACGGAATGGCGAAACGCAGCATCGTCACGGGTCCGACCCGCTGCGCCGGGCCCAGCGGCACGAGGCCGCTGCCGCCCGGAGGCGGCGGCGTCACGGGATCCGTGGTCTCGAAGACGAGCGTCGCTATGCCGGCCCGTTCGAACAGGGCGGCCGGCACCATCTTCGCGAAGGGGAAGACCAGGCCGGAGCCGGCACGCCGCGGCGGCACCTCGGCGGCGCGGATTTCCGGCTTCGCCGGCTCGGCCGCCGGAGCCTTCGCAGGCGCGGTGGGCTCGACGGCTTTTGCTACGTCCGTATGGTCGTTCTTGGCGGCCGGATCGGCGGCCGGGTCGGCGGAAGGGGCGGCCTTAGCCACTGCCGGCGGCTTCGACAGGAAGTCGATGACGGCTTCCTCCGCGTCCCGGCCGGTCTCGACGGTGACGCCATCGGCGGGGATTGCGGTCAGGCGCGCGCCGGCACCGTCGTTCTCGATGCGGATGCTGCCGATCTCCGGCTTGAGGCGCCCTCGCGCCGCTCGGTCGTCGATCCGCCAAGCGCCTGCCAAGGTCAGGCGGGTGCCCTCGTCGGCATCGTCGAAGGTCGGCTGCGCGTCGTGGGGCAGCCTGAGGCTCACGCGGGTGCGGCCGGGCGCGTGCGATACGTCGATGATGACAGGCTTCGGTGCGGCTGCGGGCTTGCTGGCCCGCAATGCGGCTTCGGCCTCGCGAGCCCGTCGGGCGAGTTCGGCCACGATCTCGGGTGGCAGGGGCGGCGGCAGCCCGACCCAGGTGTCGGGCAAGAGGTCCACGAAGACCTGCTCGCCGGCTTCCTGCAGGTTGACGCGGTAGCCCCGCTGCAGAGCGAGGCGTAGAGCCGTGCCGTCGGGATCCCGCCGCACGACACTGACGAAATCGGGCATGCCCGCCGCGATCCGCTCCGATCCCGCTGCGACGGCTTCGCCGAAGTTAAGGGCTACCACGGTACCGGACACGCGCGCCTTGACTGCCACGGGCGTATCGAAGGTCAGGACGATGCGGCCGTAGCCGCCGGGCTGGCTCCCCTTGGCGGACACGAGGCGGGCAGCTTCTGCCGAGGCGTAGGGAAGACAGGCAGCGAGCAAGGCCGTCAGCGCGACGAGCCGCAGGGCAGGGCGCGTCATGCCGAGCCGCCTCTCGCCATCGGCTCGCCACCTCATCGCGTCCGTCCGAATTTCCGGCCGTCCCCGATGGAGACCGCCATACGCCACACTCGCCGATGAGTGTCGCCGAACGGGGTGAACGCGTGCTTAAACCTGCTGGCTCAGGGAATCCCGAGCACTCAGGGCGTTTTGGCGTCAGGCGCCTTGCGGGTGACGAGGCCGGGAATGGTCGTGCCGCTCTCGCCGAAATGCTCGAAGGCGCGCTTGCAGCTTCCGGCCGTGTCCTTCTTGTAGGCTTCGCTGTAGCCCAGCGACTCGACCATCAAAGGACCCTGTTCCAAATCCTTGATGTCGACGCCCATGGCGGCGATGACCTTCTTGAAGCGGTCGTAGTCCGGCTCTGCGTCCGGGCACCCGACGGCGACGAAGCGGATCATGCCGGCGACCTTCGCGGCCCCGTTGCGCTGGCGCTCGACGCGGGGATCGCCCTTGGCCTCGGGAGCTGGAACGGCCTGCGGCGGTGCGGCGGGGGCGGGCTCCGGCGTGCTCGGCGTCTCTGCCGCGAGCGGTCCGGCCTGCGCGACAGCGAGCGCCACCACGAGGCATGCGGCGGTCAGGGCATGCTTCATCATGTTCCTCCAGAACGGTTTTTTTCGCGCGAGCATGGCTGCGCGTTGCTTCTCCGTTGCGGGAGGAGGCCGCCGTGGTCAACCCAAAGCGGGTTGCCTGTTCTGCCCGATGGTCCCTGTCGCCGTCAGCCGCCGAAGGCGGCCGCCCGCGCGAAAGCGGCGGCAAAGCCCGCCAGCGGGATGCTGATCACCGTCGGCTCCTTCGCATCGGGCTTCATCGCCGAGACCGTCAGGGCCTGTGCGGTCTTCATGGTGTCGGTGGCGAGCGCCGGCAGGCTGATGGGCACGAGGCAGCCATCGGCGACGCAGAACGAGTAGGGCGCACCCTTGCCGAGCGTCCGGTCGTCGAGCTTGAACGTCACTCCGGACTCGATCTGGAGACCGAACGGCATCAGGATCAGACCCTCCGCACGGCCATCCTTCGGCGCGCGCAGTTCGACGCTGAACTGGCGCTTCCCGGTGCGGCGGTCGCCTTGGGACTGGATCACGACGCAATCGGTCTGCGTGCCTTCGCGATTGCAGTTCATGGTCCAGTCGCCATAGGCCTCGCTCACCGAGCGTGCGCCATTCGGCCACTGAACCTTCGCATCGGAGGGAGCGGGCTCCAGCAACGTGCCGTCGGTTGCGGGCATGGCCGTCACCGGCTTTTCGCCTTCGGCCGGCCTCGTCTCGACTGCCTTTGGCTCGATCGGCTTGACCTTAGGGGGCGTCGGTTTTTTCGGGCGGGGCTTCGGCTTAACGGTTTCTTCGGCGGCTGCCGACCCTTCCGACGCGGCCGGTACCTCGGGCTCCTGCGCCCATGCCGACGGCGCGAGATGGGCAGAGGCGGCGAGCGTCCCGATCGCGATCAGCAGAATCGCCTTGAGCGTGCGGGGGCGGATCGGAGTCATGGAACGACCTTCAGCGAAAGCGTTCGCGCCGCCTAGCGTCGCCCGGCGCCTGATGCAATCGTACCCGGATCGAAAGTTCGGCAACGGTGCAGGAATGACGCGCTGAGCTTGGAGTTATTCAAGACTGAGCTTGCGTAATGATCCCGGTGCCGAGCTGGGCTCACGCAGAGTGTTGCCGATGCTGCCGCTCGACGTCGTGCAAGCATCTTCGTCGTGCAAGCATTTTCCGCGAGCTCGCTGTATCGATGCGACGGAACAGATACGAGGCGACCGGCATGAGTGGCATCCACGTGTTTTCACCGAACGACGCGACCGGTACGCCTCATCCGCTCGCGCAGTATCGCGGCCGGGTGCTGCTCGTCGTGAACACGGCCTCGAAATGCGGATTCACATCGCAATACGAGGGGCTGGAGACCCTCTGGCGGCGTCATCGCGAGGCTGGATTCGTCGTACTCGCACTGCCCTGTAACCAGTTCGGTGCGCAGGAGCCCGGTGATGCCGCGGAGATCGCACGATTTTGCTCGCTGACCTATGATGTAACGTTCCCGGTTCTGGCGAAGATCGAGGTCAACGGGGCCGGGACCGATCCGCTCTTCGTGCAGCTCAAGCGCGAGCGACCCGGCTTGCTCGGATCGCAGGCGATCAAGTGGAATTTCACGAAATTCCTGGTCGGGCGCGACGGGCGTGTGATCGCGCGATTCGCGCCTAAGACGAAGCCGGCCGAACTGGAACGAGCGGTGACCGAGGCGCTGGCCGAGCCGGAGCCGGCCTGAACGATCGAAGCCGGTATGGCTGGCGACCGAAAACAACTTCTGTTAGAGTCATGTCTGTCTTGATTGCAATGCGGCGGTGACATCAGGTCTGTAAATCTGACGCATTTTCTTCGGTGATCGGATGCCGGCATCGTGGTGAAGTGATTTAGCCTATCGATGAGCATCCCAGAAGAATGTTCATTTCAGGCGGCCGGAAGAGGGGCATGGGAGGTGACTGCGTACAGTATCTTCCTTGCGGGCATTGCCCTGGCGCTACACAGGCAAGACGACCTTTTTCGAGGCTCTATCGAAGAGTGGGACGATCGCCTGACGAACGAATGGCGGCACCGCGCCGCAGTCACGATCGCCATCGTCCTGTGGCTGCTCACGTGGCTCGGTGGATGGTGGCTCGGTCGAGCGCTCTCCTCGGGGTCTATCATCCTGACGATGACCGGCGCCTTCTTCGGATGGTTGCTTGGCCTCGGGCTCGCAACGTTGATCCTCTATATGGATGAGCGTCTTTAGAGCCCTCTCCGACCAAGGAGATACCTGTTGGTCGGAAGGCGCTCCAGCAGCAGGGTCGGCGATAGGATGGTCGGCTGAATCGCTGCCATGAACCGTGCCATGCCCGAAATGTGGCGACCGACAGTGCCTTCCGATCGCCGGACCTGTCGAGTTGTCTGCCGGTGTCCGTCAGACAGTCTGACGAGCATCCGTGCGAGCCGCGATTCTCGCCGGCCAAGTCAGATCCTATCATCATCGACTGGTTGCCGTGATCGAGTGCCGTGGAGCCGGGCGTGATCACGCGCCCTTGGGCTGTTGCGATCCAAGACCACCGTTCGCACAACGCCGAGCAAGGGTTCACGAAGGGCGGCAACACGCGCCGCGACCGCGTATCAGGGGACAGAGGTGCGTGTCGGCGGGCCGGGGTCGATCGCCGGCAGTTCGTTCGCCGGCAAGCCGCCGACGCTGACCTGCTGGGTTGGACCGGGATCGACGCCGCGGGCACGGTTGGCCAGAGCGATCGTCAACTTCTCGGCGGGCTCCGAGCCCATGACCGCCAGAATCTCCGCCATCTTGCGGGGATTCATGCCGAGGACGAGCGGCACCAGCACTTCGAGACCGAGGCGGTCGAACACACGGGCGGCGTCCTTCGGCTTCATCGTCTCGTACATCGTCACGATGCTCTTCAGGCCGGCACGCTCGGCCTCCGCCTTCCTCGTCCCGTTGAGATCGGCCTTGTCTTCGGCTTGACGCAGGTCGCCGACGCCGCTCTCGAGCTTCTTCTCGACCTCGCCAAGCATCTTTTCGCGCAGGTCGAGTTCGTCGGAGCGCTGCTTGAGAGCGTCTCGGCGTGTGGCGAGCTTTTCCAGGATGGCGCGCTCCGTCGGCGAGACCGGCTCCTTGACGGCCGGCTGGTAGACAGGCGGCTCGGGAGCGTTGGCCGGCTCGGCGGACTTTTCCTTCGGAGTGACCGATCCCGTGGTCGTCGGGTCCTGCGGTTCGTAGCCGGTGCGTGCGCCGGCGAGCGCCCGCGCGAAATCGGGCAACGGCGTTCCCGGCGGCGTTGGACCGGAGGGCGCGCCGTCGGCCACCAAAGCCGTCAGCTTCAACACGAGAAGCCCGATCGCTGCCAGGGTCACGGCGTCGATCATGCGCAGCCGGATCGGCCGTACCGGCAGTTTCGCGAGCTGTGCGAGGCGCCGAACCGGGAGCTTTCCGGGTGGAGTCGACGCCGGGGGCTTCGCTGCGGTCATGCGGCCCTGGCCCGAAGCCGATCGAGGGCGCGCTCCGACATGGCCTGGGCGGCGGCAAGCGCCACGTCGAGGCGTTCACTCGTGGAGACCGTTCGCACCGCGATGGGCTTCGGCACGACCGCCACCACGGGCTCGGCCTCACGCCGCGGGGCCGGACGACCGGCCTGGGTCACGATGGCTCCGATGCGCGCGATCACGCCTTCGCCTGCCGCCACATGGGCATCGAGCTGCAGCGCCGAGCGCTCCGCCGATTCGAGGCGTTCAGTCAGACCGCGGTCACATTCGTCGAGGGCGGCGCGCAGGCCGGCGATGGCGCGTTCGGCTGTAGCGCTCGCCGTAATGAGATCGCCGATGGTCCGGCGCATCGCCGATTCGTCGGCCTTCATGCCGGTGATCCGGCGCGACAGCTTCACCGACGTGAGGATGGTGGCGACGAGCAGGACGGCGACCAGGGCGTCGGCGGCGAGGGTGACGAAGAGGGACATGCCGGGTTACCCGTCCGAACGGCTGGAGGTCGCGGCCTCGAAGGCCTGGAGCGTGGTGCGGGAGCGGCGCAGCGGCCGGGCGATCTGCACGGCGATGTTGTCGTCGATCCGCCCGATCCGTCCCTGCGTCAGCGCCCAGTCGCCGCATCGGACCGTGATCAGGTCTGAGGCTTTCTGCTCGAACATGATGGTGTCGCCGACCTTCAGCCCCATGACGCGCCGCAGCGGCAGGGTCATCTCGTGCAGCACGGCCTCCATGGCGACGTCGGCCTGCCAGATCTCGGTGGCGAGGTGGCTTTCCCAGACGTGGTCGCGGCCGAGCTTCTCGCCCATGAAGCTCTGCATGAGCAGTTCACGGATCGGCTCGATCGTCGCGTAGGGAAACAGGATCTGAAGGCCGCCGCCGCGACCGTCCATGTCGAGCTTCAGATTGATCAGGATAGCCGCGTTGGCCGGCCGCGTGATCGTGGCGAAGCGCGGGTTGGTCTCGATTCGGTCGATGGCGAAGCGCACCGGCGAGAGCGGCTGGAACGACTGTTCCAGGTCCGTCAGGATGATCTCGACGAGACGCCGCACGAGGTTCATCTCGATCGTCGTGAACGGCCGGCCGTCGAGGCGGGTCGAGGTACCGCCGCGCTTGCCGCCGAGCAGCAGGTCGAGGGTCGAGTAGGCGAGCGTCTGCTCGACGGTGACGAGACCCGAGTTCTCCCAGGCATCGGCCTTGAATACGCCGAGCAGCGTCGGCAGCGGGATCGCGTTGAGGTAATCGCCGAACCGGACCGAGGTGATCCCGTCGAGGCTGACCTCGACGTTGTCCTGGAAGAAATTGCGCAGCGACGTCGACAGCAACCGGATCATCCGATCGAAGACGATCTCGAGCATCGGCAGGCGTTCGTACTGGACGACGCCCGAATCGACGATGGCGCGGACGCCGCCCGCACCCGAGGCCGACAGCTCGCGCAGCGAGAAGCCGAGGACCGCGTCGATCTCGTCCTGGACGAGGATGCGATCGTTGCCGGCGAGTTCGGGGAGGTTTTCGGTCTCCCCGTCCTCGATCATCGTCGCCCATTCGGCGGCGACGTCACCCGTGGCGTTGGTGGTACCCTGCTCTGCGAGCGCAGCGCCCCACTCCTCGGCGAGCGAGGTGTCGCCGCCGCCGGTGCCGGCGCCGTCGGCGTTCTGCTCGATTAGAGCGGCAGCCCAATCGTCTTCGGGGTCGTCGGGTCCGGCCATCGTCGTCTCGATCGCTCTCTGCGAATGTCGGGCCGGGCTACTGGACTACCACGTCCTTGAAGAGCACCGCTTCGGCCTTTGCCGGATGGATCGCGATGTTGACGCGCCGCAGCAGCTCTTCACGGAGGCGGTAGAGGCCGGCCGAGCCGGCGATATCGGAGGCGCGCAGTTCGCGCATGTAGGTCTGGAAGGTGTCCTCGACCCGCGGCAGCAGCGGCTTCACCTCCGCCTCGACGCGGCCGTCCTTCAGTTCGAGCGCCACCTTGAGCTTGAGGTAGCCGCCCTTCTGCTGGCCGGGCTCGGGAGTCAGGTTCATGATGAGGTCGCGGACTTCGAGAAAGGTCACGCCCGTCTTCGGCGCGGCTTCGCCATGACCGCCTCCGCCGCCATGGGCGTCGGCGGCCGGTGTGGCGTGGGCGTCGCCATGCGCATCACTGGCTGCAGCCGGCTTCTTCATCATGACGTAGCCGCCCCCGCCGCCACCGAGGAGCAGAACGGCGGCTGCGATGATGATGATGAGCTTCTTCTTGGACTTCGGAGCCTCGGTCGAAGCGCCTTCCTCTCCTTCGGGACGTTTTTTTGGCTTCTTGGCCATGTCGAACGCTCCTGACCCGCACCACGCGACGAGACATGGATCGCGCGAGACGCGACCTCTGGCGTTAAGCTTTTCCCGATGGTGGTTAATACCTGATTAAGTACGGCAAAATCTGCCGAGTCGGACTTGCCGACGGCGCGGTGCGCACAACGTCGACGAATGACTGATTTTCAGTCAAATATCTGATTTCCAAAGAGAAACCGGAAAATTTGCGTCTGGCACGAGCCCTGCGGAGACGACATCCAGTACCGTTCGTCGGTTGGGGCTGGAACCATGCAGAACGCGCTCTTCGTCGGGGTTTCGTCCCAGGTGGCGCTCGCCCGTGAGCTCGATGTCATCGCCAACAACATGGCGAACGTCTCGACCACGGGCTTCAAGGCCCGCAACGCCCGCTTCGAGGAATACCTGATGCCGACGGCCTCGGCCGACAGCTTTTCGGGTGTCGACCGCCGCGTCTCCTACGTCATCGACTCGGGCACGCCCCTCGACCTCTCGCAGGGGCCGGTCGAGCCCGACGGCAACCCGATGCACGTCGCCGTCAAGGGCGATGCCTTCCTGGCAGTGAGGACGCCGTCCGGCGATCGCTTCACCCGCAACGGCGCTTTCGAGATCAATGCGCGGGGCACTCTCGTCACCTCGGACGGCTACCCCGTTCAGGGCGACAACGGCCCGATCACCGTCAGCCAGCAGGAGACCGGTCTGAGCATCGCCCCGGACGGCACCGTCTCGACCAATCTCGGCGTCCGCGGACGCATCCGCCTCGTCACCTTCAAGAACGCGCAGGGCCTCAAGAACGAGGGCGCCAACCTGTTCTCGTCGACGCAGCCGCCCCAGGCCGCCGGAATCGATGGCCGCCTGGAGTCCGGCGCGCTGGAGCGCTCCAACGTCAAGCCGGTCCTCGAAATGACCCGGCTGATGGACGTCAACCGCACCTATTCCATGGTCTCGAGCGTGATTTCGCGGCTCGACGATCTGCGCGGGACGGCTATCCGCCGTCTCGCCGACGTCGCCTGATCCGTAGCGTCAAGGAACTCCAGCGATGCGCGCCCTCTACGCTGCCGCCACCGGCATGGCGGCCCAGGAACTCAACGTCCAGGTCATCTCGAACAACATCGCGAACCTGCGCACCACCGGTTACAAGCGCCAGCAGGTGCATTTCCAGGATCTGCTCTACCAGAACCTGCGCCGCTCCGGCTCCTCGACCTCGGACCAGGGTACCATCCTGCCGGCCGGCCTCGCCCTCGGCTCGGGTGTGAAGACCACCTCGACCGCCCGGGCGATGGGACAGGGCACCCTGACCTCGACGGAAAAGGACTACGACGTCGCCATCCGCGGCGAGGGCCTGTTTCGCATCCGCATGCCGGACGGGCGGTTCGCCTATAGCCGCGACGGCTCGTTCGACCTCGACGCCCAGGGCAACCTCGTCAGCCGCGACGGCTACCTGCTCGACCCCTCGATTACGGTGCCGAACACGGCGACCTCGGTGACGATCTCGGCCACGGGTGCCGTCCAGGCGACGATTCCGGGCCAGACGGCGCCGCAGCAGCTCGGACAGTTCCAGCTCGCGCGCTTCATCAACAAGGTCGGCCTCGAGTCGATCGGCGACAACCTCTTTCTGGAGACCGCAGCCTCCGGGCCGGCCATCACCGGGCTGCCCGGCTCCGAGGGCTTCGGCAACCTGCAGCAGAGCTATCTCGAAGAGGCGAACGTCAACGCCGTCACCGAAATCTCGTCTTTGATCGCCGCCCAGCGTGCCTACGAGATGAACTCGAAGGTCGTGACGGCTGCCGACCAGATGCTCTCCACCACCTCCCAGATGTTCCGCGGCTGAGGCTCGTGAATCCGATGCAGGCCCTCAAGCAATTTCGTGCCGAAACTCACGCCCGCGTCGCCGTGCCGACCCTCGGCATGATCGGCCGCGCCGCACTGGCTGTCGCAGGCCTCGTCGCCGTTTCGTTGACGCTGCCGTCGCTGGCGCGTGCGGATACGCTGCGGCTGCGCGGCGACGTCACCGCCAAGGGCGACGTGCTGACCCTTGGGGACCTCGTCGAGAACGCACCTGCCGCCCTCAGCAGCCGCCCGCTGTTCCGCGCGCCTGCGCTCGGGGCTGCCGGAACGATCCAGGCCCGGCGCATCGCCGAAGCGATCGACAAGCTCGACCTCGGTACCGTCGAGACCGGCGGCCGCAGCCAGATCCAGGTCCAGCGCGCCGCCCGTCGGGTCGGGCCGCCGGAGATCGAGGCCGCGCTCAAGCGCGCACTCGCCACGAGCCAGGGTCTCGATGCGACCAATCTCAGCGTTCGCCTCGACGGCGAGGCTTTGCTGCTCGCACCGGTGGAGCTCGACGGACCGGCCAACGCGCTGGACGTCACCTACGATGCCCGCTCGCACCGCATCGCCGGCCTCGTCGTGCTCGGGGAGCGCCAGGCGTCGCTGCGCGTGACCGGACAGGTCGTCGAGATCCGCGAAGTCGCCGTGCTGACCCGAGCCCTCAGCCGCGGCGACGCGATCACGGCCGCCGATCTCACCCTCGAGCGCCGGCCGCGCGAGACACTCGGCGCCGACGCCCTCGGCAATGGCGGCAGCGTGGCCGGCCAGGTCGCGCAGCGCAGCCTCAGCGCCGGGGCCGTGCTGCGGACCGGCGACGTCGCGCCGCCGGATCTGGTGGCGCGGGGCGACTCCGTCGCCATCGTCTTCGAGACCTCCGGCGTTTCGCTCTCGATGACCGGCATCGCCAACGAGAACGGCCGCCTCGGCTCCAGCGTCTCCGTAACCAACCCGGCTTCGAAGAAGATGCTCCAGGCCACCGTGATCGGCCCCGGCCGCGTCTCGGTCGGTCCCGCCCGCTCGCAGCCGATGGTGCAGGCCAGCGCCGCGCCGACCGGCCGCATCAACTGAATCCGTCCCTGGTCACACGGAGCGGCCTCGAACTCATGACCGTACGCGCTTCCCACCTCGTCGCTCTCCTGTTGACCTGCGCCGGCCTCGGCGCCTGCAACACGGCCGACCGGCTTTCGCAAATCGGCGCCCGGCCGAACCTCTCGGCGATCGAGGACCCGACCGCGCAGGCCGGCTACAAGCCGGTGCGCCTGCCCATGCCCGACGTGCAGCCCGTGTCCTACGCGCCGAACTCGCTGTGGCGGACCGGCTCGCGGGCCTTCTTCAAGGACCAGCGCGCCGCCCGCATCGGCGACCTGCTCACCGTGAAGGTGAACTTCACCGATAAGGCCAACCTCAACAACGAGACCAAGCGCTCGCGCTCGAACGCCGAAGGGTTCGGTCTGCCCAACGCCTTCGGCTTGGAGAAGGCGGCTGGCGTCGCAGCAGCGGGCATCAGCGCCGACAAGCTCCTGAACGCCACCTCGACCTCGTCGAGCGACGGCGCCGGCTCGGTCCAGCGTGCCGAGACCGTGACGACCAACATCGCCGGCATCGTCACGCAGGTGCTGCCGAACGGCAACCTCGTGGTCGAGGGCAAGCAGGAGATCCGCATCAACTACGAGGTGCGCGAACTCGTCGTCGCCGGCGTGGTGCGGCCGGAGGACATTGAGTCCGACAACACCATCGATTCCTCGAAGATCGCTCAGGCCCGCATCGCCTATGGCGGTCGCGGCCAGATCAGCGACGTCCAGCAGCCGCGCTACGGCCAGCAACTGGTCGACGTGCTCTTGCCGTTCTGATCGTGACAGTGGACCTCGCGGTTGCCGCCTCGATGTCCGTCGGCCGCATGCAGACAAGTGTACGCAGCCTGCAATCCATTGACAGCTCCCGATGACGCTCGGTCGTGTCTGATGGACGAGCCGAAGCGTATGGGCGTCGATACTAGCCGTCCCGTCGGCCACAGCGCACGTAGGACGAAGAACCCTTGGCGCTCGTCCAGATCAGGCGGTCGCCGTCGACCAGAAGGCGCACCTGCGATGTCCAGTTGCGGCCGCGCTCGCTGCAATCGGCCGCGACCGTCCAGGCGATGCCGTCGCGCTTACCGTTGCGGAAACGGCAGAGCGTCCGCCCGGCCTTCGCCCCGTCCTCGGTGATCAACGCCGGCAGATACCCGCGCCTGCGGGATGTGGCGCCGCAGGCCTGCGCGGTCGGTCCCCAGGTCCCGACATAGCTCACCCGCTCTGCGGGCGGGTTCGCCGGACGCATGGGCGTCGCGTGGGGCAGCGGTTCGGGAGCGACGCTGGCGACCCTGATGACGCCGGCCGTCACGACGGCGGTCTCCTCGGACGGGACGATCTGGACCGCCTCATGCAGGCGCGGCTGCGCCGCCGGAACGCGCTCGGCATCGGACTGATCGGCGACGGCGATGCGGTCGGATGCAGCCAGCCGGACCGTCGTCACCTGACCCCGGCCGTCCTCCATGAGGAACATGAGGCTGAAGGTCAGCAGTGCGCCCCAGCCGGCGGCGAGCAAAAGGGGGATCGTCAGCCGAACCGGCTTGTGCTCATCGATATCCGGAACGGGCGGCACCGGCGCGTCGATACGGAGTACGGGCTCTTCGTCCCCGATCTCGCGCGCCACCATCATGCCCGATTCCTTGCTCGATATCTGGCCATATTCAGCGCCCGAAAATGCCCTTCAGGAACTGCGCCGTGCGGTTGCGCTTCTTCTTGCGCTCCAGCTCGGCCGCGTCCTTGACCCAGGCCACCTGCACGACACGGCGCTCGCCCTCGAAGGGCTCATGCCCATGCCAGGAGTTATCCGCGCGCAGGAAAGCGAACATCGTGCCCATCGTCGGCGGCACCTCGACGGCGAAGGGCTCGTAGTTCTTGCCGTCGTACAGCACCCGTAGCCGCCCCGCGGCCGGCGCATCCCAGGCATCGTTCATGTAGACGAGCAGCGTCATCACCTTCGACGGGCCGTCCGTATGGATCGAGCCGTATTTCGGCTGGCTCTTCTTCATGATCGTGGTGAGGCGCGGGCACGAGACGAGATCGATGCCGAACTTCTCGCCGAGAATGCGCGAAAACGCGTCGCTCTCGAGTTCTTCGATCAGCGCCTTGAAGCGGCCCTTCAGCGCCACCTCGTCGACGGTGAGGTAGCCGGGCTTGGCGATGGCCGGGAAATCCTGACGGATCTCGTCGATCGCGCCTCGGTTCAGCACGTCGTTGCCGAGGAAATAGGTGTAGGGCGCACGCGAGACGGGGGCTGCGCGCACGGCATCCAGATTGAGGATCGATAAGCCCGACATGGTGAGGTCTCGCCCGTTCGAGGCGGCGCGATTCGTATTTTCTACGGCCGCTTCATCGTTTGTTAAAGGCCTTTCCGGCCACACCGATTCGTAAACGGCTTGATTGCGGCTTCTGCGCGGCGATGCGTCTGGTCCTACCCCTTTTCCGGGCCTGCCGAACCTGCCATGGTCAAGCTTAGGCCGGAATCGTCACCGGCCGCCCGTCGGCATCATGAAACTCGCTCTCGTCCTCCTGACGAGCGCCTTGGCGATGGCCCAGGCGGCTCCGGCCGGCGCCCAGCAACGGCTGGCGGTGAATCGCATGTCCTGTACCGACGCCAAAGCGTTGGTGAAGCAGGATGGCGACGTCACGCTCGCCACCGGGCCGGGCATCACCGAGCGCATCGTGGCCGACCGCAGCTATTGCGAGATCACCGAGATCGCCGAGTTGCGCTTCGTGCCGACCCGCGACAACCTGCAATGTCCCGTCGGCTACCGCTGCAAGGCGCCGGATTTCGAGGACTGGAACTGGAAGTAGCGGCCGCGTCGAGCAGGCCATGGCGTCGCAGGCGATGTGCCGTAGCAGGGCGCGCCGACCCCCGCTTCGTTGCCTTTCGGAGCCTCACGGCTCGAACCTGACCAAAATTTCACGAGACAGAGCCTGCTCGGCAACACTATGTCGCCACGGCGCGCCGTCAGGGGTGGCGTCCGACGCGGGCGTTGCGGCGTCCATAAATCGAGCCGCCTTCAGGCGTCCGACGAATTCGAAGGGAGACCAGCGTGGCCGCACTCATGAGCGGGCTCGGCATCCAGGCCGCGCTCACCGCGATCGTCTCGCTGCTGCTGCTCGTCGCGCCGGGCATGCCGTCGCCGCCGCTCTATGTCTCCCTCGCGGGTTTCGCCATGGCGGGCATCCTGCTCGCCGCGAAGAACATCTCGGCCTACCTGAAGATCTTCATTTCGGTCTACGGCGTCGGCTTCCTGTTCCTCGCGGGTGCCAAGCAGGCTGCGGTGCTCGGTCTGCTCCCACCGGTGCTGGCGGCGCTGCTGCCGCCGGATTTCGCGGCCACGGGCGCCGTCGTCTTCGCCGCGATCGTACTCGGCATCTCCTACCTGCAGCCGATCCGCGACATCACGCTGATCGCCGACCCCTATTTTGCAGGACACGACGCGCCGACCCCGGAGATCGGTCCGTTCCGCTTTCTCGGTGGGACCGAGGGCAAGATCGGCCAGCGGCTCGTCGCGCTCTCGATCTTCATCACATTCGCTCAGGTCGCGCTGCAGTTGCGCCTGAACTTCTGGTACCGCGACCTCTTCAACGCGCTGCAGGAGTATAAGGCCGACGTCTTCTGGTATCAGCTGATCTGGATCTTCGGGCCGCTCGCTACGGTCTGGGTCATCATCGGCATGCTCGACGTCTTCATCGACGCGAGCCTGCACATCCGCTGGCGGACCTGGCTCACCCGCAGCCTCTACGAGCGCTGGCTCGATGGCGGCACGCATTACCGCATCCCGTTCACCGACGAGCACGCCGACAACCCCGACCAGCGCATCCAGAGCGACGTCAACCTGTTCATCCAGCAGACGACGACGCTCTCGATCCGGCTGCTGTCCCAGGCGGCGACCCTGGTCTCCTTCATGGTGATCCTGTGGGGCCTGTCGCGCGACTTCGTGCTGCCCTTCACGGATACGGTGATCCCCGGCTTCCTGGTCTGGCTGGTGATCGGCTACGCGGTGATCGGCACTTGGCTGACCCACGTCATCGGACGCCCGCTGATCGGCCTCGATTTCCGGCAGGAAAAGGTCGAGGCGGATTTCCGCTTCTCCCTCGCCCGCACCCGAATCTACAGCGAGCAGATCGCACTCTTGAGGGGTGAGCGGGCCGAGACCGTGCGCCTGCGCGGCCTGTTCGGCTCGATCATCGGCAATTACCTCGGCATCATCTACCGGCGAATCAAGCTCGGCAGCTTCACGCTGTCCTACAGCCAGATCAGCGTCGTCTTCCCCTACATCCTGGCCGCCCCGTCCTACTTTGCGAAGAAGATCACGCTCGGCCAGTTCCAGCAGACGGGCGATGCTTTCGGCAGCGTGCAGGGCGCCCTGTCGTTCTTCATCAACTCCTACACCACGCTCGCCTCCTACAAGGCGAACACCAACCGCCTCTCGTCCTTCAAGCGCGCCATGACCAAGGCCGAGGCGCTGAGCGGCGCCGGCTACGGCCTCGTCCAGGGCAACGAGAGCCGGGGCGACGTCACCGCGAAGGACCTCGTCCTGGCGCTGCCGGACGGCCGCGAGATCGTCCACACGCCGGGCTTCGCCCTCCAGAAGGGCGCGGCCACCCTCGTCACCGGCCCATCGGGCTCCGGCAAGTCGACGCTGTTCCGGGCGATCGCCGGAATCTGGCCGTTCGGCAAGGGACGGGTCGACGTGCCGCCGGGCCAGTCGGCGCTGCTGCTGCCGCAGCGCCCCTACATTCCCCTCGGCACGCTGCGTGGGGCGGTGAGCTACCCCAGCACGATCGACCAGTTCTCGGATGCGGCGATCAAGGATGCGCTGATCGCGGCGCAACTGCCGCAACTCGCCGACAGTCTCGACGAGACCGACGCCTGGGACCAGCGCCTCTCCGGCGGCGAGCAACAGCGCCTCGCCATCGCTCGCGCCATCCTGGCCAAACCAGACTGGCTCTTCCTCGACGAATCCACCGCCGCCCTCGACGAGCCGAGCGAGGCGAAGATCTATACGACGCTGCGTGAAAAGCTGCCGGGCACGACGATCGTCTCGATCGGCCACCGCTCGACCCTGCACGCCCTGCATGACGGCCGCATCGACATGCAGCCTGCGAACGACGGCCGCTTCGAGCCGAAGCGGCTGCCGGCTCCGGCTGCGGCGGAGTAGGGCGACCTACTTCACCAGCCCGAGCACCAACGGCACGAGGATCGCCGTCAAGAAAGCGTTCAGCCCCATGGCGATGCCGGCGAAGGTGCCGGCGACGTCGCTGACTTGGAAGGCGCGAGCCGTGCCGAGGCCGTGGGCGGCCAGACCGGCCGCGAAGCCGCGGGCGCGCAGGTCCTTTACACGCAGGAGGTTCAGCAGCGGCGATACGATCACCGCGCCGGCGACGCCCGTCAGCATGACGAGCACGGCGGTCAGCGTCGGGTCGCCGCCGAGCGCCTCGACGATGCCCATCGCGACGCCGGTGGTGACCGATTTCGGGGCCAGCGCGACGACGATGCCGTGCGACAGCCCGAAGGCGCGCGCGAGCAGCACGGCCGAGGCGAGCGCGGTGACCGCCCCGACCACCAGCGCTGCGAGCATCGGCACGAGAGCCCGCAGCACCACCGCGCGGCGCTCATAGAGCGGCACGGCCAGCGCCACCGTCGCCGGCCCGAGCAGGAAATGCACGAATTGCGCGCCCTGGAAGTAGGTCGGGTAGGGTGTGCCGGTGAGCTTCAGGACGAGGCTGGTCATCCAGATCGCGTGCAGCACGGGGTTCGCCAGTGGATGGCGTCCGGTCGCCTCCGAGAATCGCTCCGCGACGACGTAGGCCAACAGCGTCACGGTCAGCCACAGCAGCGGCGTACGGGTGAGATAGACCCAGAGGGCGAACTCGCCGGTCATGAGGCCACGTCCGGTCCGCGTGGACGCACGAGGCGCGAGACGGCGACGAATGTGAGCGCCGTGGCCGACAGGGTCAGCACCACGGAGACGAGCAGGACGACGGCGAGCGCGAGGCCGTTGGCAGCGAGCACGTCGAGACGGCCGACGATCCCGACGCCCGCCGGCACGAACATTAGGGAGAGATGGGTGAGCAGACCCTTCGCGGTGCCCTCCAGCTCGCCCTGGACGAGGGGCTTCGGCAACACCCGTTCGGCCGAGCAGCGGTAGCGGTCGCGGAGCAGTAGAAAGCCGAACATCAGCGCGGCGCCGAGCACCGGACCCGGCACGGGCAGGCCGCTGCCATGGGCCACCACTTCGCCCAGCAGCTGGGCCAGCAGGATCAGGGTGAGGCTGACGATCACGGCGCCGTCAGGCCTCCGTTATGGAGCGATGGCGTCGGCGGCAGGAGCATCGCCGGCCGTCCGGGCGTTGGCGCGCGCCAGGCCGATCGCGGCCTCGTCCAAACCTAGAAGCTTGCCGAGTCGCCAGACCAGCGCTTCCTCGAACTCGTGAACCTCGCCATCCGCGCCGGCGACCGACCACGCCATCGTCAGGATCCGCTCGCGCTCGGCGCTGCCGCCCTCGCGGCCGATCAACTCCACGAGGCTCGACATGTCGCGGGTTTCCGCATCGAACGCGGCGGCGCGGCTGATCAGCTCGTTGGCCTCGCTCTCGGTGGCCGCATAGCGCGAGCGCACCAGCCGGGTCAGGCGCTCGGACTCGGCCGGATCGAGCACGCCGTCGGCGCGGGCGACATGGACGAGCAGGGCGGTGGCCGCGAGATGCTCGTCACCCTCTGTGGCGGCGTCCGTCCCTTGCGCGGAGCGCCCGGAGCCGAAGGCGGCGGAGGCGTATGAGATCAGTCGTGCGAACAGCGCCATGGTGGCCCGGGAGGCGTGAGGTGCGCCACCCTTCGTCGCCCCCTGCGTGCCGTCAAGCGACCAGCCGGGCTCGACTCCCTCGCAAGGCGAGATGGTGCGCGGCCGTGGCCCGCCTGCATCTCAACGATCCTCAGCGCCCGTAGATGTCCTCGACGCGGATGATGTCGTCCTCGCCGGTGTAGGAGCCGACCTGGACTTCGATCAATTCGAGCGGGATCTTGCCGGGGTTGGTCAGCCGGTGCATCGAGCCGATCGGCAGGTAGACCGCCTCGTTCTCGTGCACGAGGATGATCTGCTCGTTGAGCGTCACCTCGGCCGTGCCCTTGACCACGACCCAGTGCTCGGCCCGGTGGAAGTGCTTCTGCAGGGAGAGCCGACCACCCGGCGTCACCATGATACGCTTCACCTGGAAGCGCTCGCCGATGTCGATGCGCTGGTACCACCCCCAGGGCCGGTACATCCGCCGATGGGCGTCCGCCTCGGGATAGGCCTTCTTGCGCAGCGTCGTGACGAGTTCCTTGACCTCGCCCGAGCGCGACTTCGAGGCGACGAGCACGGCGTCGGGCGTCGCCACGACCACGACGTCGTCGAGGCCGACCACCGTGGTCAGGCCCTCGCCCTCGCTGTGGATGAGGCTGTTGCTGGTGCCGACGAGTTCCACCCGGCCGCGCACGGCGTTGCCCTGGGCGTCGCGATCGAGAACCTGCCAGACCGCGTCCCAGGTGCCGACGTCTGACCAGGGAAAGGAGACCGGCAGCACGCCGGCATGCACCGTACGCTCCATCACGGCGTAGTCGATCGATGTTTTCGGCGCTTGCGCGAAGGCGGCGGCGTCGAGGCGCACGAAATCGAGATCGGTGGTGGCGGCATCGAGCGCCGCACGGGCGGCGGCGAGGATCTCGGGCACGTAGGCTTCGAGTTCGGCCAGCATGATGTCGGCGCGGAACAGGAAGTAGCCCGAGTTCCACAGGGCGCCCTCGGCGATCAGCCGCTCCGCGCCGGCCGCATCCGGCTTCTCGACGAAGCGCTCGACGGCATGCAGGCCGGGCAGGCCGTCGAGGGTCGGGCCGGGGCGAACGTAGCCGTAGTCGCTGGCCGCCCGCGTGGGCTCGATCCCGAGCGTCATGATATGCCCGTTCCGCGCACCGGATGCGGCGATCCTGGCGGCGGCGGCAAAGGCCGGCGCGTCGCCGATGACATGGTCGGCGGCGAGGATGAGCACGACCGCTTCCGGGTCGCGCCGCGCGGCGGTCAGCGCGGCGACGGCGACGGCAGCGGCCGAATCCTGCCGGCTCGGCTCCAGCACGATGTCGGCGGGCACCTCCGCTTCCAGCAGCTGTTCGGCAACGATGAAGCGGGCCTCGGATGAGGCGATCACGATGGGCCGAGAGAAGACGGCCGCGTCGGTCACACGTTTCGCGGTCGCCTGGAAGGTCGAACTCTCGGCATCGACCAGGCGCGTGAACTGCTTTGGCATGCTCTCGCGGGAAGCCGGCCACAGCCGCGTGCCGGAGCCACCGCACAGGATCACCGGGAGGATCAGGTCTCGGTTGGTCTCTGTCATTCGATGGCCACTTCCCTCAGCGTTGCCGAAACGGCGATGCTCATGCGCAGCATCGACCGCAGCGCACCATTACCGAACGGCGGCCGGAAATTCCAACCACCGTCGGCATCGCAGACAACAGGACTGCCGGCTGTTCGGCCATTCGCAAGGCCGAGGCAGGTTCTCGCACGGCGAGCCGACGACGCGCGCTACTCGGCAGCCTGCCGCTCGATGTAACCCAGCCTGTGGTTCAGCTCGCTCATCAGCTTGACCGCGGCTTCCGCGATCACGGTGCCCGGCGGGAAGATCGCCGAGGCGCCGGCCTCGTAGAGCGCGTCGTAGTCGGCCGGCGGGATCACGCCGCCGATGACGATCATCACGTCCTCGCGGCCCTGCTCGGTCAGCGCGGTCTTCAGCTCCGGCACGAGCGTGAGGTGGCCGGCGGCCAGCGAAGAGACGCCGATGATGTGGACGTCGTTCTCCACCGCCTGACGCGCCGCCTCTTCCGGCGTCGCGAAGAGCGGCCCGATATCGACGTCGAAGCCGAGATCGGCGAAGGCCGAGGCGATCACCTTCTGGCCGCGATCGTGCCCGTCCTGGCCCATCTTGGCGACGAGGATGCGCGGGCGGCGACCATCCGCCTCCTCGAACGCCTCGACGAGCAGCCTGACCTCTTCCACCGCCGGCGACATGCCGCCCACCTCCCGCTTGTAGACGCCCGAAATCGAGCGGATCTCGGCGCGGTGACGGCCCCAGGCCTTCTCCAGCGCCTCCGAGATCTCGCCGACCGTGGCCTTCGCCCGAGCCGCGTTCACCGCGAGTTCGAGCAGGTTCTCGTCCGTGTCGACGGCCTTGGTCAGAGCGGCGAGCGCCGCGTCGACGTCGGCCTGGCTGCGCTCGGCGCGCAGGCGCTTGAGCTTGTCGATCTGCAGCGTGCGCACGTTCTTGTTGTCGACGCGCAAGAGCTCGATCTTCATCTCGTCGTCGGGCTTGTATTTGTTGATGCCGACGATGGTCTGACGGCCGGAATCGATTCGGGCCTGGGCGCGCGCCGCCGCCTCTTCGATTCGGAGCTTGGGCACGCCGGCCTCGATGGCCTTGGCCATGCCGCCGAGTTCCTCGACTTCCCTGATGTGCTCCCAAGCGCGCTTGGCGATGTCGGCGGTCAGGCGCTCGACGTAATAGGAGCCGCCCCAGGGGTCGATGATGCGCGTGGTGCCGCTCTCCTGCTGCAGAAAGAGCTGGGTGTTGCGGGCGATCCGGGCGGAGAAGTCCGTCGGCAGGGCCAGCGCCTCGTCGAGCGCATTGGTGTGCAGCGACTGCGTGCCGCCCTGCGTCGCCGCCATCGCCTCGATCGCGGTGCGGGTGACGTTGTTGAACACGTCCTGCGCGGTGAGCGACCATCCGCTCGTCTGCGAATGCGTGCGCAGCGGCAGCGACTTCTCCTTCTGCGGGTCGAACTCCTTCACGAGCTTGGCCCAGATCAGGCGCGCCGCCCGCATCTTGGCGATCTCCATGAAGAAGTTCGTGCCGATCGCCCAGAAGAACGACAGCCGCGGTGCGAACTGGTCGATGGTCAGGCCTGCGGCGAGGCCGGCCTTGATGTATTCGACGCCGTCGGCGAGCGTGTATGCGAGTTCCAAATCGTTCGTCGCACCGGCTTCCTGCATGTGATAGCCGGAAATCGAGATCGAGTTGAACTTCGGCATGTTCTTGGACGTGTAGCCGAAGATGTCCGAGATGATCCGCATCGATCCCTTGGGGGGATAGATGTAGGTGTTGCGGACCATGAACTCCTTGAGGATGTCGTTCTGGATCGTTCCGGCGAGTTTTTCGGGCGGCACGCCCTGCTCTTCCGCCGCGACGATGTAGAGGGCGAGGATCGGCAGAACCGCGCCGTTCATCGTCATCGACACGGTCATCTCTTCGAGGGGAATCCCCGAGAACAACGTGCGCATGTCGTAGATCGAGTCGATCGCCACGCCGGCCATGCCGACGTCGCCCGAGACGCGCGGGTGGTCGGAATCGTAGCCGCGGTGGGTGGCGAGATCGAAGGCGACCGACAGGCCCTTCTGCCCGGCTGCGAGGTTGCGGCGGTAGAAGGCGTTCGAATCTTCGGCCGTCGAGAAGCCCGCATACTGGCGGATCGTCCAGGGCTGCGAGACGTACATCGCCGGATAGGGGCCGCGCAGATACGGCGCGATGCCCGGATAGGAGTCGACACCCTCCAGCCCTTCGCGGTCCTCGGGGCCGTAGAACCCCTTCACCGGTATGCCCTCGGGGGTCATCCAGGACTCGCCCGTGGGCGGCGGCGGGGCCGGAATGGCCTCGGCCGCGTAGGAGAGGGTGGTGAAATCGGGAACGCGGGACGTCATGGCGCTTGGGTTCTCGGGGCGTGCGGCCTTTTCGCCATTATAGGGATGGCCGGGTCGCCCGCTACTCCTAACGCGCGACCCCGGCGTTCGGTGGCTGCGGAGCGGCGTTCGCGACGAGCCAGGTTTTGCGCTGCTCAATCATGCGATCGAGGCGGGCGCGCCGCGATTCCTTGCGCTCGCAGTCGCCGGGGCAATCGCAGTTCGGATCGCTCCCAGAATTGCTGTCGAGGATCGACAGGATCGCGAAGCCGAGTATGACCGCCGCGAAGGCATAGAGCGGCCAGGCGAAGCCGAGGCCGACGATCACGGCGAGGCCGATCTTGAGGACCAGCGAGCCGGCGATCTTGAGCTTCAGCATGGTCGCCAGGGCACCGCCGGCTCCGACGAAGCCGCGCAGGGCCCGCAGGATCGCGATCCGATAGCGCTTCCGGGACGCCAGCGCTTCGAGCCGGAGGAGTTCGCGCTCGACGCGGATCACAGACGGATCGCGTGAATCACCTGTCTTCGCTGGCAGCATGGTCGGTTCGCTCCGCCTTCTCGCCCGGCATCCCACGCCGTCATGAGGACGATGTCGGTGCGCGAGAAAACATGGAGCTGCCGGACACGCCAAGCCCAGGCTCGAGGGCGCCGGTGCCCGACGAGCCGATCGCTGCATTCCGGGTTCGGCGTAGGGGAGGGCGCTCGAAGGGCCGTGTCGCGGTGCGCATGGCGCCGGGATCACGGGCAGGCCGCGAAGAAGGCGCCGGCCCCCGGGCAGGGGGCGCGCCACGAAAGGCGCGCCGGCACTGCGTCCGGATCAGTTGAGGTAGGTGCGGATCCAGTTCGGGGAGAGGATCTCGCCCTCTTCCGTGATGATCCAGGGCTGTTTGGCCGGATCGGTGAGCGCACCCGCGGCGGCTTCCAGGGCCTCGCGCAGCGTGTCGTAGCGCTCGGGCTGGGCCAGGGGCGACGCGGCAGGCAGCGTGCGCCAGATCGTCAGGTCGGCCGGACGTTCGAGAGCCTCGGTTTCCATGTCGTGGTCTTCCTCGTGAACCCTGTACGCGGTCGGTTCGTCGACGGGGCTGAGATCAGCGGCCAGCCGACGTGGTGCATATGCCAGTACGATTGGGAGCATCTGTTGGCGTCTTTGCGATCAATTCGGGCAATTGTTTCCCGATCGTCACCGTGTCGACGCAGTTCCCTGTCGCGATTGCCCGATACTGAAGAACTGGCGTCTTGCGTCACGCCTTGGATGCTCGTCACTTGCGATGCGATGACTGTGCGGTCGAAGTGTAAGCAATTCGTTAGTTTGGCGCTCACCCTACCGCAGTGCGGTGACGCACCTGCTCAGCTTGTGGACGGCTGTGGATTTTCCGCGACGCCGGCCGGGCGTTGACGGGAACGCGGCACGCGCCCACGTCATGCCGCACCCGCCCGGGCAGTTCTGCCGACGACGCCGTCGTCCCTGCTCGCGGCTTCGGGACGTGTCCGGTGCCTGATCGTTTCGTGCGGATCGCCCTGGGGATCACCCTCGGCCTGCTGATCGCCGTCGTGGCGCAGCCCTACATCATGGCCTTCCTCTATGCGGCCGATCAGCCGCGGGCGATCACGGCGCGCGGCGACCTCTCGGCGGCCGAGACCACCACCGTCGACCTTTTCGCCCGCGCCTCGCCATCGGTAGTCCACGTCTTCGCGCAGTCGGCGGCGCAGGGTCGCGCCCTGCTCGATCCCGAGATGGACGAAGACAGCGGTCAGCAGCAGGGCGGCAGCGGCACGCAGACCGGCACCGGCTTCGTCTGGGATTCCGGTGGCCACGTCGTCACCAACAACCATGTCGTCCAGGGTGCGACCCAGAAGGGCGGCTCGATCTCGGTGCGGCTGTCCTCGGGCGAGGTGGTCTCGGCGAGCGTCGTCGGGACCGCCCCGAACTACGATCTCGCGGTGCTGCGCCTCGGGCGCGTCGCTCGGCAACCGCCGCCCCTCGCCGTCGGCACCTCTGCGGACCTCAAGGTGGGCCAGGCGGCCTTCGCCATCGGCAACCCGTTCGGCCTCGATCACACGCTCACCACCGGGGTCATCAGCGCCCTGCAGCGCCGCCTGCCGACGCAGGAGGGCCGCGAGCTCTCGGGCGTCATCCAGACCGACGCGGCGATCAACCCCGGCAATTCCGGCGGTCCGCTGCTCGACTCCGCCGGGCGGCTGATCGGCGTCAACACCGCGATCTTCTCGCCCTCGGGGGCGAGCGCCGGCATCGGCTTCGCCGTCCCGGTGGATGTTGTGAACCGCGTCGTCCCGGAACTGATCCGTAACGGCCGGATGCGTAATCCGGGAATCGGCATCATCGCCGGCCAGGAGGCCACCGCCGCCCGCCTCGGCATCGATGGTGTCGTGGTTATGCGGGTGCTGCCCGGATCGCCGGCCGCGAATGCAGGGCTTCGCGGCGTCGACCCGCAATCCGGCGAGATCGGCGACATCGTCGTCGGCGTGAACGACAAACGCGTCCATCGCCTCGCCGACCTCACCGCCGCGGTCGAGGCGGCCGGCATGGACAAGGCCGTGATGCTCCAAGTCGAGCGCGACGGCCGCATCCGGCAGATCCGCGTGACGACGGCGGATGTCGCGCAGACGCGGTTGTAACGGGATCAGCCTTTACGCGGATGCCTAACCGGCCGATCACGGCAGCATGTTGCTCGCCCTCGGTGTTCTCGTACTCGTCGGATTGTGGTGGCTCGGCCGCAGCGGCGGTCGTCTGCCGGCCGGACTCAGTCCAAGGCGGATCGGCAGCTACGCCGCCTTCGCCGTGGCGGCGCTCCTGGCGCTGCGCGGCGTTCTGCTGCCGGCGGTTTTGCTCGCCGGCGTCGGTCTCTGGCTGCTGGAGGGAGGGGAGGGGGTCTCGAAGAGGCTCGCCGGCCTCGTCGCGAAACTAAGGCCGAACCGCGCACCGAAGCGCACCGCCACCGTCGAGTTCGAGCCCGCCTCCGGTGACGGCACGATACTGGCCGGTCCCCATACCGGCGAGCGCCTGTCGGCGGTTCCGCGCGGCGATCTCGTCGCGCTCCACACGCTCTGCCGTAGTGCCGACCCCGACGGGGCGCGGCTACTGGAGGCGTATCTGGACCGCCGGCACTCCGGCTGGCGTATAGACGCTGAGCGCGATCTTCACGCGCGGACGGGCCGTCCGCTTGACCCAGGGGCGATGACGCAGAAGGAGGCCTATGAGATCCTGGGGCTTGAGAGCGGGGCGTCCCTGGAGCAGGTCCGCACGGCCCACAGGGCGCTGATGAAACGGCTGCATCCCGATCAGGGGGGCACCGCCGAGTTTGCCGCGCGTATCAACGCGGCTCGGGACAGGCTGACGAACCGACATCGCTGAAACTCCACGCGCGTTGTCAGAGAGGACTGATGGCGAACCGCCGGCCCAATACGCGGGCCGATGGGCAGGTCAGAAGTGTCGCATGATGTTTTCGGAAAACCGGCTTCCACTTTTCCGCATCAGGCGTGGCGTCAGCTGCGGGTCGCGAAGCAGTTGAAGCCGTTCTTTTTCAGGGCCGAGCAGGCATCCTGCGCGGAGCTCTGCTCTGAGAAGCCCGAGAACCGGGCGCGGTAGAGCGTCGTGCCGCCGTGGCTGACGCGAACCGTGTAGGGGGCTGCCTTGCCCAGCGCGCCGCCGGCGCGACCGCGAGCCTCGGCCAGCATCGATTTCGCCTTGTCTTCGTCGTCCATGGCGCCGAGCTGGATCACCCAGGCCGTCGGCGTCACGCCGCGCGAGGTGATCTCGGCCTTCTCCGACTTGGCCGGCGCCTCGGAGCGCGTGGCGACCGCGTCGTAGGACGGAAGCCTGGCGCTCGACTTGGCCGAGCCCGGGAACCCGGCTTGGCCCGCCGAGCCGGCATAGGCCTGTGCCGCGCCGGGGATCGAGGCCGGCGGACGGCGGCCCATGCCGGGCGTCGTGGTCGGGGCGGCATCCGTCGCGTTCGTCGTCTCGATCTCGTCGTCGTCGGCCGAGGCGTAGCGGGTGCGGGTCTTCGAGGCGGCGTCGGCGATCACGGCCGGACGGCCGCGCTCGGCCGTCTCGATCAGCGCCGGGGACTGGCGGGCGCCGGCATAGGCGCGGGGCAGGCTGGCGCGGACGAGGTCGGCCATGATCCGGTCGCGGCTGGCGCCCGACTTGCCGCCGAGGACGATCGCGACGATCTGGCGGTCGTCGGACTTTGCCGCGGTCATCAGGTTGAAGCCCGAATCGCGCGTGTAGCCGGTCTTGATGCCGTCGACGCCCTGGACGTTGCCGAGCAGGCGGTTGTGGTTGCCGATCACCCGGCCGCGGAAGGCGAAGGAGCGGGTCTGGAAATACTTGTAGTAGCGCGGGAAGCGGTCCTGGATCGCGCGGGCGAGCACCGTGAGGTCGCGCGCCGTGGTGATCTGGTCGGCATCCGGCAGGCCCGAGGCGTTGGCGTAGTGCGTACGGCTCATGCCGAGCGCCTGGGCCTTGCGGGTCATCATCTCCGCGAATTTCGGCTCCGAGCCGGCGATGTTCTCGCCGATGGCGCAGGCGACGTCGTTGGCCGACTTCGTCACGATTGCCTTGATCGCGTCCTCGACCTCGATGGTGGAGCCCGGGCGCAGGCCGAGCTTCGACGGCGCCTGGGCGGCGGCGTTGGCCGAGATCGTCAGCGGCGAGTCGAGCTGGAAGCGCCCGCGCTCGAGCTGCTCGAACAGCATGTAGAGGGTCATCACCTTGGTGATCGAGGCCGGATGGCGCAGCGCGTCCTCGTTGACCGCATGCAGCGTCTTGCCGGACTTCACGTCGACGACCATGGCCGCGTAGGGCGGGTTGTAGCCGCTGACGGCGCGCTGGTGGGCCGCGCGGTGGTGGTGGGCGTGCCGACGCGCCTCGGCCGGCGAGGCGATCGCGGCGAGGATCGCCGCGGCTGCCAGGGCGGCAGGGGTCGCACGGTAACGAAGAAAACGGCCTGACACGCTACGCATTACCGCTGATCCGTCCCGCACCTTCGAGCCGCTGCCCGGCCCGCACTGCGCCATTGCCGCGAAGAGCACCGGGCCCGCCCGACGTCCCGCTCCATCTCGATATGTGACGGTATGTGGACGCGGTTACGCGGCCGTTAATGCGGCGCAACCTGGGGCCGAAACGTTGTTTCCAGGCAGGGTGCTAGCCGGGCCATTGCCGGGCGCCGGCCCTCGCGACACGGACAAGTGCGCGCAGGCGACTGGCGCAGTCGTTTCCCGGCCTATAGATTGCCTTTCGCTGGTCGCGTTCTCAGCGAACGGCCTGGGCGGAGAAGCCGTCCCAGGTCCGTCGTACTTCCCATGAACAACGCCTCACGAATGAAGCATGCCGCCGGACGGACTCGATACGATTCCGAGGTCTCAGACGCTGACGCAGGTCATGGCGGTCGCCGATGACGGGCTCGGGCGCACGCAGCCGATGACGGCCGCGAGCCAGCGCGGGCCAGGCGATGGTGACCGGTCGAACACTGCGATCATCACGCGCACCAAGCCGAAGACCAAGCGTCCGAGCCTGTATCGCGTGCTGCTCCTCAACGACGACTACACGCCGATGGAATTCGTCGTGCATGTCGTCGAGCGCTTCTTCAACAAGAACCATGACGACGCCTACCAGATCATGATGCACGTGCATCAGAACGGCGTCGGCGAATGCGGAATTTTTACCTACGAAGTCGCCGAGACGAAGGTGACGCAGGTGATGGATTTCGCACGCAAGCACCAACACCCTCTCCAGTGCGTTATGGAGAAGAAATAGGCCCTCGCGAAAAAGGCTCGAGCATTGCCAAGCTTCTCCCGCAGCCTGGAACAAGCCCTCCACCGCGCCCTGGCGCTGGCGGGTGAACGACGCCACGAATACGCGACGCTCGAGCATCTCCTGCTCGCGCTGGTCGACGATCAGGATGCGGCCGCCGTGATGCGGGCCTGCAGCGTCGAGGTCGACGTTCTCAAGCGCAACCTCGTCGAATACGTCGACACCGAGCTCTCCAATCTCACCGGCGACGGACGCCAGGACGCCAAGCCGACGGCGGGCTTCCAGCGCGTGATCCAGCGCGCGGTTATCCACGTCCAGTCTTCCGGCCGGGAGGAGGTGACGGGGGCGAACGTGCTGGTGGCGATCTTCGCCGAGCGCGAGAGCCATGCCGCCTACTTCCTGCAGGAGCAGGACATGACCCGCTACGATGCGGTCAACTACATCAGTCACGGTATCGCCAAGCGGCCCGGCGCATCGGAATCGAAGCCCGTGCGCGGCTCGGACGACGAGGGTTCCTCCGAGCGGCCCGGCGGTGGCGGCGATGAGGAAGGCGGACGCGGCACCAAGAAGAAGGGCGATGCCCTGGAAGCCTACTGCGTCAACCTCAACAAGAAGGCGCGTGACGGCAAGATCGACCCGCTGATCGGCCGCCATTCGGAGGTGGAGCGCACGATTCAGGTGCTCTGCCGCCGCCAGAAGAACAACCCGCTGCTGGTGGGCGACCCCGGCGTCGGCAAGACCGCCATCGCCGAAGGGCTCGCGCGCAAGATCATCCAGAAGGAGGTGCCCGAGGTTCTGGCCGACGCCACCGTATTCTCGCTGGACATGGGCACGCTGCTCGCCGGTACGCGCTATCGCGGCGACTTCGAGGAACGCCTCAAGCAGGTGATGAAGGAGATCGAGCAGCATCCGAACGCGGTGCTGTTCATCGACGAGATCCATACGGTGATCGGGGCCGGCGCCACCTCGGGCGGCGCCATGGACGCCTCGAACCTGCTCAAGCCGGCGCTCGCCTCCGGAGCGCTGCGCTGCATCGGCTCGACGACCTACAAGGAGTACCGCCAGTACTTCGAGAAGGACCGCGCCCTGGTCCGCCGTTTCCAGAAGATCGACGTCAACGAGCCGTCGATCCCGGACACCATAGAGATCCTGAAGGGGCTGAAGCCCTATTTCGAGGAATTCCACAAGCTGAAGTACACCACCGACGCGGTCAAAGCGGCCGTCGAGCTGTCTGCGCGATACATCAACGACCGCAAGCTGCCGGACAAGGCGATCGACGTGATCGACGAGACCGGCGCCTCGCAGATGCTGGTTCCGGAGGCGCGCCGCAAGCGTACCATCGGCGTCAAGGAGATCGAGGCGACGGTGGCCACGATGGCCCGCATCCCCCCGAAGACGGTGTCGAAGGACGACACGGTCGTGCTCCAGAACCTGACCGAGAACCTGAAGCGCGTCGTCTACGGCCAGCCGAAGGCGATCGAGGCGCTGACCTCGGCGATCAAGCTCGCCCGTGCCGGCCTGCGCGATCCCGACAAGCCGATCGGCTCCTACCTGTTCGCCGGCCCGACCGGCGTCGGCAAGACGGAAGCCGCCAAGCAGCTCGCCGCCTCGCTCGGCGTCGAGATGCTGCGCTTCGACATGTCGGAATACATGGAGCGCCACACGGTGAGCCGCCTGATCGGCGCGCCTCCCGGCTATGTCGGCTTCGATCAGGGCGGCCTGCTGACCGACGGCATCGACCAGCACCCGCATTGCGTGCTGCTGCTCGACGAGATCGAGAAGGCCCATCCGGACCTTTTCAACATCCTGTTGCAGGTGATGGACCACGGCAAGCTCACCGATCACAACGGCAAGCAGGTCGATTTCCGCAACGTGATCATCATCATGACCACGAATGCGGGCGCGTCCGACATGGCCCGGTCCGCTTACGGCTTCACCCAGACCAAGCGCACGGGCGACGACGTCGAGGCGATCAACAAGCTATTCGCGCCGGAATTCCGCAATCGACTCGACTCGATCATCTCCTTCGGCCACCTGCCGAAGGACGTGGTCGCCAAGGTCGTCGACAAGTTCGTGCTGCAGCTCGAGGCACAGCTCGCCGATCGCAACGTCACCATCGAGCTCTCCGACGAAGCGCGCGAGTGGCTCGTCGAGAATGGCTACGACGACGCGATGGGCGCCCGTCCCATGGCGCGGCTGATCCAATCGACCATCAAGACGCCGCTCGCGGACGAGGTGCTGTTCGGCAAGCTCAAAAACGGCGGCGCCGTGCGTGTCGTGCTGTTGAAGGCCGATGCCGACGACAACGATGCGGGTTCGGCCAAGGCGACGCTCGCCTTCGAGTTTCCGGCAGGCCCGGTGACGCCGAAGCCGGAGAAGGATGTCGCCAACGCCGCCAAGCGCCACAAGCGTTCGAAGCCGCGGCCGGCACCGAAGCGCAAGGCTGGCGACAAGGATGGCGGCCCGGAGGGGCCGAGCGGCTCCGGCAGCGCCCGCAGCACGGTGCCGAAGGTCCCGCTGGTCAAGGCGTAGCCGGGTTCGTCTTAGGGAAGGCGGGTTGCCTTCCTCTAGCCGCTCGCGGATATGGGCGCACCGAGATGAGACGAGCGGGGCGCGTGCGCGCCGCGCGGATCGAACAGCGACGGGGGCAGCATGATGAGCGACACGCATGAGGAGACCCTCACGCCTGTCACCCGGCAGCCCCCGCCGCCCAAGCCGAAGCTGACGGCACGGGAGGCTCGCCGCAGGCGGCGCAAATCCAGGCGCCGTGGCGAGGAGATCCTGGGCTGGATCCTCGTTCCGATCATCGTGTTCGGCGTCTGGTGGGGCGTGAACGCGGGCTTCGAGTTCTTCGGGACCACGCCCGGTACGGTCTGGGATCAGCTTCTGCAGGTGAAGAAGCAGCTCGAAAAGAAGGCCTGACGCTGCGTCATCGCTGCCACTTCGGGTTTCGTGTTCTCACGCGTGCGCCTGGGCGTGATATGATGTCGGCGTTGTCGGCTGCTTTGCCCGATCGCGGATCCGGCACGAACTTGCGTTGAGCGACCTCGAACGGAGAGCGGCACGCCACTCGGGTCTTCGCGCCCGCACCCAAATCTCGCACCGCAAAAACGTTATGCTCAGTCTGGGCATATCTGGACAAGGCTCGGGGCCGCGCCTAACTTAGGCGGCACAATGCTCAAAGTGAGCATAAAGGAGTTGCGATGGCCGCGACCTCTCTACCGCAGCGAAATGCCCGCGTCGACGGTCTGCCGCTTCCGGATCTTTACGCTCGCGTCAGCCGGCATGTCCCGGCGATCGAGTGGCCGGCTCTCGCGCCCGATGTCGAGGCGATCCTGCGGCTGAAGCGCGAGCGCAACGCCGTGATCCTGGCCCATAATTATCAGGCGCCGGAGATCTTCCACACGGTGGCGGACATCGTCGGCGACAGCCTCGCGCTCGCCCGCGAGGCTATCACGGTCGATGCCGACGTGATCGTGCTCGCCGGCGTCCACTTCATGGCCGAGACCGCGAAACTCCTGAATCCCGGCAAGACCGTCCTGATCCCGGACATGCGGGCTGGTTGCTCCCTCGCGGACTCGATCACAGCGGCGGATATCCGCGCGTTGCGGCTGAAATATCCGGGCGTTCCGGTGGTGACCTACGTCAACACGTCGGCCGCGGTGAAGGCCGAATCCGACATCTGCTGCACCTCCGGCAATGCCGCCGACGTGGTGCGCTCGCTCGGTGTCCCCCGCGTCCTGATGCTGCCGGACGAGTTCCTGGCGCAGAACGTCCAGGTGCAGGTGCCCGAAGTCGAGATGCTGACCTGGCCCGGCCACTGCGAGGTGCACGAGCGCTTCACGCCCGACGACATCGCAGCCGTCCGCGACAGCTATCCCGGCATCACCGTGATCGCGCATCCGGAATGTCCGCCCGACGTGGTCCAGGCCTCCGACTTCTCGGGCTCGACCGCGATGATGATGAACTACGTGACGAGCAAGCGGCCCAGCCAGGTCGTGCTCGTCACCGAGTGCTCGATGGCCGACAACATCGCCGTGGCGAACCCGGACATCGAGTTCATCAAGCCCTGCAACATGTGTCCGCACATGAAGCGGATGTCGTTGCCGAACATCCGTCATGCCCTGGAGACGATGACCCACGAGGTCACCGTGGAGCCGGCCCTGGCCGAGCGCGCGCGGCGTGCCGTCGAGCGGATGCTCGCGGTGAAGCCGACCGCCGCGCCGACCCCCATCCTGAAGTCCTGGAGATGAGCATCGTCTCGCGCAGCCCCGCCGACCGCGTGATCGTGGTCGGCGCGGGCGTCGCCGGGCTCGCCACGGCCCTGCGGCTCGCGCCTCGTCCAGTCACGATCGTTACGGCCGCGTCGCTGGGCAACGGCACCGCCACGGGCTGGGCCCAGGGCGGCATCGCCGCCGCGATCGGCCCCGGCGATGCGCCGCCGCTTCACGCCGCCGACACCGAGGCTGCCGGCGCCGGGCTGACTGAGCTCGACGTCGCCCTGCGCGTCGCCCAGGCGGCGCCCGGCCTGATCGATTGGCTCGTCGGCCTCGGCGTCGCCTTCGACCGCGATGCGGACGGTTCACTCGCCCTCGGCCTGGAGGCGGCCCACAGCCGTCGCCGGATCGTGCGCGGACGCGGCGACTCGACTGGTGCCACGGTCCTTGAAGGACTGGTGCGGGCGGTGCGCGCGACGCCCTCGATCGAGGTGCTCGTCGCCGACGCGACGACATTGATGCAGGACGCGAACGGTGCCGTCTGCGGCCTCGTCTGCGAGAGCGACGGCGCGGCCTTCCGTCTGCCGGCCCGTGCCGTGGTGCTCGCCACCGGCGGCGTCGGAGGGCTGTACGCGGCGACGACCAACCCGCGCGGTGCGATCGGCAGCGGCCTGCTCCTCGCGGCACGGGCTGGTGCGAGCTTGCGCGACCTCGAATTCGTGCAGTTCCACCCCACCGCCATCGCGGCCGGCGCCGACCCGATGCCGCTCGCCACGGAGGCGCTTCGCGGCGAGGGCGCAACTCTCGTCGATGTCGAGGGCGGGCGTGTGATGGCCGGCATCAGCGGCGGCGACCTCGCCCCGCGCGACGTCGTCGCCCGCGCGATCTTCCAGGCCCAGGCCGGCGGTCGCGCGGTGTTTCTCGACACGCGTGGCGATCTCGGCCGCTCGATGGCGCGGCGCTTTCCGACGGTGGCGGGCCTCTGCTCCGGCCTAGGCATCGATCCGGCCGTTCAGCCGATCCCGGTGCGGCCGGCCGCGCACTATCACATGGGTGGCGTTGTGGTGGACGCGCACGGCCGCACCGACGTGCCCGGCCTCTGGGCCTGCGGTGAGGTCGCCTCGACCGGCCTGCACGGTGCCAACCGCCTCGCCAGCAATTCCTTGCTGGAGGCGCTTGCCTTCTCCGGCCCGATCGCGGCTTCGATAGAGGCGGAGCCGGCCTCCGCGATGATCGGCGATGCGGCGTCCCTGCCGCGTCGTCAGGGCGATGGCGGCCGCGCTCTGGCCGAGGTGCGTGCGCTGATGGATCGCCGGGTCGGCGTCGTGCGCGATGCGGCCGGTCTGCGCGAGGCCATCGCCAGTCTGCACCTCCTCGCCGAGGGTGGCTCGGATGCGGCGCTCACCGGCCTGATGATCGCCGTCTGCGCCCTTTCGCGGCAGGAGAGCCGCGGCGGCCACTGGCGCAGCGATTTTTCCGGGCAGGCGGCGCGCTACCACACGGTGACGACCTTTTTCGAAGTTCTGCGCGTGGCGGCCGAGATCGCGGGCGCGAGTGAGCGTCTGTCGCCCGAGGCGGTTTCGGGATAGGGCACGCGGTGTAGCCGTGCGCCTCTCCTCCCCCTTGTGGAGAGGCGTTGGAGGTGGGGTGGCTCCGCTGGGCTCCGACCGAGGCAAGCGGAACACCCCCACCCCTTTGCGCCTCCCCACAAGGGGGAGGGGAAGCGACGCGATCGAGACCCGAAGATGCCCGACGACACGCTCCTTCCGCTGCCGCGTCTCCTCGTCGAGCCGATCGTGCGTGCGGCATTGCTCGAAGACCTCGGCCGTGCAGGCGACATCACCACCGACGCCATCGTGCCGGCCGACGCCCGATTGAAAGGCGTCATCGCCGCCCGTCAGGACGGCGTCATCGCCGGTATCGAGACGGCGGTGATCGCATTCGGCCTGATCGATCCGGCCGTGATCGTGACGGTCGAGCGCGGCGATGGCGCCCGCGTCGCGCCCGGCGACACGGTGATCCGGCTCGATGGGCCGGCGCGGGCCATCCTCACCGCCGAGCGCGTGGCGCTGAACCTGCTCTGCCGGCTTTCCGGTGTCGCCACCGCCACGGCGGCACTCGTCGAGGCGGCTCGCCCGTACGGCAAGGCGCGCATCGTCTGCACCCGCAAGACGACACCGGGATTGCGGGCGCTGGAGAAGCATGCGGTGCGGGCCGGCGGTGGGTCCAACCACCGCTTCGGCCTCGACGATGCGGTGCTGATCAAGGACAACCACGTCGCGGTCGCCGGCGGTATCGTGCCGGCCATCGAGCGCGCCCGCGCCCGCACCGGTCATCTCGTCAAGATCGAGATCGAGGTCGACACCCTGGCGCAGCTCGAACAGGCGCTGTCGGTGGGCGCCGACGCCGTTCTCCTCGACAACATGAGCCCACAGACGCTCGCCGAGGCGGTGCGCATGGTCGGAGGGCGGGCCATCACCGAGGCGTCCGGGCGGATCGACCGCGACACCGTCGGCGCTGTGGCCGCTTCCGGCGTCGACCTGATCTCGGTGGGCTGGATCACGCACAGCGCGGCGATCATCGACCTCGGCCTCGACGCCGCCTGACCCGCCAAAGCGCCGCCACAATTCCTTAACGACCCGTTCGGTTCAGAATCTGGGCAAGTCTTTGGAATCACGACGGCTCCGAAGACCGTTTTCGCTATCGTATGGCCAAGCTGCCACCGTGTTGCCACATGGTCACGACGGCCGTGGAACCGCGTGCGGTGCGCGAATAGAGCTTGGCTTTAACGCGCTGCGGTTTACGTCTGGGCATCGATCCGTGCGGCGACGCGCGGCAGTTTTCCACCGAGTTTCCACAAGTCCGCCTGCCCTCGAGAGGCTTCGATGCGCCGTATCGTCACCGCCCTCGCGGGCCTCGCCTGCGCGTCCATCGCGCTGGCGGCGCCCGCCTCCGCCTATGAGATCGACCCGCTGACCCGCCAGCCGCTCAGCGACGTGCTGACGGTGCGCGTGCGCCCGCAGAACGCTTCGCTCCCGGCCGCCGACCCGCTGCAGAGCACGCTGCCGCAGGCCACCGCGATCCAGCGCGAGATGGTGGAATTCTCCGGCCCCTACAGCCCCGGCACCATCGTGGTGTCGACGGCTGAGCGCCGGCTCTACCTCGTGATGGGCGGCGGACAGGCCATGCGCTACGGCGTCGGCGTCGGCCGTCCCGGCTTTACCTGGGGCGGCACGCAGAACATTACGATGAAGCGCGAATGGCCGGATTGGCGTCCTCCGTCGGAGATGCTGCGCCGCCGTCCCGATCTGCCCCGCTACATGAAGGGCGGCATCGAGAATCCGCTCGGCGCCCGCGCCATGTATCTCGGCGGCTCGATCTACCGCATCCACGGCTCGAACGAGCCGGAGACCATCGGCACCGCCGTCTCCTCGGGCTGCATCCGCATGACCAACGAGGACGTCTCGGACCTCTACACCCGGGTCAAGGTCGGCACGCGCGTCATCGTCCAGCGCTGAACGCGCCGACCAGCGATCGATCGAAGGGCCGGCGGAAACGCCGGCCCTTTTGTTTTGCGCGGCTGCTGGCAAGGCAGAGAACTGGCCGGAGGGCGTCGCCGCCACACTGGCGCCATCATGGCGGCATGAGCCTTGTCGCGCTTGTGATCGGCGCGTCGCGCGTCGTCATCCGCCCTGCGAATCCGAACGACCATAAGGAGCGCCCGTGCGAACCGCCCCGCCTCAGAGCCGCGCCGAACGGCCGCTGGCCGGCGCGGGCAGGCCGCCCTACCGTTCGCGCCGATCGAGGGCCGTCTGATGCTGCCGCAGCACCGCTGGTTCTGGGTCCTGATCCTCGTCGCGGCCGGTGGCGCGGGCCTGCTCTACAACGTCATCTTCGCACAGGGCGCCTCGCCCGCGGCCGGGTTCGTCTACGGCTTCTGCATCGGCACGGCCGCGCTCGCCTTCGATCGCGGGCTGATCCTGGCCGGTCTGCAATCGCGCATCCGGCGCCTGCCCGCCTCGCTCTACGTGCCGGCGGCCGAACTGTCCTACGTGCTGATGATCGTTGCCGGCAACGCGCTCGGCGGCGTCGTCGTCTGGGCCTTCGGACTGACTGGCGACCATCTCGGCGAGGCGGTTCGGACGACGCCGCGCGTGCTCGCCTATGCGCTCGCGGTCTCGGCTTTCGTCGTCTTCGTGATCCGCATGCGCGATCTCATCGGCGGCGAGGTCTTCGTCAACTTCCTGATCGGCCGCTATCACCGGCCGGTCGAGGAAGAGCGCATCTTTCTCTTCCTCGACGTGGTCGGCTCCACCGCCTTCGCCGAGACCCATGGCGACTTGCGCGCGCAAGAGTATCTCGGCGCGATCTTCGCCACGCTGGCCGAGCCTGTGCGCCGGTTCCAGGGCTCCACCGACGACTATATCGGCGACATGGCGATGATCACCTGGCCGATGGCGCGCGGCCTCAAGGATGCGCGCTGCGTCTCCTGCCTGTTCGCCGTCCGCGACCGGATCGAGGCGGAGGCCGAAGCATGGAAGACCCGCTTCGGCATTGTTCCGCGCCTGCGCGCCGCGTTGCATGGCGGCTCGGTGGTCACGGCGGAAGTCGGGGTGGACCGGCACAAGATCGCGTATTTCGGCGATGCGGTGAACGTGACATCGCGGATCGAGGCCCTGTGCCGGCCGCTCGGAGTCGATATGCTGATCTCGCAGGATCTGCTCGAACGGCTGCCGCCGCTGCCGGCCGGCATTAGCGTGCGCCCGCTCGGCTCGCACACGCTCCGTGGGCGCGACCAGCAACTCGCCGTGGCCACGCTGGAGCGCAGCGGCGATGCGGCCGCCGCCATGGTCGAGAAGGCGGTCGCTGCCGATCCGCCCTCCGCCGCCCGGCCGAGGGCCGCGGCTGGGCGGTGAACGCTCCGCCTGGTGCACAGTCTGGGCAGGTGGTCGATAGCCGACAGCCCTGGCTGTTGCAGAAGATCTGGTTCGTCTGGCAGACGGCCGTGAGGGAGGCACGTTGATGACGGGCAAGCTCATCGCGGTCGCCAACATGAAGGGCGGCGTCGGCAAGACCACGACGGTGGTGATGCTGGCCGAAGCGCTGGCGGCCGACGGGGCCCGGGTGCTGGTGGTCGATCTCGATCCGCAGGCCAGCGTCTCGGTCTGCCTTGCCGGTCCGGACCTGCTCTGCGGGATGATCGCGCAGGGGCGGACGCTCGAAGCCTATCTCGCCCTGAAACTCATCGCCCGCGAAAAGCCGTCCCTGGCGGCGCGCATCCACGGGCGGGTCAGCCTCACCACCCACAAGAACGAGCCGCTGGCGCTTTCGCTGCTGCCGTCCGGTCCGTATCTGCGCATGGTCGAGCGTGAGATCATCTACGAGCTGACCGGCCAAGGCTTCGCGATGCACGCTATCGAGGGGCGGCTTTGGAAGCTGTTCCAGAACGACATCGCGCCGCTCGCCGCGGATTACGACTACGTCCTGTTCGATTGCGCGCCCGGCATATCGCCGATGACCGAGGTCGTCGTGCGCGGCGCGGACCTCGTGCTCGTCACCTCGATCCCGGACTTCCTCTCGACCTACGGGCTCAACGCCTTCGTCGAGACGATCTGGCGGAAGAGCGGGCGGCAGAGCGGCCAGAGCGTGCCGAAGAGTCCGCCCTACGTGCTCGTCACGCGCTACCAGCAAGGCGTGCGGCAGCATCAGCAGACGCTGGCGCAACTGCGCGCGGAGGCCGAGTCCGAGGATGCCGGCTTCAAGCTGCTCACCACCTGCGTTCCGCAGGCGGCGGCGCTCGCGGATGCACTGGTGCCGCGCGATCTTCCGCCGACCTTCTCCGGAAAATACAACGTCCACGTCTCGACCGTGCTGATTCCGCTCGTCGAGGAACTGAAGGGGGTCCTCCATGGCGCTTGATGTCGACGGCTATGCGGTCCTCGGTGCCATCGCGGTGGTGCCCGAGGTGTTTCCCGATATCCGGGCCGACATCGCAAAGACCGCCCGGACGCTGGTGACGAAGCAGCTCAAGGCCAAGAGCCTGCCGCTTGCGCGCCTCCGCCTGATCCGCAGGGCACTCGGGGCAGAGACCTTCGCGCTCATCGTCGACGGCATGACCGATGCCGAGGCCAAGAGCCTGGTCGGGCGTTTCGACAAGCATCACCCCGAACTCAAGACGGCCGCCGCCGATTGGTACCGTCGCCGTCTCGGCGGTTTGGCCGACACCGAGGAGCCTGCGGAGAAGCCGAAGGCCGTGAAAGCCGACAAGCCGGCCGCTTCGCCCAAGCCGAAGGCAGAGCGCGCTCTCGGCAAGCGCCCGTTCGCGGCGACCTGGGACGGCAAGGACCACGACGCGCCGGCTGTGAAGGCGAAGAAGAAGAAGGGCTGAGAGGCTCCGTCATTCCGGGGCCGCGAAGCGGAACCCGGACCCAGAGGGGGCGCGCAGGGCGTGGTTCTCGCCTTTGGCGAGCCGCGGAATGACCGTGACGGGCTGCACGCCCCGACAACGAAAAAGGGGCCGCCTCTCGGCGACCCCTCTCGTCTCGTTGTGATTGTGGCGTGGACTTAGAAGTCCATGCCGCCCATGCCGCCGCCGCCCATGCCGCCGCCGCCGCCCATGCCGCCACCGCCGCTCTCCTTCTTGGGAGCGTCGGCGATCATGGCCTCGGTGGTGACGAGGAGACCGGCGACCGAAGCCGCATCCTGCAGCGCCGTGCGCACGACCTTGGCCGGATCGATGATGCCGGCCTGGATCATGTCGACGTACTCTTCCGTCTGGGCGTTGAAGCCGTAGGTCTCGGTCTCCGTGTGGTCGGTGATCTTGCCGACGACGATGGAGCCCTCGACGCCCGAGTTCTGGGCGATCTGACGGATCGGGGCTTCGAGCGCCTTGAGCACGATCTTGATGCCGGCCTGGACGTCCGGGTTGTCGCTCGTGATCTTGGCGACCGCCTTCTTGGCGAGCAGCAGCGCGACGCCGCCGCCGGGAACGATACCCTCTTCGACCGCAGCGCGGGTGGCGTTCAGGGCGTCGTCGACGCGGTCCTTCTTCTCCTTGACCTCGACCTCGGTCGCGCCGCCGACGCGGATCACCGCGACGCCGCCTGCGAGCTTGGCGAGACGCTCCTGGAGCTTCTCCTTGTCGTAGTCCGAGGTGGTCTCCTCGATCTGCGCCTTGATCTGGCCGACGCGGGCTTCGATGTCGGACTTCTCGCCGGCGCCGTCGATGATCGTGGTGGTCTCCTTCTCGATGCGGACGCGCTTGGCGCGGCCGAGCATCGGGAGCTGGACGTTCTCGAGCTTGATTCCGAGGTCCTCGGCGATCATCTGGCCCTTGGTCAGGATTGCGATGTCCTCAAGCATGGCCTTGCGGCGATCGCCGAAGCCCGGAGCCTTGACGGCCGCGACCTTGAGGCCGCCGCGCAGCTTGTTCACGACAAGCGTGGCCAAAGCCTCACCCTCGATGTCCTCGGCGATGATGACGAGCGGCTTGCCGGTCTGCACCACGGCCTCGAGAACCGGCAGCATCGCCTGGAGCGACGAGAGCTTCTTCTCGTGGATGAGGATGTAGGGATCCTCGAGCTCGGCGACCATCTTCTCCGCGTTGGTGATGAAGTACGGGGAGAGATAGCCGCGGTCGAACTGCATGCCCTCGACGACGTCGAGCTCGGTCTCGGCGGTCTTGGCCTCTTCGACGGTGATGACACCCTCGTTGCCGACCTTCTGCATGGCATGGGCGATCATCTCGCCGATTTCCTTGTCGCCGTTCGACGAGATCGTCCCGACCTGGGCGACTTCGCTCGACTCGGCGACCTTCTTGGCGCGGCCGATGATGTCCTTCACCGCGGCGGCCGTGGCGAGGTCGATGCCGCGCTTCAGGTCCATCGGGTTCATGCCGGCGGCCACGTACTTGGTGCCCTCGCGGACGATCGCCTGGGCGAGCACGGTCGCAGTGGTGGTGCCGTCGCCGGCGATGTCGTTGGTCTTCGAGGCCACTTCGCGCACCATCTGGGCGCCCATGTTCTCGAACTTGTCGGAGAGCTCGATCTCCTTGGCGACGGTGACGCCGTCCTTGGTGATGCGGGGCGCGCCGAAGCTCTTGTCGATGACGACGTTGCGGCCCTTGGGGCCGAGCGTGACCTTCACCGCATCCGCGAGAATGTCGACGCCGCGCAGCATCTTATCGCGGGCGTCGGACGAGAAACGAACGTCTTTCGCTGCCATGTGCTAAGTCCTTTCAAGGTATGGGAAAAGCCCCAAGGCGCGCTCCTGGGAGCGGCCTCAAAGGGCTGTCGTTCGAAGGAAGGCTGCGTCGCTTAGAGTGCGACGACGCCCATGATGTCGGATTCCTTCATGATCAGGAGGTCCTGACCGTCGATCTTGACTTCGGTGCCGGACCACTTGCCGAACAGCACGCGGTCGCCGGCCTTGACGTCGAGCGGGTTGATGCGGCCGGACTCATCACGGGCGCCTGCGCCGACGGCGAGAACTTCGCCCTCTTGCGGCTTTTCCTTGACGGTATCCGGGATGATGATGCCGCCCTTCGTCTTCTCTTCACCCTCAATGCGGCGAACGACGACTCGGTCGTGCAGCGGACGGAACTTCATGAGCTGCCCTCTTGCTTCGAATTCTGGGATGGTCTTGATGCGGCGAAGACCGCGTCACGACCCGCTCGTTAGCACTCTCCATCGGTGAGTGCCAGCGGCAGCGGCGAGATAGGCACGACCGATTTTCGAGTCAAGGAGCGCTGCCGTTCGACAGAACGGGAAAAACGGCGTCTCCCGAAGCGCGCGCCGCCGGAAGGTTCGTTCTCCGCATGATCAGTCTCCACGGGCCGCACGGCCCGGTCGATCACGCCGGCCTGATGGCCGGCGGGGGCCTGCCTGAGCATGCAGTCTGGATCGATCTGCTCGATCCGACCGAGGAGGAGGCCCGGCAGGTCGAGGCGGCCACCGGCCTCAGGGTGCCGTCGCGCGCCGCCCTGAGCGAGGTCGAATCGTCGAGCCGCCTGCGCCGGCTCAAGAGCGGCGGCCTCTCGCTGTCCTCGCCGATGATCACCTTCGACCGCACCGATCTCGCCTTGAAGCCGCTCGGCTTCGTGCTCACCAAGGAGCACCTCGTCACCATCCGCTTCGCCGATCTGCGCTCCTACGACACCGTGAAGACGCGGGTGGCCGAGCATGACGGCGATTGCACCACGAGCATCGACATCTTCCTTCTGGTGATCGAGGAGCTCGTCGACGGCCTCGCCGACACGCTGGAGGAGATGTCGAGCGATCTCGGCTCGCTCTCGACGCGGATCTTCGACTTCGACCCCGCCGCCCGCGCCGGCTCCGACAACGGCAGCCGCGGCTCGCCGAAGCGGCGCGATCTGGCGTTGCGCCGGCTGCTCCGCTCCATCGGCCGGCAGGGCAAGTCGCTCGCGAAGGTCCGCGCCAGCCTGCTCGGGCTGGAGCGGATCGTGCCCTTCGTGAAGGATTCCTGTCCGCAGATGCTGGGCGCGGACGCGGAGGAGAGCCCGCGCTTCGACACGCTCTCGCGCGACATCGACTCCCTCGACGAGTTCGAGACGCGCCAGTCGGAAACCCTGCAGTTCCTGCTCGATGCGGCGCTCGGCCTGATCAACATCGAGCAGAACAACGCCTTCCGGGTGCTCACCGTGGTCTCGGTGGTCGGCATCCCGCCGACGCTGATCGCCTCGATGTACGGCATGAACTTCAAGCACATGCCCGAACTCGAATGGGCCTACGGCTACCCCTATGGCCTCGCGCTGATCGCGCTCTCGGCGCTGATCCCGATCCTGATCTTTCGGGTGAAGGGCTGGGTGTAGAGGGCAGGGGGCCCGCGTTCAGCCTTTCTTGGCGGCTCGCCCCGAGAATGCCGCGGGCGGCGGTCTAGACGACCGGCGCGTCCGAGCGGGATTCCTGCACCGATGGCCGTGATCGTCGCCTTCGTCATCAACTCGGCCCTGAACCTGCTGCTCGGCCTGCTCATCGCCAAGATGCTCGGGCCGGCGGATTTCGGCCGTTTCGCGCTGGCCACCGCCGGGGCCGTGGTGCTGAACACGCTGCTGTTCGAGTGGCTGCGGCTCTCGGCGACGCGGTTCTATTCGGCCCGCGTGCGCGACGGCGAGCCCTGGATCCGAGCCGGGCTAGACCGGGCCTACTGCGTGCTCGCCATCGCGCTCCTCGCCTTCGCCGCACTCTGTGCCGGGCTCGGCCTCGCGATCGATCCGAGCCCCGAGAGCCGGCTCGCCATCACCGCCGCGACCGCGCTGACCGCCGTCGGCATCGGCGTGTTCGATTACCATGCGGCCCTCGCCCGCGCCCGCTTCGTCGGCGGGACCTATCTCAAGCTCGTGGTCTGGAAGAACGTCTTCGGCCTCGTTCTGATGGCGGGCACGGCCTGGTACTTCCCGCAGCCGGTCTGGGTGCTGCTCGCGGGCGCGGCGTCCCAGGCGCTCGCCGTCGTGGTGATGCGCGCCGCGCTGCACGACAGGCCCGGCACTTTCGCGCCGGAGCGGAGCCGGCAGACCCTGCGGCTGTTCGCGGCCTACGGGCTGCCGCTGATCGCCGCCAACGCGATCTACCAGCTGATGCCCTTCATCAACCGCGGCGTCATCGCGGCGGCGGCGGATTTCTCCGAGGCCGGCTATTTCGCCCTCGCCGCCGATCTCGGCTCGCGCGGCTTCTCGACGCTCGGCACCGCCCTCGACCTGCTGCTGTTCCAGCTCGCGGTGCGGGCGGAGGAGCATCACGGCCGCGAGGCCGCCGAGGCGCAGATCGCCCGTAACATCGGCGTGGTCGTCGCCCTGCTGCTGCCCTGCGCCGCCGGCTACTGGGCGGTGACGCCGGCTCTCCAGCAACTCGTGGTGCCGGAGGCGTTTCGCGGGCCGTTTGCGCTCTACACCGCGCTGTTGATCCCCGGGCTGTTCTGCCTGTCGATCATGAACTTCGCCCTGAACCCGATCTTCCAGATCCGGCGCAGAACGAGCCCGGTGATCGCGGCCGCTTTGCTGGGCTGCGCGATCAACGGGATCGGTCTCCTGGTCCTGCCCGGCCTCTATGGACCGGCCGGCGTCGCGGTGGCGCAATCGCTCGGGCTCGCCGCCGCCGTCGCGCTGCTCTCGGCCCGCGCCCTGTTCGGCCCCGAGAAACTCACCTTGCCTTGGCGCGACATCGGGCTGTCCTCCGCCGCGAGCCTCGCGATGCTGCTGGTCCTGACGCCCCTGCGGCACCTCGATCCGGCGCTCGCCCTGGCGCTTTGCCTGGGGGGCGGCATCACGCTCTATGCCGCCGCCGTCTGGATCTTCGACATTGCGGGCCTTCGCACACTCGTGATGGACCGCTTCGGGCGCCGGCGGCCCGTGCCGGCGGCGTGAGGCAGGCTCCGGCATTCACGCCGAGAATCGCGGCTGCGCCGCGCGGTCGCGCTTGAATCCGATGGACATTCCGTTTTGAGTGCTTCCAAAGAGCGCCGATCACGGGCGCTCACGGGCAGGAAACCATGGGTTCATACGCTCCCGCGAGCGAGCAGGAGGCCGCCGCGATCGTCTCGGATGCGGTGGCGCGCACGGAGCGGCTGCGCCTCGTCGGCGGCGGCACCAAGGCCGGGATCGGCCGGCCCGCGCAGGACGAGGCGACGCTCTCGGCGCAAAACATCAGCGGCGTGACGCTCTACGAGCCGGCCGAGATGGTGGTCTCGGCCCGGGCCGGCACGCCGCTGGCCGAGGTGCAGGCGCTCCTGGCCGAGCGCGGCCAGATGCTGCCCTTCGAGCCGATGGACCATCGCCGCCTGATGGGTTCGACCGGCGAGCCGAGCTTCGGCGCGGTGGCCGCCTGCAACAATTCCGGTCCGCGCCGGATCAACGCGGGGGCGGCGCGCGACAGCCTGATCGGCGTGCGCTTCGTCAACGGGCGCGGCCAGCCGATCAAGTCCGGCGGCCGGGTGATGAAGAACGTCACCGGCCTCGACCTCGTGAAGCTGATGGCCGGTTCGTGGGGCACCCTCGGGCTGCTCACCGAAGTCACCTTCAAGGTGCTGCCCGTGCAGGAGCGCGTCGCGACCCTGGTGTTTCGCGGGCTCGACGATTCCCGCGCCATCGAGGCGCTGAGCGCCGCCCTCGGCTCGCCCTTCGAGCTGACCGGCGCTGCGCATTTGCCGGCGGGGCTCGGGGAGAACGAGGCCCGTACGCTGATGCGCGTCGAGGGCTTTTCGAAGTCGATCGACTACCGGCTCGGCGAACTTTCACGCCTGCTCAAGCGCTACGGTGCGCCGGAGATCGTCGACGGCGAGGCCTGTGCCGCGCTCTGGCAGGGCGTGCGCGACGTCGCCCCGCTCACCGAGCCGCGCGATGCGGCGATCTGGCGGATCTCGACGGCGCCGGTGCGTGGCGTGGCGCTCGCGCAGGCCGTCGCCCTGAACCGCGACGCACGCTGGTACTACGACTGGGGTGGCGGCCTGATCTGGCTTGCCACCGACGCCGCGAACGATGCCGGCGCCGAGGCGGTCCGCGCCGCCACTCGGACACATGGCGGCCACGCGACCTTGGTGCGGGCTCCCGATGCCGTGCGTGCCGCCGTGCCGGTCTTCGAGCCGCTGACCGAGCCGTTGATGCGGCTCACCGCCGGGATCAAGGCGGCGCACGACCCGGTGGGCGTGTTCAACCCGGGGCGGATGTACGCCGGCGTTTGAGGCTTCAGGAACACCCCCGTGCAAACCAATTTCACCCTCGCCCAGCTCGCAGACCCGGCGACCAAATCCTCCGAAAAGATCCTGCGGACCTGCGTGCATTGCGGGTTCTGCACCGCGACCTGCCCGACCTACGTTCTGCTCGGCGACGAACTCGATAGCCCGCGCGGACGAATCTACCTGATCAAGGACATGCTCGAGGGCGCCAAGGCGGCGAGCGCCGAGGTGGTCAAGCATGTCGACCGCTGCCTGTCGTGCCTGTCCTGCATGACGACCTGCCCCTCGGGCGTGCATTACATGCACCTCGTCGACCATGCCCGCACGCATATCGAAAACACCTACAGGCGCCCGCTGAGCGACCGGCTGCTGCGCTCGGTGCTCGCCTTCGTGCTGCCCTACCCGAACCGGTTTCGCCTGGCGCTGCTCGGGGCGAAGCTGGGAAGCCCGTTCCGGCCGCTGGTCGCGCGGCTGCCGCGGGTCGGCAACCGGCTCGCAGCGATGCTCGATCTCGCGCCCGCACAGCTACCGAACCGCAACCCGACCGACCGCCCCGGCACCTTCCCGGCCGATCTCGCTGCCCAGGAGATCAGCGCCCTGATCCAGGGTGGCGAGAACGCCGCGCCGGTGACGCGGCGCGGCCGGGTCGCATTGCTGCGCGGCTGTGCGCAAAGCGTGCTGCGTCCGGACTTCAACGAGGCCGCGATCCGCCTGCTGACGCGCCACGGCGTCGAGGTGGTGCAGGCGAAGAACGAGGGCTGCTGCGGGGCGTTGACCCACCACATGGGCAAGGAGCACTCGGCCCACGGCTTCGCCAAGCGCGCCATCGATGCCTGGATGGCCGAGATCGAGGGCGAGGGCCTCGACGCCATCGTGGTGACGGCCTCGGGCTGCGGCACGACGATCAAGGATTACGGCTTCATGTTTCGCGACGACCCAGCCTATGCCGAGAAGGCCGCGCGGGTGTCGGCCCTGGCCAAGGACGTCACCGAATACGTGGCGTCGATCGGCCTGCTGCCGCCGGTGGAGGACACCGATCTCGTCGTGGCCTACCACTCCGCCTGCTCGATGCAGCACGGCCAGGGCATCCGCACCGAGCCCAAGACCCTGCTGAAAAAGGCCGGCTTCACCGTAAAGGACGTGCCCGAGGGCCATCTCTGTTGCGGCTCGGCCGGGACCTACAACATCCTCCAGCCCGAGATCGCGAACCGCCTGCGCGACCGCAAGGTCGCCAATATCGAGCGGATGCAGCCCGACCTCATCGCCACCGGCAACATCGGCTGCGTCACGCAGATCGGGAAGGGGACGGGCATTCCGATCCTGCACACGGTGGAATTGCTGGATTGGGCGACGGGTGGGCCGCGGCCCGAGGCGTTGGAGCGCCTTCCGAGACGAGAGGCCGAAGCGCTGCCGATCGCGGCCGAGTAACGAAAAAGGACGTGCCGCTGCCGGCACGTCCTTTGGTTCGTGGGTCCCGATCGGGGCAGGAAATCAGGCCGCGCGCACCGTCGCGAGAAACCGCGCGACCTCCTGGTTCAGGTGCTCCGACTGGCGCGACAGCTCCGAGGACGAAGCGAGCACCTGTGAGGCGGCGGCGCCGGTGTCCTCGGCGGCGCGCGCGACGCCGCTGATGTTCGCGGTGACCTCCCCGGTGCCCATCGCGGCCTGGGAGACGTTGCGCACGATCTCCTGCGTCGCCGCGCCCTGCTCTTCCACCGCCGCGGCGATCGACGTCGCCACGTCGCTGATCTCCCGGATGCGTCCGGCGATTCCGCCGATTGCGCCGACTGCCTGATCGGTTGAGCTCTGAATGCGCGCGATCTGGCTGCCGATCTCCTCGGTCGCCTTGGCCGTCTGCGAAGCCAGTTCCTTGACCTCGGCCGCCACGACCGCGAAGCCGCGTCCGGCCTCTCCGGCGCGTGCTGCCTCGATGGTCGCGTTGAGCGCCAGCAGGTTGGTCTGGCCGGCAATCGTCGAGATCATCGCGACGACGTCGCCGATCTTGGCAGCCGCGACGCTCAGGTCCTGCACCAGCGTCGCTGTCTGGTCCGCCTCGCTGACGGCCGCTCCGGCAAGCGCGGCGGACCCATCGACCTGGCGACCGATCTCCTGGACCGACGAGCCGAGTTCCTCGGCCGCGGCGGCCACCGTGTTGACGTTCGAGGCGGCCTCTTCCGCCGCGGCGGCTACCGTGGTCGACTGGCTCGCCGTCTCGGTGGCCGTTGCCGTCATGGTCTGGGCGGTCGCCTGCAGCTCGGTGGCGGCCGAGGTCACCATGCCGATGATGCCGCTCACCGCCTGCTCGAAGCCGTCGGCCATGTCGCGCATCGCCTTCTTGCGCTGCTCTTCGGCACTCCTGCGGGCCAGGGCCGTTTCCTCTTCGAGCGCCCTGGTGCGGATCAGGTTGTCCTTGAACACCTGGACGGCCGACGCCATGGCGCCGATCTCGTCGTGGCGCGTCCGATAAGGCACGTCGATCGAGGCGTCGCCCTTCGCCAGGAGATCCATCGTCGCGGTCATCCGGCCGATCGGACGCGAGATGCCGATCATGCCGAACGCCGCTGCGCCGATGGCGGCCGCAATGGCGAGCGCGACAGAAACGTAGGCTGCGAGAGCTGCCGCGTCCGCCGCCTCGACCGATCCTCGCGAATCCCGCGTAGCGCCTTGCGCGTTGAGCGCGGCATCTCGCGACAGAGTATCGCGCATCATATTATAATTATTGACGTTTTCCGGCTTTCCAAGCAACGTTGCGGCCGCTGCGGTCTGTCCGGCCCGTGCCAGATCGCGCATCTCCGCCGTTATACTGTCGAAGTGGTTCCAGAGCGCTGTGAACTCTTCGTACAGGGCTCGCTCCTCAGGTGACGTGATCAGCGGCTCGTACGTTTTCCTGGCCTGCGCGACTTTCGTCAGCGTATCGCCCAACTGCGCGTCGTTCTCGGCGTACTGCGCCGGAGAACCGGAGAGTGCGATGACCCGGAGCTGCTTGATCCGAACCTCGGATATCGCCCCCTTGAGTTCGCTGACCGCCAGGACGGACGGGAGCCAGGTGATGGCCACATCGTTCGTGTATTGGCGGATGTTGGAGAGCTTGGAGAGCGAGAGCCCGCCCTGCCCCGCGGCAATGAGGGCGAGCAGGCCGAATGCGCCGGAAAGGGCGCTCTTGATCGAGAGACGGAGGTGCATGTCAACCATTGAGGCGCGCGGGGGCAATCCCGGACGACCGGCGCTTGGTACAATCCGGGCGCCGAAAGAATAATTCCGGAGCTGTTCTCAGAAGACTTCGAATTGGTTAACCAAGTATAAAAATCAATCGAATTTTAGTCTTTGAGAGTATGCTGCTACTTATGGTGAGGATTTAGGTCGAAGGCTGCTTCAGGTTGTGCAAATCGGCGCCCGTCGGCTACGGCATCCGCTGCACCGCTGCCAGCACGAATACCCGGATCGCGGACGACAGGTTCTGCCCGCCGCGTCCCGCATCGATCGCCCCGATCAGCGCCTGGACCGATTGCCCGCGCGTGACCGCGATCTCGCGCAGCGCGTCCCAGAACGGCGCCTCCAGCGAGACGCTGGTGCTGTGGCCGGCGATCATGACCGAGCGCTTTTTCAGACCGCCCGGCGCGGCTACGCTCATTCCTCGTCGGGGCTTTTCAGGCGGTGGCCCTCGAGCCGGTCGGACTCGATGGCGGCCTTCTTCTCGGCCAAGGTCTTCACCTTCTTGGGGCGACCGAAGACGACGCGGTTCTCGGCGGCGCGGGCCTGCTTGTCGGCCTTGTCGCGCGCCTTGCGGAACTGGTTGAGGTTGATGATCTCGGCCACGGCGAAACGTCCTCCGACCGGACCCGGCGGGACAATCCCGCCGGAACGTCGATCATGCGTCTAATCGATGCTGGGTGCCAGCATGGTGTCCGGTCGCACCACGCGCTCGAACTCCGCCTCCGTGACATAGCCGAGCCGCAGGGCCTCCTCCTTGAGGGTGGTGCCGTTCTTGTGCGCGGTCTTGGCGATCTCGGCGGCCTTGTCGTAGCCGATCGAGGGGGCCAGCGCCGTGACCAGCATCAGCGAGCGGCTCATCAGGTCGGCGATCTTGTCCTCGTTCGCCTTGATGCCGACGACGCAATTGTCGGTGAAGCTGATCGCGGAATCAGCGAGCAGCCGGATCGACTGCAGCACCGCGTTGGCGATCACCGGCTTGAATACGTTGAGCTCGAAATGGCCCTGTGAGCCGGCGAAGCTCACCGTGGTGCCGTTGCCGACAACTTGCGCGCAGACCATGGTCAGCGCCTCGCACTGGGTCGGGTTGACCTTGCCCGGCATGATCGACGAGCCCGGCTCGTTCTCCGGCAGCGAGAGCTCGCCGAGGCCCGAGCGCGGCCCCGAGCCGAGCAGGCGGATGTCGTTGGCGATCTTGAACAGGCCCGAGGCCAGTGCCGTCAGCGCGCCTTGCGTGAACACCAGCGCGTCGTGCGTCGCCAGCGCCTCGAACTTGTTCTCGGCCGTGGTGAAGGGCAGGCCGGTCAGCTCGGCGACCTTGGCCGCGAAGCGCTCGGCGAATTCCGGATGGGTGTTGAGGCCGGTGCCGACGGCGGTGCCGCCCTGCGCCAGCGCCAGCACGCCCGGCAGCGTCGCGGCGATGCGCGCCCCGCCGAGCGCCACCTGCGCCGCGTAGCCGGAGAATTCCTGGCCGAGGGAGACCGGCGTCGCGTCCTGCAGGTGGGTCCGGCCGATCTTCACGATCGACGCAAACGCCTTCGCCTTGGCGTCGAGGGCGCCGTGCAGATGAGTCAGCGCCGGGATCAGGCGCTCCTGGATCTCGCGGGCGACCGCGATGTGCATGGCGGTGGGGAAGGTGTCGTTCGAGGACTGGCCGCGATTGCAATGATCGTTCGGGTGTACCGGCGACTTGCCGCCGCGCTTGCCCCCGAGCCGCTCGTTGGCGAGCGAGGCGATGACCTCGTTGGCGTTCATGTTGGATTGCGTGCCCGAGCCGGTCTGCCAGACCACCAGCGGAAACTCGCCGTCGTGTTTCCCCGCGACGACTTCGGCGGCGGATGCCGCGATGGCGTCGGCGACCTTGGCATCGAGGCCGCCGAGATCCTTGTTCACCAGGGCCGCGGCCTGCTTCACGAGGCCCAGCGCATGGACGATCGGCGCGGGCTGGTGCTCGGTGCCGATGCGGAAATTCTGGATCGAGCGCTGGGTCTGCGCGCCCCAGTAGCGGTGCGCCGGCACCGCGATCGGGCCGAAGGTGTCGGATTCGGTACGGGTCTCGGTGGGCTGGTCCGGCGACATCGTGGCCTCTTCGTTGGCGTCTGCGCGCCCCTACTTAACGAAGGGAGCCGGCGAGGGCGATTCCGCTTTTCGTCGGGTTTCAGAGGAGAGACGATGCCACCGGACACCGTCGTCTTGGGCGAAACCGTGCCGTTCCGCTTCCGCCCGGTCGTGCCGAAGCCGCGTACGCAGGATCTCGGTATGTTCGCCTTCCTCAAGGCGGCGCGAAAGAACCCGATCACCACCTGGATGCGTGCGCATTTCGAGCAGCCGGTCGTCGCGGCCGACGGGGTGATGGGCCGGATCACCGTGGTGAGCGACCCGGCGCTGATCCGCTACCTCTACGTCGAGAACGCGAAAAACTACCGCAAGGACGATCTCCAGCGGCGCATCCTGGCGCCAGGGCTCGGCAACGGCCTGCTTTCGGCCGAGGGCGAAGAGTGGCGCAACCAGCGCCGCACCATCGCGCCGATCTTCTCCCCTCGCCACGTCGTGAGCTTTGCCGAGCCGATGAACTTCGCCGGCGCCCGTCTTGCGCGCCGGCTCGCCCGGCGCGACGGCGCCCATGTCGAGGCGGCGAACGAGACGACCCGCGTCTCCCTCGACGTCCTCGAACGCACGATCTTTACCCACGGCCTCAAGCGCGATCCGGACGCGGTGGGCCGCGCGATCTCCCGCTTCCTGGAGGCGATCGGTCCGATCGATCCGCTCGACGTCTTCAACATGCCGAATTTCGTGCCTCGGATCGGCCGGCTGCGCGCGCGGCCGGCCGGGCGCTTCTTCGAGGAGGTGGTGGACGAGTTGGTCGCGCGTCGCCGCGCGCTGACCGCTGCGGGTGCCGACGCGCCGCACGACCTGCTGACGCTGCTCCTCACCGCGAGCGATCCCGAGACCGGCAACGGCCTCACCGATCTTGAGGTGAAGGCCAACATCGTCACCTTCATCGCCGCCGGCCATGAGACGACGGCCAACGCCCTGACCTGGGCGCTGTATTGCCTGTCGCAGGACGATGCTTCGCGCGAGCGCCTGGAAGCGGAGGCCGATGCGGCCGTCGGCCCCGACGGACATTTCGCCCTCGAAAACCTCCCCTTCGCCAAGGCGGTGATGGAGGAGACGATGCGGCTGTTTCCGCCGGTGCCGTTCATGAGCCGGCAGGCTATCCGCGAGGACCGCATCGGCCGGGTCAAGATCCCGAAGAATTCCACGGTGATGGTCGCGCCCTGGGTGCTGCATCGGCACAAGACGCTGTGGGACGACCCCGACGCCTTCATCCCCGAGCGCTTCCTCCCCGAGAACCGCGAAAAGATTCTGCGCTTCGCCTACCTGCCCTTCGGCGCGGGGCCGCGCGTCTGCATCGGCCAGAGCTTTTCACTGCAGGAGGCGACGATCGTGCTGGCCCACATCGCCCATGCGGTCCGCCTCGACCTCGCGGCCGGCCACCCGCCGGTGGTACCGCTGCACCGGGTGACGCTGCGGCCGGAGGGTGGGCTGCGGATGCTGGTGAAGCGGCGGCATTGAGGCCCCGCCCATTCCGGCCAGACGGCTATCCCGTCTTGAGCAGCGAGCGATCGAAGCCGTCGAGCAGAGCCTGCGGATCCCGGTAGATCGCGACGCAGCCGGCCGCCGACAGATCCGCCTCGGGAAAGCCGCCGCAGAGCAGGCCGATCGTCGACAGGCCGGCCTTGCCAGCGGCTTCGGCATCGTAGGGCGTATCGCCGACCACGATCATCGACCCGGCATCGAGGGGCGCGAGCTTCTTCAGAGCCGCCTGGAAGATGTCCGGATGGGGCTTCGACCGCTCGGCGTCGTCCGATGAGGTCGCCATGTCCACGAGGTCCGCGATCCCCAAGATTTCCTGATAGTGCTCGACCTCGTCCCGCTTGCCGGAGGACGCCAGCGCGATCTGCAGATCCGCCGCGCGGATGCGCTCGAACAGGGCGCGTACGCCGGGGAACGGCTTCACCCGATCGAGATAGTCGCGCTTGAACAGGTCGGAACGCCAGGCCTCGATCGCCTCGCCCTCGCGCTCCACGCGTTCTGCCGACAGAAACACCGGCATCAGCTCGTCGCCGCCCTTGCCGATCTGGCGCCGGACCAGCGCCGGGTCAGTCTCCACGCCGAAATGCGCGAAGGCTTCGACCCAGGCCTGCGCATGCAGGTCGACGCTGTCGAGCAGCGTGCCGTCGATGTCGAAGATCACGGCGCGCATGGGAGGCCTATCGCTTTTCCGGGAGGTGGGACGGCGACCGTCAGTTGCCGAGCGAGGGTCCGCCGGCCGCGCCACCGGTGCCGGGCGGGCCGCTCGTCGGGGTGCCGCCGATGTTCACGTCCGGCGTGGTGCCGGGCACCGAGGAATTGCTGCGGCTCGCCGCGTTGCCGGCGGGCGCATCGGGGCTGCGCGTGTCGAGCGTTCCGCTGCGAACTGTCCCGGCCGGAACGCCGCCGACGACCGGAGGCGGGGCGATTCCGGTATTGGCTGCGCCGCCGGTGGTGATCTGCGCCAGGGCCGGGCCGACCAGGGCGAATCCCAGGCCGGCAGCGAGGGCCATCGTCATGCGCGTCATCGAGCGTATCCGTTTGATCCGACAAGTCGGCTGGCAACGGCCGGTTGCGCCCGAAGTTCACGCCGCAAGAACCGCGATCGGTAGATCGCGCCGCGCGGCGGACAGGGAGACGACGGTTCGCGCGTCGCCCCCTGCCGCTGATCAGCGCTTCTCGACCACGCCGGCGATGGCGGCCGGCAGCGTCTGCTGGTGCTGCACCACGCGCCATTCTTCGTGCGAGAGCCGCCGATAGGTCGACGTACAATACGCTTCGTATCGCTCGTCCTCGCGGGAGGCCTTGGCCTGATAGGCGATGACGATGAGGCCTTCCTGCGGCCGGGCGATCTGCCCCTTCGACAGCTCTGCCTCCGCCCATCGCGGCGTGCCGGCGACCGCCGCGACGGCCTGGGCCCCGCTCATCACGAAGGGCGGATGCGGCAGCACCATCAGGCATTCGTCGTCGATCAGCTTACGGTAATTCTCTTCGTCGCCGGTCCAGAGGCTCTTCTCGAAAGACCAAACCCGTTCGTCGTCCATGGCGTTCTCCTCAGATCCGCGAAGCGAGCAGAGAAGAGCGCGCCGTGGGGTTCGTTCCCGGCATGCGGCGTTGCGGCCGGCGCTGCATGCGTTGGTCTCAAACCCCGATCCGGCCGAGACCCGGCAGCTTGAGGCCCGGCCGTCGGATATCGAGGCCGGCGACGGCGCCGAGAATGTTCACCTCCAGCCCTTCGACCCAACCGAGCGTTAATCCGAGATAGCCGCCGAGATTGATCCGGAAGCCGGTTCCCGACGGGGTCGGGCCGACCCAGCGTCCATCATAGGGAAAATCCTTCCCGATCGCCGTGGCCGGCAGGCTCGCCTGCATCTCGGGCACGGCACTCATCACCGTCGCGATGAAGGTGTTGGAGTTCGGCCCCGGCCACAGGCGGTAATCGCCGATCCCGGCATAGCGGTAGCCGGAGATGGCAGCCCGGATGCGCGGCAGCATGCGTTCGGCCTCGGCACCGTCCGCGGCGAAGACGAGGTCTGGCGCGCTTCCAAACCAGCGGCCATCCGGCACGAAGCGGTCGACCCAGATCGGCATGCCCCAGGCCGTGTAGTCGAAGCGCTGGTAGGCGCGGCCGCCGGCCTCCTTCACGACGATCCAGCTATGGCTGGCGACAATGCCGCGCCAACTCACCGTCCGGGCCGAAAACACCCGCACCACCGCATCGGGATGCCCGCCCGCCGGCGGCAGCAGCCCCGCGCTCGAGCGGTCGGCGGTCCGCCAGTCGACGATGTCGTTCCGGAGATAGTAGAGAGTGGCCGACAGGGCGATCGGCGCCAGGAATACGATAACGAAGGTGAGGAGCGCGATGCGGATCAAGTCGGGTTCCGAAATGGGCGGAGGAGATAGGCCCTCATAGGGCATCGGCCCGAAAAGTGGCTGCCGGCGTTCGGAACAGCCGATGCTCCGGCGCGATTGGCCGGCGGAAGCACGGTGTCTCGTCGTCGCAGGCGCGCTATCGTCTTCGCGCATATCGAGCAAGACGATCGATCGGTCGGGTCATGTCCATCCTCGAAACCCCGGACGGCCGCTACATCGTCGTGCACGGCCGGCTCTGGCGGCGGCAGCGGCCGGACCTGGAGCCGGTGCAGCGCGACCGGCTCGTCCGCGAACTGATGGACGCGCGGCGGGCCGTACGGGCGGCGAAGCGATCGGGTGACGACGAAGCGCTTGCGCGCGCCCGCCGTGCCGTCGACACGGCCAAGCACGGGCTCGGCGAACGCGGGCCGGTCTGGTGGACCGACGGCGCCCCGGACCAGAACCGGCGCATGGCGAAGAACACGAGCTATTCGGACTGGTACGCCGGCCTGCCGGACTCCGAGAAGGGCGAACCCAGCAAGCGGTGATGCGGCCGTTTCGGTCCGGGGCCACCGCCGCCTCACGGGCGGTGCGGTCTCCCATCGACCGAGCGGCCAACGTGCGTCTTTGCTTCGCTGTGCTCGTAAAGACGGGGACGGGCGTCCTCGCCGACACGCGGCGTATGATCCGATCGACCGGAAGCCGTAATAAGACTCGCGACCGAACGGGACGCGCAGCCTGCAACGTCCCGTCGTCCGGCCGCTCAGCTCTTCTTGCGGAACGAATCCAGGCTCACGACCTCGGCGCCGATATCCTTGCCCGCGACCTTCTCGGCCGGAGCATCCTTGCCCGGCTTGTCCGTGTCGTTGGACTTCTCGTCGGCCTTGTTGCCGGCGGCGGGGAGGGCCGGGACGATCTTGGGCGGCCCGGAGATGGCGGCGAGGCCGGCGTTCTTCGGCTTGATCTCCGTCGGCTCGGAGGCCGCGCCGCGCGGGCCGGTCTTCACGAGGGTCGGCGTGGAATCGCTCTCCTCGGAGGTCTCACCCTCTTCCTGAAGATCGAACTTGAGGCCGAACTGCACGGAGGGGTCGAAGAAGCCCGAGAGCGCATCGAACGGCACCAGCAGCCGCTCGGGCACACCCGAGAATGACAGGCCGACCTCGAAGGTATGCTCGGTGACGCCGAGGTCCCAGAACTGGTGCTGCAGGACGATCGTCATCTCCTGCGGGTATTTTTCGCGCAGCCGCTGCGACATGCGGACGCCCGGTGCTTCCGTACGGAACGACACGTAGAAGTGGTGCTCGCCGGAAAGTCCCTCGCGGGCCGCGTCGGTCAGCACCCGCTTCACGACGCCGCGCAACGCGTCCTGCACCATGAGATCGTAGCGGATCAGGTCTTCTGCCATCGGCGCTCGCTCTGCCCGGGATGCGTTCCGGACGTCGGAGGCCGCCGGGGTCGTCAAAATGAAAGTGGAGGTTTCTGTTGCCAGGTACCTCCGAACCCCGCCTATGCAGTGCTACCCGCTAGGACTTGATTTCGGTAACCGGCACCGCTTACGCGGCGACAGCGACCGGAGCAAAGTTGTCATTGGCAACTATTGCAGAGGCCCGATAACGGCGGAACCATGCCGAGCAAAAGTTCACCCTTTACGCCCTCGTCGATCCTATTTCGCCCCCGCCGAAACCCAGGTCTGAGGCCGATCCGGGCCTTGCGGCCATCGGTCCTGGGTCTTGGTGGAGGCGCCGGGTACCGCCCCCGGGTCCGATAGGTTTATTTCGAAGAACGTTTATCGCCATAGCCGGCCTTGCGACCGGCAAAGCGAATATAGAGGGACCGGGGGCGGTTTTGAAGAGCGATCCTCGCCACGGACTGCTCGATGATGCCGCTGTTGCTCCCGTGCACGCCCGTCATGCGGCGCAAGCGGGGCCGGAACGTCCGGCGGAGCCCGCTACGAGCCCGCCCATCGGCCTCGGGCGCTGGCTGCTGCAGGCCGTCCTGTTCGTGGCGATTCCTGTCGTGGTGCTGGCCCTGGCGGGCATCCTGTCGCTCGTCCTGGTGCGCATCGTGGCGGATTACAGGATCGGCCTCGACATCTTCACGCCGACGGCCCTGCGGCCGCGCCTGCCGATCTACGAGGAGGCCCGCCGCGGCGTCGCCGCCGACGTCCTGCGGCAGGTGCTGATCGCCGGCTTCGCCGTCGGCCTCGCCCTCTGGCAGGACGGCGCCGCCTGGCGGCGCAGGCTCGCGCTGACCCGTCCGGCCGAGCCGCGGACCGGCAGTCCGCTCAGGCTGTGGCTGATCATGGCGATCTGGCCCGTCATCCACATCCTCTGGGTGACCGAGACCGCCCGCGCGCTGAACGGCGGCCTCGCCCAGGGCATTCGCATTTCGCCCTTCCTGTCGCCGCTCGCGGTGGTGGGATGGTTCGCCTACGTCGTGGTGCTCGCGCCCATCGCCGAGGAACTGCTGATGCGCGGCGAGGCCTTCGCCCGCGCCGGCCGCATCATGAGGCCCGCCGGCGTCATCGCGTCCACCGCCCTCCTGTTCTCCCTCGCCCACCTCTCGGAATCCGGCGGCATCGCGCGGCCGATCTCGCTGCTGCCGCTGGCCTTTACCCTGGGTTGGCTGCGCTGGCGCACCGGCCGCCTCTGGCCCTGCATGCTGCTGCACGGATGGAGCAACCTGGCCCTCCTCGCCTACCTGCTCTGGCCACGGAGCTACTGACGGCGCACGGCCAAGCCTGTGCGCCATATCCCGCGCCGGGTATCGGTCGGGCTGCCGCCGCCGTATCCTTCCGCGCATGCAGGCCTATCACCAGCTTCTCGACCGCATCCTGACGGAGGGTGTCCGCAAGGACGACCGCACCGGCACCGGCACCCTTTCGGTGTTCGGCCACCAGATGCGCTTCGATCTCGCCAAGGGCTTCCCTCTCGTCACCACGAAGCAGCTGCATCTGCGCTCGATCATCCACGAACTGCTCTGGTTCCTCGCCGGCGACACCAACGTGCGGGCGCTCCAGGCCAGGGGCGTGACGATCTGGGACGAATGGGCGGATGCCAACGGCGATCTCGGCCCGGTCTACGGCAAGCAGTGGCGGAGCTGGGACAAGGAAGGCGGCAGCGTCGACCAGATCGCGCAAGTCGTCGCGGAGATCCGCCGCAACCCGGACTCGCGCCGCCTCATCGTCTCGGCCTGGAACCCGGCCGATCTCGACCGGATGGCGCTGGCGCCCTGTCACTGCCTTTTCCAGTTCTACGTGGCCGAGGGCCGGCTCTCCTGCCAGCTCTACCAGCGCTCCGCCGACGTGTTTCTGGGCGTTCCCTTCAACATCGCGAGCTATGCTCTGCTCACCGCCATGATCGCGCAGGTGACGGGCCTGCAGCCGGGCGATTTCGTCCACACTTTCGGCGACGCGCATCTCTACGTGAACCACCTGGAGCAGGCGCGGACGCAGCGTGCCCGCGAGCCCCGGCCGTTGCCGACCCTGCGCCTCAACCCGGAGATCCGCTCCCTGTTCGACTTCACCTACGAGGACATCGCCATCGAGGGCTATGCGCCGCATCCGGCCATCAAGGCGCCGGTGGCGGTCTGATGGCGTCCCCGACCATCTCCCTCGTCGTGGCGGTCGCCCGCAACGGCGTCATCGGCCGCGACAACGGCCTGATCTGGCACCTGTCGAGCGATCTCAAGCGCTTCAAAGCGCTCACCATGGGAAAGCCGATGCTGATGGGCCGCAAGACCTTCGCGGCGATCGGCCGGCCGCTGCCCGGCCGCCGGAGCATCGTGCTCACCCGCGACCAGGGCTTCGCGGCGGAAGGCGCCGAGGTCGTTCACGATTGGGACGCGGCGCTGGCGGCAACCGGGGCCGACGAACTGATGGTCGTCGGCGGCGGCGAGATCTACGCCCTGGCGCTGCCCCATGCCGACCGCATCCATCTCACCGAAGTCGACACGGCTCCCGAGGGCGACGCGTACCTGCCGGCCTTCGACCGCTCCGCATACCGCGAGACCCTGCGCGAGGCGCACCCGGCCGGCGGGCGGGACGATCACGCCTTCGTCTTCATCGACCTGGAGCGGATCGGCTGAGCCCGGATTCCGAATTCATCCCATCGGCCCGGCGTTTAGGCCGCAGCCGGTGCGCGGCTGCACGCCGCGCCGAAACCGTTGCGGTGGAAGGGGGCGATGCCTACCTCCCGGCCTTGACAGGACCGGGTGCGGCCAATCAGGTGCGCTCGACCGTTCGGTTCGAAAAAGTACGTTTCCGGCAAGGGGATTCCGGCGACCGATCCAGGCGAGGCCGCCGTCCGAAGTGGGACGGTGAGTGTTTTGCGGGTCGAGGCCGGAGCAGGAGTCTACGTCGAGAATGCCTTGGAGCAATCAGAGCGGCGGCGGTAGCGGTGGGGGAGGCGGCCCCTGGGGCGGCCGTCCCGGCGGTGGCAATGGCGGCGGTGGACCCTGGGGCAGCGGAGGCGGCGGCGGTGGCGGCAAGACCCCGCCGGACCTCGAAGACCTGATCCGGCGCGGCCAGGATCGCCTGCGCGGCATCATCCCCGGCGGTGCCGGCAGCGGCTTCGGCGGCGGCAAGGGTATCCTGATCCTGCTCGGCCTGCTGGTCGGAGTTTGGCTGCTCACCGGCTTCTATACGGTGAAGCCCAACGAGGTCGGCATCAACACGATCTTCGGGCGCTATACCGGTCAGAGTGGTGAGGGTCTGCGCTACAACTTCCCCTATCCGGTCGGCGGGGTGGTCAAGCCGAACGTCGGCTTCACGAACTCGATTCAGGTCGGTTTTCGATCTGGGTCAGGTGCCGCGCGCCAGCGCGACCTGCCGGAGGAGAGCCTGATGCTCACCGCGGACGAGAACATCGTCGATCTCGATTTCGAGGTGCAGTGGCGCGTCAACCCGCTCAAGGCCGAGGATTACGTCTTCAACCTCGAGAATCCCGAGAGCACGATCAAAGCGCTATCGGAGAGTGCGATGCGCGAGGTCGTCGGCCGCCGCAACATTCAGGCGATCCTGACCAACGAGCAGTCGAGCATCGCCGCCGAGGTCAAAGACATCGTGCAGAAGGGCCTCGACGAGTACGGCGCGGGTGTGAGCATCGCGGTCGTTCAGTTGACCGGCGTCAACCCGCCGCCGGAAGTCCGGCCGGCCTTCATCGACGTGAACGCCGCGCAGCAGGACGCCCAGCGCGTCCGCAACGAGGCCGAGACCTATGCCAGCCGCGAAGTGCCCCAGGCACGCGGCCGGGCTTCGCAGATCGTGCAGGCGGCGGAAGCCTATCGCGATCAGGCCACCGCCGAGGCGAGCGGTCAGGCCGCACGCTTCACGCAGGTTTACGACGCCTACAAGCTCGCTCCGGAGATCAGCCGCGAGCGTCTGTTCCTGGAGACGATGGAGAAGGTCCTGGGCTCGGTGAACAAGGTCATCCTCGATCAGAACGGCACGGGCGTCGCAGGCGCCAACGCTGCGGGCGTCGTGCCCGTGCTGCCGCTCAACGAGTTCGGTGGACGATCCAGCCAGGGCGGGGCCGCACGATGAACAGCTCAACCCTCCGCACCGGCCTCGTCCTCGCCGCCGGTGTCGTCATCGTCGGGCTCTATGCCTCGGTCTTCACCGTCGGCCAGATGCAGCAGGCGCTGGTGCTTCAGCTCGGCCGTGTCCGCGCCGTGCTGAACCCGCCCGGCGAGACCAAGCCCGGCCTCTACTTCAAGGTGCCGTTCACCGACACGGTGGTGGTGTTCGACAAACGCGTGCTCGATCTCGACCTGCCGGTCCAGACCCTGCTCACCGCCGACCGCCAGAACCTCGAGGTCGACGCCTTCGTGCGCTATCGGATCGTCGATCCGCTGAAGTTCTATCAATCGGTCGGCAACATTCCGCTCGCCAACCAGAGGCTGTCGAGCTTCACCAACTCCTCGCTTCGCAACGTCCTCGCCCGTTCCAGCCGCGACGCCATCGTGCGCACCGACCGCGTCGACCTGATGAACGAGATCCAGGAGGACGTGAACAAGCAGGCCAAGCAACTCGGCGTCGAGATCGTCGACCTGCGCATGACCCGCGTCGATCTGCCGGCCAAGAACTCTCAGGCCGTCTACGACCGGATGACCTCGGAGCGGAAACGCGAAGCTGCCGATATCCGCGCCAACGGCGACCAGGCCGCGGCCACCATCAAGGCCAAGGCCGACAAGGAGGTCACCGTCCTCCTCGCCGACGCCACCAGCAGCTCGGAGAAGCTTCGCGGACAGGGCGAGGCCGAACGGAACCGGATCCTCGCCGAGGCCTTCGGGAAGGACGCCGACTTCTTCGCCTTCTACCGCTCGATGCAGGCCTACGAGCAGAGCATGAAGGGCCAGGACACGCGCCTCGTCATCAACCCGAGTTCGTCCTCGTTCTTCCGCTACTTCGGCGATCCGCAGGGTCGCGCGGCCGGCGCTCCCAAGCCCTGAGGGCCATGACCCAGGAGCCGCTGCCCGGCGGCTCTTGATCGTGCGCGTCGGGCGCCGATCTATAGGCACGCTCCTCGAGCGCGATGCGGTTCAAGGTAACCGCATCGCGCTTTAGGTTATTGATGTCGCATCATGTTTTCGGGAAACCGGACCCAACTTTCCCGCATCAGGCTCTGGAAGGAACCGAACCATGCGTCTCGTCACGAGCGCCATTCCGGGTGTCGATCGTCCGGCCCTCCGTAGCCGGACCCGCTCGGCGCTCGCCGCCGTGATGATCGGCGCCATGGTACCCATGTCGGTCGCCGCCGCCTTCGTGCCGCAGGCCGCCTTCGCCAAGGGGCCGGAATCGCTCGCCGATCTCGCCGATCAGGTGACGGATGCGGTGGTGAACATCTCGGCCTCGACCACGGTCGATTCCTCGTCGCGTGGTGGCCGGGCCGGACCGCAGCTGCCGCCCGGTACGCCGTTCGAGGATCTGTTCGAGGAGTTTTTCAAGAAGCGCGGTCAGCGCGGCGACAACAACAAGGGTGACAACAAGGGCGAAGACGACAGCCCGCGTGGGCAGTCGCGCAAGTCGAACTCGCTCGGATCCGGTTTCATCATCGATGCGTCCGGCCTCGTCATCACCAACAACCACGTCATCGGCGACGCCAACGACATCCAGGTGATCCTGCACGACGGCACGAAGCTGAAGGCCGAGATCGTCGGCAAGGATTCGAAGATCGACCTCGCGATCCTGCGCGTAAAGCCGACCGCGGAACGTCCCCTCAAGGCGGTGCCGTTCGGCGATTCCGACAAGATGCGCCCGGGCGATTGGGTCATGGCCATCGGTAACCCGTTCGGACTCGGCGGCTCGGTCTCGGCCGGCATCGTCTCGGCACGGGGCCGCAACATCGAATCCGGCCCCTACGACAACTACATCCAGACCGACGCGGCCATCAACAAGGGCAACTCCGGCGGTCCGCTGTTCAACATGAACGGCGAGGTCATCGGCATCAACACGGCGATCCTGTCGCCGTCGGGCGGTTCCGTCGGCATCGGCTTCGCCGTGCCCTCGAACACCGCGAGCCCGGTGCTCGACCAGCTGCGCGAGTTCGGCGAAGTCCGCCGCGGCTGGCTCGGCGTGCGCATCCAGAACGTCGACGACGCCACGGCCGAGGCGCTCGGCCTCAAGGGCGGCCCCAAGGGGGCGCTAATCGCGGGCGTCGATGAGAAGGGCCCGGCCAAACCCGCCGGTCTCGAAGTCGGCGACGTGATCACCAAGTTCAACGGCACCGTCGTGAAGTCGTCGAGCGAGCTTCCGCGCATCGTCGCGCAGACGCCCGTCGGCAAGACCGTCGAGGTGATCATCGTCCGCAAGGGTCAGGAACAGACGAAGTCCGTGCTGCTCGGGCGTCTGGAGGACGGCGAAAAGCCGCAACTCGCCAATGCGAAGCAGCCGGAGCCCGAAAGCGCCGCCCGCCAGGCGCTCGGCCTCAACCTGTCCGGCCTGACCGACGAGTTGCGCCGGAAGTTCAGCATCAAGGATACCGTGAAGGGCGTCGTGGTCACCCGCGTCGATCCGAACTCGACCGCTGCCGACAAGCGCATCGTCCCCGGCGAAGTCATCGTCGAGGTCGGCCAGGAGGCCGTCAGCACGCCGGCCGAGGTGACCAAGCGCGTGGAGGCCCTGAAGAAGGAGTCGCGCAAGTCCGTGCTGCTCCTCGTCGCCGGCGCCAGCGGCGACGTCCGCTTCGTGGCGATCGGGCTCGACTGAGCTTTTTGCGCTTTCGTCATTCCGGGTTCTCGCCTTCGGCGAGCCCCGGAATGACAGCTGAGCCGGTTACATCAGAAATTTAGCCGACGAACTCCGCCGCCGAAAAACCCTGCAGGTAGAGCAGCGCCGTCAGGTCGCCGTACTCGATCCTGACATGGGCCGCCGCCGCCACGGCAGGCTTGGCGCGGAAGGCGACGCCGAGGCCGGCCTCGGCGAGCATCGCGAGATCGTTGGCGCCGTCACCCACCGCCATGGTGTCCTCGATCGCCAAGCCAAGCCGCGCGCGCAATTCCAGCAGTGTCGCCCGTTTCGCCTCGGCGCCCACGATCGGCTCGGCGACGGTCCCCGAAAGCTGTCCATCGACGAGATCGAGCCGGTTCGCTCGGGTCTCGTCGAAGCCGAGCGTTTTCGCGATTGGGCCGGTAAACACCGAAAAACCGCCGGAGACGAGGCAGGTGCGGGCGCCGTGCGCCTTCATCGTCGCCAGGAGCGTCCTGCCGCCGGGCATCAGGGTGATCCGCGTGGCGATGAGATCGTCGGCGACGGAGGCCGGCAGGCCTTTCAGCAGGGCGACCCGCTGGCGCAGAGCCGGCTCGAACGCGACCTCGCCGCGCATGGCGCGCTCGGTGATCGCGGCGACCTCTGATTTGATGCCGAGCACGCCTGCGAGCTCGTCGATGCATTCCTGCTCGATCATGGTGGAATCCATGTCGGCGAGGAAAAGCCGCTTGCGCCGATGCGGCCCGGCCGGCAGCACCGCAACGTCGATCGGTTCGCCGGCAAAGGCATCGCGCAGGCGTGCGGTGAGATCCGGTGCCTGTCCGATCGGCGCGTCGACGAGGCATTCGGCCGCCACGCCGTGGTGTAGCAGGCGCGGCGGATGCTCCGTCCCGAGGATAGCGCGCGCGTCGGTCAGCACCGCGCCGGTGATGGCGGGGCGGTCCGGGTTTGCTATCAGCGTGGCGACGAGGGTCATGCCAGGATCACGGAGATAAGCCGTTGTCGCCGGTCACGGACAGGGACGCCGGGCGGCCACAGGCCATCCTCATCGCAGGGCCGACCGCCTCGGGCAAGTCGGCTCTGGCACTCGCCCTGGCGCGCGCCTTCGCGGGCACGATCGTCAACATGGATTCGATGCAGGTCTATGCCGACTTGCGCCGGCTCTCGGCGCGCCCGACACCCGAAGACGAGGCGCAGGCGCCCCACCGTCTCTATGGGACGATCGACGGTGCCGTGAACTTCTCGGTAGGAAATGTTTCACGTGAAACATCGAAAATCCTAGAAGAGATCAGGGCTGAAGGCCGCCTTCCGATCTTTGTCGGCGGGACCGGCCTCTACTTCCGGGCACTGGATGAAGGGCTGTCCGAGATGCCGACGGTGCCGGACGCGGTCCGCGAGGCCGTCCGTGCCCGCGCCGAAGGCCGTGAGACCGAGGCGCTGCATGCCGAACTTGCCGCGCTCGATCCCGCTGGCGCCGAGACGCTACGCCCGTCGGACCGGATGCGCGTGATGCGAGCCATCGAAGTGTTCGAGGCGACCGGCCGGCCGATCGCCGAATTCCAGGGGCGGCGCATCCCCGGGCCGCTTTCGGGACGCCCGTTGCTGAAGTTCTTTATCGACGTCGACCGGGACGAACTGCGCCGGCGCATCGATGCCCGCTTCCTGACGATGATGGAGGAGGGGGCCCTCGACGAAGTCGCGGCGCTCCATGCGCGACGGCTCGACCCCATGCTGCCGGTGATGCGGGCGCACGGTGTGCCGGGTCTGATCGCCCATCTCGACGGTGCGTTGTCTCGCGACGAGGCGATCACACGCGGTCAAGCCGACACCCGGCGCTACGCCAAGCGGCAGTACACGTGGTTCCGCCACCAGATGGGCGACGACTGGATCTGGACCGATCCGGAATCCGCACACCTGATCGCGAAAAAGCGCCTCAGCGCTGCAGCCGGGCGATGAGGCTCGAGGTGTCCCAGCGGCCGCCTCCCATGGCCTCGACGTCCGAATAGAATTGGTCGACGAGCGCCGTCACCGGCAGTTGCGCGCCGTTGCGGCGGCCTTCGGCGAGCAGGATGCCGAGATCCTTGCGCATCCACTCGACCGCGAAGCCGAAATCGAACTTTTCGGCGTTCATGGTCCTGCCGCGGTTCTCCATCTGCCAGGAGCCGGCGGCGCCCTTGGAGATCACGTCGAGCACGGCCTCGATGTCGAGCCCGGCCCGCTTGCCGAAATGGATCGCCTCCGACAGTCCCTGGACGACCCCCGCGATGGCGATCTGGTTGACCATCTTTGTCAGTTGCCCCGAGCCGGACGGACCCATCAGCCGGGAGGCCTTGGCGTAGGACAGGATCGCGGGCTCGACCTCGGCATAGGTCGCCGCATCGCCGCCGCACATCACGGTGAGCGCGCCGCTCTCCGCACCGGCCTGTCCGCCGGAGACCGGGGCGTCGATGAAGCGCAAGCCCGCCGCCTCCGCGGCCGCGGAGAGTTCCCGCGCCACCTCGGCCGAGGAGGTGGTGTGGTCGACGAAGACGGCCCCCTTGGCCATGCCGGCGAATGCGCCATCGTCGCCCAGCACGACGCTGCGCAGATCGTCGTCGTTGCCGACGCAGGCGAACACGATCGTTTTGTCGGTCGCAGCCTCACGCGGCGTCGCGGCTGAGGCTCCGCCATTGGCGTCCACCCAGGCCTCGGCCTTGGCGCGGGTGCGGTTGAAGACGGTGACGTCGTGGCCCTTCCTGGCCAGATGCCCCGCCATCGGCGAGCCCATCACGCCGAGGCCGAGGAATGCGACGTTGGCCATGGGTCGGCTCCGAGTGAATGCAGAATGTGGGTGGGTCTAGGAGTGGGGCGCGAGGTCGTCAAACGGCGCGATGCCATTTGCCGAGACGTCGACAGGGCTTAGGTTGAGGCAGCGGAAAGCGAGGGTTCGGCCATGAAACAGCGCGTCCGCCTCTTCAGAGTCGGCAGGATGCAGGTGGTCCGCATCCCACACTGCATGGAATTGCCGGGCACCCACGCGACGATCACCAGGGACGGCGATCGGCTGATCATCGAGCCCGTCCCCAAGCGGTCGCTTTTCGACGTCCTCGCCAGTCTGCCGTCGTTTGACGAGGAGGATGGGCTCGATCCCGTCGCCGATCTCCCGCTCAAGCCAGTCGAATTCTGACCGGCGATGACGGCACTCGCTCGATTGATGTGCTCGCAAGAACGAGGTGGCTCCGAGGCGATCAGACGAAAACCACATGAGCCCCCTCAGAACCCCTGCTCCATCTCCCCGGCCTTCAACTGCGCCAGCAGGATCTGTCGGCGCTGCGGGTAGCGTTCGCCCGTGTCTTCGAGGGTGACGATGCGATCGAGCCGGAAATGGCGGAAATCGCGCCGGCTCTCGCACCAGGCTCCGATCATCTCGCCAGCCCCGGCGAAGCCGAGTTCGAGGGGCCAGATGATGCGACGGCTCTCCGCCCCCTTGCGATCGACATAACTGAGGGCGAGCTTCGTCTCGGTGTGGATCGCCTTTCGGATCGTGCCGTGATGCGGTCCGTCGCCCTTCCGAGCCCTTGGTGCCGGGCCTGCAGGTGCGGCGGGGAGCTCGGACGCGATCCGGTCGACCATTGTCGCGGCAAGAGTGCCGGCCGCGTCGTCGAACTCCTCGTCCCAGTCTGCCTCACGGGCAAGACGAGAGAGCGCGGCGATGACGACGTCGAGTTCGGCTTCGGTGAAGGTGAGCGTCAGGCCCCGCGGCTCGCGTTCAGCCATCGCCGCCCGCTCAGCCGCCGGTGACGCTCATGTGCCGCGGCGAGGCCGCCGGCCGCGCCCGCTCGATGACGAAGTCGTGGCCCTTGGGCTTGCGGGCGATGGCGTCGATCACCGCCTGCCGCACCGGGCCGTCGTCGCTGGAGGCGCGCAGCGGCGCGCGCAGATCCGCGGAATCCTCCTGGCCGAGGCAGAGGTAGAGCTGGCCGGTACAGGTCAGGCGCACCCGGTTGCAGCCCTCGCAGAAATTATGGGTCAGAGGCGTGATGAAGCCGAGCTGGCCGCCGGTCTCCTCCACCTTCACGTAGCGGGCCGGGCCGCCGGTGCGGTGGGCGAGCGGCGTCAGCGTGAAGTGCTCCGCCAGTCCCTCGCGGGCGACGGAGAGCGGCAGGAACTGGTCGGTTCGGTCGCCTTCGATCTCGCCGAGCGGCATCACCTCGATCAGCGTCATGTCCATATCGAGCCCGTGCGCCCAGCGGATCATGTCGGGGAGCTCGTGTTCGTTGACGCCCTTCAGCGCCACGGCGTTAATCTTGACCTTGATGCCGGCGTTGCGCGCCGCCTCGATCCCGGCGAGCACTACGGAGAGGTCGCCGCGTCGGGTGATCGCCTTGAACTTCTGTGGGTCGAGGGTGTCCAGCGAGACGTTCACGCGCCGGATGCCGAGATCGGCGAGTTCAGGCGCGAAACGGGCAAGTTGCGAACCGTTCGTCGTCAGCGTCAGCTCGTCGAGGGCGCCGCTACCGAGATGGCGCGAGAGCCGGCGAAACAGCTGCATGATGTCACGGCGCACCAACGGCTCGCCGCCGGTGATGCGCAGCTTGCGCACGCCGCGCTCCACGAACACGCCGCAGAGCCGGTCGAGCTCTTCGAGGCTCAGCAGGTCGCGCTTCGGCAGAAACTGCATCTCCTCCGACATGCAGTAGGCGCAGCGGAAATCGCAGCGATCCGTCACCGAGATGCGGAGGTAGGTGATCGCGCGACCGAACGGATCCACGAGCGGCGCCGGGCGCGCGGCCACCGGGCCATCGTCGCGAACACCCCACATGCGCGTCTCGGGACTCGACTCGGAATCGGTTCGGATGGCTTTATCGGCTGACAGATCCAGCATCCGTATCCATATGAGCGCTACGGCCTTTTCGGGCAAGCACGAGGGGCGCATCGCCGCGGCGTGAGGACCACATGAGCGAACGTTGGCCTACCGAGATCCGTCTGCTCGGCGACAAGCGCATCCTGCGGGTGGCGTTCGAAGATGGCGGCCGCTTCGACCTGCCGGCCGAATATCTGCGCGTCTCGAGCCCCTCGGCCGAGGTGCAGGGCCACTCGCCGATGGAGCGCAAGATCATCGGCGGCAAACGCGAAGTGGCGATCCTCGCGGTCGAGCCGATCGGCAATTACGCCGTGAAGCTCGCCTTCGACGACATGCACGACACCGGCATCTTCGGCTGGGGATATCTTTACGATCTCGGCCGCGAGTACCGGAACCGTTGGAAAACCTATCTCGGCGAGTTGGAAGAGCGCGGCCTGACACGAGACCGGGCGGCAAGCGCGTCCGTCGGCGCTCCCAAGACCTCGGGCGGGAGCTGCGGCAGCGGATGCGGTTGCCATTGAGAGGGCCTTGCCGCGAAGCGCGCGGCACTGTTGCAACAGCGAGCGGAAGTCCTAACGCGGCCTAAAGGACGAGCGGCGTCGTTAACCTTTTGTTAACCATTTGCGCCCGAGCTTGACCGTATAAAATACGTAGACGGGAAGGCTCGACGCTCATGACACGGACATCGCTCCTCGCTGCTTTTCTTCTGTGCGCAGGTAGTTCCGCGGCTCTGGCTCAGACCGCCGACGCGCGCACGGCCTGCGAGCCGGACGTCTGGCGGCTCTGTGCCTCCAACATCCCGAATGTCGGGGCGATCACGGCCTGCCTGAAAAGCCAGAAGGCCAATCTCAGCCCCGCCTGCCGGATGGTGATGGATCCGGCCGCCGCCGCGCCCGGCCGCCGTCGCGGCACCCGCTCGGCCCAGGCGCAATAGGGCGGTGCATCGGACCGTTTCCGGGTGATCGGTTCGGTCGTGCGCATTGTCCCTCTCCCCGCTTGCGGGGAGAGGGGATGCGCGCATCCTGAGCGGATCGAACGGAAACGGGATCAAACCGCCGGCGCCGCATCGCCGTCCAGCGGCTTCTCGTCGTCCGCATCGCGTCGGCGCTCGCGCCCGCTGCGGCGCTCCATCAGAGAGCGGCCGATGGCGCGCAACGGCGCGGTGAGGCGACGGGCGTCCTCGGCGCGCTCCATGAAGCGCTCGCCCTGGCGGATCTCCTTGTCGAGGCGCGCCATGGTCCGGGCATGGGCCGGATCGTCGTCGTCGAGCCAGACCTGCACGGTCCGGGCGAAGGCGATCACCGTGCCCTGCAGCTTGAGCCGGCCGAGCGGCCCCTCGGTGTCGATGCCGGCGGCGGCAAGCATGAAGCGGTGCGAGTTTAGAGCGACGCCGTTCAGGGCGAGCATCGAGAGCACGTCGCCACGCATCGCGTAAGAGATGCGCCGCAGCGCGGTCTTATAGGGCGCCATGGCGTCGAGGCGGCGCATCAGTACGTCGAACAGGCGCTCGCGGCTCGGCTCCTCGGCGAGGTCGGAGGAATCGCCCTCGAGCACCTTCGTGTCGATCAGGCGCGACAACCCGCCGAGCACGGCACCCTTCGAGGGAAACATGTCGCGGAATTCGGCGAGGCTGATCCCGGCTTCGCGGGCGATGTCGCCGATCTCGATGTCGTTCCAGGGCTGCTCGGCGGCGAGCCGCATCAGCGCCTCCACCACGGCCTCGCGGGGATTGGGCTTCGCCTTGGCCTTCGGCTTCGGATCGGGTGAGGTTGCCATGATCGCGCTCCGTTCGGGACGTTGCCACCCCATGTAGGGAGCGATCGGCTGCAGTGCAGCCAAGCCGGCGCGCGTCGTCGTCGCGGTCAGCCGGCGAGTTCGCCCGCACGTCGTCTTGCTGCCTCGACCGCCTCGGTCAGGAGATCGGGCAGGCCACCCTCCCGCATCAGCACGCCGAGCGCGGCCGCGGTGGTGCCGCCGGGGGATGTGACGTTGCGGCGGAGTTCGCCAGCCTCGATCGGGCTGGCGTCGAGCAGGGCTCCGGCTCCGGCCACGGTGGCACGGGCGAGGCGGGCAGCCATCTCTGGAGGCAGGCCGGCCTTGGTGCCGGCCTCGGCCAAGGCTTCGGCCAGCAGGAAGGCATAGGCCGGCCCCGAGCCCGAAACGGCTGTGACGGCGTCGATCAGCGCCTCGTCGTCGAGCCATTCGACGAGACCGGAGCAGGCGAGAAGGGCATCGGCCTGCGCCCGCTGCTCGGCCTTGATACCGGTGCTCGCGACGGCTCCGGTGGCGCCGCGCCCGATGCTCGCGGGCAGGTTCGGCATGGTGCGCACGAACGCGCCCGCCCGCGGAAGTCGCGCCGCGAGGTTCGCCAGCGTCTTGCCCGCGAGGATCGAGACGACGAGGGTGCCGGGGCCGACCAGGGGTGCCAACGTCGTCGCGGCGTCGTCCAGCCCCTGCGGCTTCATCGCCAGGACCAGTGTCTGCGCGGCCGAGGTCCGTTCGGGATTGAGCGTCACGCCCCGCTCCGAGCAGAGCGCGGAGATCTCCGGCCCGACCTGCGGATCGATGACCGTGGTGGTGGCCGGGTCGAGCCCGCCGTCGAGCCAACCCCGCAGGAGCGCGCCGCCCATCTTGCCGGCGCCCACCAGGGTCAGCGAGGCCGGCAGGGATCCCTTCGGTGTGTCCGTCACGGCCGGCTCAGGCCTCGCCTTCGGTCTCGAACAGCACGGCGTCGAGGGCCTCGCGGGCCGGCTTGCCGGCCCAGAGCACGAACTGGAAGGCCTGATAGTAGCGCTCGCAGGCCTCGGCCGCCGTCTTCATCAGCATGGCGCATTGCGGCTGGGTCGGGGCGACGCCGCCGGTGAGCAGCAGCGAGTGGCGGAACATCACCACGTGGTCGCTCGACCACAGGTCGAAATGGCCGATCCAGAGCTGCTCGTTGAGCATCCCGATCAGCTTGGTCATCTCGAGGCGGCGGCGCTCCGGCACCTTGAGATCGAAGGCGCAGGCGACGTGCAGCGCCTCGACGTCCTCGATCCAGGTGAAGGCGACGTGATACTCGGTCCACTTTCCCTCGACGGTGACGGACATCTCGTCCGTCTCGGCCCGGTCGAAGATCCAGTCTCGCAGGGACGCAAGCCTCTCCACCACGTCGAGCGGATGCTCCGGGCGGTCGAAATCCTCGATGATGTGCAGCTGGGTCATGGCCATCCAAATTGTCGAGCCGTTCATGACCGATGAACGGTTCGGCGGTAAAGCAAAGGCGGCGTCGAAGCCGAGCGACCGGCAAGACGAGATCTGCGCCGGGGCGCGGATTCATCCGGAGATCATCAGTTCCAGCGTTCGAGGTGTTGTTGTGTCGGGCGCGAATCAGTGCCTGACCGTTTATAGCCTGCGTTCCCCGCGTCGTTCAAAGCGTCGAGACGGGATGAATGGTGGGCAACCCCGCTGTCCACCGTTCCTTGCTGTGCAAAATCGCTCAGACGGATTCGGTGTTGCCGGCGCGACTCACATCGGGGCCGAGCTGCGACTCCAGCGCCGTGACGCGGGCCTCCAGCGCGTCGTTCCGGCTGCGCAAGGCGGTGACGAGGTCGCGCAGCACGTCGACCTCTTCGCGGGTGGCGATGTCCATGTCGCGGATCAGGCGCTCGACCTGCGCCTTGAACAGCGTCTCGGCCTCGCGCCGGACACCCTGCGCGGCGCCGGCCGCGTCGGTGAAGATCCGGGCGACGTCGTCGAAAAGGCGGTTCGAGCTCTGCATCGTCGTCTCTCGGATCTGGCGGCCGCAGTGATCTGCAGCACGCTGCGAATCAGCGATGTACCGACATAGGAATCCGCGGGAGTCCCGGCAATCGCCCTTCGCCGGTTCGTTGCGGGTTTCAGGGGATTGCGAAGATCTTTGCCCGGCGGCTCCGCGAAACATCGCGTTACAAAGTTTGTGTTGCCCTCATCTACGAACCGGCGGGATGAGCGCGCATAATACCGTCCGGAGACACCGACGCCCGACATGACGACGCCCGCCATCACGGCCACCCCGCATATCCTCGTCGTCGAGGACGATCGCGAGATCAGCGCCCTCGTCGCGCGCTATCTCAGGGGTAACGAGTGCCGGGTGAGCCTCGCGGCGGACGGGCGCGAGATGGACCGGCTTCTGGCCGAGTCCCGCATCGACCTCGTCGTGCTCGACCTGATGCTGCCGGGGGAGGACGGGCTCAGCCTGTGCCGCCGCCTGCGGTCGGCCTCCGCCATCCCGATCCTGATGCTCACGGCGAAATCCGAGGAGATCGACCGGATCATCGGCTTGGAGACCGGGGCCGACGACTACCTCGCCAAGCCCTTCAACCCGCGCGAGCTGCTCGCCCGCATCCGCGCCATCCTGCGGCGCGGTGCCGGCGCCGAAAAGCCCGAGGCGGAGGAGGCGCGTCGCCTGCACTTCCACGGCTGGACCCTCGACACGGGCCTGCGGCAGGTCCTGAGCCCGGAAGGCGCGCGCATCGCCATCACCGGCGCCGAGTTCGACCTGCTGCACGCGCTCTGCCTTCGGCCGGGGCGGGTGCTGTCCCGCGACCAGCTCCTCGACCTGACGCAGGGGCGCAGCGCCGGGCCGTTCGAGCGCAGCATCGACGTGCTGGTGAGCCGCATCCGGCAGAAGATCGAGCGCGACGCCCGCAGCCCCGAAATCATCCGGACGATCCGCTCGGGCGGCTACCTGTTCGCGCCGGAGGTGACCCGCTCATGAGCACCAGCACCACGGGTTCGCCGCCGGTCGCCACGACGACGGCCGCCCCGGCGCGCGGCCTGCGCCGCTACTGGCCGCGGCCGAAAAGCGTCGCCGGACAGATCGCGCTCCTCGTCGTCGCGGCGATCGTTGCGACGCATGCCGTCGCCGCCCTCGCGCTCTTCGCCCTGCGCGAGCCCTGGCGCGCGGAGGGACGGCCGGGCGTCGCCGCCAACCGTCTCGCCGTCATCGCGCGCATGCTCGACGACACCGCGCCGGAGGGGCGCGACGCGATCTTGACGGCCGCGAAGCGCAGCCTGCCGACGCTGCATCTCGGCGCCTGGGACGGCACGCCGCCGCCGGTCGAGAGCGAGCGCCTGCGCGAGCACCCGATCATCGAGCGCCTGCGCGACGCCTTCGGCCGCGATCTGGCGCTGGCGGATCTCGGTCCGGATTCGAGCAGCGAAGATCCGCCCGTGCTGCATCTCGGCCTGCGCACGCCCGCCGGCGCGGGGCTACGTGCCACCCTGCCGGACGACACGCTGGGGCCGCCGAAGCGCGGCGTCATCGTCTTCACGCTCCTGTTCATGGCGACGACCCTGACCCTGCTGACGGTCTGGGCGACCCGCGCCCTGACCGCGCCGCTCGGGCAGCTTGCCGGCGCAGCGGAAGCGTTCGGGACGCGTCGCGCCCCGCCGCCCCTGCCGCGGCGCGGGCCGCAGGAGGTGCTGGCGCTGGCCGGCGCCCTCGACCGGATGCGCGCTCGCGTGAACCGCCTCATCGACGACCGCACGCAGATGCTCGCCGCGATCAGCCACGACCTGCGCACACCGATCACCCGTCTGCGCCTGCGCGCCGAATTCATCGAGGACGAGCACACCCGCGAGCGCACCCTGCGCGATCTCGACCAGATGAACGCGCTGGTCGAGGCGGCGCTCGCCTATGCCCGCGACGAGCGCGGCGCCGACGGTGGCTCGGACACGGAGAAGCCGCTGATCGACATCGCCTCCCTGGTCCAGACCGTCTGCGACGACTTTTCGGACATCGGCGCCGACGTGCGCATGGCGCAGGCACGCCACGTCCTGGTTCGGGCGCATCCCGAGGACCTGCAGCGCGCCGTCGCCAACCTCGTCGACAACGCCGTGAAATACGCCGGCTCTGCCCGGCTCTCGGTGGAGAAATCCGCCACCGGCGTCGCCATCGCCGTGGCCGACGACGGGCCGGGCATTCCGGAGGCGGAGCGCCACGCGATGCTTCAGCCCTTCGTGCGCGGCGACCGCGCCCGGAACCTCAACGAGGAGACCGGCTTCGGCCTCGGCCTGTCGATCGTGCTGGCCATCGTCGAGGCGCATGACGGACGGCTGACGCTGGAGAACCGGGTTGGCGGGGGCTTGAGCGTTCGGATCGCGTTGCCGGGGACGCTGGCGGGGGGGGTGCCTGAAGGCACCAACGGTCTGCAGCCAGCCGCCGGGCCGGGCGGCGCGGGCAATTTAGGGCCTGGATAGCGTGTCGGTTGGATTCCTTCCGGTTCGTTTGAGCAGGCACATGTTTGTGTCGGCGGACATCAGGAGCATAATGTCGGCATGACGCAGCTTCTCGAACAGGCCTTCGAGCGCGTTCGCGCTCTTCCGGTCGAAACGCAGGACGAGTTCGCGCGCGTCCTGTTGCGTCTCGCAGGGGACGACGGAGAGGGTGTGTACCAGCTCACTCCCGAGGAGGAGGCCGACCTGATCGAAGCGCAGGCCGAAATGGCGCGCGGCGAGTTTGCGACGGCCGCCGAGGTCGAGGCTGTCCTGTCCAAGTATCGCGCGTGAAGCTTCGTATTCAGAAGCACGCTCTGCGACAGATCGACAGGATTTTAAGCGATATTTCTACCGTATCTCCGCAAGGCGCATCACGTGTCGAGGCACGGATTTCGGAGATTTTTATCTTGATCCGGCAGCACTCGCAGGCTGGAAAGCGGACAACGATTGCGCGGGTGCGTCGCGTGTTTCTCACGCCCTATCCGTACCTGATCGACTATTTCGTTGGAGACGACGAGATTGTCGTTCAACGGTTTCGGCATGCTGCCCGCAATCCCGTGACGATACCGGGTGTGTCATGATGATCTGCAGCGATGCACGGGTGTCCGCGGACGGAGGGGGCGTGGGTGCGCCGGGCCGCCGAGGCGGGCGGCGGCACCGACGATCAGGCCAGAGCGTGACATGAGGTGGGGCCACACTGCGCTCTCGGTTCCGGGCCGGCCATGCCGCTGCTAGAGCACATTCCACGGTGCCACGCATGCAGCCCGCGGGAACGATCTAGTTCATGAACGACCACAGCGACGTCTGGCTGGCAGCGAGCATCGTCGTGATCTCGCTGCTGCTCTCGGCCTTCTTCGCCGGGGCCGAGACGGCCTTCACCGCGGCGTCACGGGCGCGGATGCATTCGCTGGAGAGTTCCGGCAACCGGCAGGCGGCCATCGTCAACCGCATCCTGGCGATCCGCGAGCGCTTCATCGGCGCGATGCTGATCGGTTACAACGTGGTGGCGATCGGCGCCTCCGCCTTCACCACCAGCGTGCTCACGACGCTGTTCGGCAGTAGCGGCGTGATCTACGCCACCGTGGCGATGTCCGTGCTCGTCATCGTCTTCGCCGAAGTGCTGCCGAAGACGCTCGCCATCACCAATCCCGACCGGATCGCGCTGCTGATGGCGCGGCCCGTCGCCTTCGCCGTCGTACTGCTCGGACCGCTGGCGGTGGCGACCGAGGCGATCGTCCGGGCGATCCTGAAGCCCTTCGGCGTCGCGATCGGCGTCCACGGTTCGATCCTCTCGGCGACGGAGGAGATCCGCGGGCAGGTGGCGCTGCTTCACCGCGAGGGCGGCGTGGAAAAGTCCGAGCGCGACATGCTCGGCGGGCTGCTCGACCTCAACGAACTCAGCGTCTCGGAGGTGATGGTCCACCGCACCAAGATGCGCACCATCAATGCCGACCTTCCGTCCGAGGACATCGTGCGCGAGGTGCTGGCCTCGCCCTATACCCGCATGCCGCTGTGGCGGGACAAGCACGAGAACATCGTCGGCGTGCTGCACGCCAAGGACCTGTTGCGGGCGCTCGACGCCGCCGGCGGCGACCCGGCCCGGCTCAAGGTCGAGGAACTGGCGCTGGAGACTTGGTTCGTGCCGGATACGACCTCGCTGCGCGACCAGCTCAAGGCCTTCCTCGCCCGCAAGACGCATTTCGCCCTCGCCGTCGACGAGTATGGCGAGGTGATGGGCCTCGTCACCCTCGAAGACATCCTGGAGGAGATCGTCGGCGACATCGCCGACGAGCACGATGTGGCGGTGTCTGGCGTGCGGCCCCAGCCCGACGGCTCGGTGACGGTCGACGGCGGCGTGCCGATCCGCGACCTCAACCGTGCCATGGATTGGAGCCTGCCGGACGAGGAGGCCACCACCATCGCCGGCCTCGTCATCCACGAGGCTCGGGCGATCCCCGACACGGGCACCGCCTTCAACTTTCACGGGTTTCGCTTCCACGTGGTGCGCAAGGCGAAGAACCGGATCACGTCTCTGCGCATCTCGCCGCTCGCCCCCGCCCTGCCGAAGCCGGCGGGGGAGGGCGAGTAATCTCACGGTCGCGACGAGCGCAGCGCCTGCGCGGTCTTGGCGGCGCGCACGAGCTGTACGAACTCGGAGCGGTAGCCGTAGGGGTCCTCGCCCCGCGCGGACGTCGCGATCTTGATCACGTCGTCGAGGCCGAAGCGGCCGGTCCAGCGGCCATTCCGAAGAATCTCGCCGAAGCCGGCGACGGCGGTGGCGAAGCGCGCGTCGTCGTCCGCCTTGTCGAAACTCGGCTGCTCGACGGCCGGGCCGACCGGCGTCTCGATGAGCTGGCTGACGTCCTGGTCCGGGCGCTTGTAGCGGATCTTCACGAAGGCGTAGTCGCCGGCCGACGCGGCGGACTCGGGCTTGGCCGCGCCGTAGCGCAGGGGCGGGACCGTGCGCGGTCCGCCGACGGGGACGATCTCGTAGAGGGCGGTGGCGGTCTGGCCCGAGCCGACCTCGCCTGCATCGACCCGGTCGTTCTCAAAATCCTCGCGGTTCAGGGCGCGGGTCTCGTAGCCAATCAGGCGGTACTCGGCGACGGCGGCCGGATTGAACTCGACCTGGATCTTCACGTCCTTGGCGATGGGGAACAGCGTCGCCGTCGCCTCCTCGACCAAGACCTTGCGGGCCTCGTTGAGGGTGTCGATGGTGGCGGCCGTGCCGTTGCCGTTCTGGGCGAGCGCCTGCATCAGCGAATCGTTGGTGTTGCCCATGCCGAAGCCGAGCACCGAGAGGAAGATGCCGGTCTCGCGCTTGCGCTCGACGAAGCCCTTCAGCTCGTCCCGGTCGGTGATGCCGACGTTGAAGTCGCCGTCTGTGGCGAGCATCACCCGGTTGACCGCGGACGGGTCGAAATTGCGCTCGGCCAGGGCATAGGCCTGCCGCAGGCCTTCGCCCCCGGCCGTCGAGCCTCCCGCTCCCAGCCCTTCGATGGCGGACAGGATCGTCTGCTTATCGCTCGCCGCCGTCGGCTCCAGCACCGTGCCGGCCTGTCCGGCGTACGTGACGATGGCGACGCGGTCCCGCGCGTCGAGCTGCGTCAGCAGCAGGGCCAGGGAGCGCTTCACCAGCGGTAGACGGTTCGGGCCGTTCATCGAACCCGAGGTGTCGACGAGGAAGACGAGGTTAGCCTTCGGGCGCGCCTCGGCCTGGAGCGCGTAGCCCTTGATCCCGACGCGGACGATCTTGCGGCCCTCGGCCCAGGGGCTCGGAAACACGCTGGCCGTGACCCGGAACGGCGTCTCGCGGTTCTCGGGGGCAGGATAGCCGTAGGGGAAGTAGTTGATCAGCTCCTCGGTCCGCACGGCGGCCGGCGGGGGGAGGGTGTCGCGGGCGAGGCTGGCGCGGACGAAGCCGTAGGAGGCGGTGTCCACGTCGATCGAGAAGGTCGAGACCGGTGCGGTCTGCACCGTCTGGAACCCGCTCTGCGGCTTGCCGTCGAATTTTTCGTGGCCGGTGGGCTCGGCCGGTGCCTGTTGCAGGTCGGGCGCCGTCGACAGCGCGCGAGCCCGCATCTGCGGGGGGGAGGCCTCCTGGCCTCTTCTCTCCCAATCCGCAAAGCCCGAAGAGCGGAAAGCCTGAACCTGATCGCGGCCTATTCTCGTGGCGGGCAAAGGCGAGGCGGGCAAAGGGGAGGTGGGCGGGGGCGGGGCAATCACCGGCGCCTCGGCCGGCTTCCGTGTTGCGTCCGCCGGCGCGTCCCGTGCCGCCATAGACTGCGGCTCGGCCTCGCGGACCATGGAGTTGGCGCCGGTGGCTTCGGGCTTGGCCGTTTCAGGACCCGGCGAAGGCTCGGCCGGGGGGGCACTCGCCGTCGGCGTCCCGATGTCCAATGTCGGCCTCGGTGCTGCGGGCTCGGACGACGGCGTCTCGGCCGGCGGCGCGACGGGGCCCTGATGCTCCCGCGACAATTGCCAGGCGATCGGAGCGGCGACGATGACGACGACGGAGGCGGCGAGCGCCGTGCGGATGGGAGTCATGGGAAACGTCCTCTTTCGAGTGTGACGATCCCTTGGACGCGCGTCGGCGGCGGATCCTTTGCGGGTATCGAACCGCGCCAGCGCGGCGTCGATCGCCCGCTCGCGCGCTTCGGACGAAGCGGCGGGGGCTTCGGGAAGCCGGCCGGCGTCGTCATTGCGATCAGACATCGGGCCTCTCCCCGTCGAAAACCGCCTTCAGGCGCCGCCTCGCCTCGAACAGGCGCCACGACACCGTGGTCTCGGCGATGCCGAGCGCCGCACCCGCCTCGGCATGGGTCAGCCCCTCGCCGGCGACGAGCACCACCGCCTCGCGCAGGCCCGGATCGAGACGCCCGAGCGCGCTTGCGAGCCAGACGCGGCGGTGCGGATCGCCGCCATCGCCGGTTCCCCCGGCCCGGACGAGCACGGCCAGACCCTGCCGCAGCCGGGCGAGCGTCGCGCCGCGGCGGCGATGATCGCGGCAGGCATTGGCCGTGATTCCGTAGAGCCACGTGCTGAAGCGCGCCTCGCCACGGAAACCCGCGATCCGGTCGGCGAGCGCGCAGCAGATCTCTTGTACGATATCCTCCGCATCCTCCCGCGAGCCGGTCATCCGCCAAGCGATGCGGTGCATGCCGTCGTAGTGCCGGCGCAGCAGCGCTTCGAAGGCCATGCGGTCGCCATGGACTGCCCGGCCGACGAGATCGCGATCCGGGTCGCCGGCGCCCGCATTCACCGCGACTGCATCCGGAGCGGTGGCACCGGCCGGTCGGCCATGTCGGGTCCTTCCCGCATCGCGGCAGGCAATGCTGTGCCGCACGTATCCTGCCCCCTCGATAGAGCCTCGACTCCTGAGACGCGCAAGGCGAGCGGATCCTTGGAAAAATCTCCGGATTTTTTTCGAAGTTCGGCGCGATCATGCCCGTGCGGCTGATCCGGGCGCGCTCGGACGAATGCTACGGTCTCCCCAAGCGCACGCCCCATTTGATTGTGTGCATTGCAAATTTCCTTTAAGAACCGTCTCTTAGCCGACGATCGTGTGTCGAGCCGTGCTGTCCCGACATCGTCGGGAGCAAGACGGCAGGACGATTGCATCGCGCTGACGACACCAGGGCTGAGGCTCACGGCACCGACGGGACGGCCGCTTCGGCAGGTGCGGGACAAGGATCACGACAATGAGCAAGCCGGGCCGGGCCGACGACCCGCAGCGTCTCGACAACCAGCTCTGCTTCGCGGTCTACGCTGCGGCGCACGCATTCGGTCGCGCCTATCGCACGATGCTGAGCCACCACGACCTGACCTACCCGCAATACCTCGTGCTGCTCGTCCTCTGGGAGGAGGAGGGGCTGACGGTGAAGGACATCGGTACCAAGCTGTTCCTCGATTCCGGCACGCTGACGCCGCTGCTGAAGCGTCTCGAGGCTGCCGGGCAGGTCCGCCGGGTGCGCGACCGGGCCGACGAGCGCCAGGTCAGCATCTTCCTGACCGACAAGGGCCGCAGCCTGCGCGGCAAGATGGAATGCCTCCCCCAGGATGTCGGCGGCATGACCGGCCTCGACATGGACTCCCGCCGGTCGCTGCTCGAACTTCTGGCCGGAGTGCGCGACGAACTCCACGAGCGCGCCGGTGCCGAGATCGCAGCCCGCGCCGCAGAGTGAACGACCCGCTCGGGCAACAAAAAAGCCGCTCTTGAGAGAGCGGCTTTTTTGTTGGACCGAAGATTTTGTCATCGCTGCGAGCCGTCCGGGTTTCGACCCGGACGGCTGCGCGATCGGCCTGATTACTTCTGGGTGCCGAGGTAGGCGACGATGTCGCCGAGCTTCTTCTCGTCCTTGACGCCGGCATACATCATCTTGTTGCCGGGGACCTTCTTCTTCGGGTCGGCGATCCACTCCTTCAGGCTCGCCTCGTCCCAGGTCAGGCCCGAGTTCTTGAGCGCGTCGGAGTAGTTGAAGCCCTCATGCGAGCCGGCCTTGCGACCGACAACGCCCTTGAGATCCGGGCCGGCGCCGTTCTTGCCGAATGCATGGCAGGCCTTGCACGGCGCGAACGCCTTCTCGCCTGCCGCCGCATCGCCTTCGGCGTGGGCAGCGAGGGGAAGGAGCGCGGCGAACGCGGCGCCGAGGATGAAATGACGCATCTATGTTCCTCCTGGGAGGCGGCAACGGCCGCCCTTGGGCTGGTGGTAAAGCCACCTTGCTTTAGAACAGATAAAGACTGGAAATGCCACCCGGGTTCCCGCGCTTCGGTGCCGAAAACGCCAATGCCGCATGGACTTCGTGCACTAGAAGACAGAGCGTGACGCATCCGTCGGCACGCCTTTTCCGCTACTCCAGCGCCTGTCCACGAGACCGACACTGCGCCATCTCGCCTGAAGCCAAGCTGAAGCGCCGCGGAGCCGGCACGCAGGGTGCGCGTTCATCCCGTACGGCACTGTTCAACCCCGGAGGAAACGCCCGATGTCGATCGCATTCCCCGTTCCCGACGCGGCGATCATCGCGCGCCGCGCCGAGATCATCGAAGGGTTGCGCCCGCTGGTGGCGCCCGAGGCCCTGGTGACGACGGAGGACGAGCGCCGCGTCTTCGAGACGGACGGGCTGACCGCCTACCGCAAGCTGCCCCTCGCGGTGGTGCTGCCCTCGACGACGCAGGAGGTCTCGGCGGTGATGGCCTATTGCCACGCCAACGGCGTGCCGGTGGTGGCGCGCGGCGCCGGCACCTCGCTCGCCGGCGGCGCGATCGCGCAGGAGGACGCCGTCATCATCGGCGTCGGCAAGATGACGCGCATGGTCGACGTCGATTTCGCCAACCGCACCGCCCGGGTCGAGGCCGGCATCACCAACCTCGCGATCTCGGGCGCGGTGAGCCACGAAGGCTTCTTCTACGCCCCCGATCCGTCGAGCCAGCTCGCCTGCACCATCGCCGGCAACATCGCCATGAACTCGGGCGGCGCGCATTGCCTGAAATACGGCGTGACCACCAACAACCTGCTCGGCGTCACCCTGGTGACGAACGACGGCACGGTCGTCGAGATCGGCGGAGACCATCTCGACAGCGGCGGCTACGACCTGCTCGGCCTGATCTGCGGCTCGGAGGGCCAGCTCGGCATCGTCACCGAGGCCACCGTCCGCATCCTTCGCGCGGCGGAGGGGGCCAGGCCCGCGCTCGTCGGCTTCTCCTCGGTAGAGGATGCCGGCGCCTGCACCGCGGCCATCATCGCCGCCGGCATCATCCCGGTGGCGATCGAGTACATGGACAAGGAGGCGATCCTCATCACCGACGACTTCGCAAATGCCGGCTATCCGCGCGATGCCGCAGCCATGCTGATCATCGAGGTCGAGGGGTCGGACGAGGAGTGCGAGGACATGCTCGCGCGCATCGAGGCCATCGCCCGGGACTTCAACCCGACGAGTATCCGCGTCTCGAAGTCCGAGGCCGAGAGCGCCGCGATCTGGAAGGGCCGGAAATCCGCCTTCGGCGCGACGGGCCGCATCTCCGACTACATCTGCATGGACGGCACCATCCCCACCGGCCAACTCGCCACGGTGCTGGAGCGGATCGGCGCGATCTGCGCGGGCCATTCCCTGCGCGTCGCCAACGTCTTTCACGCCGGCGACGGCAACCTGCACCCGCTGATCCTGTTCGACATCAACACCCCCGGCGAGCTGCAGAAGGCGGAGGCCGCGGGCGACGAAATCCTCAAGCTCTGCGTCGAGGTCGGCGGCTGCCTCACGGGCGAGCACGGCGTCGGCATCGAGAAGCGCGAGCTGATGACGTTCCAGTACACGCGCGAGGATCTGGAACAGCAGATGCGGGTGAGGAACGTGTTCGACCCGGCCTGGCTGATGAACCCGGCGAAGGTGTTTCCGCTGGAGGGGCGGGTGACGGCGTAGGAAACTGTGGCATGAGCCTCGTCCACAACGAGCGGCAGAAGCTGCTTGCTGGCAATTTGGATCGGCTGAGTAGTGCCTTCTCGATCATCGGTGTCGTGACGCCGGTGATCGCTTGGAGTTATGGATTCCCGACAGCGCCGCCGTTTACGATTTATAGTGTCGTCTTCTCGGGAATTTGGTTTCTCACGGCCTTGAGCCTACATCTTCTGGCGAGGCGTACGTTGCGGAGGCTGCGCGAATGACCTGGATGGACATCTACGTGATCTTCGGCATTCCAGCGATCGTCCTAACGATCGCCTACGCTGCTGTGCGTCTGAACGAATGGGACATCGACCGGCGCCGCCCGCCCGCCGAGTAAAGCTCAAGCCTCCGGTCCGAGCCGATCGCACCGGAACGCCCCATAGGCCCGCCGCGCCAGCCGCTCGGCCAGGGGCGGCAGCACGAGATCCATCTCCTCCGCCAGCCGCCAGGGCGGGTTGATCACGACGAGGCCGGTGCCGGTGAGGCGGGTGGCGTCGTCGGGCCGGTCGATCATCAGGTCGATGCGGAGCGCCGGGCGGTCCAGGCCGGCATCGAGCGCCGCGATCGTCCGGTCGACCGCGTCGAGATCCTTGATCGGATACCACCCCAGGAAAACCCCCGTCGGCCATTTGCGCGAGGCCTTGAGCAGGCTGTCGCCGAGGCGGTCGATCTCGCCGCGCTCCTCGTAGGGCGGGTCGATCAGCACGAGGCCGCGGCGTTCGGGCGGCGGGATCATCGCGCCGAGCGCGGTCCAGGCGTCGAGGTGCAGCACCTTGGTGCGGCTGTCGCTGCGGTAGAGGTCGGCCAGGCTCGCCGCATCGTCCGGATGCAGCTCGACGAACACGCCCTTGTCGCCGCTGCGCAGAAATTCCCGGATCAGCGCGGGCGAGCCGGGATAGATGGTGTCTCCGTGGCGTTCGCGGACGGCGGCGACGGCCGCGCGGTAGGGGGCGAGCAGGGCCTCGACGTCGTCGGTGAAGGGCACCTCGAGCCGGCCCCACCCCTCGTGCCATTCGCCCGTGCGGTCGGATTCGTCGGCGGTGAGGTCGTAGAGACCGAGCCCGGCATGGGTATCGATGGCGCGGAAGGGTTTGTCCTTCGCGGTCAGGTGAACGAGCACGCGCGTGAGCACGAGGTGCTTGAGCACGTCCGCGAAATTGCCGGCGTGGAAGGCGTGGCGATAGTTCAGGGTGTCGGTCTCCGGGCCTGACGCGCGCGCGTCAGCCCTTGTCGAAGGGGTCGGGACGCACGGCGTCGAGGTCGGGCAGCAGCACGACGCTTTCCTGCTCGTTCGGATCGGTCCGGGCGATGAGGGCCGTGCAGGGTTCGTCGGCGCTCGGGTTGTAGGGTAGGTGCGGCACGCCCGCGGGGATGTAGAAGAAATCGCCGGGGCGGACCGTGGCGTGGTCTTCGAGGGCGTCGCCGAACCAGCAGCCCGAGACGCCGGTCAAAGCATAGATCGCGGTCTCGTGCGCCGCGTGCTTGTGGGCCTTCGCCTTGGTCAGCGGCGGGATCGTGACGAGCTGGAGATGGATGCCCGCGGCGCCGACGCGCTCCGCCGAGATGCCGACGGCATAGTCGAGCCCCTGCTTGCCGGTGAAGGCGGCGCCAGCCTGGACGAGGCGGCAGCGTGGCTGGTGAGGGGCGCTCGTCATGGTACGGTCCTCGGACCTTCGCGGCGTGTCACAAGGCTGGGAACGGCCCCTCATCGAAGGATATCCGGCTTTGCGCGGAAAGCCGACACCCGGCCCCGTCAGCGGGCCACGTCGATCTCGACATCGCCGCCGCGGCAGCCCTGGCGTGCGACCGTCGGGCAGCTCGCAAAACCCTTCAGTTCCTTGTCGAAGCAGATCCGCACTTCCTCGAGTTGGCCGCGCTTGCAGGTCACCGTCATCATGTCGGTGCGCAGGCCCCGGTTCGCCTCGGCGAACTGGCGCGCGATCTCCAGGGGGGCGGCGCGCTGGCTGGAACTCGGCTTGCGATAGGGCTCCGGAATCGTCACCGCCTGCCGCGTGGTCTTCACCGCCTTGAAATAGGCGACCGGGTCGAGACCGGAGCAGGTGCCGTGGGTCTTCCATTCGTGGCGGGCGAGCCCGGCGCTCGGCATGATCTCGCCGGCCGCGGACATGGCGTCGCCGGTAAGCGCGCGCGGGAAGGCGCCGCAATTCGAGGGGAAGCCGCGGCTGTATTGCGGCCAGAGCCCGTGCACCACGAAGCCGAGGCCGCGTCCCGGCGAGCATTGCCCGTCCGCATCGCGCTCGGCGCCTTTGCCGCTGCAATAGCTCGGCGACCAGGACAGGGCGAGAACGTAGAAGTCGAAGGAGCCCGGCGTCCCGCCGCCGCCGCGTCCGCGAAACCCACCGAAATCCTGCGCCTGCGCGACGGTCGCGGCGAGCAGCAGGATCGCGACGGCGGCGTTGCGGAGCATCAGGGGCGGGCCATCCGGCAGGCGGTCGAATAGGAATAGGCGAGATTGCGGTCGAGGCCGTGGACGCAATAATCGACGCCCCAGGTCGCGCCGATAATGCCGAGTCCCTCACGCACCGAGTAGTCGATCCGGCGGCGCACGCCGTCCGAGGTCGTCGCCACCGCCGAGCAGTAGCGGCGGGGAATGTAGTCGAGGCCGTAGGGCCGCCAGGCGGTGCGGCTGATGGTGTCGTAGGACTCGATCGTCATCGAGGTGTTCCAGAACTTCGCCTCCTTCTCGGCGAACCGGCTGGAGATCTTCTCGAGGACGCTCGTATCCTGGCAGGCGGGAATCTGCGCGTCGTAGGGAAACACCTGCTCCTCGGCCGGCGAAATCTCTTCGCGAGCCGAGCGGGCTGAGGCGGGCTGGATCGCCAGGAGGCCGAGGGCCAGGGCTGAGAAGAGTACGGTGAGACGCATCACGGCTCGGATCGCTTTCGCGGTGTCGGATCGTTGCGGCCGACGATGGCCTCCCGACGAGGCAAGTCAAGCTTGGGCCGTCCGCGGGCGCCGCTTTTGCGGCCGGCTGGGGAGTCGGGGGCACACCTCCGACTGTCCTGCGAGCCGATCAGTAGATCGGTTCGGCCGCCGAGCCGCCGACATCGAACGCGGACGGCTCTTCGTCGACGCCGCCACTGTGGCTCTCCGCGGGCGCCGCGGCGTAGGCCGAGCGCGGGGAGGGCGCGTGGGCGAAGCGGGCGCCGCCGCGCGCGGCGGAGGGCGACGCCGCGTACGGATCGTCCGTCTCCTGCTCGATCGGCGCCTGCGACGGCGCGGGCTGGCGGACCGGCGGGCGCGGGTTGGCGAACTGGCGCGGCTGGCCGTCGGCGCCGATCTGCGGCTCGAACTTCAGTAGCGGCTTGCAGATTCGGCGCAGGCCGCGCGGGTCGTGCCGGGCGAGGTCGACGTGGATGTGGTCGTAGTGGAAGATGTTGGAGCCGGGCGCGAGCACCGTGGTGAAGCGGGCGCAGGCCCCCGTGAAGATCTCCCGCAGGAAGCCCTGTTCGGCCTCGGTGCCGCGCCAGCCGCCCTTGATGGTGATGACATGGCCGTCGGCCAGCGTCAGCGACATGATGTCGAGAGCGTTGCCGTAGGAATGCTCGGAGAGCTTGGCGCCGGCCTGGTTGTTCTGGCCGCGGCAGGCATAGGTGCCGGCGTTGATCTCGGCCACCGCCACGCCGAAATACAGGTTGGCGGCGGGCTGGATGGTGTCGGCGAGCCAGGCTTCGGCTTCGGCCAGAGCCGGACAGCCCAGCGTCATGCGCTGCTTCAGCGCCACCGTGCCGCCCCCCATCCGCGTGACCTTGAAGGGCTGCTGCATGCCGCAGGGGCCCGGCCCGTCGATCTCCTTGGCGAGCGAGACATAGCTGGTGGGACGCACGAGGCCGCGCGCGATACACATGTTCTCGGCCTGGTCGCGCCACGGGGCGCGGGCCTCGAACCGGTTGACGGCGCAACCGGCCAGGCCGGCGAGAAACATCGCCGGGATCGAGAATGCGAGAACGCTACGCCACATGACCGCGACAATGCGAACGGTCGCGTAAACGAGCTGCTAACGACGCGGCGTTCCGCCGCCGACGGCAGTGGACAAGTGTTGACAGTGGCCCCTCGGCAGCCAGATCGACCCGCATGCTCTCCCTGATCGAACTCCGCACCCGCATCGAGGCCGGCCGCCTCACGCCCCGGCAGGCCGTGGCCGAGGCGCAGGCGGCGATCGCCGAGCGCGATCCCGGCCTCGGCGCGATCGTCTGCAGCGATCCCGACCCGGTCGTGCCGGGGGAGGGGCCGCTCGCCGGCATCGCGGTGGGCATCAAGGACATCATCGACACCGCCCACCTGCCGACTCAGATGGGCTCGTCCATCTACGCAGGCTGGCGGCCGCGGGCCGATGCCGCGATCGTCTCGCGGCTGAAGGCGCTCGGCGCGGTGCCGCTCGCCAAGACCGCGACCACGGCCTTTGCCGGGCTCGACCCGGCCCGGACGGTGAACCCGCACGATCCGGCCCACACGCCGGGCGGCTCGTCCTCGGGCACGGCGGCTGCGGTCGCGGCCGGAATGCTGCCGCTGGCGCTCGGCACCCAGACCGGCGGCTCGGTGATCCGCCCGGCCGCCTTCTGCGGCGTCGCCGCGATCAAGCCCTCGTTTCGGCTGCTGCCGATGGTGGGGGTAAAAACCTTCTCCTGGGCGCTCGACACGCTCGGCCTGTTCGGCGCCTCGATCCCCGACATCGCCCGCGCCCTCGCCCTGATCGCCGACCGGCCGGAGATCGATGCTTCGGGAGAGGGATCGCGCAGCCCGCGCATCGGCCTCTGCCTGCAGGGCTTCGCCGGCGAGGCCGATGCGGATGCCGCCGAGGCGCTCTCGCGTGCCGCCCGCGCGGCGGAAGCCGCGGGCGCCGTCGTCACCGACCTCACCCTGCCCGAGCCGTTCGCGCGGGCCTGGGAGGTCCACCCGCTGATCCAGGATTTCGAGGCCCGTCAGGCGCTCGCCTGGGAATACGCGACGCATCGCGACACGCTACCGCCGGTGCTCGGCGCACAGCTCGACCGGGCGCAGGCGCTGACCGCCGCGCAATACGACGACGCCCGCCGCAGCGCGCACCGCGCCCGCCGGCAGCTCAAGGACGTGTTTTCGGAGTTCGACGCGATCCTGACCTACTCCACCACCGGCCGCGCCCCCCGCGGCCTCGGCTCCACCGGCGATCCGCGCTTCAATCGGCTCTGGACCTTGATGGGCGTACCCTGCGTGAACCTGCCGGTGCCGGGCGACGGCCTGCCGCTCGGCGTGCAGGTGATCGCGCGCTTCGGCGGCGACGGGCAGGCGCTGGCGGTGGCGGGGCTGATCGCGACGGCGCTCGCAAGGAGCTGATTGCGGCTCGGCTATCCAACGCATGAGTGTCCCGGGCCTGCCCCGATCGGTGAACTATGCTGCCGTCGCCATCGCCCGCGCCGCGCTGCGGCGAACCAGCCTGAGCAGGATCAGCCATGCGGCGGCGATGGTGCAGGCCTCGATCACGTAGAGGGCCGCGAGGGTCCCGTTCGGCGGGAACCACCACGACCACCAGACGATGAGCAGCGCGCCGCCGAGATTGGTCGCGTTGACGATGGCCGCGCGCTCGCCCTGGTGACTGGAGGCGCCGAGCACGTCCATCGCGACTGAGGAGGCTGCGATCAGGATCGGGATCCAGGCCAGGATGCGGACGAACCGCGACAGCGAGGTGTAGTCCTGCCCGAAGATCAGCGGCAGGTAGCCCGACACCAGAAACAGCCCGAGCGAGGTCGCCGTGCCGAGCGCGAGCGCGATCGGCAGCAGCCGCAGTGCGCCCGGCATCGTGGCGTGGATGCCGTCGAGGCTCGTCTTCGCGAAGCGCGGAAACACCAGCCGGTTCAGGGCGTCGATGCTGAGGTAGCTGCTGTCGAGGATTCGGCGCGCCACGCCGTAGCTGCCGACCACCTCGATGGACGAGACGAGGCCAAGCATGAACAGGTCGGCGTTCTGGCGGATCGCCCGCGCCACGAACTGCGAGCAGAAATACAGGCCGAGCCGGATCTCGTTGCGCACGATGACGAAGCGCGGCCGGCCGAGGCCGCGCAGCCACCAGCCGTAGGCGGCCACCACGACGAGGTTGCCGGCGAACTGCCACACCGCCCATTGCGCGAGGCTCGCCGTCGAGAAGACGAGGCAGGCGGTGACAGCGGTGAGGGTCCGCGCCAGGGCATAGCCGACCACGGCCCGGTTCGCCGAGGCGAAGCGCGAGTGGCCGAGGAAGATCAGCTCCGCCAGCAGGATCATGCGCACCAGCACGACGTTCGTGACGAGCAGCAGCGCCGTCGCGCCGAGATTGGTCGCGGGATCGGGACTGACCTTGAGCCAGAACGGCAGCGTCGCCAGCCCGAGCCCGACGAGGAGCGACCCGGTCACGGCGATCAGGATGGCGTTGTGGCCGAGCATGGCCGGATACATCGCCCGATTCTGCGAGACCCGGCGCAGCAGGCAGTCCGAGGCGCCGAGGCCGCAGATATGGACCGCGACGTTGGTCAGGGCGGTGAACTCGATGAGGCGGCCGAACTCGGCCGGGCCGAGGGCGCGCGCCAGGATCGCGAAGGTGAGAAGCTGGGCCGCACTCGCGGCGACGAGGCTGCCGCTGGAGGCGATGTAGGACAGCCCCAACGGCAGGTGCCGTCGAAGGGCCGCCAGCCGTTCCGTGAGCCGACGGTTCAATGCGTTTTAATCCCGAGAAAACACTGCTTACGCAGATTTACACGTTGCGGTAGCGTGAACCTTGCGGTTTGACGGACGGCTAGCCTGCTCCGGCGTATCGTCGGAGGCCGACCGATGCGAGGCGTCATGGGCGCTCAAGTCACCCTCATCCCCGATCCGGGTCAATCCGCGCAACCCACGGATGGCCCAGGGACGATCGACGTGGACGTCGCCGTCCTCGGCGCCGGCATCGCCGGAATCGCCGCCGCCTCTGCGCTCGCCCGCCAGGGCCGGCGCGTCGCCCTGATCGCACAGCACGATCGCCATCCCCCCGAGTTCCGCGCCGAGAAGCTCGGCGAGCCGCAGATGCGGCTCCTCGACCGCATGGGCCTCGGCGACGTGGCGCGCAAGGCGACGACGCCGTTCGACGGGGTCTGGCTGCATCGCTTCGGGCGGATCGTCGACCGTAACGCCAAGCGCGAATACGGCTGCGACTACGCCCGGCTCATCGATGCTCTGCGCGGCGCGCTGCCGGACTCGGTCGAGCGCGTCGTGGGTCGCACCGACACCATCGCGACCGGGCCGGACATCCAGTCCGTGACCCTGCTCGACGGCCGCGTCGTGCGGGCACGGCTGCTGGTCGTCGCGACGGGGCTCGGCGAGGGCGTGCGCCGGCAACTCGGCCTGCGCCGGGAGATGATCAGCCCGTCGCACACCCTGGCCGCCGGCTTCACCTTGACGCGGCCGCCGGCCGCGTTCCCGTTCCCCTCGCTGGTCTGGACGGGAGAACATTTCGGCGACCGGGTGTCCTACCTCACCCTGTTCCCCGTCGGCGACACGGTGCGGGCGAACCTCTACGTCTACCGGGCGCAATCCGATGCCTGGACGCAGGATTTCCGGCTCTCGCCCGAAGCGATGCTGCGCAGGATGATGCCGCGGCTCGAAGAGACGTTCGGCGAGATCCGGGTCGACGGGAAGGTCGTGACCCGGCCGATCGACCTGTACCGGGTGCAGGATCATGCCGGGCGGGACGGCTTCGTGGTGGTGGGCGACGCATTCGCCACGACCTGCCCGATCACCGGCACCGGCATCGACAAGGCGCTCACCGACGTCGACCGGCTCTGCCACGTCCACGTCCCGGCCTGGCTCGAGACGCCTGGGATGGCGGCGGACAAGCTCGCGGGCTTCTACGCAGATCCGGTGAAGCAGGCGCGCGACCGCTCGGCCCTGCGCATCAGCCTCGACGCCCGCTCGATCAAGATCGAGACGTCGCTGCTGTGGAAGCTGAAGCGGGCGAAGAGCGAGACCGTCGTGCGGATGCTCTACCGCCTGCCGGCCAACCGCTTCATGGAGCGGCGCTGAGCTTCAGCTCCAGGCGTGGAACGGTGGGTTCACGCCGTTGAGGGCGTGGTTGCCGACGATCGCGTATTTCCAGCGCACCGGGTCGTGCAGGGTGTGGGTGCGGGCGTTGCGCCAATGCCGGTCGAGGTTGTCCTCGGCCAGCGTCGAGCGGGTGCCGGCGAGTTCGAACAGCTTGTTCGTCGCGGCGATCGCGACTTCCGTCGTCAGCACCTTCGATTCCGCCACCGCGAGCTGTGCCGCCGCAACGCTCTCGCCGCTCGGCTCGGCGATGGCCGCGTCGATGGCGAGGCCGGCCCGGTCGAGCAGGGCCTCGGCCGCATGCTGGCGGATGGTGAGGTCGCCGATCGCCTGGATGGTGTAGGGGTCGTCCGAGGCGCGTTCCTGGCCGCTGTCGATCCAGGGACGCGACTTGGTGCGCACGAAGGCGATGGTGTCGTCGAGCGCGGCCCGGCCAATGCCGGCATCCACCGCCGCCTGGATGATCTGAAAGATCGCCCCGTCCGAGCGCGGCGCCTCGTAGCCCTTCCAGGCCGGCACGAGGTGGCTCTTTTCCACCCGCACGTTGTCGATGATCACGGTGCCGCTCGCCGTGCCGCGCTGCCCGAAGGCCGACCAATCGTCGATCACGGTCAGGCCCGGCGCGTTGCGGTCGGCGATGGCGTACCAGGCACGGCCCTGATCATCGACGGCGACGATCGGCACGAGATGCGCGAGCAGTGCCCCCGTCGCATAGAACTTTTGACCTGTGACGATCACGTGGTCGCCGTGGTCCGAAAACTTCGTCTCGAAATCGGCCGCGCGCTTGGTGCCCCTCTCCGAGAAGGCGTTGCCGAAGCGGGTGCCCTTCAGGACCTCCCCGAACAGCAGCGCCTGCTGCTCCTGATCGGACACGGTGCGGATCGCCGCGACGATGCCGAGATGGTTCTGGGCGATCTGCCCGATCGACGGATCGGCCGCCGAGATGATCGCGATCACCTGCGCCAGCGTCCGATAGGACACCTCCGGCCCGCCGAAACTTCTTGGGACGTTGATCGACCAGAGCCCGCTCTGGGAGAAGGCGTCGAGCTCCTTCAGCGGGCGGATATGGGCGCGGTCGCGCTCGGAGGCGCCCTCGCGGAATTCGGCGGCGAGCGCGTGGGCGACTCGGATCGCTTCGGCGTCGTCGCGGATGACGTGAGCGGGTTGGCTCGGGCGGGCCGGGCCGGCGACGCCCTGCGGGGTGCCGGTCTGCTGGAGCGTGCTGGCGCTGACGGCGATGTTCATGGGAGGCTCCGAAGCGTTAGGCGAAATGTTCAGGGGCTGAAGGCTTGAGCTGCATCCCCTCTCTCCCCGCATGCGGGGAGAGGGCCACGGACCCCTTGTCGGGTCCGTGGCAAGCGAAGGCGAAGCCGAAGCAAAGGTAAGGGGGCTTCGCCGAACGAGGCACATCCGGCACCGCCCCCTCACCTTCGGCTGCCGCCTTGCCGCGCCGACGACAAGGTCGTCGCGGCCCTCTCCCCGCGTGCGGGGAGAGCGGGATGCGCGGCTGCGTCGGCCGGCGTTCGAACGCTTGAGTGCTACGCCGCCTCGGCCCGCCGCTCGCGCTGGGCCTCGATCGCCCGCACCCGTGGGATCACGTGCTCGCCGAAATAGGCGACCTCCTCCTGGAAGTGCAGGAAGGCCAGCAGCGCAAGGTCGACCCCGACCTCCTTGAGGTTCACGATGCGCTCGGCGACCTGATCGGGCGTGCCGATCAGGTTGGTCTTGAAGCCGTCGTTGTACTGGACGAGGTCGGTAAGGGTGGACTTCGCCCAGTTGCCCTCGCCCTCGGGAGAGGCCTTGCCGGCGTTCTTCACCTCGTGGCCGAAGGCTTTCACGGCGTCCGGGTCGGCGTTGTCGATGATCTCCTGGAGGACCGCCTGGGCCTCCTCCTCGGTGTCGCGGACGATCACGAAGGCGTTCACGCCGATCTTCACGGAATGGTTGTTGGCCGCGGCCTTGGCCTGGAGGTCGTCGACCTGAGCCTTGATGCCCTCGGGCGTGTTGCCATTGGTGAAGTACCAATCCGACACGCGCGCGGCCATGTCGCGCGCGGCGCGGGACGAGCCGCCCTGGAAGATCTCGGGCTGCGGGTCGGCCGGCTTCGGCTTCAGGGTGTAGTTCGTGTAGCGGTAGAAATCACCGCGATAGGTGAAGTTGTCCTGCGTCCAGATTCCGCGCAGCGCCGTGATGAACTCTTCCGAGCGGCGATAGCGCTCGTCGTGGTCGAGCCAGGGCTCGCCAATGGCGCGGAACTCGCCGGAGAACCAGCCCGAGACCAGGTTGATGGCGATGCGGCCTTCGGTGAGCTGCGAGATCGTGGCGATTTGCTTGGCTGCGAGCGTCGGGTGCCATGGCCCGGGCAGCAGCGCGGCGATGACCTTGATGCGCGAGGTCGCGGCCAGCAGGGCGTGGCTGAAGGCCACAGACTCGTGCTGGTACTCGGCGCCGTAGCCGGCGGTGAAGCGGATCTGCGTCAGTGCGTAGTCGAAGCCGGCCTTCTCGGCGATTTGCGCGAGCTTGCGGTTGTAGTCGGCATCCCAGCTGGTGCGCTGGGGGATCTTGCTGATGACGAGGCCGCCCGAGACGTTCGGCACCCAATAGGCGAAACGGATCGGCTCCGGTGCGGCGGTGCTGGGCGAGGTCATGGCGGCCTTTCGGGGTATGGTCGTGTCGCGGTCGATAGCGACAGTATTGATGAGATTTTTCTGTGTAAAAATGCCATCGAACCATTGGCCGGACGGCAGAAAATCGAGCCCGCCAAGATTGTCGTAGAGACGGGTCGCGATCAAACGAATTAAATCATCTTTTTTCTACGTAGACGATACGGTCATTCTCTGGCGACAAGCCTGCTGAAGCAGTTTGTTCTTTTGCGTTTTGCATTCCGGCCTTGCGGCCGGTTCGCGGCCGCGTCGAGACGCCGGCGTTCGATCGACGCGTCCGCAACTTCCCGGACGTATCCAAGATCTTGAGGAACAGGCTCGAATGTGAAGAATCATACAGTCGTCTATGTTCACCCAAGCATCGGATGTCCAAAAACGGGCATTCGTTAATTCGCGCGCCCTATACGGATCGCGTCGAGATGGAGAGGCGGCGCATGAGCAAGGTGGGGTGCCAGGGCTGCAAGGGTGGGACGCCGCTGCCGTTCGCCTTCACGATGGCCTTCCATCCGATCATCGACATTCGCCAAGGTGCGGTCTGGGGATACGAAGCTCTCGTCCGCGGCACCCAGGGCGAGGGCGCGGCTCAGATCCTCGGGATGGTCGATGCGACGAACCGCTACAAGTTCGACCAGGCCTGCCGCGTGAAGGCGATCGAGCTGGCCGGCGCATTGTTTCCCGATGCCGAGACCCGGCTCTCGATCAACTTCATGCCGAACGCCGTCTACGAGCCGGCAGCCTGCATCCGTGCGACGCTCGAAGCGGCGCAGCGCGTCGGCTTCCAGCATCGGCAGATCATGTTCGAGTTCACCGAGAACGAGAAAATGGTCGACGTGGACCATGTCCGGCGCATCATCGTCGAGTATCGCCGGCACGGCTTCTCGACGGCAATCGACGATTTCGGGGCCGGCTATGCCGGGCTCGGTCTGCTGGCGAGCTTCCAGCCGGACTTCGTCAAGCTCGATATGGACCTGCTGCGCGGCATCGACGCCTCGCCGGCCCGCCGGGTCATCGTCGCGGGCGTGACGCAGATGGCCCAGGCCCTCGGTATCTCGGTCATCGCGGAAGGCGTCGAGACGGAGGCCGAGTTCGAGACCCTGCGCGGCATCGGCATCGCCCTGTTCCAGGGCTATCTCTTCGCCAAGCCGGCCGTGGCGAGCCTGCCCACGGTACGGATGTTCGGATCGGAGCGGGAACCCGTGCTAGAGGCCTGCGTACCCCAGGCAGCCTGACCGGCCCGAGATTCCAGCGTCCCGATGATCCAGAACAGCATCGACATCGCCGTCGAGGATGCGCGTTGGGCGGAGGCCGTGCCCGACCTCGACGCCTTCGTCGAGCGGGCGGTCGCTGCCGCCCTCGCGGTCATGCCCGATTCGCAGGCAGGCCCGATGGAGATCAGCATCCTGCTCGCCGACGACGCTACCGTGCAAGCGCTGAACAAGACCTGGCGGGGCAAGGACAAGCCCACCAACGTGCTGTCGTTTCCGGCCGCAGAGCAGCCTCTGCCGCCCGGCGCGCCGGAGCCGCTCGGCGACGTGGTTCTTGCTTATGACACGTTGCTGCGCGAGAGTGCCGAGCAGTCGAAGCCGCTCAGTCATCACCTCGCGCATCTCCTCGTCCATGGCACTCTTCACCTGCTCGGCCAGGACCACGAGACCGGCGAATCGCAAGCCGACGCGATGGAAGCGCTCGAGGTCGCAGCGCTCGCGACCCTCGGCATTCCCGACCCTTACGCCGACCTCTGCGGCGACTGATCCGCTCCGATCCCGGCACTTCCGCCTCAGACATTCAAGAGAGACATGACGAACGACCGAAGTCGCGGCGCGGCCCTGGCCGCGCCCAATGCAGACGCCGATTCCCAGCCCCGCGAGGCCTGGTACGACCGCCTGCTCAACGTCTTCAATCTGCGCTCGCGGGACAGCCTGCGCACCGGCATCGAAGACGCCCTCGCCGAGCCCGATACGGGCGAGGACGCATTCTCCCCGCTGGAGCGGGCGATGCTCAAGAATGTGCTCGGCCTGCACAAGGTGCGTGTGGACGACGTGATGGTGCCCCGCGCCGATATCGTCGCCGTGCCCGTCGAGACCAGCCTCGGCGACCTGCTCAAGCTCTTCCGGACCGCCGGCCATTCGCGCCTGCCGGTCTACGGCGAGACGCTCGACGACCCGCGCGGCATGGTCCACATCCGCGATTTCGTGGAGTATTTCGCCTCGAAGGCCGAGGCAGCACCCCGGCGCGCTCCGGCAAACGGTGCAGCTGCAACCGTCGCGAACGAGGACAAGCCCGCCCCGACACGCGTGCGCCGGCTGCCGGCTCGGGCGATCCGGGAACTCGACCTCGGCAAGGTCGACCTGTCGGTGACGCTCGCCTCCACCCGCATCCAGCGCCCGGTGCTGTTCGTGCCGCCCTCGATGCCCGCCATCGACCTGCTGGTGCGGATGCAGGCGACGCGCACGCACATGGCGCTCGTCATCGACGAGTACGGCGGCACCGACGGTCTGATCTCCATTGAGGACCTGATCGAGGTCGTGCTCGGCGACATCGAGGACGAGCACGACGTGGCCGAGGGCCAGCTCATCAACCGCGTCGAGGGCGAGACCGACACCTACGTCGCCGACGCCCGCGCCGGCCTCGCCGAGGTCTCGGAAGCCACCGGCGTCGACCTCGTCGCCTCGGCCGGCGAGATGGCAGAGGAGATCGACACGATCGGCGGCCTCATCGTGACGCTGGCCGGCCGCGTGCCCTCCCGCGGCGAGATCATCGTCGGCCCGAGCGAACTCGAATTCGAAGTCCTCGACGCGGATCCGCGCCGGGTGAAGCGGCTGCGGCTGCAGCGTGGTCCCTCTCGAATCGGGCAGGTGGTGCCCCTGGCGCTGCCCGCCCCGCCGACGGCCTTGCCGCCGCCGGCTCAGGCGGCCGGGTCGGGCGGGGGCTGAGGCTGTCTCGCGAAAACTGATCGGAAGCCAAAGCCCGGGAATCGTGTAAAGCCCGCACGATTCCGAAAAGAGCCCGGCTGCCCGATGATTCCCACCGCATGATCTTCGCGCGCAAGAGCGACACGCGTTCCGTGCCGGCGGCCGGCTGGCTCGATGGGACCGCGCATCGGATCATCCTGAGCCATGGCTGGCCCCGCCTCGGGTTGGCCGTGCTGGCCGGGGCTGTCGGCGCGCTGGCGATGCCGCCCTATGGCGTCTTTCCGGCTTTGGTCGTGTCGCTCACCGTGGCGGTCTGGCTGGTGGACGGCGCCAGCGCCGGCCCGCGCGGCTGGCGGACGCTGCGGGATTGCGCGGCGATCGGCTGGGCCTGGGGTTTCGGGTATTTCGTCGCCGGTTTGTGGTGGCTTGGGGCGGCGTTCCTGGTGGAGGCGGACCAGTTCGCCTGGGCGATGCCGCTCGGCGTGGTCGGGCTGCCGGCCGTGCTCGCGATCTTCTACGCCCTCGGCTTCGCGGCGGCGCGGCTGGTCTGGTCGCGCGGGCCGGGGCGGCTGTTCGCGCTCGCCTTCGGCCTTGCGGCGAGCGAGTGGCTGCGCGGGCACTGGTTCACGGGGTTTCCGTGGAACGGCCTCGGCATGGCGCTCGGCGGCAACCTCTGGCTGATGCAGGGGGCCTCGGTGATCGGGCTCTACGGCCTGAGCCTGATCGTGGTGCCGATCGCGGCCGCCCCCGCGACGCTCGCAACCGGGGCCGGCACCCGCGCCCGGATCGGGCCGCTCCTCGCGGCCGCGCTGGCGCTCGCGGCGCTCGCCCTGTTCGGCGCCTGGCGCGTCCCGGGAAAACCCGACGCCACCATCGCGGGCGTGCGCCTGCGGCTGATCCAGCCGAACATCGCGCAGGACGCCAAGTTCCAGCCGGACGACCGCTATGCCGTCGTCGACAAGTACCTCGCGCTCAGCGACCGGGCGGCCTCGCCCGATCGTAGCGGGATCGCCGACGTCACCCACATCGTCTGGCCGGAATCCGCCTTTCCCTTCCTGGTCCAGCGCGATCCCGAGACGCTGGGACGCATCGGCGCGGTGCTGCCGGAAGGCAAGCACCTGCTGACGGGGGCGGCGCGGGCGCAGGAGCCGTTCACGCGCCAGCATGCGGTGTTCTTCAACTCCATCCTGACGATCGCGCACGGCGGGACGCTGGGCGACAGCTACGACAAGGTCCACCTCGTGCCGTTCGGCGAATATCTGCCGGCTCCGCTCGATGCGATCCTGAAGGCGGTCGGCCTCCGGCAGTTCGTCTCGGTGCCGGGAGGCTTCACGGCGGGGAGCAGACAAGGCCAGCGCATCCTCACCGTGCCGGGTCTGCCGCCGGTGGCGGCGACGCTCTGCTACGAGTCGATCTTTCCCGGCGCCATCGTGCCGGCCGAAGCGCCGGTCGTGCCCGGCCTGATCCTGAACCTCACCAACGACGCCTGGTTCGGCGACACGCCGGGGCCACACCAGCACTTCGCCCAGGCGCGGCTGCGCGCCGTCGAGGAGGGCCTGCCGCTGGTGCGCGACGCCAACAGCGGCATCTCGGCCGTTGTCGATGCGCATGGCCGCATCGTCGCCGCCCTGCCGCTCGGCACAGAGGGCGTGCTCGATGCTGATCTCCCCGCCCGCATCCCCGGCCGCACGCTCTACGCCCGCCTCGGTGACGCGCCCTTCGCGGTCCTGCTGCTCGGCGGCCTGCTGCTGGCTGCGGCCGGCCGGCGGCGCGAGGCGAACGGCATCGCATGAACGGGTCTATGACCGACACGAAGCCGGACACCAAGCCGCACAGCCCGGTCCTGATCGGCCTCGCGGTGATGCTGGTGGCGTTCAACCTGCGGCCCGCCATCACCAGCGTCGGTCCGCTGCTGACGGGGATCGTCGCGGAGACGGGCCTGAGCGCCACGGGCGCGGCGGCGCTGACGACGCTGCCGGTGCTCTGCCTCGGCCTCGGCGGCGCGCTCGGACCGGCGGCGATCCGGCGGCTCGGCGTCGATGCCGGCATCCTTGCCGGTATCGCGGCGGTCCTCGTTGGATTGCTGCTGCGCGGGTTCGGCGGCCTGCCGGCCCTGTTTGCCGGCGCGGCCGTCGCGGGCCTCGGCATCGGGCTGGCCGGCGTCCTGCTGCCGGCTCTGGTGAAGCGCGACTTCTCCCGGCAGGCCGGGCGGGCGACGGGGCTCTACACCATGGCGCTCTGCGTCGGCGCGGGCGCCGGCACCGGGCTGACGGTGCCGTTCGAGCACGCCCTCGGCCAGGGCTGGGCCGCCGCCCTGGCGCTGTGGTCGCTCCCGGCGCTCGTCGCGGTCTTCGCCTGGGCGCCGTTCGCCAAGGCCCGGCCGGCGGCCGCCGCGAGCGTCGCCCGCCGGCCCGCGCCGAGCCTGTGGCGCGAGCCGCTGGCCTGGCAGGTCGCCGGCTTCATGGGGCTGCAATCCTCGCTCGCCTACATCCAGTTCGGCTGGCTGCCGGCGGTGCTGCAGGGGCGGGGGCTCGACGCCCTCGATGCCGGATACCTCGCCGCCGTTGCGGCGATCGCGCAGGCTCCGGGTGCGCTGCTGCTGCCGACCGCCGCCGCCCGCGCCCGCGACCAGCGCGGCTGGATCGTCGGCGGCCTCGCCGCCATGGTGGCGGCCTTCCTGACCCTCGCCTTCGGACCTGAAATCCTGACGGTGCCGGCGGCGATCGTGCTCGGCTTCGCCAGCGGCGGCTGTTTCGGGCTCGGCCTCACCGTGATCGTGCTGCGGGCGCGGGATGCGGCGGGGGCCGGCGCGCTCTCGGCCATGGCGCAGGGGTTCGGCTATGCCCTCGCCTCCCTCGGCCCGTTCGGCTTCGGGCTCGCACACCAGGCCACCGGCGGCTGGGGCCTGCCGGCCCTGCTGTTCTCCGCCATCGCCGTGGCCGGTGCGATCTGCGGCCTCGGCGCCGGCCGTGCCCAACAGGTCGGTCAGGCCGCGCGCGGCCCGTAGAGGATCAGCGCCATCCCGGCGAGGCAGAGCGCCGCGCCGGACAGGTCCCAGCGGTCCGGGTCGACTCCCTCGACGAGCTTCAGCCAGACCAGCGAGGCCACGACGTAGATCCCGCCATAGGCCGCGTAGGCCCGCCCCGCCGCGGGCGCGTCGGCGAGGGTCAGCAGAGCTGCGAAGGCGACGAGCGAGGCGAGGCCGGGCAGCAGCCAGAGCGGCGAAGCCCCGAGTCGTGCCCAGGCCCAGAAGGCGAAGCAGCCGGCGATCTCGGCGAGCGCGGCGCCGATGAAGGCGGCGAGATTGGTCATGCGGCCTTATCGCCATGAAACCGGACCCGGCTGCGCCGGGCACCGAGACCCCAGGTTGAAATATATCGATATGCCGCAGACCCGATCAGGGCGCGGGCGCGTTCGATCACCAAGGGATACTCTCCCGCAAAATGGTGAACACGATGAATCGTATCTTGACCGTATCGGCAGCCCTGGCCGGCGCCCTCCTTCTGGTTCCCGTCGCAGCGGATGCCCGCGGCTTCGGCGGCGGTGGATTTCGTGGCGGCGGAGGCGGCTTCGGTGGCGGTGGCATGCGCGGCGGCTTCGGCGGAGGCGGGTTCCGGGGCGGCGGCTTCGGTGGCGGTGGCTTCAGGGCCGGCGGCGTCGGCACCAACGCCTTGAGTGGCGGCGTCTCGCGAGTCGGCGGCTTCGGCGGTCAGCGGGCCGGCTTCGGCGGGGCCGGATTCGGTAACGGGGTCCGCGGCGCCGGATTCGGCGGCGGGTTCAACCGCGGCGGTGTCGTCGGAGCCGGCAACGGCTATCGCGGCGGCTTCGCGGGCAACCGCGGCGGCTATTACGGCGGTCGCGGCTACGGCCGACGCGGTCTCGGCTACGGCGGCTTGGGCCTCGGTCTCGGGCTCGGCCTCGCGGCCGGCGGATTGGGCTACGGATACGGCGGTTATGGCTACGGTGGCGGCTACGGCTACGACGACGGTTATTACGGCAACGGCTACGCCCCGGCCGCCTACGGTTACGACCAGGAGGGTTATGCCCCGGTCGAGACCGAGGCCGTCCAGCCCACCCGTTCCGTGTCCTACTGCGTCGCCCGCTTCCGTTCCTACGACCGGCGCTCGGGCACGTATCTCGGCAACGACGGCGCACGGCACGCCTGCCCGTAGTTGACGCGGCACGGCCCCCGCCCGAGGGCGGGGGCCGGATCGATGGTGAGCCGTTAAGAATACGAAAGATTTTTTGCTTCGTTTCGTGACAAAAATTGCGTTATGCGGTGAACATAAGACAAGTCGTCTTAGATCTTTGGCCTAGTGCCGGCATATTTTAGAAGATTCCATCCAGTTAATTCTCGAAAATTCGAATACCAAATCCGTCGTTGCGAGCGCAGCGAAGCAATCCAGGGCCAACTCACTGACGTCGACCAGTTTGTCCTGGATTGCTTCGCTACGCTTGCAATGGCGGTGGTGGATACATCCGATCATCCGGAAATAGATATTCTGGGTTTTTCCATGCACTCGTCTTTGGACCTACAGGGTGATCGCGGAACTCGAAACGACGGCCCATACCGAATGAGTCGATCCGAAACACCGACATTCCAGCGCTTGCGCCTCCACCGACGGAACGGTCCTGCCAAACCCATCGTTGCTCAGTCGGCTCAAGGAGATCGACATGCTGACCGGCGGATTGTTGTGGCTCATCGGGATTCCGATCCCCGTCATTCTCCTGGTGTGGTTCTTCTTTTTGCGCGGCCGATAGGCTGACAGCACCCCAACGAAGGACGACCCCAAGAAAAAGCCCCGCGGAGCATAGGCTCCACGGGACTTTTCTCTGTCGCGTTACCCCGAAAAATTATTCGGCGGCGACGCGGTGGGCGTGCGAGCCGTCGGTGTAGGTCTCGGCCTGGAGACGCTTGCCCGGCGCAGCGCGGCCCGGCAGTGGCGGCAGGGCCAGCGCCTTTGCCAGATCGATGCCGGCGCCTTCGGCGACGCGGCGGCCGTAATCGGCGTCGGCATGGGAGAAGTGCCAGACCATCCGCAGCTGGATCGCCTCGGGGCACTGCTTCATGTCGCCGACGAGGTTGGCGATCAGGTCGTCCCGCTCCCAGGTCTCGAACGAGCGATAGCGCACGCCGGCCTGGGCGTAGTCGTCCTCGGTGCGCGAGGTCTGGTAGCGGCCGAGCTGGCCCTGCACCGGCTGGTGATAGTCATGCGCCGGCTTGGGAGCCTCGGCGAGGCCTTCGCCGACGGTCGAGGGCTCGTAGTTGATGTGCCGGTTCTGGCCGTGACCGTCGACGCCGTAGGTCATCTGGCCGTCGCGCTGGTTGGAGAAAACCTTCACGCCGGGCTGCGGAGCGTTGATCGGCAGCTGCAGGTAGTTGGCGCCGACGCGGTAGCGCTGCGTATCCGAGTAGGACAGCGTCCGACCCTGGAGCATCTTGTCGTCCGAGAAGTCGATACCGTCGACCAGAACGCCGGTGCCGAAGGCCGACTGCTCGACTTCCGCGAAAAAGTTGTCCGGCACGCGGTCGAGCACCATGCGGCCCACCGGCAGGAGCGGGAAGTCTTCGACGGGCCAGAGCTTGGTGTCGTCGAGCGGATCGAACGACAGGTGGTCGTTCGGGCCGTCGGGCATGATCTGCACGCAGAATTCCCACTCGGGGAAATTGCCCTTGGAGATGTTGTCGTAGAGGTCGCGCGTGGCGTGCCCGACATCCTTGCCCTGGATCTCGGCGGCCTGGGCCGAGGTCAGGTTGCGGATGCCCTGCTTCGGCTCCCAATGGAACTTGCAGAGCACGGCCTCGCCCTGGTCGTTGACGAGCTTGTAGGTGTTGACGCCCGAGCCCTCCATCTCGCGGTAGTTCGCGGGGATGCCCCAGGGCGACTTGAGGTGCGTGACCATGTGGATCGCTTCGGGGTGCTGGGCCACGAAGTCGAAGAAGCGCCAGGCCTCCTGCCGGTTGGTCACCGGGTCCGGCTTGAACGCGTGGATCATGTCGGGGAACTTGATCGCGTCGCGGATGAAGAAGACCTTGAGGTTGTTGCCGACGAGATCCCAGTTGCCGTCGACGGTCTTGAACTTCACCGCGAAGCCGCGCGGGTCGCGCTCGGTCTCAGGGCTCTCCTTGGCGCCGGCCACGGTTGAGAAGCGCACGAACATCGGCGTCTTCACGCCGACCTCGTTGAGGACGCGGGCGCGGGTGTACTTGGAAGCCGGCTCGTTGCCGATCTTGCCGTAGGCCTCGAAATAGCCGTGGGCGCCGGCGCCGCGGGCGTGGACGACGCGCTCCGGGATCCGCTCGCGATCGAAATGCGTGATCTTCTCGATGAACTGGTAGTTTTCGAGCGTCGCCGGGCCGCGCTCGCCGACCGTGCGGGTGCTCTGGTTGTCGCGGACCGGATGGCCCTGGCGGGTGGTCAGGATCGGGCGGTTGTCGCTCATGCGCGAAATCTCTCCGTGATGGGGGACGATTCTCAGCCGAAGCTGGAACCGTTCTCGACACGGGATATGGCGCAGGCATCCCCCAGTGGCAAATGCATCGTCGCAAAGGTTGTGATAGGCGCAACCTATGAATGTCGCCGGATTGTCGCTGCGGGACCTCGAATACGTCGTCGCCATCGCCGACGAGACGCATTTCGGGCGGGCAGCCGAACGCTGCAACGTGAGCCAGCCGACGCTGTCCGTGCAGGTACGCAAGCTCGAGACCACCCTCGGCCTCGTGCTGTTCGAGCGCTCGAACCGGCGCGTGCTCCTCACCGAGGCCGGGCAGGCGATCGTGCGCCAGTCCCGCATCGTCCTGGCCGAGGCGCAGCGGCTGCTGGCGATGGCCTCCGAGGGGCGCGGCTCGCCGCTGACCGGGCGGCTGGTGCTCGCCGCAATCCAGACGCTCGGCCCCTACTACTTCCCGCTGGTGCTGCGGCGGCTGCGGGCCGAGTTTCCGATGCTGTCGCTGGCGCTGAGCGAGGCGCGCACCGCCGAGATCCTGGAGGGGCTGCGCGACGGGCGCATCGACGCGGCCCTGGTCTCGCTGCCGATTCCCGCCTCGGGGCTGACGGTGTCGCCGCTGTTCGACGAACCGTTCCTGCTCGCCTGCCCGGCCGACCACGGCCTCGCGCGCGGCGCCCTCGACGCCGGCCGGATCGCGGGGCCGGACCTGCTCCTCCTCGACGAGGGCAACTGCCTGCGCGACCAGACCATCGCCGCCTGCGGCGCCGGCAACGCCTCCGGCCGGCACGCGACCAGCCTGGAGACCCTGCGCTCCATGGTGGCGGCCGGCGCAGGCTTCACCCTGCTGCCGCTGCTCGCGGCCCCCTCGGGTCCCGACCCGAGCGGGCTCACGGTGACGCGGCGCTTCGCAGCGGACGGTCCGGGCCGCACCATCGCGCTGGTCTGGCGCTCGAGCGACCCGCGGGCCGGCGGCCTCGCGCATCTCGCTGCGTTCTTTCGGAGCCATGTCCCCGACGGCACCATTGCCTGCCGGGACGCCGGCCACGCAGCCATGTCGAGCGGTGACAGCTCGGCCTCGGCGGTGTAGCGCCACCCGGTCGCCCGCGCCCGGCCGGCGAAACGCTCCGCAACCTGCAGTAGCCCTTGCCCGATCTCCGCACGGTTTTCCGCTGGATCGCGCTCCTGGCGGCCTCCGCTTTCCTCGCCGCCGCGCTGAATCTCGCACGGTTTCCGGCGGCGCTGCTGCTCGGGCCGATGCTCGTCGCCATTGTCTTCGGAATTCGCGGCGCCGGCCTCGCCCTGCCGCGCCCGCTATTCCTCGCGGCGCAGGCGGTGATCGGTTGCCTCGTGGCCCATTCGATCACGCCCGAGATAACCCGGACCATCGTCGACGATGCTGCTCTGATCTGCGCCGCGGTGTGCGTTACGGTGCTCGCCGGGGCTATCCTGGGCATCATCCTGACGCGGCTCCAGATCCTGCCCGGCTCCACCGCCGCCTGGGGCTCGGCCCCCGGGGGCGCCGCTGCCATGGTCGCGATGTCGGAGGCCTACGGGTCCGACCCCCGCCTCGTTGCCTTCATGCAGTACGTGCGGGTCGCCGCGGTGGTGCTAACCGCTTCTGTCGTCGCGCGTTTCTTCGTGGACGGCTCGGCGCTGCCGGCGGTCGCGGCCGCCGAACCGGCGCCCGCGCTCTCCGTGCTGGCCACCCTCGGCATCGCCGCCCTCGGGGCCGGCCTCGCCATGCTGCTGCACATTCCCGCCGCCGCCCTGGTCGGGCCGATGCTGCTCGGCGCCGTCCTGCATACCACTGGAATCGCAAGCGTTTCCGTCCCCGGCGCGCTGCTCGACGCCGCCTATGCCGGCATCGGCTGGTATGTCGGCCTGCGCTTCAACCGGGAGACGCTGCGGGCGGTCTGGCACGCGCTCCCCGGCATCCTCGTCGCCACCGTCGCGATCATCGTCCTCTGCGGAAGCTGGGCCTGGGGGCTGACCTTCCTGCTACCGATCGATTTCCTCACCGCCTTCCTCGCAACCAGCCCCGGCGGTCTCGACTCGGTGGCGATCATCGCGGTCGGGTCGAAGGCCGACGTGTCGTTTGTGCTGGGCGTTCAGACACTTCGCCTGTTTACGGTGCTGTTGACAGGCCCGATCCTGGCGCGCTGGATCGCCCGCGCGGCACCGGGGCCGGGCGCATGAAGGCCCTGTACATCGCCTTGCTGAACTCTTGGCGCGGCCTCGTCCACGGGGCCCGCACCGAGCGCGCGATCCGTCTCGAACTCATGCTGCTGGCGCTCGGCCTGCCGGCGACCGTCCTGCTCGGTGCGACGCTCTGGATCCGCGTCGCCCTGCTCGCGAGCCTCCTCCTGGTGCTCTGCGCCGAGTTCCTGAACACCGCGATCGAGAAGCTCTGCGACCACCTCCACCCCGGCCACCACGCCCGGATCGGCATCGTCAAGGACCTCGCCTCTGCCGGTGCCTTCGCCGCCCAGATGCTGGCGGCTCTCGTATGGATCGCCGCGGTCATTGATCGGCTCTGAGTCCGTCCTGCTCTCGACGGCATTCGGCTGCTGAAACGGGTAGCCTCTACGCTTCAGGTGCATGACGCCGTTGGTGCGGCTTGCCCGAGGACCGTCGCATGGCAGCTAGTCATCGCTGGTGAATAGCGGAGTAATTTTTGCCATTGGCGCTGCCGATCGGATTTTCCTGATCGATGAAGTCCCGCTATTGGCAATTGTCATCGAAATAAAGTATCGCAAAAACATCGATTTACCAGAAATATATTTTATATCATCGCGATAATAACGCCGACTATCCAAGAATAACCACTCCACATTTATCCGACTGCTCCGTTCGGAAAATCGATCCACCGGGTCGGTGGCAGCTTCCGACAATTTTATGCATTCCCACGCCACCCGGGAAAGGGACGCGTCTTAACAAATGAGGTCTTCTTGGCGGCGTCGAAAGCGTGTGGGAATTGGCTCTCGAACATCAGCACAAGGTGATCCTTCCGGCTTTGTGCTGGAACAAGCACCGACCGGATTTCTACGCGGTGACCGACGACGTGTCTCTCGACGGGATCCAGTTCCGCTCCGCCACCACGCCGTTCGTCTCCGAGGTCCTGACCTGCAGCATCCGCGGCGTGGGGCTCGTCGAGGCCCGGGTGGTGCGAGTCGGAGACAATCTCTTCACGGTCAGGCTCTTGGCGGGGCGGGGACAGAGTTCCGCCATCGCCGCCAGCCTCATCGAATTCGGGCGCCAGCAGCGTCCCCATGCGCCGATCCGGACCCATCCTCGGGTCGTGCCCCGCTGCAAAGGGGTCTCGGTGACGCTGGAGAGCGGCGACGTCATGCCGGGGCGGCTCATCGACGTATCGGCGACAGGCGTTGCCCTGCATATCGACGATCCGGCCGCAATCGGCACGACAATCCGGATCGGGCAGATCGCCGCCACGGTGGTGCGGCACATCGTGGGCGGCATGGGAGCGTCGTTCCACGTCCCACTCGATCCTGCGGCCGTGACGGAATCCATCACGTTCTGATACCGACGGCGCCTGCGGCCGTCCGCCATGTCGCGCTGGAAGTCGCGCCGTTGTCCTCGCATCCGGGCGGCCGAGGGCTTAAGTGGGTGCGCGCCGGCTCGGAACGCCGCCGATGCTGCCTACCGTTTCGGAGCCGCCGCAGGGCAGCCCGCCAAGCCCGATGACGTGCCCGTGACCGACTACATCAAGAAAATCCTCTCCTCCCGCGTCTACGACGTCGCCAAGGAGAGCCCGCTCGACCCCATGCCGCGGCTCTCGAAGCGGCTCGGACGACCGGTGCTACTGAAGCGCGAGGACCTGCAGCCGGTCTTCTCGTTCAAGCTGCGCGGCGCCTACAACAAGATGTCGGGGCTGAGCCCCGAGGCGCTGGCGCTCGGCGTCGTCTGCGCCTCGGCCGGCAACCATGCGCAGGGCGTGGCGCTCGGCGCGCAGAGGCTCGGCGTGCGCGCGGTGATCGTGATGCCGCGCACGACGCCGGCCATCAAGGTCGACGCCTGCCGCGCGCGGGGCGCCGAGGTGATCCTGCACGGCGACGCTTTCGATGAAGCCCTGACCGAGGCCCGCCGGCTCGAGGCCGAGCAGAACCTCACCTTCCTGCACCCCTTCGACGACCCCGACGTGATTGCTGGCCAGGGCACCATCGGCATGGAGATCCTGCAGCAGCATTCCGGGCCGATCGAGGCGATCTTCGTGCCCGTCGGCGGCGGCGGCTTGGCTGCCGGCATCGCCACCTTCGTGAAATACCTGCGGCCCGAGACCAAGGTCATCGGTGTCGAGCCGGACGACGCCGCCTGCATGAAGGCGGCCCTCGACGCGGGCGAGCTGGTCATGCTGCCAAGCGTCGGCCTCTTCGCCGACGGCGTCGCCGTCCGGCAGGCCGGTGCCGAAACGTTCCGGCTCTGCCGCGAGCATCTCGACGAAATCATCACCGTCGACACCGACGCGATGTGCGCGGCGGTGAAGGACGTCTTCGACGATACCCGCGCGGTCTCCGAACCCTCCGGCGCGCTGAGCCTCGCCGGAGCCAAGGTCTATGCGGCGCGCGAGGGCGGGGGAGGGGGCACGCTGGTGGCGATCTCGTCCGGCGCCAACCTCAACTTCGATCGCCTCCGCCACATCGCCGAGCGGGCGGAGATCGGCGAGGAGCGCGAGGTGCTGCTCGGCGTCACCATCCCCGAGCGGCCGGGCGCCTACCGCGCCTTCATCGCCGCGTTGGGACCGCGTGCGATCACCGAATTCAACTACCGCTATGCGCGCGAGTCCGAGGCGCAGATCTTCGTCGGCATCAACCTGCCCGGCGGACGCCCGGAGAAACGAGACCTGATCGCCACCCTCACGGGCGCGGGCTACCGCGTTCACGACCTCAGCGACAACGAGATGGCCAAGGTCCATGTGCGCTACATGGTCGGCGGTCGCGCGCAGGGCCTGCCCGACGAGCGGCTCTACCGCTTCCAGTTCCCGGAACGTCCCGGTGCGCTGATGAAGTTCCTCGACGCACTCGGCGACGGCTTCAACATCACGCTGTTCCACTACCGGAATCACGGCGCCGACTACGGTCGCGTGCTCGCCGGGATCGACGTGCCGACGGCCGAGCGGGTCCGATTCGATGCGGCGCTCAAGGCGTTGGGTTACCCGTGCTGCGACGAAACCGTGAATCCGGCCTATCGGTTGTTTCTCGACGACGCATCGCGCTGACGAGCCGTCAGCCCTCCGACGCCTCGACGCTGACGACGTCGGCGTTCTGCCGCAGCTTCGCGGCGATGGCGTCCACGCTGGTGTGCGAGAGGCGGACGAAGGAGATGGTGACCTCCTCGACCTCCGGGTCTGAGCCGGGCTTCACCACGAACTGGCGCACCCGGGAGGCCCGCGCACCGGCGACCGCCTGCAACGTGTCGATCGTCAGCGCGCCGCGCTTCACCGTGAGGCGCAGCACCCGCGTCTGCATCCTCCCGCGCCAGCTCTCCTCGATCGGCTTCACGCCGGCGAGGATGCCGATGACGATCACGGTGGTCGCGATGGCCGGGACGTAGAGCCCGCCGCCGATCGCGAGGCCGATCGCGGCGACGGCCCAGAGGCTCGCGGCAGTGGTCAGCCCCTTCACCACCTCGCCGCGCAGCAGGATCGTGCCCGCGCCGAGGAAGCCGATGCCCGAGACGACCTGCGCGGCGACGCGGGAGGGGTCGAGCACGATGTCCTTGTGGCCGAGGACGTCGGCGAAGCCGAAGGCCGAGACCAGCATGATCAGGCAGGCGCCGACGCAGACCAGCATGTGCGTGCGCAGGCCCGCCGCCCAGAGCAGCCGCTCGCGCTCGAACCCGATCACGCTGCCGAGCGCGCCGGCGAGCACCAGCCGCGCCACCATCTCGGTATTGTTCAGCACGCCGCCGCGTCTCCGGTGCGTTTCGTCCCGTGTGAAACTTCGCCCGCCACGTGCGGTCGGGCAAGCGCCGCGGCCTGAGGCTTGACGCTTCCGCCGGCCCCGGTGCATGGCCACCGCGATTCATCGGGAAAGCCCGTCGCGCTCTGAAAAAGGCCTGCCGATGCCGCCGCTCTTCGCCATTCCCTTCCCGGCCATCGACCCCGTGGCGGTCGCGCTCGGGCCGATCACCATCAAGTGGTATGCGCTGGCCTACATCGCGGGGCTCGTCGGCGGCTGGTTCTACGCGCGCCGCCTCGTTGCCGCCGACTCGCTCTGGGGCGTGGTGAAGCGGCCGAAGCTCGCCGACGTCGACGACTTGATCGTCTGGGTGGCGCTCGGCGTCGTGCTCGGCGGCCGCATCGGCTACGTGCTGTTCTACAATCTGCCGATGTACCTCGACGACCCGACCGAGATCCTGGCCATCCGCAACGGCGGCATGTCCTTCCACGGCGGCTTTCTGGGCGCGATCTTCGCGCTGCTGCTGTTCGCGCGGATGCGCGGGCTCAACGGCTACACCATGCTCGACCTCGCCGCCGTGGTGACGCCGATCGGCCTGTTCTTCGGCCGGATCGCGAACTTCGTAAACGGCGAGCTCTGGGGCCGCCCGGCGCGGGACTTTCCCTATGCGGTCGTCTTCCCCACCGGCGGGGAGGTGCCGCGCTATCCGAGCCAGCTGTTCGAGGCGGGCGCGGAAGGCCTGCTGCTCTTCGTCGTGATGGCGCTCGCCGTGCGCCGCTTCGGCTTCCGCAGGCCGGGGCTCATCGGCGGCATCTTCGTGTTGGGCTATGCGGTCACGCGGACCTTCTGCGAGTTCTTCCGCGAGCCCGATGCGCAACTCGGCTTCCTGTTCGGCGGCGATGTCGGCGCGCTCGGCGGGGGCATCACCATGGGCATGCTGCTCTGCCTGCCGATGGCCGTCGTCGGCCTCACCTACATCGTGCTCGCCGCCCGCGGCGTGACCCGGCCGCGCAACCCCGAGATCGAGGTCCAGGCCGAGGCGGGGCAGATCTGAGCGGGCTCCCACCAGAGCCGGCGCCACTCTTCCGCGAGATCGCGGCGGAGATTCGCGTGAACGGGCCGATCGGCCTCGACCGCTACATGGGCCTTTGCCTCGGGCACCCGGTTCACGGATATTACCAGACCCGCGACCCGCTCGGACGCGAGGGCGATTTCGTCACGGCGCCCGAGATCAGCCAGATGTTCGGCGAACTCGTCGGCGTCTGGATCGCCGCCACCCACGCAGCGATGGGTGCACCCGCGACCCTCAACCTCGTCGAGCTCGGGCCGGGCCGCGGCACGCTGATGGAGGACGCGCTGCGGGCGCTGTGCTCCGCCGCTCCCCGTGCCGGCTTCGACCTGCATCTCGTCGAGACGAGCCCGGTCCTGCGGGCGCTACAATCCGAGCGGCTCCCGGGCGCCGCGCCGCGTTGGCACGACACGGTCGAGACGCTGCCCGACGGACCCGCGATCATCGTCGCCAACGAGTTCTTCGATGCGCTGCCCGTGCGCCAGTTCGAGCGTCGGGAGGCCGGGTGGTGCGAGCACCGCGTCGGCCTTTCGCTCGATGGGACGCAGCTGGTGCGCGGCCTCTCGCCCGATCCCGATCGCACGATCACCCGGGACGCCCCACCCGGTGTCGTTCTCACTCTGCCGAGCGCCGCCCTCGCGACAATGCGCATTCTTGCCGCGCGGCTCGTCCGCCGGGGCGGCGCACTTCTCGCGATCGATTACGGCCATGTCCGGCCCGGTTTCGGCGACACGCTGCAGGCGCTCGCGCGTCACCGTTTCGTCGATCCCCTCGAGCGGCCCGGCGAGGCCGATCTCACCACCCATGTCGACTTCTCGGCGCTGGCCGCCGCCGCTGCGGGGGAGGGCGCCCGCCTCCACGGCCCCATCGACCAGCGCGACTTCCTGGAGGGGCTCGGGCTTCGCCTGCGCGCCGAACGCCTGACGGCCCGGGCCACGCCCGCCCAGGCCGAGGCGATCGCAGCGGCTCATGCACGGCTGACTGATCCGGCGCGGCGCGGCATGGGCACCCTGTTCAAGGTGCTCGGCATCAGCCATCCCTCGCTGGGCGCGCTGCCCGCCTTTCCCGCGACGGCGTGAGGACGGCCCTTTCGCAAACAGATCGCCCGGACCCGCCATGTTCATCGAAGCGCCCGAACTCAGCTCGCACTCCTATGTCCGGCACGCCTTCTTCACGCGGCAGGGTGGGGTCTCCGAAGGGCTCTACGCCTCGTTGAACGGCGGCATCGGCTCGCGGGACGAACCCGCAAGCGTCGTCGAGAACCGGGAGCGGATGTGCGCACAGCTCGCGCTCCCCGCGAGTGCTTTGGTCAGTCTCTACCAGGTCCATTCGAACCGCGTCGTCACCGTCGAGGCGCCGTTCCCCCTCGATGCGCGCCCGCAGGCCGACGCGATGGTGACGCGGGTGCCGGGTCTGGCGCTCGGCATCGCCACGGCGGATTGCGGTCCGATCCTTTTTGCCGATCCCGAGAACCGCGTCGTCGGCGCGGCCCATGCCGGTTGGAAGGGCGCGCTCACCGGCGTAATTACCAACACCGTCGCCGCCATGGAAGATCTCGGGGCCGAGCGCGGCCGGATCGTCGCCGTGCTGGGGCCGACGATCGCGCAGGCCGCCTACGAGGTCGGCGAGGAGTTTCTCGCACGGTTCCGCAGCGAGGCCCCGGGATCGGAGCGCTTCTTCGCCGAGGGCGAGCGGGCAGGGCACGCACAGTTCGACCTGCCGGGCTTCATCCTGTCCCGGCTGCATGAGGCAGGGATCGGCGAAGCCGCGGTTCTCGGCCTCTGCACCTATGCCGACGAGCTGCGCTTCTACAGCTATCGGCGGGCCACTCACCGCGGCGAGGCCGATTACGGCCGCTTGATCTCCGCGATCGCCCTGACGCCGTGAGTTGCAGCGGGCCGGCAAGCTGAACCGTGTGTGCGGACGCACATCACACCAACCGGTCGTATCGCTACCTCCACTGCGGAACTTGGCCGTAAGGGTTCCACCCTGCGACAACTTGTCCAAGAAAACAGGGGAAAAAAGCTCGGCAGTAAGTGAACCTTGACCGTTTGGTGGCGTTCTAGCCTCAAGTAGCCAAGGGAAAGGCAACCACTGCCACAAAGGGGCCGCCTTCGGGACGGTCGGCGTGGTTGCTCTGCAACAGCATCTCTTCGGTTGCTGGAATAGATACGGGGAACCGCGCCGGACCGGCCCTGAGGGGTGCGCCGACGCAGAGTAAAGGGACCAGTACGATGAAATCGATCCTCCGGGCGTCCACCGCCTTCGCTGCCATTGCCTTCGTCGGCTCGGCCTTCGCCGCCGACCTTCCGCGCCGCGCTGCGCCGCCGCCGGTCTTCGTTCCGGTGCCCGTGTTCACCTGGACGGGCTTCTACGCCGGTTTCAACGCCGGTTACGGCTTCGGCACCAGCGACAGCAACGCTCCGACCGTCGTCGGCGCCGCTGCCAGCACCGGCATCTTCGCAAGCCCGGCCGGCCTGCAGCCCGGCGTTCTCGCCTTCAGCAACCGCAACAACAACGAAGGTTTCGTTGGCGGTGGCCAGATCGGCTACAACTACCAGTTCACGCCGGGTTCGGGCTTCGTCGTCGGTATCGAGGCCGACGCCCAGTACGCCGATTTCGGCCGTGATCGTAACCGCTTCGCCTTCGCCACCGCTGCCGGCGGCGGCATCGTGCCCGGCACCACCGTGTTCAACCCGTCGGGCCTGTCGGGCCTCGACTACTTCGGCACGGTCCGCGGCCGTCTCGGCTACGCCTTCGACCGCACCCTCGTCTACGCAACGGGCGGCTTCGCCTACGGCGCCGGCGGTGGCAGCGATTTCGGTCTCCCGAACGGCTCCAGCGACGACTTCAAGACCGGTTACGCTGTCGGCGGCGGCGTCGAGTACGCTCTCCCCACCGACTCGTTCCTGAACTTCTTCAAGTCCTCGGCCGTGACGTTCAAGATCGAAGGTCTCTACGTGAACCTCGACCAGGGCAACGGCCTCAACGGCGCCTTCGCTCAGAACGCTGCCGGCCGCACCATCTCGATCAGCTCGCCTGACGTCGCGCTGGTCTCCGGTGCCGCCCGCACCCGCGACACCGACTTCGCCGTCGTCCGCGCCGGCGTGAACTACAAGTTCGGCTCGTACTAAGACCCGACTGGACGGCGATCCTCGCGGTCGAGCCCGATCAGTCCTACCGCTTCGGTATCGTTCTGGAAGCCCGGCCTCACGGCCGGGCTTTTCGCGTTTCGAGGTGGGTAGGCCCGATCGGCTCCGGCGCGAGTTCCTTCCCCCGGCTCCGTACGCATCGCAAATTTTACACGGCCCCCTGACAAAGCCATCGCAGCCCCCCATGTCGTAGGCGACAAGCGGTGGCGCTGCTGCCGCCCGCCCTCAGGAGGACGGCCATGAACAGCGAAGAACGCGACATCATCAACGGAATCTTCCAGCGCTTGGAACAGGCCGGAAACCAGCAGCGCGACGCCGATGCCGAGCGCTTCATCGCCGAGAAGTTGCGCACCCAGCCATATGCACCCTACGCGATGGCCCAGCTGATCTACGTGCAGGAGGAGGCGATCAAGAGCCTCAACCAGCAGCTCGAGCAGGCGCGGCAGCAGGCACAGGCGCAGCCTCAGGGCGGCGGTGGCTTCCTGTCGAGCATCTTCGGCGGGGGCGGTTCACGCCAGGACCCGCAGCCGCAGCAGCGGCCGGGCGGTCAGCCCTGGGGTAACCAGGGCGGCTACGGCGGTCCGCAGCAGGGTGGCGGCTACGGCGGCCAGCCGGGATACGGCGGTCCGCAACAGGGCGGCCCATGGGCCGGACAGGCGCAGCAGCCTCCTGCGCGCGGCGGCGGTTTCCTCGCATCCGCGCTGCCGATGGCAGCGGGCGCGGCCGGCGGCATGCTGCTCGGGAGCGCGCTCTCGAACGCATTCGCTGGCGGTCACTCGCATCTCGGCAGCTCGGCGGCTGCCGGGCTCGGCGGCGGAGACACCGTCACGGAGAACAACTTCTTCGGAAGTGACGGCGGTGGCGGCAACCAGGATCTCGGCTCGGCGCTCGGCGGCGGCAGCGATACCGGCGGCTTCGACGACGCATCCTTCGACAGCGATCCCGGCGGCGATTTCGGCGGCGGCGGGGAAGACGACTGGGTCTGATCGCCGGAGCGGGGACTTCAAGAAGAACCCCCGGCGCCGCTCACACGGTGTCGGGGGTTCTTTTGTGCGGCGATGTCAGAGCACCTCGACGCGTGTGCCCACCGACGTGCGCTGATAGAGGTCGATGACGTCCTCGTTCATCATCCGGATGCAGCCGGACGACACCGCTTGGCCGATCGTGTGCGGCTCGTTGGTGCCGTGGATGCGGTAGAGCGAAGAGCCGAGATACATCGCCCGCGCACCAAGCGGATTGCCGGGGCCGCCCTCCATGTGGCGGGGCAGATCGGGGCGGCGCGCCAACATCTCCGAGGGTGGCGTCCAATCCGGCCATTCGCGCTTCTGGCTGATGGTCTTGGTGCCGGTCCAGAGGAAGCCGGGCCGGCCGACGCCGATGCCGTAGCGGATCGCCCGGCCGCCGTCCTGTACGAGATAGAGGTGCTTGGCGTTCGTATCGATCACGATCGTGCCCGCGCGCCGCGCGCCGGGAAATTCGACGACCTGCCGCTCGTAGCGCGGGTCGATCGCACGGCCGATCGCCACCTCCTGCGGCTCCGGGCGGGAGGGGAGGGCGGCGAGGCGGGTGTGCGGCGTCGCTGCCTCCGGGCTATGCCCCGAATAGGGGTCGCCGTCGGGGTAACGCATCGCATCCGGGCCTCCGTAGCCGTAGGCCGCCGGATGCTGCGGCAGAGTCCCGTCGTCGCGCAGACCCCGGCCGCCGCGGGGGACGATGGGTGCGGGTCCGTCGCCCGTCATCAGGTACTCGATGAAGCCGCCGCCATACTGGCCGGATCGGGACTGGGCCTCGGCCACATGGCCCGAGATGAGGGTGGCGAGCGCCGCCGCCGACACGGTTACCGCCAAACGCATCGCGCGTGGTCCTTTCAGCATCCGAAATGAATCAGAAGCGCCCGTGCCGCCGACAACTGCGCCGCGCTCCTGTCTCGATGATCGGGCGGCAAGGCGAGAAAGCCGTGAAAAAACGTAGTGAATCGTTCACGACGGCGGAGCTTCGGTGAAAGCTCGTGAATTCCAAATATCGCTTTGTATCAATGCGTTATCTGTTGAACGCGATTTGCGTCGTCGAAGGTGTCGAGGGCGCGCGGCGCGGAATGATCCGATTCGTCGTCAACACTGCGTAAACTCCGGCCGCGGAAGTCGGACATTCAGGAAATGGAAACCGTTTTCGGTAATCCTGCCTCGACACCCTCGACATGGGCCGCAGCCGACCGATGACCGCAAAGCGATACCGCATCGAGGACACCCTCGGCCTGACCTCGGACATGACGTCGGAGATGGAAGCCGCCTCGCCCGCGCGAGCGGCCCAGCTCGATGAAATCCTGGCTGCGATCCAGGATCTGCGGCGCATCACGCAGGCCAGCACCGGCGAGACCATCGACGCCTGCCGGCGCGAACTGACCGAAGCCTTCTCCATGCGCTCCGAACTCGACCTGATGAAGGATGCGATCACCCGCACCAAGCAGGAGATCGCCAACCTCCATCGCTCGGACAGCGCCGGGAAGGGAATGAAACGGGTCGCAGGTGAACTCGACGCCGTGGTCGAATCGACCGAGGCTGCGACGTCCACGATCCTCGGCGCGATCGAGGAAATCGAGACCAATGCCAACATGCTGCGCGGCCAGCGTCTTCCGCGGGCGACGCAGGCCCATGTCGACGTCATCCTCGAGCGGGTGATCGTCGCCTACGAGGCCTGCAACTTTCAGGACCTGACCGGCCAGCGCATCAGCAAAATCGTGAGCGTGCTGAAGTTCGTCGAGGAGCATCTCGACCGGATGATCGAGGCCTGGAGCGGTCTCGACAGCTTCCGCGAGCTCATCTCGGTCGATACGCCGCCGCCCTCCGAGGACGACGAGAGCTCGCTCCTCAACGGCCCGAAGCTTGCCGAGGATGCCGGCCACGTCGATCAGACGGATATCGACGCCCTGTTCGGCTGACCTGCGCGCCGCCGGCCCTTCCAAGCGGAATCGCCGGACCTTACATCGGGGCCATGAGCCGCCACGCGCCCCGATCTGCCCAAGGTGACGTTCCGCCGGACGCGTTCGACGCCGCCGAGGACGACGAGACCGAGGCTCCGGCTCTCGACGATGCGGCCGAGATCGACTTCGATTTCGAGCCCGGGGCGGTCGCCGCCGGCACCGAGGTCATCAAGCGGTTCTGGTCGACCCTTCCGACATCGCCCGGCGTGTACCGGATGTTCGATGCCAAGGGCGACGTCCTCTACGTCGGCAAGGCCAAGAGCTTGAAGGCCCGCGTCGGCTCCTATGCCCGGGGCCAAGCCCATTCGAACCGCATCGCCCGCATGATCGGGCAGACGGCGGCGATGGAGTTCGTCACCACCGCAACCGAGACCGAGGCGCTGCTGCTCGAGGCGAACCTCATCAAGCAGCTGAAGCCCCGCTTCAACGTGCTGATGCGGGACGACAAGTCGTTTCCCTATATCCTGCTGACCTCCGAAGGGCCGGCTCCGCAGATCGTCAAGCACCGCGGCGCGCGCCGCCGGAAGGGCAGCTATTACGGCCCCTTTGCCAATGTCTGGGCGGTCAACCGCACGGTGAACGCCCTGCAGCGCGCCTTCCTGCTGCGCACCTGCTCCGACAGCTACTACGAGAACCGCTCGCGGCCCTGCCTGCTCTTCCAGATCAAGCGCTGCGCCGGCCCCTGCACCGGCGAGATCTCGGAGGCGGATTACGCCGGCCTCGCCGAGAACGCGCAGGCCTTCCTGTCCGGCAAGTCCAACGCCGTGAAGGACCGCATGCGGGAATCGATGCAGGAGGCCTCCGAGGCGATGGAGTTCGAGCGCGCCGCGCGATTCCGCGACCGGATCGCGGCACTCTCGACGGTGCAGGGTGTGCAGGGTGTCAACACGCAGGGCGTCGAGGAGGCCGACGTGTTCGCGCTCGACGAACAGGCCGGGCAGTTCTGCATTGAGGTGTTCTTCTTCCGGAACTTCCAGAACTGGGGCAACCGCGCCTACTTCCCCAAAGCCGACCGCTCCATGAGCGCCGACGAGGTGCTCGCCTCGTTCATCGGCCAGTTCTACGACGACAAGCCGGCGCCGCGCGTCGTGCTGACGAGCCATGCCGTCGAGGAGGCCGAACTCGTCGCCGCCGCCCTGTCGAGCCGCGTCGAGTACCGCGTCGACATCCACCAGCCCCAGCGTGGCGAGCGCAAGGCGCTGGTCGACTACGCGCAGCGCAACGCCAAGGAGGCGCTCGGCCGCCGCCTCGCCGACACCGCCTCGCAGGGCAAGCTGCTGGTGGCGCTGGGCCAGGCCTTCGGCCTGGACAAGCCGCCGCGCCGCATCGAGGTCTACGACAACTCGCACATCTCTGGTACGAACGCCGTCGGGGCGATGATCGTCGCCGGCCCGACCGGCTTCATGAAGACGCATTATCGCACCTTCACGATCAAGTCGGAGGAGCTGAGCCCGGGTGACGATTTCGGGATGATGCGCGAGGTGCTGCACCGCCGCTTCAAGCGCCTCGTCAAGGAGTCGCCGCGTACGCCGAAGGAAGCCGCGCTCGCCGCGAGCGAGGGCGGCGCGCCGGAGCCGGTCCCCGAGCCGGAGGCCGACAGCGAAACATTTCCCGCCTGGCCCGACCTCGTCCTGATCGACGGCGGCAAGGGTCAGCTCGAGGCCGCCCGCTCGATGCTGGAAGAAGTCGGCGTCACCGATCTGGCGCTTGCCGGAATCGCCAAGGGCCGTGACCGCGATGCCGGCCGCGAGACCTTCTTCATTCCCGGCAAGCCGCCGTTCAAGCTGCCGCCGCGCGATCCGACCCTCTACTTCGTGCAGCGCCTGCGCGACGAGGCCCACCGCTTCGCCATCGGCACCCACCGGGCCAAGCGCAAGCGCGAGATGGTTCGCAATCCCCTCGACGAGATCGCCGGCATCGGGCCGACGCGCAAACGCGCGCTTCTCCACCATTTCGGGACCGTGAAGGCGATCCAGAGGGCGGCGCTCGAAGATCTCGCCCAGGCTCCGGGGGTGAATGCCGCGACGGCGAGGGCCGTCTACGATTTCTTCCATACGAACGCCTGAACCCAAATGCTCAGGCCTCCTTGCCAAACGCCGCGGTTGACGCCCCCGCGAGCGCATGATTTCACCGCGCCGATGAACGCGGTCTTTCCCCGAAGGCGCTCGCAGGCCTGGACGCTGGCGAACTGCCTGACCTATGGCCGCCTCGTCGCGGTGCCGGTGCTGGTCGCCCTGTTGTTCTGGCCGGACGAGATCGGGGCGCGGTTCGCCGCGCTCGCGATCTTCATCGTGGCCGGCATCACCGATTATCTCGACGGCTATGTCGCCCGCGCCTACGCGCAGAGTTCGGCCCTCGGCCGGATGCTCGACCCGATCGCCGACAAGCTCCTGGTCGCGGCCTGCCTGCTGATGCTCGCCGCAGACCACACCATCTCCGGCTTCTCGCTGTGGGCGGCGATCGTGATCCTGTGCCGTGAGGTGCTGGTCTCGGGGCTGCGTGAGTATCTCGCCGAGCTGAAGGTCGGCGTGCCGGTGAGCAAGGTCGCGAAGTACAAGACGACCCTGCAACTCGTGGCCCTGGGTTTCCTCGTCGCGGGGCCGGCCGGCGAGACCATCCTGCCGCACACGGTCGATATCGGCCTCGTCCTGCTCTGGATCGCCGCAGCCCTCACGCTCTACACCGGCTGGGACTACATGCGGGCCGGAATCCGGCACGTCATCCACGAGCCTTGAGACGATCGGTCGAACAATGAAGCTCGTGTATTTCGCCTGGGTCCGCGAACGGATCGGCAAGGCCGACGAGACCGTCACCCCGCCACCCGGCATCGACACCATCGCCGGCCTCGTGTCCTGGCTGAAGACCCACGGCGAGGAATACGCCTACGCCTTCGAGAACGAGGGTGTGGTCCGCGCCGCGATCGACCGGGTGCACGCCCGGCCCGACAGTCCGATCACGGGCGCCGCCGAGATCGCCTTCTTTCCACCGATGACGGGCGGCTGAGCTTAGGAAGGGATGCCGTTGAGCGTGGTGCCGTCGATATCGGCGGTCCGCCCAGGGAGGCTCGGCTTCGCCACCGGCTTTGCAGACGGCGTTCTCGCCGACCGAAACGGCCGATAGCCGTCCATCGTTGTCGTACGCTAAGACATCGGAATAGAGGGTTGAATGCCGGCTTCTGTGGCAATCAGCATCCACGAATGAAATTCTATCGTGAGCAATAGCGTCTCACCGCGATTGCGCATCTCGCACCCACGCGACGATGCCGTCCGGAGACCGAAAATCCTCGAGTGCGTGGACGCGGGCTGCGGGTAGAGCGTCGCGCGCCATCGTTGCGAGCGCATGGCCGGGGCCGAGTTCCAAGACCTGATCGACGCCGTATTCGCGGCATGCCACGAGACATGCCGCCCAATCGAGGGTCTGCGAGATCTGAAGCGCCAGCTTTTCCAGCCCGGCCTTGGCAGCAAACACCGTCGTCCCATCGAGACCGCTGATGAGGCGCGGCGCACCAGGCCCGGGGCGGCACGGCTCCTCCTGCGCGAGAACATCACGAAACCGATCTGTCGCAGCCTTGAGTCGCGGCGTGTGCGAGGGCGTGTGGACGGGGAGGACGACGGCGCGCTGCGAACCGGCGCCGACGGCTTCCCGGCAGAGAGCGTCGAGCGCATCCCGCTTTCCTCCGACGACGCTGCTGTCCGGGGCATTGCGGATAGCGAGGTGGCAGTCGTGGCGGCGGGCCATGCTTTCCACCAGATCGAGGGGAAGTCCACGAAGGCCCGCGAGGCCGAAGCCATCGCCCGAAGCTGCGTCCATCGCCTCTGCGCGCGTGGCGGCAAGACGCAGCAAGGTGTCTGAAGGAAATCGCCCCGCGACGCCCCAAGCGGCGAGATCGCCGATACTGTAGCCGGCCACGATCACCCGCTTCGGACCAGCCGCCTCCACGACCGCCCAGCCGGCGAGGGCGGCGACGCAGCACAGGATCTGCCCGGTGCGGTTCTCGTGCAGCGCCTTGCCGCCGGCCCTTGCGAGGTCGCGCGGATCGGTGCCGCCGAGAAGCGGCGTTGCGGCCTGGAAAACAGGCTGAGCTTCGATGCAATCGGCCGTCAGGTCGAACATGCCCGGATGTTGGCCGCCTTGACCGGACAGGAGTACGGCAAGGCTCACGGGCCGACCTCTTCGACGGCGTCGACGAACAGCGTCATCGCCAGCAGATCCGCCGCACCACCGGGACTCAGGTTGCGCGCGACGAAGGCGTGATGCAGCCGCACAGCCTCCTTCAGCCAATCGTCGCAGGAGATGCCCCCGCGCGCGGCGAATCCGGCCGCCGCCTCGCGCGCGAAGCGGTAGCCCGCCTCTCCCCCACGGTGGAGCAGGTTGGTGTCCTGCAATTGCGCGATCAGAGCGAGACAGGCTTCGACCCTGGCCGCCTCCGGATTGTCGGGCTGAGCGACCCGGCCGCGGCGCAAGGCGGGCAGCCCGACGCGATAGAGCGTTGGAAAGCCCGCCGCAGCCTCTGCCGGCGCACCGCCGATGCGGTAGCGTTGCCGGACCCTTGCGCCGGGCATGTGCAGCAGGGCCGGCCCACCGAGAATGTCTGTTGCGTAACGGGCACGCACATGAGCGCCGAGCACACCCGGACCCAAGGGGGAGCCTCCGTCGTCGAGGGCGCCTGCCGCCGCGACGAGCAGCCCGAGGCCGAAGATCGCGCCGCGATGCGTATTGATGCCTGCCGTCGCCGTCCGCATGGCGGATTCCGCGTCGAGACCGATTCGGCGCAGAGCGTCCATGCCGCGATCCTCGGCGCCTGCACGCGCCAGTTCTTCGAAGTAAGGCTCGAGCGCTGCCGCACTCGCCTCGAAGGTCGATGCGTCCATGTCGGCGTGGCTGCCGCTGTCGACGCGGCTGACGAGGCCGGGTTTGGGGTAGGTGTCGAGTTCGAGCCGCAAGGCGTCGACTGCCAGGCGCGCGATGCGCTTCTGGCCGCAAGGCGTGGGCGTGGGCGTGGGCGGGGCAGGCCAGGCGACGGCTGCGCTCACGCCGCGATGCTCGCGCGCAAGGCCGCGGCCGGACGCATGTCCAGGCGGTCCCGATACTTGACCAGCACCTCGCCGTCCTCCGGCGCCTCGAACAATTCCCGCCAATGGATGCCGGCGCCGTCGGGCAGGATCAGTTCACCGTCCAGGCGCATCGGGGTCTTGGCCGCGACGTCGGCGATCTCGCCGAGCAGGCATGGCGGGAGCTTGTCGGCGAGCGGCCAGAGGAGATCGAGGTCCGAGGCCGGCGTCAGGTAGGCGAGGCCGGTCATGGCCTGCCAGAGCAGCGCGCCGAACGGGCGCGGCACGACGCCATGACGTCCGCCAACGGCGATCAGCGCTTCGATCGACGAACGCCAAGCGGGCGGAGCCACATCGGCAACATCCGCGAGACTCGGCGCCGGGCACGGTTCGAGCGCGTCGGGCCGCAGAACGATGCCGATCCGCCGCTTGCCGTCGCCGGGCGGCAGAGGCAGCCCGAGCGGCACCGTGAGGCGGTCTTCGCCAGCGTTGCGACGGCGCACGATCAAAGGTCGGCGCTTGTGCGCCCAGGTTTCAACGTGGGGCACGCCCTCCAGGTCTGGACGCCCGCGAAGGTGCGTCGCCCACGACGCGGGATCGATCCTGAAGAGGTCGTGGCGACGGAGGCTGTCAGGCACCGCGCGCCTGCTCTGCGACGCGCGCGGCAACGTCCTGGGCGGCCGGACGGCCGCCGCGCTCACGGCCGAGCCGGTCGCGGTGGTCGCCCTGCGGCAGATTGCCGATCAGATTGCGGATCTGGCCGTCGAGTGGCTTGCCCGGATCGAGCACGACATGGACGGCGCCGGTCGCGACCATGTTGTCGAGCCCCGGCGCGAAGACCGGGGTCGATTTCGCCATGTCCTCGAGCTTGTCCAGCGGGAGTTTGGTCACGCGTGCGACGGAGGGCAGGTCCATGACGCTTGGATGGGCCCCCGGCAGTGCGGCGAGCACGCGGGTGGCGAGCGCGGTCGCGATGAAGGCGCCAGCCGCCGAGTGGCCGTAGATCAGACCGATCGTCGGATGCCCGGAGTGGTTTGCGAGGAGCAGCGACTTGGCCAGATGGGCGAGACACTCGTTGAGGCCGAGCAGTTCGTCGCGCCGGCTCATGCGCTGGCTGTCCGAATCGATCGCCACGAGGATCGGTGCGCGATCGCCCGCGCGGATCGCTTCCAGCACGGCCGCCGACAGCGTCAACGCCTCGTCCACGCCGAGCGGTGTGGTGCCGTCGATACCGACGACATGAAGCGGATGCCCGTCGAGGCTGCCGCCGCCGGTGACGAGGCCGTTCTCGACGACGACCGAATGGCCGTCCGGAAACAGCGAGGCGAGGATTTCAGCGAGCGTCATGGGAGGCCTCCGTCACGCCTGCCACGGTTTCCGCGAAGGCGGCCGTCGTCATGGACGGGATCGCGTCGGGATCGTTGACGCCGAGCCGAGCCCAGATCTCCGTGGCGTCGCGGCAATCGCCGAACCGCACCAGGCGTGACTCCAGGCGTGCCTGCTCGGCGTCCAGGGTCGCGAGGTCGAAGGCCGGAGCGTGCCCGATCAGGTCGAGCGCGGCGGCACGGAAGGCGGAAACGGAATCGTCGACATAGGCGTCGGCTCCCCCGATCAGCCTGCGGTGCTTTCCGCCCATGGTACGCCAGACCAACGCCCGGTCGCGCGAGTCGAATTCCTCCGCACCCTTGTTCGTCTCGATCACTTCAGGACCGGAGACCGAGATGCGCCCGCTTTCCGAAACGGCAAGGCGTGAACAGGTGCCGGCGATGAGGCCGCCGCCTCCGTAGCAGCCGGACCGGCCGCCGATCAGTCCGATCACCGGCACGCCGGCCGCGCGTGCATCGACGATGGCACGCATCGTCTCGGCAATCGCGGTTTCGCCGGCATTGGCCTCCTGCAGCCGGACGCCGCCGGTATCGAGCAGGATCAGCACCGCGTCCGGCTTCACGTCGAGCGCGGCGCGAAGCAGGCCGACGAGCTTGCCTCCGTGCACTTCGCCGAAGGCGCCGCCCATGAAGCGGCCCTCCTGGGCGGCGATGAGCACGGGCTTGCCGTCGAGGGTGCCGCGGCCCGTGACGATGCCGTCGTCGAAGGCGCGCGGCAGGTCGAAGAGCGGCAGATGCGGACTCATCCGCCGCTCGGCAGGGCCCAGGAATTCGACAAATGTGCCTGCGTCGAGAAACGCAGAGAGGCGCTGACGGGCCGTGGCCTCGTACCAGCTCACCGCATTCGGATCGGGAAGAGCCATGCTCAAGCCTCCATCAAGCGGGCGCCCTGCAACAGGCGCAGGGAAACGGTGTCGGGGCGCGCGCCGCCATCGTTGATGCTGATGCGCAAGCCGCCGGGCTGCGCACGCGCGACGAAGTCGGCGACCACGGCTTCCCAGACATCGCCGAAGCCGTTGATCGGCGTTTCGATCGCGATCTCGCACGAATCGGGTGCCAGGATGCGCTCCAGCAAGACTTCGAGATTGCCCGATGCGACGACACCGGTGATCGCTTGCGAGGTCGTGCCGCCGAGCGGCTTCGTCGTCGTGTGGCGGAAGGTCAGCGTTTCCATGGGGTAACCCTCACCAGTTTCGGAACCGGGCCGGCGGCTCGTAAAGACCACCCGACCAGTGCGCGAGATCCTTGATCGACCTGGCCGCCAGCAGGGAACGGTCGGCGTCGAGCGGTTCGATGCCGAGATCTTCCGGACGGCGAACGATGCCGCGCGATCGCAGCTCTTCGACCTTCGCCTTGTCGCGTCCGCGCCCGACCTCGGTGTAACCGGCCACGCCGCGGATCGCCTGTTCGCGCTCGTCGGCGTCACGGCAGAGCAGGAGGTTCGCGATGCCCTCCTCGGTGACGATGTGGGTGACGTCGTCGCCGTAGATCATCACCGGAGCGAGCTCCAACCCGATCTTTTTCGCGAGTTCGAGGGCGTCGAGACGCTCGACGAAGGTCGGCACGAGCTTGTCGCCGAAGGTCTCGACGAGCTGTACCACGAGCTTGCGCCCGCGCATCAAGGCCGGATCGCCGGTGATCTGCGCCTCTCGGCCCGCCTTCATCCAGGTATCGGAGGGGTGGCGCCGCCCATGCGGGTCGGAGCCCATATTGGGCGCGCCGCCGAAACCAGCGACGCGGTTCGTCGTGATGGTGGAGGAGTGGCCCATCAGGTCGATCTGCAAGGTCGCGCCGATGAACATGTCGCAGGCATAGAGCCCGGCGGTCTGACAGAAGGCGCGGTTCGAGCGCAGCGAGCCGTCGGCGCCGGTGAAGAACACGTCCGGCCGCTCACGGATGTAGCGGTCCATGCCCACCTCCGAGCCGAAGCAATGCACCTGCTCCACCCAGCCCGACTCGATCGCCGGGATCAGCGTCGGATGCGGGTTGAGCGCCCAATGCGTCGCGATCTTTCCCTTGAGGCCAAGTCTCTCCCCATAGGTCGGAAGCAGCAGTTCGATCGCCGCCGTCCCGAAGCCGATTCCATGATTCAGCCTGCGGATGCCGTATTCCGCATAGATCCCCTTGATCGCCATCATGGCCATCAGGATCTGTGTCTCGGTCATCGCGGCCGGATCGCGGGTGAAGAGCGGCTCCACATAAAAGGGCCTATCCGCCTCGACGACGAAATCGACGCGGTCACCCGGGATGTCGACGCGGGGGACTTTTTCGACGATCTCGTTGACCTGGGCGATGACGACGCCGTTCTTGAAGGCGGTGGCCTCGACGACCGTCGGCGTGTCTTCGGTGTTCGGCCCGGTATACAGATTGCCGTCGCGATCGGCCGATACGCCGGCGATCAGCGCGACGTTCGGCGTCAGATCGACGAAGTAGCGGGCGAACAGCTCCAGATAGGTGTGCACCGCACCGAGTTCGATCTGACCGCCATAGAGCATCTTGGCGATGCGGCCGCCCTGCGGGCCGGAATACGAGTAGTCGAGCCGCTTCGCGATCCCCTGCTCGAAGACGTCGAGATGCTCCGGCAGCACGATGCCTGACTGCACCATGTGCAGGTCGTGGATCTTCGCCGGATCGCAGGCGCTCAGGCCACGTGCGAGGCAATCGGCTTGCTTCTGGTTGTCGCCCTCCAGGCAGACTCGATCGCCCGGCTTCAGGACGGCCTCCAGCAGATCGACGACGGAGGCGGCCGCGACGACCTTGCCGCCGCTCCGTCCGTCCGAATGCGCGCGACCGGCAGCGATTCGCGCATCCCGATCCGCACGCTGCTTCCGCCAATCCACCATCGGTCCCTCCGGGGCATTGCGTATACGAAGACGCCTAAATTCCGCATTGCAGAATTTTTATGCAGCCATCTCAGCCATTTTTGTATCCTCTATTGCGGTTTTGTCAATCAAATGTATACAGAATGAAACATAATGCGAATCACGAGGCCGCAGGAGGCGACGCCCATGGACGCCGTATACCGAACCAACGCCGATGCTCCCGGTCGGACGCCGTGCTTCCTCCTTTGCGCGGATGTGAAGCCATGATCATCCTCGGTGTCGCGCTTCTCGCAACCTGCACATTGATCGGCGTCTATCTCGGCGATCTGCTCGGTGCCGCGCTCGGTGTGAAGGCCAATGTCGGCGGTGTCGGCATCGCGATGATCTTGCTCATCGCTGCGCGCGTCTGGCTGAAGAACCATGGCCGCCTGACGAAGGGCGTGACCTTCGGGGTCGAGTTCTGGGCCGGTCTGTATATCCCGATCGTCGTGGCCATGGCTGCGCAGCAGAACGTGGTCGCAGCGGCGAGCGGCGGCCCGATCGTACTCATCGCCGCGACCGGGTCGCTCGTACTCTGCTTCGGCTGCGTGGCGCTGTTGAGCCGGTTCGGCCGCAGGCCGGAAGACGACCACTGGGCCGAACATGGCGGCTCCGTCATTGCCGGTGATGCCGAAGAACTGCCGCCCCCCAAGGGTACGGACGCCAAGACGACCGTCGAGCCGGTGCGAGACGCATCCGCCTCCGCGATTTCTGCTGGCCGGAGGCTTTGAGCACGATGTTGCACGGGATCGAACACGTCTTCATCGAGCAGAGCCTCGTCGCGGCCTTCGCCCTCGTCGGCGGGCTGATGCTGCTCTCCAACTTCGCCGCCAAGCACCTGACCAACGGGCGCGTGCACGGCTCGGCGATCGCCATCGTTCTCGGCCTCGCACTCGCCTATTTCGGCGGCTTGTATACGGGCGGAAAGAAGGGGGTCGCCGACATCCCGGCGCTCGCCGGTATCGGCCTGATGGGTGGGGCGATGCTGCGCGACTTCGCGATCGTCGCCACCGCTTTCGAGGTCGATGTTGCCGAAGCGAAGCGGGCCGGCCTGGTCGGTGTTCTGGCACTCGCGCTCGGTACGCTGCTGCCCTTCCTGGTCGGCGTGGCGACGGCGATCGCCTTCGGATACCATGACGCGGTCTCGATCACGACGATCGGCGCAGGCGCCATCACCTACATCGTCGGTCCGGTCACGGGCGCCGCTATCGGAGCGGATTCCACCGTGATGGCGCTCTCGATCGCCACCGGCGTCACCAAGGCGGTCATGGTGATGGTCGGCACGCCGTTGGTCGCCAAGTTGATCGGCCTCGACAATCCGCGCTCGGCCATGGCCTATGGCGGCCTGATGGGCACGGTGAGCGGCGTCGCGGGCGGGCTCGCGGCCACGGATCCCCGGCTCGTACCTTATGGTGCTCTGACCGCGACGTTCCACACCGGCATCGGCTGCCTCGTTGGCCCGTCGATCTTCTTTCTTACGGTGCGGGCGCTGGTCGGCTAGATCACGCCGCGTTTTGATCGAATCGATCAAAACGCAGAAAACGCGATCGATTCAAAAGTTTAGAGCAGGCTGCGAAAAGCCGTGGCCACGTTTTCGCAGCCTGCTCTAGGCTGAAACAGCGGGCGAGGACGATGGATTCGGGATCGGTCGGGGATCGCGGTCTGCTCTCCGATCACGTTCGCAACGCGCTGACCGACGCAATCGCCAGCGGCAACCTCGCCGCAGGCACCGCGCTCGACGAGCAGGAATTGGCGGATCGGTTCGGCGCTTCGCGGACCCCCGTGCGCGAGGCGCTGCGCCAGCTCGCATTCAATGGCCTCGTCGAATTGAGGCCACGGCGGGGCGCCGTCGTCATGCGCACCACGCCCGAGCGCATCGGCGACATGTTCGAGACGACGGCCGAAATCGAGGCGATGTGCGCGCGGTTGGCGACCTACCGGATCACGCCATTGGAGCGCAGTCGCCTCATCGACCTCCACGAGGCCTCGGCCCCGATGGCGGAGAGGAGCGACTTCGATGCGTATGATGCGCTGAATCGCGAATTTCACGAGACGCTCTACCGAGCGACGCACAATGCGTTCATGGCGGAACAGGCGCTCGCAATTCGCTCCCGGCTCTCCGCGTTCCGTCGCACCCAATTGCGCTACGGAACTCGCATCCAGGCATCGCGCGCCGAGCACGGCGAAATTCTTGCCGCCATGGCCGAGGGCGACGGCGAGGTTGTTGCACGGCGCATGCGGGCTCACATGCTCAAAGCAGCGAGTGCGCTCGGGCGATACATTGCCGAGCATAAATAGTGGTTCCAGTTGCGGGACTTGAACTCGCGACCGACCGCTTACAAGAGCGCGAATCTAGCCGTTCGACGATTTCAAGCAATCGCACTCAATTTCATGCCATTCAACGAAATCGGACTTGCGATCTCCGCTGGGTGGACCAAGCCCAAGCGTGAAACGCTATGAAATTTCTGGTAACTCCGCTCACCGCCGCATCGCCACGTGACTGTAACCACGTCTGCAACCGCGTCAAAAGGCTTTGAGAGATAGGGCGGTCGGCGGTGCTAAAGAACGATTTGCGTTGGCAGGAAGCAGGACGACCGCTTCGGAGCGCTCAAGTACGAATGCAGACGTTGCCATTCCGGCCGCTCGCGACCCAACCTGGCCGTTACCATTGACCTACGCCCTACTCAAAAGCGGACTTTGATCGCGCCGCCGTTCCGGCAGTAGCACGCCCATTACAATCATTCAGACTATCCGTATGAGGCTCTGGCTCGAGACCGTCGCGGCACTGGGCGCCTTCAGCATAGGAGGCGCAACTGGGCCACGTGCTCCCGGGTCATGCCGATTGATTTCACATGAGAAAGGCAGGTTCGGCAGCGAATGGACCAAGGCCATGTCACTCGTTCGAGAGCTTCTCACAAAGCCCACCAACCTGGGGATTCCATCCAGTTACACGGCCTGCCAACGGCGTGATCTACCTTGCCGCCGGCACGCTGCTGAACGCCTGGCCGGGCGCGACGCAGACGCTGTTCGGGGACCGCGCTTTCATTGGGGATGAGCAAGGACTCATCCGCGTCATCGGCTGGCTGTACCTGCTCGGAGGTCGTTCGGGCGCGCGACAGGTCGTTGCCGCGTCTGTGGTCGACCGGTCGGTTCTTGTTCCAGGCGTTCTCCTGCCACTGGCGACGTCCGGCGTGTTCCCTCATTTGCTCGTGACATTTGGTAGGCCGGACTCCACGCTTGCCGTGAGAGTGTGGTTCCTGTTCGGTCGGGATGCCACCTTGGCGCCCGGGTCGAGAGACAGGGCGCCGGAACGCTTACCCCAGTCGCTGCCATGAGGTTTCCGGCTGTGACCAGCGAGCGCCGAACGAGAACGCAGGGCGGCAGGCGGCCGGAGGAGGAGCACGCTCTGTGAAGCGCCTGAAGCTGCTTGGCCAACGTACGCTTGTCGCGCTCCTTGGCCTGATCACCGTCTGGCTCATCCTGGTTCTGTTCTACGACGTCGCCGACCGTCGCCTGCCACTCGTCTTGGCGATCGCGTCCACCTACGTGGCCGCCGCCTACCTGATCCTACCGCGCGCGATCAGGCTCGGTGCCCACATCCTCAACCGGGGTCGGGTACCCTCCTACACGATGACCGGCGATGGATTGCCGGGCGATCCGGTCAACCTCGTCCTGATCGGCACCTTCGATGATTTGCGCCGTGCCTTCGCCCTCGCCGGCTGGACACAGGCAGATCCCCTGGGCCTCCGCAGTTCATGGCTGATGGCCTACGCCTTCGTCCTGAACCGGCCCTATCCGAGCGCCCCATTCAGCACGCTATTCCTGTTCAACCGAGGGCAGGACACCGGCTTCCAGTGCTCCATCGACGACAGCCCCCGCAAGCGCCACCACGTCCGGTTCTGGGGCCTTTCCGCCGAACGCGACGAGGGATCCCTGGACACGGTGGCCTTCTGGCTCGCGTCTGGCTCACCGGCCGCTTCCGAGCGCGCGATGTGGGTCGGTGCCGCGACGAAGGATATCGGTCTTTCGTTGACGAGCCTCAGCTTACAGGTCACCCACGCGACCGACGTCGACGCCGATGCAGAGCGTGCGTTCCTTGTACAAGTGCTGACGGATCACGGTGGGATCGGCCCGGTCCGCTACCACCGGCCGGGCGAGCGGCTGACACTTGGCTCCGTGAACCGCTACCTCAGCGATGGCATGCTGGCCGTCGCGGATTTGAGGCCGGAGCCCGATCATGGGCGTTGACTTGGCGTCCATGGCCGAAGGTAGCGTTCTACGGAACGGAAGCAGTCGGACTTCAAACCACCCCAAGCGGCCTGACCGCTTCTGGAAAGACGCGTGAGAAAGGCGGGTCCCGATGCATCGTCCGACGATCGCTGCGACCTCCTCCGAAGCTCGTCCCTCAGCCTGTCCGGCCGCCTCCTGACAAATTACCAACCCGATCCGCCGCGAAGCGCTCGCGGAGCCATGCCGCGGCGGGGCCGCAAGGCCGTTGCTTGTGCCAGACCAGTTCGAGGGCGATGGGCCAGTCGCCCTTGTCGAACTGCAGGTCCGGCTTGACGAGGTACGGCGCGGTGAGGGACGCGGCGATGACGTGGTCGGTGACGAAAGCCCAACCGATCCCGTGCTTGACCATCTCCAGAATGACCCAGTGGCTTTCCACCCACCACACCTCGGCGGCCACCCGCAGGCGGCGCTTCTCCGGCCCGTCACTGCGGGCGGCCACAAGGATCTGGCGGTGGCGTTTCAGTTCCTCCCACTCGACCCGTGCCTTCGCCAGCGGATGATCACGCCCGCAAACGAGCTTGAGGGGCACCCAACCGATGGTCTGAAAGCCGAGCTCCGTGGGCAGCACCTCCTGGCGCCACATCACGCCGAGGTCGGCGGCTCCGGACTGCACCATGCGGCTGACATCCTCCATCAGCGGGAAGAGCAGCTCGAGTTCCACGAATGGGAAGCGCCCGGCAAAATCGGCGAACAGGGCGCCAAGGGCATGCTCGGGATAGAGTTCGTCGATGGCGACCACCAGCCGGTTCTCCACCCGCTGTTCCAGGCTGCTCGCCACGCCGATCATGTGCTCGCGCCGGTCGAGCACGACCCGCGCCTCCAGCAGGAGCCGTTCCCCCGCCGGGGTGAGCACCGGATTCCTGCCTGCCCGGCTGAACAGGGCCAGACCCAGATCCGCCTCGAGGTTCGCCACCTGTGTGCTGACGGCCGACTGCGCCTTGCGCAGCGCACGGGCAGCCCCGGAAAACGAACCGGCCTCGGCTGCCGCCACGAAGGCCTGAAGCTGGTCAAGGGAGACGGCCATCTATCTGAGTTCCAGATATGTACCAACTTGCCGACCGGAATATCACAGATAGAAGGCGGCGGACCAGACGCGCTTTCCAGGCCAGACCATGCGCAGCACACGCGACCGTATCCGCCACGCCATCCTGTTCGAGATCGTCGGGCTCGCGCTCATCGTTCCGCTCGGGACCGTGCTGTTCGGCCTGCACGCCTCCGACATGGGCGTGATCGGCGTGGGCAGCGCCCTGGTCGCGACGGCGTGGAACTACGCCTACAACCTCGGCTTCGATCGCGCGATGCAGCGGCTGGTCGGGCACACGCGTAAGAGCCTCGTCCTGCGGGTCGGCCACGCCGTGCTGTTCGAAGCGGGGCTGCTCGTGATCCTGCTGCCACCGATCGCCTGGTATCTCGGCATCGGCCTCGTTCAGGCCTTCATCATGGATATCGCGATCGCGGCCTTCTACGTGGCCTACGCCTTCCTCTTCAATCTGGCCTACGACCGGGCCTTTCCCCTGCCGGGCTGGGGCGAGGTCGCAGCGGAGCCCTCCCGCTGAGCATGTCCGAACCTCGCGCCCGCCTTCTGGTGTTCGGCTGCAGCAACCGGATAACGGGAGCAGGTATGCAGCTGAAGGCTCGCGTCCGTACGTCGAGCCAATAGCCGCCGACGTTCGGGAATGCCTCGTTGAAAAGGATCCTCGAATGCAGGTCTAGCACGATGAAAACGTCGTCGGTGTCCCAGTCACCGGTCCGATGCGATTGCGCCGCTCTATAACGTCGCCCCCGTGATCAAGCGGGAACGGGTGATCTGCCGAGTGCTTCGCCTGCCAGCCGACGCAAGACTTCCGCATAGCGGGTCAGCACTCGGGAGAGCGGTGAGCGCCACAAGCCATATCCATCGTCGCACAGTGGATCGTTCACCACCGGGCTGCCGTCGCTGCCGACAAGCACATTGCCGATATTGGGGTCGAGCCCCTGTGGCGACACCGCCCGTAGTTTGGCGACATAGGTCTCGTATCCGGGCCACGTGGCCCTGAACGCCTCGCGGATGCCGTCGAAGCTCGCATGATCGACCCGCGGCTCATGCGCCGGCCATTCAACTTTGAACCGATCGCGCACGCCATCATCCATCGCAACACCCGGATGGTCGGCGATGACGGCATGGGCGTAAGCCAGCCACCAGATGTCGTGCGCAGGATTGGTCAGCCGCGAGCCCACGGTCATCAGGGCACCGCAGCGGCTGACATGCATGTCGTAGATGCGCGGCGCATGCGGTCCATTCGAGCCCGCAAACCCTTTACGTAGGAGAGCCGCATAGTCGCCGAACCCGTCAGCCTTGCGCGCGAAGCGCACGACGACATTCGGGTGGTCCGGATGCGCGTGGACGGTGCCATGGTATCCGAAACCGATCTCGGACCAGCCTGTGGCGAGGAGCGCGGCATAGGCCCCAGCAGCCGACCGTTCGACGATGCCCAGGGCAGCAAGCGAGGGGCTGAAGGTCTTTTCCTGAGTTCTGAACCCGAACATCGCAGCCGCTCCTTCCTGCCACTCCATGACCCCACGCGACGCGCACTCAGCAGCCGCACGGATGCGGTGTCGAGGTGCGACCGGACGAGCAGGTCCGGCGGAGGTCTAGGTGACCCAGTCGATGTCGGGGGGCGGCGTGACGCGCGTGTCACTCCACTGTCATGGAATGACCCGAGCCTTCGGAAAGTTCAATCCCTACCGAAGCGTAAATCGGCAGTTGTGGGATGTGAGCCATTCCGATCCGCCGTCCGGCGGACGTCGACCATCCCAGCCAGCAGCCTCCGGGCCAGGCCCCGATCCGCTTCGCTCAGGCCGAATTCCGCGATCGGCCGGACGTGCCGACCCAAGTGCACGGGGCCAACTTCGACGTCGTCGAGGACGAGATAATCCGTGATACGATTCCGGGTCGCGTGCTCGGCGATTTCGTCGCCGCGTCCGGCTCGCTCGGCGGAGAGCATACCGCCCGTCTTGGCATCTCGGCTCGTCTGCAGGATGGCGGTGTGCCAGTCGGGGTGAAAGCAGGTTTCGGGAAGGCCGGCATCGATCAAGGTCGGACGGCAATCGGCGACGCGCCATGTCGATGAAACGACCACCTTGGCGTCGAACTCTATCACCAAGCCGGCGACGATGGCGACCTGGACTGGGTTGAGCTCGTCCTTGCCGGCGCGCCGTTGATAGCCGACCGTCGTCACAACGCCGTCCACGTCGAGGTAAATCGTCAGCGGAGCGGTGCCTCTATGCTCGTTCAAGAGGCCAACCTCGTCTGGTGCAGCAACCTTGCATTCGCCGCGGACGCCTACAATGCGTCGCTGCAACCGTCCAGCGTGCGCATGAAGGACACCATAAGTGCGGGCGGTGCCGCCTTTGGCCGAGGTTGACGATCAGCTATGGCGCGGACAAGTCTCTGACGTCGACGCGCGGAGCCCGAACCATAGCGGACCCGTATGCCTTGGGTCTGTCGATCAGGATGTTAAGCGCACCAGATGCGTGCGGCCGGCTCGGGTAATGAACCAATCGTCGTGGAGACAGAGATTACGTCTTGTCCGGCTCGGTCGAGGGAGCGGCAATGGTGCCCACGCCGTGGCCCAGATCCAATCCCCTATGGGGCGGTACGCCGCTCGGCAATACGGGCGCGGTCGAGGCCTCGTCCAGCACCTGTGTGAGGCCAGCCTCTACCTTTTGGATGAGGTCCGCAAACCTGTATGGCTTGCTAGAGCGCTTTCCGACCAAGTGGTTGCCGGTTGGTCGAAAGAAAGCGCGTCACAACAAAGGATTAGAGACGCCGACCCGATGCAATCGGGTCGGGTACGGCTCTAAGCAAGTGCGTACCCGGCGGCAACTCGCGCTGAAGCTCGGCTCCAACTCCCGAGGTGACAATGATGCCGACATCGGGCCAACGGTGGTGACGAGGTGGGCCAGGGCCACACCATCGCCTACAATGCTACGCCCCGTGATGAGTATGCGCACGGTGGCTGGTCCTTGAAGCATCGCCAGTGCCTCGGCGGCGGTGCAGACCTCTATGGCCTGATAACCAATATTCGTCAGCATGTCCGCGGTGACCATACGGACGAGCTGGTCAGACTCTGCGATGAGGATAGCTATGGGCCTGCTGTCAGACACAGACGTGCTCCGCGTGATCAAGGCGGGAACGCTCGCTGCTCTCAGGCAGAGGCGGCCGGTACCGAAGCCAGCGATGCTCCTTTATGCGTCACTTATTACCCAGACGCGATGACCCGCGATCGCAGTAGCTCGTCACCTAAGGGGTGCACCCTGGTAAGGCCGCTTTCCACCTAATCCGATCGAAATCTCTGCTACACCCGACAGCCTGAAAGCGGACCTTCCCCCAAAGCCTCTTAAGGGCCGGGACCGGCCCCGGCAGCGGGGTACCAAGCGTCACATTTCCCTTATTAGGCGCGTGTGGCGCCCACGTAGGTCAGCAGCCGTTGCGCCAGCAGCACTGCGGTCGGCGCGTCTACCGCCGAAGCATCAGCGCCGACCTGTTTGACGTATTTGGGATGCTCAAGGAAAACCGGGCCGCCGACCATGACGCCGATGGACGTGTTGAGCGAAGCCCGACGCACGGTGCGGATTGAGGCCGCCAGGTGATCGAGGTGGCTCTCCCGGCTTAGGGTCAGACCCACGACGCCGAACCATTGTGATCCGACCCGTTCGGCAATCTGCTCGGGACTGGAGGCGAGGCCACTGGCGACGTGCCAGCCAGCCTTGCGCATGAACTGCTCGACGATCGCCAGGCCGAAAGTGTGCTGCTCGCCCGGTGCTCCCATCAGGAGGATGCGACGCTTCTCGTCGAAAGGCGCGATGCCGCCGTCCATACGGAATGTGGCCAGCAGGAATTGCAACTGAGCCAGACCAGCTGTGACCTCGATAAAATCGCACAGGTCATCGTCCCACATCCGTCCCAGCAGCGCGGCCGAGGGCGCGAGAAGGTCGAGGAACAGGTCATCGGCCGCATAGCCCTGCACCATGAGGGCGCTGAAGGCCTCCATGAGTGCCGTGACATCGTGGGCAAGAATCAGATCGGTGAACTCAGCCACCGCCTCCGTTTCGAGCTTCGGCAAAGCGTCCGGTTGTACGCGCAACTCGTTTCGGTCGAGTAGCATCAGGCGTGGGATAATCTCGGCCTGGATAACCCGGCCAAGCGCCAACGTCCGTTCGCGCGCGTGTTCGGCAGATCTCCGTCGCGCGTAGTCCTCTCGGACGCCTGCCGCTTCGGCGATCTCGGCTGTCAGCAGGTTGGCCCACTCATGGTGGGATGGTCCCAGTTCCAGCATTGCTCCCTACCCACGGTCCAGAGTTGAGATCCCCGTCGCCATCCGGCCGTCGAGCAGCCGTTTTAAGGGGCAGGAACAAACCTCACGGCAGTCGAAATGTAAAGGTTGACATTCGACCCTTCGAACCCAATGACCGTTGTGCCACGCCCCGTCCACCCACCACGAATAGCGGATGAAGTGCTGGGCTGTGCCAAGTATATCAACACTATAAAGAAGATATTTGTCTTTGTTTTGTCTGCGGGAGCCGGCGTTCGGCAGAGTTGAGGTACGGAATCAATTCACTTAGTGCGTTTCGCAATTCGCCTCGCGCAATTCCATTTGGCGACTTGCGAGCGGATAGACCATTTCGCCGCCACACCAGTGGCGGATCGCCTTGGAGTGACGAGTTGCCGGCCCGATCAACTTCGCCCAAGCGAATTCAGCGGTCCTGAGTCGAGTTGCTTGAGAATCCGCGTGAGCGCCGCGACGTTGTTTTTGTCTTCGGCACTTTCGAGTGCGTCCTGTAGGACCATGCGGATGTCTTCGGCCTCGACCTTATCCATGTCCCAGTTTGGATAGAGACGCTCTCGCTTTTCTTCACTCTGGTCCAGCGTGACGATATCGTAATGCCGCGGATCGCTATGTAGGCTCGCGATCAGATTCTTCATCTGGGCGGCCGGCCCCTCGATCCACTGGAAGAAAACGCCGCTACCGAAAACCAGCACCCCGGTGATACCGCGCGCGAGATTATTGCGCTGGGCCAACTCGACGATGCGACCGACCTCGGCGTCGTCGACGCTGTCGACGGCACGGCTGCAGTAAACGAAATGATGTAGCGCTGGCAGCGCTGCTTCGTCCAGATCAGCGTCGCGGAGAAAGCCATATTCGTCGAACATGGGTAGGCTTGCTCCAGTGATGTCAGTCAAGGCGTTTCGCCCGGCGAGCGAGCAGCGACATAGTGCAGTTGGATGCATTTAAAGTTGAAGCGTGGCGCACAGACCGACGTGCGGATACCGAAAGTGCTGCTATTCGATGCCCTCAACAGCCCGCTCGCCCTCGACCAAGCCATCTGACTTAAATCCATACTGCATTATTTCGTGCGCGGGCGACAGCGAAATTGCCGCCGCAGTGCTGTCTGACATGGCACGCACATCACGTTTCGCCACGTGCGTGATCCAAACCACCTTTGCCGTAATGGGATCCGCTCAGGCAACCAGCTGCGTTCAAGGCCGGGTCAGGCTACAAATCAACTTCGGTCAGAACGCTTCTGCCTGAAACTGCCGGCGCGTCCGTTAAAGGCGCCCTACCGGCCGTGACCGGCACATCCAATCCAGAACAAGTGGTTGAGAGGCAGGGCCCCCGCGCACGGCAAGCGGCGGAGATTTACGGGTCAGCGCAAGCGGTGAGCCGGTCGCCTCCGGCCAATCGAAATCGGCGGTCCCAGCCTCGACTGCATCCTGCACGTCATCCCCAAGGGGGCGGCCGACGGCGTGGTGCCGCGCACGAACAAGGTGGTGATCGGCGGCTTCTTCCTTGTGGCTACGGTGCCGGCGGTGCTCGCCGTGCAGCCGGACCCTACGCCGTACATCGAAAACATTCCGGCGAAGCTGCGTGATTTCTGGAGCAAGAGCGCTCAGCTGCAGCGGCACCCGCCGCCGGCCTGATGCGCCAAGGTCATAATGATTTGGGCCCGCCCGGCTTTGGCCGCGGCGGGTTTTTGCATGCCTGGTGCGTGCCACTGGAGAACGCTTCGTGGACGAAAGTTGAAACTGGAACCGCCAGTTTCAACTCCGGCCGGAAAAAGTGGTGCCGGTTGCGGGACTTGAACTCGCGACCTACCGCTTGCAAGGCGGTTGTCCGAAGAGATTTGCATGTCGTAAGCCTCTGTCTTTGCTAAGAAATTTTGGACGGCTTTGGCTTTCGCTCCAAACTTTGGGACTTTCCTCGGGACTTGGTGCGACGGCGGTCATCATCGGCGGCCGTCGTTTTCATCGCCTCGCGGAGATCGTCGAGGCTCGCGTGCGCGTATTTCTCGGTCACACGCATGGTCGAATGGTTGAGCAGGCGCTGGACCAGCTTCAGGTTCCCGGTGGCGCGTAGGGTCCGCGTCGCGCTCGTGTGTCGGAGGTCATGGATCCGCAGGCCGACGACCTCGGCCTTGTCCATGGTCCGGCGCATGCGGGAGCCGAGCCCCCAATAGGTGATTGGGTAGCGGTCAACCTTCACCAGTTCGCGGCCGGATCGCTCCTCGCGCCGGGTCCGCTGGCAAATGTAGGTGAAGACGTGTGTCGGGTGGTGCCCTCGCAGCGGCCAGAGCAGGGCATGCAAATCCGGCGTGATCGGGATGATGTGCGGCTTGTCGCCCTTGCCGACGATGCGCAGGACTTCGGCGTCGAAATCGACCTGGGGCCACGTCAGCGACACGACCTCGCGCCGGCGTAGGCCGGGGATCTGCGCGAAGACCCGCGCTGGGCGATAATTGGCGCGCTCGTGATCCTCGATCCGACCCTCTTCCTCATAGGTCATCTCGCGGACGCGCTCGCGTGGCTCGGCCAGAATGTGGGCCGTCCAGTTCGGTTCTCCGATGCATTCCTGTGACCGACGACCTCTCGGAAGACATCGGCACCCCGCATCCGCTCGCCATCCCGGCAACGGATCAGCCGCAGTTTGACCTCGGCGCGGCGACGGTCACGGAGATCGGCGGCACGCAGAAGTCCGTGCCGGATGCGCTCGCCGCGAAGCTCGCGACAACTTATACCAACGAGCGCTGATCATAACCGATGAGCCCATTCGCGCAGTCGGATGGACATGATCTTCCAGGGTTGATCGGTGAGCCTGTTCCAGGCGTTGCAGCAGCGGTCGACGATGTCCTCGTAGGATGTGAAGATCCGGTCGCCGAGCCAGTTGTCGCGGATGAACTGCCAGACATTCTCGACGGGATTGAGTTCCGGAGCGCGGGCTGGGAGCTGCAACAGTGTGATGTTGTCGGGCACGACGAGGTCGCCGGCGACGTGCCAGCCGGCGCCGTCGAGCATCAGCACGGCATGGGCGCCGGGATCGACGGCGAGGCTGATCTCGACCAAGTGCGCGTTCATCGCTTGCGCATTGCAGCGGGGCAGGACGAGGCCGGCGCCCTTGCCCTTCTCGGGGCAGATCGCTCCGAAGATGTAGGCATGTTCCGTACGCTGATCCTTGGGGGCTGTGGGCCGCGTGCCGCGACGCGCCCAGCGACGTGGCAGGGTGTTCTTCTGGCCGACGCGAGCCCTCATCCTGAGGCTCTCGAAGGACGTCCTGCCACCACAGCTCGATGTCCGTGCCGACCGGCAGCGTGGCGCGGATCGCCCTCAGCGCGGCGGGCAGACTTTTTTAAACACCGCCAGCGCGGCCGAATCCTGGGCATAGTGCCGGGGTCTGGCGGAGAGCTTGGCAAAGCCGAGCTTCCGCAACGCGCGCCCGACCGTGGTCTCGTCCAGGCTGACGCGGAAGCGCGCATAGAGCCAGGCGGCCAGATCCGTGCGCCGCCAGCGCACGACGCCGTCCTGATCCGGGTCTGGACCGTGCTCGACGATCGCGGCCAGCGCCCGGCGCTGGTCGTCGTTCAGCTTGGGCCGCTGCCCCGGTGCCTTGCCGTCGATCAGGCCAACCGGACCATCGGCGTTGAAGGCCAACACCCAATCGCGCACCGTCTGCAGGCCCACCGCTCCGATCCGGGCTGCGTCCGTGCGGTTGCCACCATCGTAGATCGTCGCCAGCACCAGAATACGCCGGCTTTGCCCGGCATCCCGGCTCGTCTTGGCTAGATGGCGCAGAGCGTCGGCGTTGAAGTTTTCGCGAAGCGGCGCGGCTGCGGACATGGCAAACCTCCCCGGTTCACCGCATCGAATCAGATCCGCCGCCTATCCGAAACCCCGTGAGTCACCATCAGAGCTCGCTGGTATTATTTCGCTGCGTTAGACAACTGACTAACCCGGCGAGTAGCGATTGCCGCTCGCCGAGAGGCCTGAGATGTGCTGGACGGCCCGTATAGGCGGAAAGGAGCCGTGGGTCGTCACTTCGCCTAGATGGATTCGGCAGAGGATGTCTCGATGCACATCGCTGATGCGACGTCCAGAGAGGATGTCATGCTACATCAGACCATGAAAGCCCTGACGCTCCGTTGGGAAGCCACGCTGGCGATGTCACTTTAGTCGCGCGGCGGCCCAGGCGATGTGGTCGTCCATGAAGCTGGAGATGAAGAAGTACGAGTGGTCGTAGCCTTCGCGCATGTTCAGCGTCAGTGCGATGCCGGCCTTTTTGCACTCTTCCTCCAGCAGCCACGGCCGCAGGCCGTCCTGAAGGAAGCTGTCGGCGGTGCCCTGATCTACGAGGAATTCGGGGAAGCGGTGGCCGTCGGCGATCAGCGCGGTGGCGTCATGCGCGCGCCATGCGCTCTCGTCGGTGCCGAGATACTTCTCCAGCGCCGGCTTCGACCAACCGGCGGTCATCGGCTGAGCGATCGGCGCGAAGGCCGAGCAGGACTTGAAGCGGTCGGGATAGGTCAGCGCGATGGTCAGCGCACCGTGGCCGCCCATGGAATGGCCGAAGATGCCCTGGCGGCTCATGTCAGCGGGGAAGTTCTTCGCCACCAGTGCCGGAAGCTCCCCGGTGACGTAGCTCCACATCCGGTAGTTCTTGGCGTAGGGCGCCTGGGTGGCGTCGAGATAGAACCCGGCGCCCGAGCCGAACTGCCAGTTGCCGGCCTCGTCTGGAATGCCCTCGCCGCGGGGGCTGGTGTCGGGAGCCACAATGATGACGCCGTGGCGGGCGGCGGCCTGCCGGTACTCACCCTTGTCCATGACGTTGGCATGGGTGCAAGTCAGGCCCGAGAGGTACCACAGCACCGGCACGGGGCCGTCGGCGGCCTGAGGCGGCACGAACACCGCAAAGGTCATCGGGCAGCCGGTGGATTCGGCCTCGTGCTTGTACACGCCCTGGATGCCGCCATGCGACAGGGCCTTCGAGACGGTTTCCATGGGGTGATCTCCTGGCGCTCTTTGAGCCGTTCGGGGCCGTTGGTCGGTGCGGGCTCCTCCCTTCCCCCATTAAGCATGGGAGGGTGGGCCTCGCGTCAAAGACGGTAGGGAGAGGAGAGCGACCTTTCCGGAGAACGTGCTCCCCTTTCCCTACCTGCTTCGCGGGCCACTCTCTCCCCCCGGAGGGGGGTAGGGAAGACCCGCGGGCTGGTTCTAGTACAGCACCACCGAGCGGATCGACTTGCCTTCGTGCATAAGGTCGAAGCCGTGGTTGATCTCGTCCAGGGGCATGGTGTGGGTAATCAGGTCGTCGATGTTGATCTTGCCCTCCATGTACCAGTCGACGATCTTCGGTACGTCGGTGCGGCCTCGGGCGCCGCCGAAGGCTGAGCCCTTCCAGACGCGGCCGGTGACGAGCTGGAACGGACGGGTCGAGATTTCCTTGCCGGCCTCGGCCACGCCGATGACGATCGACTCGCCCCAGCCGCGGTGGCAGCACTCGAGGGCTTGGCGCATCACGTTGACGTTGCCGGTGCAATCGAAGGAGAAGTCGGCGCCGCCGCCCGTCGCGTCGAGGATCGCCGCGACGACGTGATCGTTGCCGACTTCCTTTGGGTTGATGAAGTGGGTCATACCGAACTTGCGGGCCATCTCCTGCTTGTCCGGGTTAATGTCGACGCCGATGATCTTGTCGGCCCCGACCATCCGGGCGGCCTGGAGCACGTTGAGGCCGATGCCGCCGAGACCGAACACCACGACGTTGGCGCCGGGCCAGACCTTCGCGGTGTAGATCACCGCGCCGATGCCGGTGGTGACGCCGCAACCGATGTAGCAGATCTTGTCGAACGGGGCGTCTTCGCGGACCTTCGCCAGCGCGATCGCCGGCAGGACGGTGAAGTTCGCGAAGGTCGAGCAGCCCATGTAGTGGAACAGGGTGTTCTTGCCGCCCGGGCTACCGCCGGTGGAAGTGCAGGAGAACCGGCTGGTGCCGTCCGGCATCACGCCCTGTCCCTGCGTCGAGCGGATCGCGGTGCAAAGGTTGGTGCGCTGCGACAGGCAGGACTTACAGCTGCGGCACTCGGGCGTGTACAGCGGGATGACGTGGTCGCCGACCTTCAGGTCGGTGACGCCGGCCCCGACCTCGCGGACGATGCCAGCGCCCTCGTGGCCGAGGATCGCCGGGAACTTGCCCTCGGAATCAAGGCCCGAGAGGGTGTAGGCGTCTGTGTGGCAGATGCCGGTGGCCATCACCTCAACGAGCACTTCGCCGGCCTTGGGCCCCTCGATGTCGATGGTTTCGATGGTGAGAGGCTTCTTGGCCTCCCACGCGACAGCAGCGCGCGTTTTCATCACGTGTTCCTTTGTCTGGATGATAACGGACGGTGCCGAACTGCCGACTCTTCAGCGCGCCTCGCTCAGGGGCGGCACGCTGAACGGCCCGAAAATCTGGGGCGTGTGTGCTGCTTCTCGCGCGCGGATGCAACGCTTTCGGCTTCGTTTCGAGCGAACCTGTGCGTTTCGCATCCGAGACGGCGCTCAGGACGGCGACGCCAGCCTAACGGCATCGGCCGCTTAAAAGGACGCATGCTGATTTCGGCTAATTTTAGTAATAGAGAGCTGGTTCGCTCAACGTCCGCTTCCAGGCATTGCGGCGGACAGCCGAAATGACTGGGTCGGATGCGGAACGTCTGCTTTCGGGCAGGAAGCCAACTTCTGCTTCTGGCGCATAGGCGAAGGGCTTCGTTGGCTGCAAGCTGAAGCAACGATCGTGGCTTGTGTTCGGGCAATCGATTGCATTAACGAGATCGCTCAAATCACAAGCGTCTTATAATGGCCCTCGGCGTTTTTATCCATCGTCCTGATTCGGTCTACGATGACAGTCCGGCCGAGCGCTACCAATTCCCCCAGCAGTACTTGACCCGCGTCCAAGCCTGTCTTGGCGACTGGATCGTTTACTACGAACCACGCAAGATCACAGGCACACGTGGATATTTCGCGATTGCACGGGTCCAGGATGTCATCCCAGATCCCTCAGGTGCTGGCATGTTCGTCGCGGTTATCGAGCCCGGCAGCTACCTGGATTTCGCACGCCCGGTGCCGTTCGCTGATGAAAGCGGTGTCCTGGAGCGAGGCGTTCTGAACGATCAGGGCCGGATCTCGGGACGTGCGCAGTCAGCTGTTCGACCGATCTCACCGGCTGATTTCGATCGTATCCTCAGCCTTGGCCTGGACGAACGACGTGTTGTGCTACCGCGAATGGACGAGCGCATCGCTGATCCCGGCTTTTGTGTAGGGCGGTGACAAAA
>NZ_BPRA01000025.1 GCF_022179645.1 Methylobacterium thuringiense
ACAGACCAGAATGGAGAGAGGCCGGAACACGGCTCTTCGATGCCTTCGACGCCATCGAGCTCTCCTCGCTGCAGGACACCGCCGCAGCCGAAGCCGCCTGCCGAAGGCTCGGAAAAGTCCAGGTCCTCGCCGAACGTATCGCAAGAGAACTTGTCAATAGCCCGGAGTTCAGCAGGGCACCCGCTGTCGCTTCGACCATCTTCCGCATGAACGAGAACAGGCTTCCTGTCGCGGCAGCGGTCTGAATGTTCCGCGATGATCCGAACGAAGCTCGGGCTCTGCCGAGGGCATGCATCTCGGCGCAATGATACCAACGACCGTCGACGTCGACTCTCGCACGCGGCCGTTGGCAAGCGCGAACGCGCGCCGCCGCTCGTGCGGCGGACGCCTCGGACCGGGCTCGGTCAAGCTCCGCGGGTATGAGACCTCGCCTCAGCGCTCGTGCCCCGCCGTGGAGGTCGTCTCCCGGATCGGCGAAAGAATGTAATCGATCGCCCGGCGCGTGCCAGTTTGGATTTCCACCTGAACCGTCATGCCGGGTGTCAGCACGACGGGCTTACCGTCCGACACGATGTTGTTCTTCCAGACCTCGACGGTGACCGGAAACACGAGGTTCTGCGTCCGGGGCGTACCGTTCGCCGCAGACACGCCCTGGCTTCGGACCACCGAGAGGGTGTCGGTCGCTCCGCTCGCATCCCGTTCGTCGACCGCGTCCCGCGAGACCCGGACGACTTTCCCCTCGGCGGTCCCGTAGCGGGTGAACGGGAAAGAATCGACCTTCACCGTCACGTTCTGGCCGGGCGCCACGAAACCGATATCCGTGTTGAGAAGGAGCGCTTCGATCTCGAACGGACCGTCGCTCGGCACCAGCACGAGGAGGGGCTGACCGGCCGTCACCACTTGGCCGACCGTGGTCACCGCGAGCTGCTGCACGGTGCCGTCGATGGGCGCACGCAATTCCATGCGCTCGCGCCGCAGCCGCGCCTTGATCACGTCCTGGCGCAGGCTGTCCACTTTCTGCGCGATCTCGGTCAGGGACTGGGCCTGCTTGGCGATCGTTTCGCTGGTCAGCTGCTCGATCCGGCGCCGCAGCGAATCGATGCCGGCTTTCGCCTCCTGCTTCTGCCCCTGATCGTAGGCGAGGTCGGCGGCGACCTGCTCGACCTGTTGCAGCGCGTCGATGACCGCCGCGCGCGTGCCGGCGGAACGGGATACGAGGGTCTCGCGCATGGTGGCGCGCTCGCTCAGGACGGCGTGCAGGCGCTCGCGGGCGGCGATGCTCGCGGTCAGCCGCTGCTCGGTCGCCACCTTCTCGGCGATCTGGGATTCGAGAGCCAGACGGGTGGCGTGGTACTGATTGAGATCGGCGGTCATGGCCCCCGTCTCACGCATCTTGATCGGCAGCGGCGTCGTCTCCGCATAGGCCGGCTCGGCCGTCTTCTGACCCTCACGAATCGCCTGGATCGTGCTGACGCGGCGCGCCATCTGCGCGCCGAGAGCCTCGAGATCGCTCACGCGACCGGCGAGGTCAGCGCCCGCATCGGTCGGATCGAGACTGATCAGGAGGTCGCCAGCCTTGACCCGGGCGCCGTTGGACACGTTGATCGCCTCGACTTTGCTGGTCTCGAAGGGCTGCAGCACCTTGGAGCGGCCGCTCGACTGAACGCGGCCCGAGGCGACGGCATAGATGTCGAGGTTGGCCAGAAAGCTCCAGAGCAAGGCGGAGGCGAACAGGGCGCAGATGGTCCAGGTGAACACCATCGCCAGCGGGGAGGGCGGTGTCTCCAGGATCGCGAGATGGGCCGGCAGGAATTCCTGGTCCTCGCGCGTGTTCGCGAAGGTCCGGATCCTTTGGGCCAGCGCCCGTGTCGGCAAGGTCCCAACGCGAAGTACGGGCAGAAGCGAGCGGGCCCTCGACTCGGTGGCGGGGAGTTTGGTCGGTTCGGGGGGCGGCATCGGACCGGGCCGGGCATTCATGCGGCGGATCCCTGCTCGGGACCATGGTAGGACTGAAGTTGCCAAAGCCGGCCGTAGAGGCTGCCGGGCCGACCGACCAGCTCGCGGTGCGAGCCGTCTTCGACGATGCGTCCGTCCTGCATGGTGATGATGCGGTCGCATCCACGCACGGCCGCGAGGCGGTGGGCGATCACGACCACGGTGCGGCCCATGACGATGTGCTTCATGTTGTCCTGAATGATCCGTTCACTGTCGTAGTCGAGCGCCGAGGTCGCCTCGTCCAAGATCAGAATGCGCGGATTCGTAGCGAGGGCTCGCGCGATGGCGAGGCGCTGGCGCTGGCCGCCCGAAAGGTTGGCGCCGCGCTCCTCGATCATGGTGTCGTAGCCGTGCGGCATCCGGTTGACGAACTCGTCGGCGCCCGAAAGTCTCGCCATCTGGATCACCTGCGCGCGGGTGAGCGCCGGATTTGCGAGCGCGATGTTTTCGTGCACGGTCTTGTTGAACAACAGGTTTTCCTGAAGCACCACGCCGATCTGCCGTCGCAGCCAGGCCGGATCGACCTGGGCCACGTCGATGCCGTCGACGAGAACCTGCCCCTTCTCCGGGACATAGAGGCGTTGCAGGAGCTTGGTGAAGGTCGACTTGCCGCTTCCCGACGGTCCGACGATCCCGATGACTTGCCCTGCCGGGATGTCGATCGAGACGTCGCGGAGCACCTCCGGCGCTCCCGGCTGGTAGCGGAAGAAGACGTTGCGCACCGTGAGGCGGCCCGTGGCCGGGGGCAGATGCGCCTGAGCGGTGGCGCGCGTTTCCACGGGCGAGTTGAGCACGTCGCCGAGGCGCTCGATCGAGACTTTCACCTGCTGGAAATCCTGCCAGAGCTGGCTCAGGCGCAGGATCGGCGCGGTGACCTGCGCCATGATCATGTTGAATGCGATCAGACTGCCGACCGTCATGGCGCCGTCGATCACGGCATAGGCCCCGAAGAACAACACCAGCGCCGACGTCACCGCATTGATGTACTGGATCGCATTCTGGCCGATGCTTCCGAGGATGGAGGTCACGAAGGACGTGTTGACGTAGGCAGCGAGCCGCTCTTCCCACTGAACGCGCAGCGTCGGCTCGACGGCCATGGCCTTGATCGTGTGGATGCCGACGATCGACTCGATGAGGAACTGGTTCGAGAGCGCCGAACGGTTGAACTGTTCAAGCGTCTTCTCGCGCAGGATCGGACGCAGCATCACTGCCACGAGGATGTAGCAGGGGATCGACAGCGTCACGATCAGGCCGAGGAGCGGGGAATAGGCGAAGAGGATCAGGATGAAGATCAGCGTGAACGGCACGTCGATCGCGGCCGTGAGCGCCTGTCCCGTGAGGAACGCCCGGACCTGCTCCAGTTCGCGCACGCGGGCCACCGTCTGGCCGGTGGCGCGGGTCTCGAAGTAACCGAGCGGCAGACGCAGCAGATGATCGAACAGGCGTGCGCCGAGCTCGACGTCGATGCGGCTCGTCGTGTGCGTGAGGATGTATTGCCTCAGATGCTGTAGGATCACCTTGAACAGCCCGAGCACCACAAGCCCGACCGCTACGAGCGTCAGGGTCGAATAGCCCTTGTGGACCAGCACTTTGTCGATGGTGATCTGGAAGAAGATCGGCGTGACCAGGCCGCAGATCTGGATGAACAGCGACGCGATGATGACGCTGGCCAGCGGTTTACGGTAGCGCCAGATCGAGGGCAGGAACCAGGTCAGGCCGAAATCCTGGACGATCTTGGCGAGGCTGGCGCGGCGCGCGATCAGGATCACCGTCCCGTTCCAGCGCTCGAAGACGCGCTCCCGATCGACGTGCTCCGCAGTCCGGGCGGCCGGATCGATGATGCGGAAGGTGCCGTCCTCCAGACGGCGGCCGACAAGCCGGAAGCTGTCGTCGTCCCACTGGATGATGGCCGGCAACGGTACCCGCTCCAGCCTTTCCGGCTTCTGGTTGCGGAGGAGGCGGGCTCGAAGCGAGATCAGCTTGGCGCCGCGGACGATGTCCACGGGCGATGCCGCCCCTGTGCCGAGGCCGAGTTCGTGCCGGACCTGACTGAGTTCGCATTGGACCTGATGGAACGATGCGACCAGGGCCAGTGCACTCAGGCCGGAATCCGAGCGGGATCCTGGCTGCCCCGCGGACGAGCCCGCACTCGGCTGCTCCGCCTGTGCCGGCGTCCCGTCTCGCACGGCATCAATCATCGCTTCGGCTCACATCTACCCCTTCCGACACTGCGGCCGCAGGGTCACCCAGGCCCTGTTCGGCGAACCGTAACGGTGTCCGACACGACGGATCGGCACGAAAAACTAGCGTCTGAATTCTCGAATCCGCCCTTTGGCACCGAGAACTTATGTTAATGATCTGGCGCCTGGGAACACAATAGAGACTTCGGGCCGATCGAATGAGATCTAAGAGAAGGCGTGTTCTTCGAGCCCAATCTAAATTTAAATGAGGCAGGAGCGAGTCTGTGAGGTGCGATCGAAGCGCGCTAGATTTCCCGTTAGGCGCGCAAAGGGCCAGATCGCCGGAAAAGGGAGGGGCCGGCACATCACCGAAACTGCCGCCACCGAATCCGCAAGCTTCCGAATGCCGCGCAAGCGCGACCAGGGTGCAACTTCGCTGCGTCTTCGCGCGGGCAGGGAGGTCTTGCGCTTTTGCTAGAACGTGGACGGTAGGGCTGACATTCGGCCGGCTTGGAGGCTCGGGCTTCGGCTACCGAGCGGTCGTGTCGCAATTGCAGTCTGCGCTCAACCGGACCGATGGGGTCGCCTTGGCTGCGCAAGACTCGGAACGTGTGCAAAACAAGCGTCGATTGATAGAGATCGGTTCACGAGGCGGTTCCAGTGTGATTTCCGACCTGGCGGATACGATTATAGTATATAAATCGATCGGCCAAGAAATATTTTAACCAGATGCCTTTCCATCGACGAGCCAGTTCGGATCTATGGCCATCTCCACGTCTTCGCCGCTAGCAAAAACGAGCGCTTCGTCGCCGCTGATCAGACTTTCCGTGTCGTTTTTTTCGATGTCGCGCAGTTGTTCCGCCAGAAGCTGTAGATAATTGGCGGCGGCCGCCAGCCCGAAGCAATCGGAATAGCGTTCATGCGCTACGGTGACCATGGTCTCGATCACGGCCCGTGCCGGCATTCCCTGCTCGATCGCGACCTCCAGGGTCGTCTGCCACGCGCGCGTGAGCCTTTCGCGTAACTCGCGGGTGTCATCCATCACTTCGCGCAATTGATAAGTTTCGTCCATATTCCGGCCTGCGGCCTTCCGACGACAACCCCGATCCCGTGCGCGGCTCAAGCTCTACACAAGTCCTCGGATCAAGGTAGCATGGTTGACAAGGGCATTCGGGGTCAAGCCGCTGGGGTCGGCCGCGTCTGCCTTCCTTGTTGCCGGTGCCGAAGGTCTTGCTCGAGTTGCAGGAGCTTGCCGTCGCCGAAAGCACAAATCGTTCGTGCATTCACCTCGCATACACTTCCGGCCGGATGTCGCATCGGCCGATCCGATCGCGTGAGTTTTTGGCCGATGACGTCGGCGATCGCGGATGGTGGATGTGGCGGTCGCAGGTCACTCCGTCTTACCGCCGTCGCCTCGGACATGCAGGCCGGCGTCGATATCGGGTGAGCGGGCCGTCGGATCGGCACGAAGGTCGCGATAGTCGAGCAGCGCCTTCGTCATCTCACGCCAGCCCGCTCGTGGAGAAGGCTGCGGATTTCCTCGGCATGTCGGTCGAAACGCTGGTCCGGGTCTGCCGACACCATGCCGCCGGATTCCAGCAGGAGGCGGCCGACAACATCGGCCGCAAGCCGGTCACGCGGTCCACGCTCTAAGACGTCGATCTGAGGGAAAGCAGTAAGAGACTGCGGGCTCTCGGGAAATTTGGTCGGAGTGGCAGGATTTGAACCTGCGACCCCCACGTCCCGAACGTGGTGCGCTACCAGACTGCGCTACACTCCGAAGCTGCGCCCTTGGGCCAGCGAGCGGGCTTATAGCCGTGGGTTGGTCGACCCGCAAGCGGATTGGCCAAAAGGATTTCGGCGTTCACATGGGGCATGTGAGCCAGCCCTGTTCCAGGCTTCGCAGGATGCAGGTCCGGCCCGGCGCATCGATGGCGACGGCGCCGACATGGCCGGGGGCGGGAGTGAGATGCTGCAGGCTCCAGGCGCGCGCGGCCTGCGCCGATCCATCGACCGCGAGGAGGGCGGCAGGGGCGGGCGGGATCGCGACGGCGAAGCGGCCGAGGGGAAAGGACAGCCCCAGGCCGAGCGCCTTCACGAAGGCCTCCTTGCGTGTCCAGCAGGCATAGAAGGCGGCCGGAAGCGCCTCGTCCGGAAGCTGCGCCAGGGTCGCGGCCTCGCCGGCCGTGAAATGGCTGCGTGCCAGGCTCAGGCAATCGCCGATCGGCCTCATCAGCTCGACATCGACGCCGATACGCGTATCGGGCGACAGGCCGATCAGGCAGATGCCGCCGGAATGCGAAAGGTTGAAGGCGAGGCTGCCGCGCCAGGGGCCGTCGAGTTCCGGTTTACCGGCATCGTCGGTACGGAAAAGAAGCTCGGCGGGATCGGCAACCAGGGCGGCTGCCAGAATCCGCCTCAGGGCGGCATGGCTGGCGGCGTAGCGGTCGTGATCCTCCTGGCGCAGAAAACGGCCGGCGCGCCCGCGCTCCTCGTCCGAAAGGGCTGAGAGGCAGGCGCGGCGTTCCGTCTCGCCGAGAGTGAGGGCGATGCGCCAGACCGTCGGATCGTGCACGGGGCCCGGTGCGGCGGTGATCCAGGCGGGGTCTGTCACGGCAGGCGTCCCCGTACGGGCGGCGACCGGCCGGGCAGCGTCGCGTCGCCAGACCACGGCTTCGCCTGCTCGGTTTCTCGGTGGGTCGCGGGTTCTCGGCTCAAGGGCGCGGGACATTTCTGCACGATATGCGGAAAGCCATAGCCGACCGTCCTGTGGCCGGACACGTTTCCAAGCCATCGTCGCATCGCGCAGGCATGGGTCGAAGCAGGCATGGATCGAACTGGATTCTCCGACGGCCGAGTGCGCCCTACGCAGGTTCCGGGAAGCGCCCGCGGGTTTCCGGCGGCGATCTACGATAAGACATGAAGCGAAGCGGACGAAGCGTCGGCCTGCCGAGGCGGGGGGCTCGCGGCCGGCGGACGCGATCCGATATGGGGAAGGGACGTAATGGGCCTCGGTGCCGTTCCAAGTCGCAGGAATGGCCACGGCTTAGCCACATCTCTGGACGGTGCCGGCGCTTGAGTGTCTCGGTCGGGTCGCGCGAGCGGGAGAGCCTGCTGCCGACGCTCGGGCGGCGCGGCACCCGCTACGTCGTGTTCTTCTGCGCCTATCTCTACCAAGGACTCGTCGCGGGCTTCTCGCTGACCGCGCTCGCCAACCATTATGCCGGCCTGGGCCTTCCGGCGAGCGAGGTCGGCCTGCACTTCGCCATAGCGGGCCTGCCCTGGACCTTGCAGCCGCTCCTGTGGGGGGCGTTGATCGACCGGGCCGGCGGCGCGCGCATGGGGCGCCGACGGATCTGGGCCGCCTGTGCGGCCCTCGGCGCGCAGGCGAGCCTCGGGTTGCTCTGGTTCGTCTCGAAGCCGGACGCTCTCGGCTGGGTCGGCCTCGTCTTCCTCCTGCACAGCCTTTTTGCCTCGCTCCTCGACACCGCCTGCGACCGCATGATCATGGATCACGTGCCGGAGGCGGAGTTCGGGCGGATGAGCGGCTGCACCCGGGGCGGCTTCGTCATCGGCACCAGCCTGAGCGCGGCCCTGTTCTCGACGCTGCTCACCTCCGTGAGCTTCTTCGTGTGCAGCGCGCTCCTGATCGGTCTGAGCTCGTTGGCGCTCGTCCCGCTGATTCTGGTGCGGGAGGCGGCCGGGGATGCGTTGTTCTCGCTCGCTTCGCGGGCCGGCGCGGCACCGAGCGCGTTGCCGTTCAGAGCTTTCCTCGTGCAGCTGGTCGCCGGCTTGCGCCGTCCGACGGCACTGAGGCTCCTGGCCCTCTGCTTCTGCGTCGACTTCGCCCTCTCTCTGTTCGAAGTCCGCTTCAATGTCGAAGCCGTGCAGGTCCATGGATGGGACCCCTCGGCGCTCTCGCGGCTTCAGGCGGGTCTGGCGCTGGTGAGCGGCACGGTCGGAGCGCTCGGGATCGGCCTGTGGTCGGATCGAGCCGGCCCGTTGCCGGCATTGACGGGCCTGTTCCTCGCCGGTGCCGCGAGCTTCGGGGCCGCCGCGATCCTGATCCGGGCGGATCACGTCACGACCGCCGTGCCCCTGATCCTCGGCCTTACCAACACGCTGCCGACCTTGCTCGTCGTGGCGCTGGTGCCAGCGCTGATGCGCGCGAGCCGCGGCAGGCCCGGAGCGGCAACCCAATTCGAAGTGTTCATGGCGGTCATGAACTTCGGCTCCGTCGTCGGAGGTGGCGTATCGGGCGCGAGTACGTCGATCCTGTCCGGAGGCAGCATCGCGATGTTCGTCGCATTGTTATTTCTCATCTGCGCGGCCTCGATCCAACGGCCCGACTGGCTGTTCGAGGCATCTCGCCGCTAGAGTGCTTCTCGACCAAGTGGATGCCGGCTGGTCGAAAGAAAATCCCTCAAGATGGAATCTTGGAATCGTCGGCTCGACGCAGTCGGGTCGGACACGGCATGAGAAAATCGTACCCTATCGTCTGGAAACGTACGTAATGGTCGAGAAACCATCATAAATGTATTGTTTCATGTGGTGGAAACACGTTTCTTTAAGCGGAATGGCGCGGATGACGCACCTTGACGTTGATCGTGCCCACGTATGATCTATTGGGGTTGTGAGGTTCGCGGGCGAGGCAATCCCTAGGGAGGAGTTTGTCGAGGTCTGAGGACGAGGCACGGAGACATTCATGCCGCATCCGCAAGTTCTTCGAGACATGGCCCTGTTCGTCGAGGTGGCCAAAAGAAAAAGCTTCAGTCAGGCCGCCGCTGCGCTCGGCATGCCGATTTCTTCATTGTCGCGGCGCATAACACTATTTGAATCTGCCGTGGGCTTGCGTCTGCTCGACAGGACGACGCGAAAACTCGTTTTGACGTCTTACGGCGAGGCCTATCTCAATCAGGCGACCCGGCTCGTCGAGGAGGCGCAGCGCACCTTCGACGACATGGTTTCGCAGGCGAAAGGCCCGAGCGGCTTTCTGAAAATCGCCGTGCCGCCGGACTTCTGGGTGCTGCGTCACCTGTCCGGCGTGATCTCGGAGTTCTCCCGCGATCATGAGCATGTCCAGATCCACGTGGATCTTAGGCCGGCGCCGGTGGACCTCGCCAGCGACAGCTACGATCTCGCCATCGCCATCGAGGAGCCGCGCGAGACCTCGCTCATCGTGCGAAAGGTCGGCGAACTCGAGAACGGTCTGTTCGCGTCGCGTTCCTACCTGCTCGCGCATGGCAGGCCGCAGCATCCGAAGGAACTGAGCCAGCATCGCTTCGTGCTCCCTTCCCAAGGGGCAAGCGCGAACTGGAGCCTGACGCGTGGCAGCGAGACGGTGGCGGTCACGGTCGGCGGCCCGGTTTCTTGCAACAGCCTGAGCCTGGCGCGACGCTTCGTCGTGTCCGGGCAAGGCATCACGTCGGCAAACCTCATCAACGTCGAGCGCGATCTGGTCACCGGAAAGCTAGAGCGGGTGTTGCCGGAATGGCGGCTTCCGCCGACGCCCGTCTACATCGTCACGACGTCGCGGCTTCTGCCCGCCAAGGCGCGCAGCTTCATCGACTTCGCGACGAAGCGCCTCAATGCCATCCTGACGACCGCCGCCCGAGGTATGCCCATCCCGGAATCGAGCGATATCGACCCGTCTCGTGACTACTCTACGGCACCCGTCTTCGCGCTTCGATCCTGAACGGCCGGCATTCCGCCGCTTCGAAAAAGGAAGACTACGGCGAGATAGGCCACTTCCGCCAACGCAAGCGCGCCATAGAACAGGGCGACCGCGTCGTACCACGAGAAGCCGTGCCGCAGCGCCGCGATGAGTGCCAGGGTCGCGAGGGCAGGTACGAGAGCCGCAAGAAACGGAATGGGTTTCACAGGGGCGCCGGCCGGAACTGGAGAGAGGGTGGGATTGTCGAACGCCGCGATCCTATCCTGACGGGATTTCAAACGAGAACAACCGCCCGTTGGCGGAAACAGATTTCGCGCGGCCGTGTGAAAAACGCATCATGGTGCATCGGCCTGAAACGTGGCCGCCGGTTTTCGGGAACGCCGATGCACTATCGAGCCACAAAGCATGAAAAACCCGCCGGCATGACCCGGCGGGACGAACACGATGATCGATGCCCCCGGCGATCTCAGGCGTAGATGTTGTTCGCCGAGTTCGGGAAACGGTCGGCCAAGGCGCGGCGCAGCTTCTCCAGGGCACGGTTCTCGATCTGCCGGACACGCTCCTTCGAGATGCCGAGGCGATGCCCGAGGGCTTCGAGCGTTGCCTGATCCTCGGCAAGGCGGCGCTCGCGCAGGATCCGCAATTCCCGCTCCGACAGGACGGTGAGGGCCTGCTTGAGCCAGCTCAGCCGGCGCTCCCCGTCCACCGTAGCCGTCACCGTCTCGTCGGGCAGGGCGGCGCCGTCGACGAGGAAATCCATCCGTTCGGAGGAAGCCTCGCTCTCCTCGCCGACCGGCGCATTGAGCGACATGTCGGGACCCGAAAGCCGCGCATCCATCAGCGCCACGTCCTTGGTCGAGACGCCGATCGCGATGGCGATGCGGCTATGGATCTCGGAGCCGACCTGCTCCTCGGTGGACTGCATCAGTCTGGCGCGCAGGCGCCGCAAGTTGAAAAACAGAGCCTTCTGGGCGGAACTCGTCCCGCCACGCACGATCGACCAGTTGCGCAGGATGTAGTCCTGGATCGAGGCCCGGATCCACCATGTGGCGTAGGTGGAGAACCGAACCTCCCGCTCAGGTTCGAAGCGGGCAGCGGCCTCCATGAGGCCGACATGGCCCTCTTGGACGAGGTCGGCCATGGGCAGGCCGTAATGGCGGAAGCGTCCGGCCAATGCGATGACGAGGCGCATATGGGCCGAGATCAGGCGATGGAGGGCGCGTTCGTCGCCGTGGTCTTTCCAGCTGACCGCGAGGCCGCGTTCTTCGTCTCTCGCGAGAAACGGCGCCTCCATCGCGGTCCGTATGAACTGACGCCGAATTCCAGCGATTTCCGCCATCCCCGTCGTGCCTTTCTGGTCAGAGTCTTTTGACAGCAGGAGCCGCGCCGCGTCCGAGATGGTCGGGCATGCCCTCGCTGGGCTCAGGCACAACAATCCTGCCACCGCCGTTGTTCCGCGGAGTTCGCACTGCGGCCTGGAACGAGGCGAGGGATTTTCAAGGGCTGCTGTTCGGCATGGTCCACAAAAGAAAAGGCCCGGCGTGGTGCGCCGGGCCTCGAATACGTTGGATGAAAAGGGGCGGCGGATACCGTTCAGGCAGCCTCTTCCTGAACGTCGTCGGTCTCGGCTTCGCCATCCGTGTCGGCATCGGCCTTGGCGCGGCGCGGGGACTTGGCGAGGCTCTGCTCGATCAGCTTGAGGGCCTCGGTCTCGGTGATCTTGTTCACCGAAGAGATCTCCCGCAGGACGCGGTCGAGGGCGGCCTCGTAGAGCTGACGCTCGCTGTAGGACTGCTCAGGCTGGGCCTCGGAGCGGAACAGGTCGCGCACCACCTCGGTGACCGAGATCAGATCACCGGAATTGATCTTGGCCTCGTATTCCTGGGCGCGGCGCGACCACATCGTGCGCTTGACGCGGGCACGGCCGGTGAGCACGTCGAGCGCCTTCTTGACGAGCTCCGGCTCGGCCAGCTTACGCATACCGACGCTGTTGGCCTTCGCGGTCGGAACGCGCAGAACCATCTTGTCCTTCTCGAACGCGACGACGAACAGCTCGAGCTTGTAGCCGGCGATCTCCTGCTCTTCGATCGCGGTGATGCGGCCGACGCCATGAGCCGGATACACGACAGCTTCGCCTGTCTTGAAGCCCTGACGGCCTGCAACGGTCGTCGTCTTCTTGGCTGTGGTCATGCGAGAAGGGCTCCAGATCATCGCGCGGATCGGCGTCCGCACAGGGTCACTTCCGGGTCGGGATACCCGGCTCACACCACTCGACCGGCAGGCGCTCGTCACGCTCCCGCCGGCTCCCGGGCTCACCATGCGTCCAAGCAAAGACTAGATCGCCGCGGAAAGCATCGGGGCTTTCCACGGTCGATCACATGCAACCTCTATCCAAAGCTGGAGCCGCAGGGGGACGGCGGAGGGAGCACGTCAAGCGAAGGCGACGGCAGACACAGGTCTACCACAATCCGGGCTCCGAATCAAAGGATTGCCGGCGCACGCCCAAGCGTCCGCGCAGGCGGCTCGCGGTGCGTTCGCTCCCGTCGGGCCCTATGGAGGTGGTCCTTCCCGGCCTGGCCCGAGGCGGAGTTTCCCCGCCTGCGGCTCTCGGTCGCCGCCTTGGCGATCCCGTTCAGTCGCCGGTGCCGGGGTTGGCCGAGAAATGCTCTTCGAGCTTGTTGGCGACCCCGTCCCACTGCTTGGCGTCGGAGGGGGCGTCCTTCTTCTGGGTGATGTTCGGCCAGCTCTTGGCGTAGTCGGTGTTGAGCTTGAGCCAGCTCTCGAGGCTCGGCTCGGTGTCCGGCTTGATCGCCTCGGCCGGGCATTCCGGCTCGCAGACGCCGCAATCGATGCACTCGTCCGGATGGATGACGAGCATGTTCTCGCCTTCGTAGAAGCAGTCTACCGGGCAGACCTCGACGCAGTCCATGTACTTGCACTTGATGCAGTTGTCGGTGACGACGTAGGTCATGGGCTGCTCGGTCCTCGGTACGCTTTCTCGGGCCTGTCCTGCCGCGTGCGGCGACGGACCGTGTCGGTCCGTCGGGCGCTGGTTTCCCGTCGGGCGGCGTGGATCCCAGAAACAGGGCTGCACGCGTTCGTGCGCCTTAGCCGCTGCCCACGGGGCTGACAAGCCGATGCGGACTGCCAGGAACGCCTCGGCGACCCGGTGTCGCTTCGCCGCCATGCTGGTGGGGCGGGGCTGCTACAGCGTGTCCGGATCGTCCGGCGACGCCTGGACGCCGCCGAGTTCTGCGTAAAGCCCTCGGGCCTCCGACGCCGGGCCGCGTCGCTGCCCGAGATCGACCACGCGCACCAGCGCCGTGACGTGTAGCGCCGCGATCGTGAGCACGTCGCCGACGGCGACGCCCTTGGCCGGGGCCTCGGCCCGCCTGCCGTTGATCCGCACATGCCCGTCGGTGACGAGGCGTGCGGCGAGAGAGCGCGTCTTGGCGAAGCGCGCGAACCAGAGCCATTTGTCGAGGCGCTGGCGTTCGCCGCTCAACCGGGCCGGTGCTCCCGCGACGGTCTCCCCATCGGATCAGCGCTTGCCGCCGTCGCCGGATTCAAGCTGCGCCTTGAGGGCGGCGAGCTTGGCGAAGGGCGAGTCCGGATCGACCGGGCGTTCGCGCCGCGGCGGCCGGGCCTCGGCCTTGCGGACCTCGTCGCGTCCCTGGTCCGGGCGGCGCTCGGGCCGGCCGCGCTGATCACGGCGCGGACCGCCATCGGCGCGCGGCTCGCGTGGCGCTCCACCCTCCGGACGATCTCCGCCTCGGCGGTCGCGACCGCCGCCGTCCGGCCGGCGGCCGTCACGGCGACCGCCATCGGGCCGGGGCTCGCCGGTCCTGGCTTCTCCGGTCCTGGCGTCGCCCTGGCGGCCTTCACTGCGCGGGCCGCGGTTCGGCCGCTGGCCGCCGGCCGGGCGCTGGTGGCGGTGCAGACGCCAGATCTCGATGGTCTCGGGCTCGGCAGGCGCTTCCGGCTCGGCAGGGGTCTCGCCGGGCACGGCCTCGGAGGCCGCGGTCTCGGTGGATGCCGTTTCGGCCGATCCGTCCGCATCCGCTGCGAGGGCCTCGGGCGCCGGTGACTCGATCGTCGGCTCTGCCGCAGGCTCCGGAGCAGCAGCCTCCGCTGCCGGCTCCTCGACGGTCGCACCAGAAGGCTCCGCATCGGCCTGTTCAGCCTCGGGTTCCGCTGCCGCCGGCCCGGCCTCCGGCTCGGGTGCCGCGGCCGTCGGCGCAGCGTCCACCACGGCCTCGGGCGCGGACTCGGCCGGTGCGGCCTCGGTGGCCGCGTCATCGGACGAAGCCGCGACCGCGTCGCTGGTCTCGGTCGCGTCCGACACGGTCTCGGTCGTGTCCGCCGTTTCGTGGCCTGCCGACGCAGCGTCGTCCGAGACGACGTCTTCAGTCCCGGCGCTCTGCTGTGACGGTGCTGCCGGGGCAGCAGGCGTCGTCGCGGCCGCGGGCACGAGTGCGACGGTGATCGCCGGTCCGGGCCGCGCCTCCGAGACGTAGCCGAGCGACTTCAGGATCGAGGCGAAATCCTCGCCCGAGCAGCCGACCAGCGAGGTCATGTTGACGGTGGCGACGAAGCCTTCGCCGTCGGCGGTGCCGGCCGGCGGCTCGCCCGGCGTCGCGCCGGGGCGGTAGGCGATGGCCGGACGGATCAGGTCGGCAAGGCGCTCGAGGATGTCGACGCGTACGGCCCGCTCGCCGCAGACGCGGAAGCCGGCAGCGCGGTAGAGACCCTTGGCGATCTCGGGGTCGACCTTGATCGAGGTGCGGCCGGAGCCTGCGAGATGCGCGATCTCGTCGAGGCCGCGCTGGTCGAGGCCGTCGTTGCGCAGGGCCCAGAGTTGGGCGGCGAGGGTGCGCGGCGCCGGCTTCAGCAGGGCCGGCAGGAAGATGTGGTAGGCGCCGAAGCGGATGCCGTGGCGGCGCAGGTTGGCCCGGCCGTCCTGGTCGAGGGTGCGCATCTCCTGCGCGACCTTGGCCCGCTCCAGCACGCCCAGCGACTCGACGACCTGATAGCCGATGCCGCGGGACAGCCCCGTCAGGTCGGCGGCGGAGTCGATCTCCATCAGCGGCCCGAGCAGGCGCACGACATAGGCCTTGAGCCAGGCATTGAGCCGCGTCTCGACCTTCTCGCGCGACGGGCCGCTCAGGCCCTCGTCGGCGATGAGGCGCAGCCCCGGCTCGAACAGCTTGTCGCCGGGCACCAGCTTGGCGACCGGGTCGCCGGTCCAGCGCACGATGCCGTCATGCGACAGCACGAGAGCGGAATCGGCCGCGGCGGAGAACCGGTCGGCCCGCGCCTCGATTTCGCCGGCGAGCGCCTTCTCGGCCGCGTTGCGCAACGTCTTCGCTTCGTGCCCTTCGGCATTCGCGTCCGGGACGAACTGAAAGCCGTGGAGGTGGCCGACATGTTGACCCTCGACGGTTACGTCACCGCCGGGAGTGATCTCAGCTTCGAGCATCGCGTTCTCTCGTAAGCGCCGCATCAGGACGCTGGTCCGTCGGTCGACGAAGCGGCTCGCGAGGCGCTCGTGCAGGGCATCCGACAGCCTGTCCTCTACCCGACGCGTCTCGCCCTGCCAATGCAGGGGGTCGATGAGCCAGTCGGGGCGGTTCGCGACGAAGGTCCAGGTGCGTCCCTGTGCGATCCGCTGCGACAGCGCGTCGATGTCGCCGTCGGTGCGGTCGATCATCTTTACGTGCTTGGCGAACCAGTCGTTCGGGATGCGGCCGGCCATGCCGCGCATCAGGAAGCGGTAGAGCTGCGCCACGAGGTCGGCATGCGTCTGCGGATGGACCTTCCGATAATCCGGCACGCCGCAAGTGTCCCACAGGCGGCGCACCGCCGCCGGGCTCGTCGCCATGTCGCGAAACTCCTCTTCGCGGGCGAGGATCTCGAACGAGGCCTGGTCCTCGCCCATCGGGGCGCGGGTCAGGCCCGGCTCGCGCGGGAATTCGTCGAGGCTTTTCTGGAGCGCGTCGAGTGAGGCGTAGCTCAGGTCCGGGTTGCGCCATTGCAGCATGCGCACCGGATCGAACTGGTGGTTCTCCAGCGCGTCGACCATCTCGGGCTCGAACGGCTTGCAGCGCCCGGTGGAGCCGAAGGTGCCGTCGGCGAGGTGGCGGCCGGCACGTCCGGCGATCTGGCCCATCTCGGCCGGCGTCAGCTTGCGGAACCGCGTGCCGTCGTACTTCCACGTCGCGGCGAAGGCGACGTGGTCGACGTCGAGGTTTAGGCCCATGCCGACTGCGTCGGTGGCCACGAGATAATCGACGTCGCCCGACTGGTAGAGCTCGACCTGCGCATTGCGGGTCCGAGGCGAGAGCGCTCCGAGCACTACGGCCGCCCCGCCGCGCTGGCGCCGGATCAGCTCGGCGATGGCGTAGACCTCCTCGGCCGAGAAGGCGACGATCGCCGTACGACGCGGCAATCGCGAAATTTTCTTCTCGCCGGCGAAGGTGAGGCTCGACAGCCGGGGGCGGGTGGTGACGTGGACGCCAGGCACCAGCGCCTGCACCAGCGGAGTCATCGTCGAGGAGCCGATCAGCAGTGTTTCTTCCCGGCCGCGTCGATAAAGCAGGCGGTCGGTGAAGACGTGGCCGCGATCCATGTCGGCGGCGAGCTGGATCTCGTCGATGGCGACGAACGCCACGTCGAGATCACGCGGCATCGCCTCGATGGTGCAGATCCAGTAGCGCGGCCGCTCCGGCTTTATTTTCTCCTCGCCGGTGACGAGGGCGACCTTCTCCGCTCCCACCTTGGCGACGACGCGCAGATAGACCTCGCGGGCGAGCAGTCGCAGCGGCAGGCCGATCATGCCCGTCGGATGTGCGAGCATCCGTTCGATGGCGAGATGGGTCTTGCCGGTGTTGGTCGGGCCGAGCACCGCCGTGGCGCCGCGCGAGCGGGCATGCGGGGGGAGGTGGTGAAGATTCATCCTGTCGTCGGCGACCCCTGCGGCCCCCGTTCACGGGAGGTCCGTCGTTTCAGCCCGCCCGCGGTGCCGGCTAATTCAGGGAGCCCGGTCAGGGGTTCCGAGGCCGCGGCGGCCTGCCGCCGGACGGCGGCCAGCCATCATATGGGGCCGGTGGTCGCCCGGGACCAACCTGCGGCGTGAGGATCGGGTTTGCGTAGATGTCGACCCGCGTCGGCGGCTGCTGCGGCGCGAGGTCGGCGCATAGGGTGTCGGGGGTCGCGGTGAGGGGGCCGCGCCGCGGTGCACGGTGCTCGATCACCTGGGCGGAGGAGAATGCGTCGCCGCCGCAATCGCGGCCGCCGGCCGAGAGTTCGCCGGCCTGAGCTGTCGAGGCAGCGCACATCACGGGTACGACGAGGAGAAAGATCCGGCGCATGGACCTATGAAAGCCGAAACGATAAAGATTCCGGTCTACGACCGATCGGCTTCGACGGATCGACCGGCTGCGACCCGGTTTTCCGTTGGTAGGCCCACTACGGCGCCCCCGATCTGTGCACACGGCGTCGAATTGTAGCGAGCGGCGTTGCGTGACGTATTCCACGGTTCGCGGCGGAAATGATGAGCTAAAGCAGCGATCGAGGACGGTTCGGGCAAGCGCCGTGGAAGCGCCCGCTAGCGAGCCGCCTGTCGAACCTTCTCTGGAGAACACGCAGTGATCGTCTACGGAACCGGTTATTCGCCCTTCGTCCGCAAAATCCTCGTCTCGCTGGCTGAAAAGGGCGTCTCTTACGAGCACGTGCCCAACATGTTCCACGCCCCAGATCCCGCCTTTCAGGCCGCAAGTCCGTTCGGCAAGATCCCGGCCATCGAAGACGCAGGCTTCACCCTATCCGACTCGTCCGCAATTCTTTGGTATCTGGAGCGCAAACATCCTTCGCCCGCCTTGCTGCCGACCGATGCCAAGGCCTTGGGTCGCGCCGTGTGGTTCGACAAGTTCGGCGACACCGAGCTTTTTTCAAAGCTGGTGGTGCCCTTCGTCGAGCGGGTCCTCAAGCCCAGTATGATGGGTAGACCGTGCGACGACTCGGCGGTGACGAGAGCGCTGGAGACGGATCTGCCCCCGCTGTTCGACTATCTGGAGAGCCAGATCGCCGGCCCGTTCCTGGTGGGGGATGCCTTCTCGATCGCCGATATCTCGGTGGTCACCGGATTCTACAATTTCGGTCTCGCCGAGTGCTCGGTCGATGCGGGACGCTGGCCGAAGCTCGCAGCTTACGTCCAGGACTCCATGGCGCGCCCCTCATTCGTCGCAGCGATCGAAGCGCGCAAGAGCTGAACCGGCCGGAAGCTACACAGGACCGCATCTTGCGCGTCGCCTCACGGGGCGAGTGGCCGGCATTGGGACGGTGACGACCTCGTAGGATGGCGGAAGCGATCCTGCAGGCGGCGCCAAAAAGGTCGATGTGTCCGGGCGTCGTCAGGTCCCCGGGCGCATCACACATCCAAAGCCGATCAGTGTGCCGCGAGGCTCGCCTGCGCCGTCGGCGTACCACCGGAGCGGCTCCAGCGGGTCGCCTCGATGATGTTGGTGCCGAGCGTGGTGCGCACGGAGATCCGCATCGGCAGCAGCACCCGCGCGCCCTCGACGGGGGCGAGCCAGACCGACATGTCGGTGTTGTCTTCCATGAACTTCACGCCGGGACGGTCCGGGCGGTGGCCGCCGATGGCGACGTAGCGCGCGTTGCAGACGAGGACCGGGCCGCTGTAGCCGGGCTTTTCGATCTGGCGGGTCTCGGCATAGCTCAGCACCACGTTGAAGCGGGTCGCGCCGTCGAAGACCGGCAGGGTGCGGTTGCAATTGGCCGGGTCGGCGAGGTCGCCGCGCCCTTGGGCCGGCATCAGCAGGGCGCTGGCCGGATCGACGATGCCACGCTTGGCCGCGGCCGAGACTGGCACGCGGTCGCCCATGTCGACGAGGGGCGGGGTGATCTCGGCACGCGAGACGTTGCCGTTGGCAAGCGCCATGCGCACGGCGATGCCGGAATTCGAGGTGCGGGTCGCGATGGAGAAGGCGTTCGGCAGCGGCTTCTCGGAAAAGCTGCCGGCGGCGCGGGCCGAGCCCTGGCCGCCGGTCACGGCGCCGACGAGGCCGGTGAGCTGGGCCGAGACGTCCATGCGGTAGCGGCTGCCTTCGAAGGCGCCGGAGATCTGGGCCGTCCCGATCGGGAAGCCTGCGAGATTGACGCCGTAATCGACGACGACCGCGGCCCCGCCGGGGGGAGCCTTCGGCGCCCGCGGACGGGCTTCGGCCGCACTCCCGAGGCCGAGGGCCGCGAGGCCGAGCAAAGCTGCGGCCGAGATGAGGGGGGCGCGCAGGAAGGGCAGGGCGCACATGGTCACGGCTGGGATGTCCTCAGAACGGCGCCCGATCGACGCCGGCACCGCACGCGTCATTACGGTTCCATCGTCCAACCTCATGGTTAACAGACGGTTCTTCGTCGGGAAGTCGCCGACAGGTCACACCCGGTGAATGCGTACCGGCTCGGCCGCCAGCGTCACCCGGCCCCTGGCGGCCGCTGAATGATTTCGGAACTGTTGCTGCAGTTGCTCACGAATGGACTGAAATTCATCATGCTCATAATGAAAGCATTCGCGGCTTTTCATCGTGATGATCATGTTAGAGACTTGAATCGTCTGGTAGACAGACCGAATTGCCAAACAGGTAACGGCAGGATCACGAAAGCAGAGGCGATCCGATGTCTATGAGCAGCCACCAGGAGTCGGCGCGGATCTATCAGTTCGTGCCCAAGGCGCGCATGAACCCGCCGGCTCTGCGCGATCGGACGGCGCCCGTGATCGAGCTCATGCCGCCGCGTCTGCCGCTCTGCGAATTCGGGAGCGGCTCCTATCATGAGGCCGCGATCCAGGAAGACCGCTCCCGCAAGCCGTGAGGGTACGGCTGCGGGGCAGGGCGGCTCATGCCTTCGGCAGCATCCGGTCGCTGATGATCCGGCGTTGGATCTCGCTGGTGCCCTCAAAGATCGTGGTCAGCCGCGCGTCGCGCCAGTAGCGCTCGACGCGCCGTTCGGTAGTGTAGCCGTTGCCGCCATGCAGCTGCATGGCTTGGTTGGTGACCTTCACCGCCATCTCGGTGGCGAGCAGCTTCACCATGGCGCATCCGCTCTCGGCCGGCTCGCCCTCGTCGAGGAGATGCGCAGCCTGCTGCCAGAAGGCGCGGGCCTGAGTGACCTCTGCCGCCATGTCGGCCAGCGCGAAGCGCAACGCCTGGAATTCGCCGATCGGGTGGCCGAACTGCTCGCGCTCCTGCAGGTAGGCCTGCGTGTCCTCGACCGCGGCGCGCGCCACGGCCACTGCCCGCGCGGCCGTGTGGACGCGGGCGATGTTGAGGCCGCGCTGGACCGAGGCGAAGCCGCCGGAATCCGCATCTGCACCCTCGTCACCGTAGAGGCCGGTCAAGCGGTCGCTCTCGGGCACGCGCACGCCGTCAAGCTCCAGCTCGAAGGTGAGGAAGCCGTGATAGCCGATCTTGTCGATCACCGTGCCGGTGACGCCGTCGGGAAACGTGCCCGGCTTCTTGATGACGAGGAACGGCTCCAGTCCGGCCGAACGCGGTTCGCCCTCCTTCGGCTCGCGCGTGCGGGCCAGCACTTCGATGAAGTCGGCGGCCTTGGCGAAGCCGGCCCAGCGCTTGGTGCCGGTGAGCACCCAGTCGTCGCCCTCGCGAACGGCGCGGGTGCGCACGCCCGCGAGATCCGATCCAGCGCTGGGCTCGGAGAGCGAGATGCTGCCGATCCATTCCCCGCGGGCGGACTTGCGCAGCAGCTCGCGCTTGCGGTCGTCATCGAGGGTCTGGGTGCCGAGGCCCTGGCCGCGGGCCAGGATGCTCCCGACGGAGAGCCAAGCGCGCGAGAGTTCTTCCGAGATCAGGCAGTACTCGAAGACGCCGAGACCCATGCCGCCGTACTCGGCGGGGATGGTGATGCCGAACCAGCCCTTCTCCGCCATGGCGTCGATCAGGGAGCGCGGCATCTCCGCCTTCTGCGGGTCGAGCTCGTCGGCGATCGGCATGACCACGTCGCGGGCGAAGGCGCGGGCCTCGCGCTGCAGTCGTACGCGGGTCTCGGTCTTCCAGGGCGAGAGCAGTTCCGGCGGCCGTGGCTGATGGCGGTCCTGCTTCGGCATGGAGGCTCCCGACTGCGTGGCGTTCCGGGTGGAGGCCGCGCCGGCAAGCGAGACCATGCCGACCAACCTAGTGCTGAGGCACCGCATCGCCCACGGGCAAGCTACCGCAATCTCCCGGTTTCGATCGCGGAAGCCTGGACATCGCCGATAAAAAACTACTCGTCTTCGCCGAAGCGGTTGGCGAGCAGCTCCTCGATCGCATCGAGCGCCGCCCCGGCATCGTCGCCGACCGCCGTGACGAAGATCGCCGTGCCCTGGGCTGCGCCGAGCGTCAGCAGGCCCATGATCGAGCGGCCGCCGACCGTCTCGCCGGCCCGCGTCACGGTGACGAGCGCCGAGAAGCGTTCGACCGTCTGCACGAATTTCGCCGAGGCACGGGCATGAAGGCCGCGCCGGTTGATGATCGGCAGCGTGCGCAGCAGCCCGCCCTCGGGGACCTCCGGCGCGGCGTCGTCTGTCTCGAAACTCTCGCTCATCGGCGCGGCGTCGTCCCTAGAGCGCTTTCCGACCAAGTGGATACCGGTCGGTCGAAAGAAAGCGCGGCAAAAAAAAGTCTTAGAGACGCCGAGCCGACGCAATCGGATCGAATACGGCTCTGGCATACGGTCGTGCCGCTGACCGGCATCGGCTGAGCCGGCCTCGTGCGAACGGGACGGCGCCACGGCAGATAGGGCGGTCAAGCTGAACGGCGACCGACGGGACCGAGTCTGCAATCGACAAAGCCGGGTCGGCCGCAGCCTGCGCCTGTCGCGATTATTTGCCGGCCAGCACGCGCGAGGCGACGTTGATGTACTTCCGGCCCGCTTCCTGGGCGTGGAGCACGGCGTCGCCGAGGCTCTCCTCGTCGCGGACGCTGGCAAGCTTGATCAGCATCGGCAGGTTGATTCCGGCGACCACCTCGACCTGGCCGCCGTTCATACACGACAAGGCGAGGTTGGAGGGCGTGCCGCCGAACATGTCGGTGAGCACGACGACGCCCGATCCGGTGTTCACCCGGCCGACCGCCGACATGATGTCGCGGCGACGGAGCTCCATGTCGTCCTCGGGCCCGATCGTGATCGTCTCGATCTGCTGCTGAGGACCGACCACATGCTCGAGTGCGGCCTTGAACTCGGTCGCGAGCAGGCCGTGGGTGACAAGCACCATACCAATCATGGAAGCGCTTTCCGACACCGTCAGAGCGGAGCCGTCAGGTTGTGCAGCGCAAGGTATAGCGCAAGACATTCGCGACGATTTGCTCATTCTCACGCCATCAACATGACATGGCGGCGATGCCGACGCTACACGTCGCAGTGTTCTGCCGCCAACAGAGCGGCCGAGTGCGTCCGCGAAGACACGATCCCGTCTTGCCGCACTGCGGCGAGCGCCTGTCGAATCACGTATGCGCGAGGTTGACGGGGTTCAAGAACGAGTCGCGGCAGTGCGACGCCGAGAATCAGTGTCGGATCGGGCCGTCCGGGGGGCAGGCGCGGGGCCTCCGCGACGAGATCGACGACGAGGCGAATCACGGCCGCCTGCGCGACGTTCACGAGCCGCCGGATGCCGAGCCCCCGGATCTCGATGAGCGCTGCAACCTCCGGATGTCCGCGGGCGACGATCCGGCCGTGGCGCAGGGACAGGAGGACCCGGTCGTCGCCGACGAGGCGGCCATGGCTGCCGGTCGTGTCGGCATGGTCCAGCAATTCGAGGCAGAGCGTGGACTTGCCGGACCCGGCGGGTCCGCGGATCAGGATTCCATGCTCGCCGAGGAGGAGGCAGGTCGCGTGGCAGCCGGTGTCGCCACCTGCCGCGCTCACGCCGCCTTCTCGTCGGTGCCGAACAGGTCGGCGCGCGTGGCGGGCGGCAGGCGTACGATGAAGCGCGCGCCCCGGATCGTCGGCTCGCCGTCCTCGTCTGCGGGGCCCGGCCGGTTCTCGGCGCGGATGCTGCCGCGATGGGCCTGGATGATCTGGCGCGAGATCGAGAGCCCGAGGCCGGAATTCTGGCCGAAGCCCTGTTCGGGGCGGTCGGTGTAGAAGCGCTCGAAGATGCGCTCCAACGCGTGCTCGGGAATGCCCGGCCCCTCGTCCTCGACGATGAACTCGATCTCCTTGGCCGAGCGCCGCAGCGCCAGCCGCACCTTCGCGCCCGGCGGCGAGAACGAGCGGGCGTTGTCGAGGAGATTGTTCACGACCTGACCAAGCCGGCTGTCGTGCCCGATGATGCGGAACGGATCCTCGAGCTCGCCCGGTGGTGATTCCAGATCGAACTTGATGACCGCCGCATTGGAGCGGCGTCGCTCGTTCGCCACGGAGACCACGGTGGTCAGAAGCTTTTTCAGGTCGACGCGGCGCGCCTCGGCGCGGCCGAGCTCGGCGTCGAGGCGCGAGGCATCGGAAATGTCGCTGATCAGCCGGTCCAGGCGCTTCACGTCGTGCTGGATGATCTCGAGAAGGCGACCGCGCGATTCCTCGGTTCTGGCGAGCGGCAGCGTCTCGACGGCGCTGCGCAGCGAAGTCAGCGGGTTCTTCAGCTCGTGGCTGACGTCGGCGGCAAAACTCTCGATGGCGTCGATGCGGCGGTACAGCGCCTGGGTCATCTCGCGGAGCGTTCCGGAGAGATGGCCGATCTCGTCGGTACGGCTGGTGAAGTCCGGGATCTCCTGGCGCGACTTGATGCCCATGCGCACTTTCTCGGCAGCATCCGCGAGGCGGCGCACCGGGCCGGCGATGGCGCCGGCGAGCAGGATCGAGAGCACCAGCATCACCGCGGCGGCGACGAGGAACACCTGAAGCAGGCCGAAGCGCTCGGAGGCGATGACTCGGTCGATGTCGTCGCCCTGGGTCGAGACCATCAGGGCGCCGCGCACGCCGCCGGTGCGCTGGATCGGCACGGCCACCGAGACCACGGTCTCGCCGGAGGCATTGCGGCGCACGATGGTGCCGCGCGAGCCCGACAGGGCCGCCTCGACCTCCTTGAGGCTCTTGCCGTTCTGCGGGCCAACCTCGTCGGCGCCCGTGCGGTCGCCGAGCATCAGGCCGAGAACGCGGATCTGGACGAAATCCCAGGCCTGTTCGAGGAAGTTGCGCTTGCGGCGCGGCAGCGGCTCGGGCCGTGCTCCGTCGCCGCGTGTTGACAGGGAGCGGGTGTCGAAGAGCAGGCCGCCTTCCTGGTCGTAGACCCTTGCGCGATGCCCGGTCGGCGTCACCAGGCGCCGCAGCAGCGGCGCGACCTTTTCCGGGTTCAACGAAAAGCTGAGCGTCGAGGGATCGTCGTCGTCCTTGCCCTCGCCGGCCTGCAGTTGCAGCAGGCGGTCGGGGTCGACCTGGATCGCGTCGCTACCGACGGAGGCCTGTGCGGCGATGGCGCCGGCGATGATCTCGCCCTGCACGAGCAGGCTCTGCACCCGCGCCTGGATCAGCCCCTGCCGGAACTGGTTCAGGTAGAGGAAGCCGAACAGCAGAACGATCAGCCCGACGAGGTTCAGCACGACGATGCGCCGCGTCAGGCTCGACGAGGCGCGCTGGCCGATGCCGTTCCAGAGGTCGCTCAGCCAGTTCAGCGGCGGCTGCCGGAACAGGGCCGCAAGCTTGGCCGATAGGCCGGCCCGGGCTTCGGGGGACGCTGGGTTGCGAAAGAAGGGTGCGAGCATCGCGCTGAGGCGGTCCGACTTCGACTGTGCTCTCACGATTCCTTGAAGCGGTAGCCCACGCCGTAGAGCGTCTCGATCATCTCGAAGTTGGTATCGGTCACCTTGAACTTCTTGCGCAGCCGCTTGATGTGGCTGTCGATGGTGCGGTCGTCGACATAGACTTGGTCGTCGTAGGCCGCATCCATCAGGGCGTTGCGGCTCTTCACGACGCCGGGACGCTGGGCGAGCGACTGCAGGATCAGGAACTCGGTGACGGTGAGCGTGACCGGCTCGCCCTTCCAGGTGCAGGTGTGACGCTCGGGATCCATCATCAGCAGGCCACGCTCGAGCGACCGGGCGGCGGCGTCAGCCTCATTCTTGGCGGCGTTGGCCGGGTCCTTCGGGGCGAAGCGGCGCAGCACCGCCTTCACTCGCTCGACCAGGAGGCGCTGCGAGAACGGCTTATGGATGAAGTCGTCGGCGCCCATCTTGAGGCCGAACAGCTCGTCGATCTCTTCGTCCTTCGAGGTGAGGAAGATCACCGGAAGGTCGGATTTCTGCCGCAGGCGCCTGAGAAGCTCCATCCCATCCATGCGCGGCATCTTGATGTCGAAGATCGCGAGGTCGGGCGGGGAATGCTTCAGACCGTCCAGCGCCGAGGCGCCGTCGGTGTAGGTCTGGATGCGGTAGCCTTCGGTCTCGAGGGCGATCGAGACCGAAGTCAGGATGTTCCGGTCGTCGTCGACGAGGGCGATGGTCGGCATGCGCTTTCCCTGACTAGTCGGCGCGTCGGCGGTCGATCGTAAAAGAGAGCCGCCCCGGCGCCGGTCCTGTTGAACAGGCTGGCCATGACGCGATGACGGCCCGCTTCGGGGGCAGGTCCGGATCGCGTAACAGAGTCAGGTCCTTTACGACCATCGTCGGGAAAAAGCGAGCGTCCGTCATAGCTTGGCCGTATCGGTCCGTGTCCGCGGCGACCCGTCCTCGTGCCGCACCGCTCATCCGCGCTATGCTCCCGTCCCAATCCGGCGCCGCGCCGGGCAGGAGGGACATCGATGTCGGAGAACGGGTCGTCGAACCAAGTCGCTGAGCCGACTGGCGCTTCTCAGCCGCGGCCGCAAGCCCGGCCGCTGCCCGCCGCCGAGGCAGGCTTCGACGCGATCGGCCTCGGCCGGCATCTGCTGCGCACCATCCGATCGGGAGCGCTCGCCACCCTCGATCCGGCGGATGGCATCCCGTTCGCCTCCCTCGTCACCATCGCCACCGACGTCGACGGCACACCGCTGATGCTGCTGTCGCGGCTCTCGGCGCATACGCGCAACCTGATGGCCGATCCGCGCGCCTCGCTGCTGTTCTCGGCCGGCGGCAAGGGCGATCCGCTCGCCCATCCGCGCATCACCGTCACCGGGCGCGCGACCCGGACCGAGGAGCCGCGGGTGCGCGAGCGCTTCATCAGTCGTCATCCGAAGGCGAAGCTGTATGCCGACTTCCCCGATTTCGGCTTCTTCGCCCTGGAGCCGATCGCCGGCCATCTCAACGGCGGCTTCGCCAAGGCCGCGACCCTGACGCCGTCGGACCTCTTGCTCGACCTGTCGCAGGCTGAGGCGATCGTCGCGGGCGAACGCGGTGCCGTCGAGCACATGAATGTCGACCATGCCGACGCGCTGGAACTCTATGCCAAGGGGGCCGGAGGCGAGGGCGGCGGCTGGCGCCTGAGCGGTCTCGACCCCGAGGGCATGGACCTCCTGGCCGGCGACCGCACGGCGCGGGTGCTCTATCCGAGCCCGGTCTCCGACATGGGCGGCCTGCGCAAGAGCCTCGTCACGATGGCCCATGCGGCACGGGCCGGTGGCGAGAGCGTATCGGAGCCGGCGGCAAGTTCCTGACGGCGGTGAGGAAAATCCGCGCGACGCCGGTCCGGTCAACCGTCTGGCAACCATTGATGGTCTAGTTCTCGACCGTATCGGAACGCGTGGAGCAGCGGACTTTCGGGATGATCGGTGCCGCTCGGACGCGTTCCCTCGTCGATTCGCTCGCCCTGTTCGCGTTGGCGCTGGCCGTGCCGCTGGTGATTCTCACGGTCGTCGCGGCGGCCTGCTACGTGCAGAGCGAGCGCTCGCGCCTCACCGCGATCGGCCAGCTCACCGGCGACCACCTGCGCGAACGCGTCGACCGCGAACTCGCCGAGATGACGGCCACCGCCCGCACGCTCGCGACCTCGCCCGCGATCGATGCCGGCGACGACGCGGCCTTCGCGGCCCAGGCGCGGGCCGTCGTCGACGTCAGCCACGTCACGGTGACACTGTCCGAGCTCGATGGCCGCCACCGGGTGAATACGCGCGCCGAGCCCGGCCGGGCGATGCCGACCGTTCCGCGCCCGGCAATCGTCGCGGCCGTCACGGCTTCGCGGCAGCCGGTCGTGTCCGGTCTCATGATCAGCGGCATTACCGGCCGCCGGATCATCGGGGTGCACGCACCCGTGATCCGCGACGGCATCGTGACGAAGCTCGTCTCGGTGGTCGTGCGGGTCGAGCATTTCGAAACGCTGATCGAGCAGGAGGGAATCGCTCAACCCTATTCGGCGACGATCCTCGATGCCGGAGGCGGCATCATCGCGGCGACTTACGCGCCTGTGATCGCCGCTGCGAACGGGGTCTTCGCGAGCGAGGCGCAGGCCGGCGAGGCCGATGCCGGGGAGGTCTCGGGCGAGACCGAGCGGACGCGCGATGCGACCTACGCGCATCGCTCGCAACGCTCCGGCTGGACCGTCGTGACCGACGTGGAGACGGCGGCGCTCGAGGCACCCTTTCGCCGATCGTTGGCGCTTCTCGCCGCGATCGGATGCCTGCTCGCGGCCCTCGGCGGTCTGGTCGCCCTGCCGCTGATGCGCCGGACCAAGGCAGCGTTGCGTGCGCTCGCGGCGGCCGCCGAGGCGGTCGGGCAGGAAAGGCTCGTCCGCCTGGAGCCGAGCCGGCTGCGGGAAGTCGACGTCGTCGGACAGGCCCTCGCGGCGGCCTCCCGCGCGCTCGCGGAGCAACGAGCGACGCTGGACGCGGCGCAGGCCGATCTGGAGGCTCGCGTCGAGCAGGGCGGCCGCGCTCTGGAGGCGAGCCGCGCACAGTCCCGGGTGCTGGCCGACAACGTCAGCGACGTCATCACCATGCGTCGGCAGGGCAGCTACGACCTCAGCTACGTCTCCCCGTCCTGCGCCCGGATGTTCGGTCAAGACGACGATGCGATCGCGGGTTTCGCGATCGCCGACAAGATCCATCCCGAGGACGTCGCGGCCGTCGCGGCCGTGGATGCCGCGCTCGGTTCCGGCCAGTCGAGCGTGACCTGCCTGTTTCGCGCGCTGCACGCCGACGGACGCTGGATCTGGGTCGAGAGCGTCAGCAGCCGGATCGCCTCGGCCGGTCCCGACGAGCCCGACGTCGTCTCGGTGCTGCGGGACGTCACCGAGCGCCAGGGTCATGCCGACGAGTTGCGCATGGCGCGCGACATGGCCGAGCTCGCCCAGGCCAAGGCGGAGAACGCCAACCGCGCGAAATCCGAATTCCTCGCGGTGATGAGCCACGAGATCCGCACGCCGCTCTCCACCATCCGGGGCTTCTCGGAGCTTCTCGCCGACACCGCTCCGTTGAGCGCGGAGCAGAGCCGCTACATCGCACTGGTCGACGACGCGGCGGCGACGATGGTGACGGCGGTGGAGGACATCATCGATTTCGCCAGGATGGAAGCCGGCGACCTGCGCCTCGATCCTCAACCCTTCGGACTCGCCAGCGCCATCGAGGACGTGGCGGTGTTCCTGCGCCCGGTCGCGGCCCGACGGGGTGTCGCCGTCGGCGCGACGATCACGCCCGACCTTCCGCTTCACGTGCTCGGGGACGAGCGCCGGCTGCGCCAGATCCTGCTCAACCTCCTCAACGCGCTGCTCCGGAGCCATCGCGGCGGTCTCGTCACCATCTCCGTCCAGCGCCGGCACGGCGTGAAGGACCGGATCGGCTTCACCATCGCGTCGAGCGGCGGACGTGCGGTGGCGACGGATGCGGTCGGGCTCGGACCGACCATCGCGCAACGCCTGATCGGGCTGATGGGCGGCCGGCTCGATCAGGTGGCCGGCGGCGGCGAGCCGTCGACCTATCGCTTCACGGTGCCGCTGCCCGAGGCCGAGGCTCCCGAGGTGCGCCCCGAGGGCGCCGGCCTGGTGTTCGGCCGTCCCGCCCGCCTGCTCCTGGTCGAGGATCATCCGATCAACCGCGAGGTCGCCTGCAAGCTCCTGGAGCGGGCCGGCCACGTCGTCGACACGGCGAACGACGGCGCGGACGCCGTGGCCGCGGTGCAGCAGCACGGCTACGACCTCGTGCTGATGGACATACAGATGCCCCGCATGGACGGCCTGACGGCCACGCGCCGCATCCGCGCCCTGCAGCATCCGTCCCGGCGGGTGCCGATCCTGGCCATGACCGCCAGCGTCCTGCCCGATCAGGTCAAGGGGTTCCACGAGGCCGGCATGAACGGCTACATCGCCAAGCCGCTGGACCGGAAGGGCCTCTGCGCGGCGGTGGAGGCGGAACTCGCCTCCTCGCTGGTGCTCGAGACCCGTCGCGGCGGCGGCGAGGCGCCGACGATCTTCGACCGCGCCGCCTATGACGGCCTGATCGCGAGCCTCGGGGCCGAGGCGGCACAGAGCGCGCTGCGCGGCTTCATCGTGCTGGTCGAGGCGGCCCACGACGCCGACCCGTCGATCCCCGGTTCCGCCAGGACCGATGCCGACACGATCGCCGTAGCCGCACGCCGGCTCGGCTTCCTCGACCTCGCCTCGTCGCACGATCGCCTCGCGGCGGCCGAGCCGGGCCCGGCCGAAGAGGCCGCCCTGAAACGCGCCCGCGTCGCCCGCGAACTCGCCCGGCGCGTCTTCGACGAACTCGCTTTCAACGATCGCGGCGCGGCCCGGCCCCAGGTCGCGCTGCTCTAAGGCCCATGGGCTCTGGGCGGCGCGTTCGCGTGCCGCCTTGGCGCTGAGGCCTGCCGCTGCTATCTCCCGCGGCTCGGACGCTTCCCTCTTCAGACCTGCCGTGCGCCGCCAGCCCCTCGGACGGGCCGCCTCGCGCCGGGGACCATGATGACCACCGCACCCATCGACAACATCCGCAACTTCTCCATCGTCGCGCATATCGACCACGGCAAGTCGACGCTCGCCGACCGGTTGATCCAGACCACCGGCACGGTCGCGCTCCGCGACATGAGCGAGCAGATGCTCGACTCGATGGATATCGAGAAGGAGCGCGGCATCACGATCAAGGCGCAGACCGTGCGCCTCGAATACCGCGCGGAGGACGGCAAGGATTACGTCCTCAACCTCATGGACACGCCCGGCCACGTCGACTTCGCCTACGAGGTGTCTCGCAGTCTGGCCGCCTGCGAGGGCTCCCTTCTGGTGGTCGACGCCTCCCAGGGCGTCGAGGCGCAGACGCTGGCCAACGTCTACCAGGCGCTGGACGCCAACCACGAGATCGTGCCGGTCCTCAACAAGATCGACCTGCCGGCGGCCGAGCCCGACCGCATCAAGCAGCAGATCGAGGAGGTGATCGGGCTCGACGCTTCGGACGCCGTGGCGATTTCGGCCAAGAGCGGCCTCAACATCGAGGCGGTGCTGGAGGCGATCGTCACCCGGCTGCCGCCGCCGAAGGGCGACCGCGACGCGCCCCTCAAGGCCCTCCTCGTCGACAGCTGGTACGACGTCTATCTCGGCGTCGTCGTGCTGGTGCGCATCGTCGACGGCGTGCTTAAGAAGGGCATGAACATCCGCATGATGCGGGCCGACGCCGTGCACGGCGTCGACAAGATCGGCGTGTTTCGCCCGAAGATGACCGACATCGCCGAGCTCGGCCCCGGCGAAGTCGGCTTCTTCACCGGCTCGATCAAGGAGGTCGCCGACACCCGCGTCGGCGACACGCTCACGGAAGACAAGCGGCAGTGCAAGGACATGCTGCCGGGCTTCAAAGAGGTCCAGTCGGTGGTGTTCTGCGGGCTCTTCCCCGTCGACGCCGCCGAGTTCGAGACCCTGCGCAGCGCCATGAGCAAGCTGCGCCTGAACGATGCCAGCTTCTCCTACGAGATGGAGACCAGCGCGGCCCTCGGCTTCGGCTTCCGTTGCGGCTTCCTCGGCCTGCTCCACCTCGAGATCATCCAGGAGCGGCTCGAGCGCGAGTTCAACCTCGACCTGATCTCGACGGCGCCGAGCGTGGTCTACCGTCTCGCGATGACCGACGGCTCGACCAAGGAGCTGCACAACCCGGCCGACATGCCGGACGTGATGAAGATCACCGCGATCAACGAGCCCTGGATCCGCGCCTCGATCCTGACGCCCGACGAATATCTCGGCGGCGTGCTGAAGCTCTGCCAGGACCGGCGCGGCAGCCAGGTCGACCTCAACTACGTCGGCAAGCGTGCCATGGTCGTCTACGACCTGCCGCTCAACGAGGTTGTGTTCGATTTCTACGACCGCCTGAAATCGATCTCGAAAGGCTATGCCAGCTTCGACTACCACATCTCCGACTACCGCGAGGGCGACCTCGTGAAGATGTCGATCCTCGTCAACGCCGAGCCGGTCGACGCCCTCTCGATGCTGGTCCACCGCTCGCGCGCCGAGCATCGCGGCCGCGCCATGTGCGAGAAGCTGAAGGACCTGATTCCCCGCCACCTGTTCCAGATTCCGGTCCAGGCGGCGCTCGGCGGCAAGATCATCGCTCGCGAGACCATCAAGGCCCTCTCCAAGGACGTCACCGCCAAGTGCTACGGCGGCGACATCTCCCGCAAGCGGAAGCTTCTGGACAAGCAGAAGGAGGGCAAGAAGAAGATGCGCCAGTTCGGCCGCGTCGAGATCCCGCAGGAGGCATTCATCGCCGCACTGAAGATGGACGATTGAGTGGCGGCGTCTGGCCGAATATAGTGTCCGGCAGGCGGCCTGGGCGCGAATTTTGCACCCAGCGGGCGTCAATCAAATCGAAGGAGACTTCGATCCGTGCGCTTCATTTGGTGTGGCCGCTCGAGACGCGGGGGGATCGCAGCTTGGGCGGTGATGGTCGCCGCATCCCTGGCTGGGTACGGTGGTTCGATCGCCGCGGCCGTCGCCGCGGATGAGATCGTGATCGCCACGATCACGGGTGGTCGTCTTTTCGTGCTCGGCACGACCAGCGAGTCTCGCCAGCGCGTCGTCCTGGACGGCCGGTTCGAGACCACCTCCGACGAAGCGAGATCGTTTCAGTTCGAACTCGTCTACCATCCGGCGACCTGCATCGTCGGCGCGACGATCGGGAACGAGACCCGCGAAGCCGTCGTCAGCAATTGCAGTCAACGCAGCGCGACGGCGGATCCGAACCCCGCGACCGCTGTCGACGGGCAGCGTGACCGCCAGGCGATCGTGCCGGCGCCTCCGGCTCCACCGGAGCCGGCGCGACCCCAAAGCCTGCCTGTCGCGCCGGAGGCGCAAGGCGTGGCGGCGCTCCCCGTTCCCCAGGTTCCGGAACCGGATGCCGTGCCGCCCGTCGCCGCGTCTGCGGCCCCGGAGCCGGCATTCGCGCCTCACGCGATGGTGCGCGCACCGCGGCCGCCCCTGCGGCCGTCCGATGCCAGGCTCAAGCCGGCGCCTGCCGCACATGACGAGCGGGCCAAGCACCGTCCCGCTCTGGCGGCTCCGATCAAGCTGGCGTCCGACGGCGTCGCCGAGACGGCGGATCGAAAAGCGAAGCCGACGCCCAAGCCGATCGTGCAAAGACGCAAACCGGTGCCCGCGCAGCCCCCTGTCGAATAGAGCCGCGTTCGGCGGTCCGCCTACGGCCACGTCAGGCCGTGTGCCATTCCAGCGCGACCTGCAAGCCGCCGAGCTCCGACGCTCCCAACGCGACCTGCCCCCCGGTCTCTTCGGCGATGTCCGAAGAAATCGCAAGGCCGAAGCCGGTGCCGGGCTTGGTCTCGTCCCAGCGGCGGCCGCGGGCAATGCGGGCGATGGCCGCCGCGCTCATGCCGGGACCGTCATCCGCGATGACGAGGCGGCTGTCCGAGCCGTCCGACGCGCCGGTGACGACGACGCGGCGGTGGGCCCATTTGCGGGCGTTGTCCAACAGATTGCCGAGCAGCTCGGTGAGGTCGCCCTCGTCGCCGGGATAGCTCAGCGCGGCGGGGACATTCACCTCCCACGACAGCGAATCCGCGTCCGGCAGCCGGCGCAAAGTCGCGACGAGGCGCGCGACCACCGGGGCGACCGGGCAGGCGCGGCGGCGGAGATTGCCCGCGGCGGCGACGCGTGCACGCACCAGCGCCCGCTCGACCTGCCGGCCCATGGCGAGGGCCTGTCCCTCGATCTCGGCCGAGAGCTCCGGCCGGTCGTCGGCGCTGTGCCGGGCGAGGGCCGTCAGCACTGCCAGCGGCGTCTTGAGGCCGTGCGCCATGTCGCCGGCCTGGGTCCGAGCGCGCTGGAGGGCGCGCTCCTGCACGCCGATCAGCCGGTTGAGGTCGTCGACCAGCGGCTGGACCTCGTCCGGAAAGTCCCCCGGCAGCGTGGTGCGGGCGCCGTCGTGGATGGCGCGCAGATCCGTGCGCAGCGCCCGGAACGGCCGCAGCGCCCGCTGTACGAAGACAGACATGGCCAGCGCCAGGACGAGGCCGAGCCCGACCAGCGCCGGCACGATCAGGCCGAGGAAGGTGGTGCGGCTCGCGGCGAGGTCGCGCCGGTCCATGGCCACGGTGATCGTCAGCGGCGTCGGCGCCGGCTCGCGGCCGATGGTGATGCGGCGGCCGACGGCGATCAGGCGCGCGCCTTCCGGCCCGTCGAGGTCGACGGTGTGCCGATCGGTTGGAGGGGAGGGGAGGCTCTTGTCCCAGAGCGAGCGCGAGTGCAGATCCGCCGCCCGGTCCGGTCCGTCGGGCGCGATCTGCCAGTAGAGGCCGCCATAGGGCGTGGCCAAGCGCGGGTCGGCCGGCTCGGCCCCGAGCTGCAGGCGGCCGTCCGGCGCGCGCGAGACCTGCCCCGCCAGAAATTTCGCCGTGCGGTCGAGGTCCTCGGCCGTGCGCGCGTCGAGCACCCGGTCGAAGATCAGGACGAGCCCGGCACCCGCGAGGGCGAGCGCCAGGGCGATCAGCCCCGCCGCGGCGAGGCTCAGCCGCAGCCGTAGGGAGCGGAGCTTCACGACGCCTCGGAATCGGCCGGGATGATGTAGCCGTGGCCGCGGCGGGTCTCGATCAAGGGCACGCCGAGCTTGCGCCGCAGGCGGGTCAGCAGCGCCTCGATGGCGTTGGCCTCGCGCTCCGTGCCGGAATCGTAGAGGTGGTCCAGGAGTTCACCCGGGGGCACCACCTGTCCCTGCCGGTGCAGCAGGAAGGCGAGCAGCCGGTATTCGAGCGCCGTCAGGCTCATCGGCCGGCCTTCGACGCCGACCTCGCGGGTGCGGGTGTCGAGCTCGACCGGGCCGGCCTTGAGCACGGGCGAGGCGTGGCCGGCGCTGCGGCGCAGGATGGCGCGCAGCCGCGCCACCAGCTCCTCCATCCGGAACGGCTTGACGAGGTAGTCGTCGGCGCCCGCGTCGATGCCCTCGACGCGCTCGCGCCAGCCGTCGCGGGCGGTGAGGATCAGCACGGGCAGGGGCTTGTCCGTCGCGCGCAGCTTCTTCAGCACGCTGAGGCCGTCGAGGCGGGGCAGGCCGAGATCGAGCACCATGGCGTCATAGCTCTCGACCTCCGCCTGGAACCACGCCGCCTCGCCGTCGCCCACCACGTCGGCGACGTAGCCGGCCCGCTCCAGGCCCTGCCGCACGTCCTCGGCGATGCGCGGCTCGTCCTCGACGATCAGAATACGCATCGAAGATGCTCTTCTTGGGTGGTCATCGAGGCCGGGGCCTTGATGACCGTCCGCCGCATGAAGGCAAGTTTTCGCAGTCTGAAGACGTGCGATCGTGGCGACGCGCGGTCGCGCTTGCTGACGGCCGATCGTTGAAAGTTTCGCAACCAGAGGCCGTCGGACTCAATCATCGTCGTCGTCATCTTCCTGACCCAGGATCGCGAGCGACTTCGCGTCGACCTTGACCTCGCGGCGCTTTCCCTCGGCGGCCAGGATCTTGATCTCGTAGAGCCAGCTTCCATGCTTCCGCTTGAGTTCCAGGGCGACGACGTCCCCCGGTACGGCCTTTCGCGCGGCGGCGAGGATTTCGTCGAGGGGCCGGATCTCGCCGCGTTCCACCGCCTGGCGCGCCTGCTCCTGGTCGTCCTTCGCCTGCACGGACAGGGATACGCCGCCTGCAAGGGCGGCGAGCAGGAGGGCGAGGGCGGGGAGGCGGGACATGCGCGCGACACTACGAGACGCCGGCTGACAGAACGCTGACAGGGCGCGTCAGGGCCGCGGGGTGGGGCGCTGCGAAAAGGGGGCATCCGCAACGAACCCAGGATCGACCCCATGAAGACCTTCACCAAGACCCCCACCGCACTGCTCCTCGTCCTCGGCCTCACCCTCGGTGCCGCCGCCCCGGCGCTCGCCGACCAGCCCGGCAAGGACTGGATGCCGATGGACCAGGTGGTCAAGGCGCTGAGCCAGGCCGGCTATGCCGACATCCGCGAAGTCGAGGCCGACGACGGCCACTGGGAGGGCAAGGCCACGAAGGACGGCAAGCTGATCGAATTCCACGCCGACGCGAAGACGGGCGCCATCACCAAGGAGAAGCCCGCCGACAAGGACGACGACTGAGCCCCGCGCTCCGGCCGGCGTGCCTCGGCACCCGGCCGCCCCGTCCCCGATGTGAAAGCTGCCGAATGTCGATGATCGCGATCGCCGCCCTCACCATCGGCCTCGCCCTTGCGGGCAAGGTCCTCTGCCCCGATACTCGCGCCTGAACCTCAGGCCCTTCCCCAAGCGACAAGGAAGTCCCCGATGGCCGTCTTCAGCTCCGCCCCCCTCACCCTCAGCCTCGCCCTGTTCGGCATGGCCTACCTGAACGACGCAGCCCTGCGCATGCTGCGCCGCTGACCGGCGCTCACAGCCCGTAGGCGAGATCGATCGCCGCCCGCGCCAGCACGCCGTCACGCGGCCTCAACGCGTCGAGCACCGAAAAGTGGTTCGCCTTCGGCACCGGGATCAGGGCGCCGGGGGCGTGCTGCGCCGCGCGGAAGGCATGCAGCACGCGGGAATTTTCGACCAGCGGCGACAGCTCCGACGTGCCGTAGGCAAGCGTCAGCGGCTTCTCCACCGCCGGTAGCCGCAGCGGCGACAGCGTCGCCACCTCCTCGTCGGTGAGCTTGAGCTTGTCGTTGAGATAGGTGTCGCGCAGGGGCGCCAACTCGAAAATGCCGGAGATGGCGAGCCCGGCCCGCACGCTCGGATGCGACAGCAGCCGCGCCGCGAGATGCCCGCCCGCCGACCAGCCCGACACGATCACCGGCCCCGCGATGCCGTGCTTCGGCCCCTCGCGGCCGAGCCAGTCGAGCGCCGCGATGAGTTCCGCCAGGATCTCGGTGAGGCTCGCCTCCGGCGCCAGCGTGTAGCCCGGCAGCGCCGCCGCCATCCCCGCCTCGCGCACGCCGTCGGTGAGGCAGGCAAAGCTTTCGCGGGAGCGCGACTGCCAGTAGCCGCCATGGATGAACACGAGGCAAGGCGCCCCGGGGTTCTTGGCCGGGAACAGGTCCCAGCGGTTGCGCTCCTTCCGGCCGTAGGGGAGGTCGACAGTGTCCTTGTGCTGCCGCCGCAGCTCCACGGAGTCCGCGTTCCAGCGGTCGATCATGCCGGCGCCCTCGGGCACGGCGGCGGAGTTGTTGTAGGCGGCGTCGCGCTCGACCCGGTTCATGGTCGCCCAGTTGTCGGGACCCTCGACGAGATTCTGCGCGGCGCTCGGGCCTGCCATCAGGCCTCCGCCGATCAGCGCGCCCGCGGTGCCGGCGAGGAGGGCGCGGCGGTTGGGATCGGTCATGGGGCTTCCGTGCGCGTGGCGGGCGAAGGTGATCTCGGGCCGTGCGCGTTACTGTCAAGGTGCAAGGTGGCGGATGGCCATGTCGCCGGATCCGTTCACGCCGGGCCGAACCCGGTCCTATCCTGCAGATGCGGCGGCTCCCCCGGCAATGGCCGGCGGGACCGGCCATGAGGATCGACCGCCCGTGAGATCGACGCATCCGGAGCATCATCTCGTCGACCGCATCGGCTGGCTGCGCGCCGCCGTGCTCGGCGCCAATGATGGGCTGGTGTCGACGGCGAGCCTCATCGTCGGCGTCGCCGCCTCGGCAGCCGCGCCCACGGAGATCCTGGTCGCCGGAAGCGCGGGCCTCGTGGCCGGGGCGATGTCGATGGCCGCGGGCGAGTACGTCTCGGTCAGCTCGCAGGCCGATACCGAGCGGGCGGACCTCGCCCGCGAGCGGCGCGAACTGGAGCAGGACCCGGCCGCCGAGCGGCTCGAACTGGCGCAGATCTACGTCGACCGCGGCCTCGATGCGGACCTCGCCGCCCGGGTGGCCGACCAGCTCATGGCCAAGGATGCGCTCGGCGCCCACGCCCGCGACGAGCTCGGCATCTCGGCCTTCACCACGGCCCGTCCGGTCCAGGCGGCGCTGACCTCGGCGGCGACCTTCGCCGCCGGAGCGATCCTGCCGCTGCTTGTGGCCCTGCTCGCGCCGCCCCGGCTCACCGTCTACGCGGTTTCGGCCGCGTCCCTGGTGTTTCTGGCGCTGCTGGGTGCGCTCGGCGCGCGCGCCGGCGGGGCAGACATCCCCAAGGCGATGGTCCGCGTCGCCTTTTGGGGCGCCTTGGCCATGGCCGTCACGGCCGGCATCGGGGCGGTGGTCGGCAGGGCGATTTAGGGCATCGGCCCGAAAACGGCCGCCGGACCGAGCCGGCCGCTCACCCTTTCTCGAAGAAGTCGATGAAGGCACGGAGCGCCGGACGCATCTGCCGGCGGCTGGGATCGTACAGGAAGAACCCCGTGAAGGCGGGACAGCACTCCCGCATCACGGGGACCCGGCATCGGCTTCGTGCCCTACTCGCCCGCGAAGCGCGCCGGCAATCCCGAACGCGAAACGGCCCGGGGCGGTGGCGCCCCGGGCCGTTTCGGTGTGAACCTTCTCGTCGGGCCGCCGTGTGGCCCGACGGGATTAGGCGGTCAGGACGTCCTTGCTGCTGCGCTCGAAGCGCTTGCGGTCGTTCGGATCGAGGTAGATCTTGCGCAGGCGGATCGACTTCGGCGTGACTTCCATCAGCTCGTCGTCCTGGATCCAGGCCAGCGACTTCTCCAGCGTCATCCGGATCGGCGGCGTCAGGCGCACGGCCTCGTCCTTCGAGGTGGTGCGGATGTTGGTGAGCTTCTTGCCCTTGAGCACGTTCACCTCGAGGTCGTTCTCGCGGTTGTGCTCGCCGACGATCATGCCCTGGTAGACCTTCGCGCCGGGCTCGATCATCATCGGGCCGCGGTCTTCGAGGTTCCACATGGCGTAGGCCACGGCCTCGCCCTTGTCGTTCGAGATCAGCACGCCGTTGCGGCGGCCGGCGATCTCGCCCTTGAAGGGCTCGTAGGCCTTGAACAGCCGGTTCATGATCGCGGTGCCGCGGGTGTCGGTCATCAGCTCGCCCTGGTAGCCGATGAGGCCGCGGGTCGGGGCGTGGAAGACCAGCCGCAGGCGATCGCCGCCGGACGGCCGCATCTCGATCATCTCGGCCTTGCGCTCGGACATCTTCTGCACGACGACGCCTGAATACTCCTCGTCGACGTCGACCACGACCTCTTCGACCGGCTCCAGGATCTCGCCGTTCTCGTCCTTCTCCAGGACGACGCGCGGACGCGACACGGCAACCTCGAAGCCCTCGCGGCGCATGGTCTCGATCAGGATCGAGAGCTGCAGCTCGCCGCGGCCGGAGACGTAGAACGAGTCCTTGTCGGCGGCCTCTTCGATCTTGAGCGTGACGTTGCCCTCGCCCTCCTTGAACAGGCGGTCGCGGATCATGCGGCTCGTGACCTTGTCGCCCTCGGTGCCGGCGAGCGGCGAATCGTTGACGATGAAGGACATGGTGACGGTCGGCGGATCGATCGGCTGGGCCTGGATCGGCTCGTTGACCTGCGGATCGCAGAAGGTGTCGGCCACGGTGCCCTTCACGAGGCCCGCGATGGAGACGATGTCGCCGGCCTCGCCCACGTCGATCGGCGCGCGCTCGAGGCCGCGGAACGCCAGGATCTTCGAGACGCGGCCGGTCTCCACGAGCTTGCCCGTGCGGTCCATGACCTTGATCGACTGGTTCGGCTTCACCGTGCCCGAGGCGATGCGCCCGGTGATGATGCGGCCGAGGAAGGGGTTGGCTTCGAGCAGCGTGCCAAGCATCCGGAACGGACCCTCTTCGACGCGGGCCGGCGGCACGTGCTTCAGCACGAGCTCGAACAGCGGCGCGAGGCCGTCTTCCGGCGAGGCTTCCGGCGAATCGCCCATCCAGCCGTTGCGGCCCGAACCGTAGAGGATCGGGAAGTCGAGCTGATCGTCGGTGGCGTCGAGCGCCGCGAACAGGTCGAACACCTCGTTGACGACTTCGGTGATGCGGGCGTCCGGACGGTCGACCTTGTTGACGGCGACGATCGGCTTGAGGCCGATCTTCAGCGCCTTCGAGACCACGAACTTGGTCTGCGGCATCGGGCCCTCGGCCGCGTCCACCAGCACGATCACGCCGTCGACCATCGACAGGATGCGCTCGACCTCGCCGCCGAAATCGGCGTGGCCGGGGGTGTCGACGATGTTGATGCGGGTGTCCTTCCAGACGACCGAGGTCGCCTTGGCCAGGATCGTGATGCCACGCTCCTTCTCGAGGTCGTTCGAGTCCATCGCTCGTTCTTCGACGCGCTGGTTGTCGCGGAAGGTGCCCGACTGCTGCAGCAGCTTGTCGACGAGCGTGGTCTTGCCGTGGTCGACGTGGGCGATGATGGCGATGTTGCGCAGCTTCATCGGGAGATTGCGTCCGGAACGGGTCGAGCCCGACAAGGCGGGGACCGCATCATGCGGCCCTCGGCGTCGGGCGGGGAAGGCTTGATCGTGTGGCGCTGCAATAGAGACAGCCGTCGCATCCGGCAAGACACCGCGGCGCATGCGGTCCCCGCACGGGGAAAACGGCGCGTCGGAAACGTGTTGACGGGGCGGCGCGGCGGCGGGCGCGGCGCGCAACCTGCTATAAGGACGGGACGCCCTCCACCTCCCGACGCTCAGCGGACACAGCCTTGACCGGCCCTGCCTCCCCCCGCCCGCCGATCCGCTTCCGCGGCCGCTCGTTCCTCGCCATGGTGCTGGCTCCCGTGCCGCCGATCGCCCAGTGGCTCACGGAACTGGACGAGTTGAAGCAGCGCGCGCCGGCCTTCCTGACGGTCCGGGCGATCATCCTCGACGTGACGGGCCTGAGCTTCGACCGTTCGGATCTCGCCGACCTCTGCGCGGCGCTCGCCCAGCGCAACATCACCATCCTCGGTATCGAGGGCATCGGCCCGACCTCGCTCGGGCCGGGCTTCCCGCCGCCGCTGACCGGTGGCAAGGCGGCCGACGACGTCACCGTGCCGGAAGCGGGCGAGGCGCGGGCGATCGCCGCCGAGCCCGCCACGTCCGTCGCCAAGCCGGCGGGACGGGCGCGCTCGCTGGTGCTCGATGCGCCGGTGCGCTCTGGGCAGGTGGTTCAGCATCTCGAGGGCGACGTCACCGTGATCGGCTCGGTCGCCTCGGGCTCCGAGATCATCGCGGGCGGCTCGATCCACGTCTACGGCGCGCTGCGGGGCCGGGCGATCGCCGGGGCGGTGGGGGATTCCAACGCCCGCATCCTGGCCCGGCGCTTCGAGCCCGAACTCATCGCCATCGACGGCCTCTACAAGACCGCCGACGATCTCGGCGAGCGCTACTGGGGACAGGCGGTGCAGGCCCGGCTCGACGGGGATACGATCGTGGTGGCGGCGGTGGATTGAGCGGCTGACGGACCTTCGTCCTGCCTCGAAACCCACCGCCGTCATTCCTGGGTTCGCCGTAGGCTAGAACCCGGAACCCATCCGAGATGCGCGCTCGCCGCTGCGCCCAATCATGGATTCCGGGTTCCGCTGCGCTGCCCCGGAATGACGGGTTGGGGGGTAAATCCAGCTACTTATCGTATTTGATGTAGGCGAAGCGCGGGTCTTCCGGGGTGCCGGAGAGCGGGCTGCCCTCGTCCAGGCCGGGCTGCCACATCACCACCTCCTCGATCTTCTTGGCGAGGGCGAAGTCGGACTCCGTAATGCCCTTGGCGGCGTGGTTCATCAGCCGGACCTCGACCCAGGCATAGGAGGCCGTGAGGTCGGGATGGTGGAAGGCTGCCTCGGCGAGGTGGCCGACGGTGTTGATGACCATCAGCGTGCCCTTCCAGCCCGCCGTCTTGTAGGTGCGCCGGATCCAGCCGTCTTCCAGCCGCCAGGTCGGCAGCTCGCTCTTCAGCCGCGCCTCGACCTCTGCCTCGTCGAAGATTTTTGCCTTGGTCATGTTCGTCTCTCCCGTGATCCAGTTAAGGTTTTTGGTGAGAAAGCCTGCGCCGACTTCCCGTAGGGTTCAAGCACCCGGTCCTCCGGGATTTGCCGCAGAGGCAAGCCCGTCTCGGCGGTGGACGCCGGGGTGGCGAAACCTTATTTGAAACTCAAGAGATTGCGTCCGGCACGCGGTGCCGGGTGTCGATCCCCAGAGTTCAGGGAGATGGCGCCCATGCTGTCACGGCGCGGACTGCTCGCGACAGCGGCCCTGTGGCCCATGCCGGCGATCCTGCCCGCTCGCGCGGCGTCGCAGACCATCAAGCTCGGTGTGCTCCCGTTCGGCACCGCGGCCTGGGAGGCGGCGGTGATCAAGGCGCGCGGCCTCGATACGGCGAACGGCTTCACCCTGGAGACAGTCAAGCTCGCCGGCAACGACGCCGCCCGCATCGCCTTCCAGGGCAAGCAGCTCGACACCATCGTCGGCGACCTGATCTGGGCGGCGCGGCTGCGCAGCGAGGGGCGCGGCGTGAAGTTTTTGCCGTACTCCACCACCGAGGGCGCCGTGATGGTGCCCGCCGACAGCCCGATCAAGGGCCTCAAGGACCTTTCCGGCAAGCGGCTGGGCGTCGCCGGTGGAGCCCTCGACAAGAGTTGGGTGCTGCTGAAGGCGCAGGGGCGCGAGACCGGCGACATCGACCTCGAGAACACCGCCAAGCTCGCCTTCGGCGCCCCGCCGCTGCTGGCGCAGAAGCTCGAGACCGGCGAACTCGATGCTGCGCTGCTCTACTGGCAATACTGCGCGCGGCTGGAGGCCAAGGGCTTCAAGCGGCTGATTAGCGCCGACGACGTGATGCGGGCCTTCGGGGCCAAGGGTGCGGTCGCGCTGATCGGCTACCTGTTCGAGGGCGAGACCGTCGCGCAGCACCCCGACGCCGTGCAGGGCTTCGCCCGCGCCTCCCGCGCCGCCAAGGAGATCCTGGCCGGCGAGCCCGAGGCCTGGAATGCCGTGCGGCCGCTGATGGCGGCCGAGGACGACGCCACGTTTGAGGCCCTCAAGCGCCAGTTCCTGGCCGGCATCCCGCGCCGCACGATCGAGGCTGAGCGGGTCGACGGCGAACACATCTTCGCGACCCTGGTGCGCACCGGCGGCGAACAGCTCGTCGGCGAGGCCAAGACCCTGCCGCCGAACCTCTATCTCGATGCGGCCGGCAATGGTTGAGGCCATGAGACCCCATTGTGGCCTCCGGAGTCGCTGACACGCGTATGGCTCTCCTCGCGCGTCTCGCCTCGCTCGTCGTGCTGCTGGTGCTGTGGCAGGCCGTGTCGGTCTATGCCGACGTGCGCACGCTGCCCTCGCCCGCCGCCGTCGCTGCCTTCATCGGGCGGGAGGCTCAGAAGGGCGACCTCTTTTTCAACGTCGGTATCACCCTGATGCGCGTGGCGATCTCCTTCGTCATCGCGATGAGTCTCGGTTGCCTGCTCGGCATCGTGCTCGGACGGTCCAAATGGGCCGATCAGATCCTCGACACGCCGCTGCTGGTGATCCTCAACACCCCCGCCCTGGTCATCACGGTGCTCGCCTATGTCTGGCTCGGGCTCACCGAGACGGCGGCGATCGTCGCGGTGGCGCTGAACAAGCTGCCGAACGTCGCGGTGATCATGCGCGAGGGCGCCCGCGGGCTCGATCCGGGGCTGGAGGAGATGGCGGCGAGCTATCGCTTCGACCGGCGCACCTGGATCGGCAACGTGCTGATCCCGCAGCTCCAGCCCTTCGTGATCGCGGCGGCGCGCTCGGGCATCTCCCTCGCCTGGAAGATCGTGCTCGTGGTCGAGCTGATCGGCCGGCCGAACGGCGTCGGCTTCGCCATCAACTACTATTTCCAGCTCTTCGACGTCACCGCGGTGATCGGCTACAGCCTCGTCTTCATGACCGTGATGCTCGCGATCGACACCCTGATCCTCCAGCCGATCGATGCTCATGTCCGCCGCTGGCGTTAAGTCCGCCGCTGGCGCCGACGCGATCCTGGACCGGCCGGCGGTCGCGCCGCTGCTGCGCGTCGCGATTGCGCGAAAGGTCTATCGCCGGGCCGGCACTGAGCCGGTCGAGGCCGTCCGCGACCTCGCCTTTGAGGTCGGTCCAGGCGAAATCACCTGTCTGATCGGCCCCTCGGGCGCCGGCAAGACCACGACGCTGCGCATCCTGCTCGGCCTCGACGCGGAGTACGAGGGCACCGTCCTGCCGGATCCCGCCGAGGCCGGCATCGCCATGGTGTTCCAGGACCCGAGGCTGCTGCCCTGGCGCAGCGTCGAGCAGAACGTCCGCCTGGCGCTTCCACGCCCGCACCGTGACAAGAATCTCGACGCGCTGTTCGAGGCGCTCGGGCTGGCGCCGTGGCGCTCGCGCTATCCGGGCGCGCTCTCGCTCGGGATGCAGCGGCGCGTCTCGCTCGCCCGCGCCCTGGCGCAGGAGCCGCGCATCCTCGTCCTCGACGAGCCCTTCGTCTCGCTGGACGATGCCGCCGCGGCGGGCCTGCGCGGCCTCGTCGTCGCGGCGGTGGCGCGCTTCGGCACCAGCGTGCTGATGGTGACCCACAACGTCGACGAGGCCATCGAGATCGCCGACCGGCTGCTGCTGCTCTCGGGACGCCCTGCGACCCTCGTCGCCGAGGTTCCCCTCGACACGCCGCGCGCCGAGCGCTCGCGCAGCTGGGCTGAGGCGACGCGGCGCGGCCTGGCCGGGCGGTTTCCGAACGTGATCGCCGACTGATCGCGAACGCAGCGCGACGTTGGCCGTAAGCTCCAGCCCCTTTCCCGGACGCATGGAGCGTCAGCGGAATGCGATCTGGGACCCAGCGCAAGGACCCTTTCGCGAAGCGTCCGTATGTTTCCACCAACGGCAGAGATCGAGAGCCGCTTCGCGGCCGGTTTTCGTACTGGATCCCGGATCACCTTTCGCTTCGCTGCAGGCGTCCGGGAAAGGTGCCGCGATCGTACCGGCGAGAGAGGCTGGTCGGCGAAGGTTCGATCGGCCCCTACTCCGCCGCCGCCCGCGTCGTCTCGCGGAACGGGTGCGCCGGATACGTCCCGACGATCCGCAGTTCGCGCGAGAAGTAACGCAGTTCGTCGAAGGCGCGCAGCAGCGCCGGATCGTTCGGGTGGCCGTCGACCTCCGCGTAGAACTGCGTCGCGGTGAAGCGGCCCTCGACCATGTAGCTTTCGAGCTTGGTCATGTTGACGCCGTTCGTGGCGAAACCGCCGAGCGCCTTGTAGAGCGCGGCCGGGATGTTGCGGACCCGGAAGACGAAGCTCGTCACGCTCTCCGTCCCAGGCGGCACGCCCGGCCCGGGCTCGGGCGAAAAGACCACGAAGCGCGTCGTGTTGTGGGCCTCGTCCTCGACGTCCTCTTCGAGGATGTCGAGCCCGTAGACCTGCGCCGCCAGCGCCGGGGCGAGCGCCGCGCGGGTCGGATCGCCCGCCTCGATCACCTCGCGCGCCGCGCCGGCCGTATCGCCCGCCACCACGGCCTTGAGGCCGAGGCGCCGGATGATGCGGCGGCACTGGCCCAGCGCATGGATGTGGCTGTGCACGCTGGTGAGCCCGTCGATCCGCGCGCCCGGCAGCGCCATCAGCTGAAAATGGATCGGCAAAAAATGCTCGGCGACGATGTGCAGCGGCGAGGTCGGGATCAGGTGGTGGATGTCGGCGACGCGGCCGGCGATCGAGTTCTCGATCGGGATCATCGCCAGCGCCGCCCGGCCCTCGGTCACCGCCGCGAAGGCGTCCTCGAAGGTGGGGCAGGGCAGGGAGGACCAGTGCGGATAGGCCTGGGCGCAGATGATGTGCGAGTTGGCGCCGGGCTCGCCCTGATAGGCGATGGTGTTCTCGGTCATTGTTTCGGACCTTCTTGTGTTGTCCACGACCGAAGACGGTCGCGGACGTCCGCCGCATCAGCGGCGACGCGCATTCGCGCTTGCCGACGGCCGATCGCAGAAGAGGTCATGGTTCGCGGCCGTCGGGGATCAGTTGAGCCGCCGGCGCGCCATCAGCGCACGGGCGCGGTCGAGATCGGCCTGGGTGTCGACGCCGAGCGGCAGGTCGTCGACGATCATCGCGTCGATGCGCATGCCGGCCTCCAGCGCACGGAGCTGTTCCAGCTTCTCGCGCTGTTCGAGCTCGCCCTGCGGCAGGGCGACGAAGCGGGTCAGCGCCTTCCGGCGATAGGCGTAGAGGCCGATATGGTGGAAGAGCGGGCCGTCGCCCCACGGCGCGCGCGACCGGCTGAAGTAGAGCGCCCGCAGGCGGCCAGGGCCGACATGGTGGCCGACGAGCTTCACCACGTTCGGGTTCTCCGCCTCGTCGGCCTGCGTGATCACCGCACAGAGCGTGGCGATGTCGACGGAGGGGTCGGCGAGGGGCGGCAATACGGCGCCGATCACGGCGGGGTCGATCGTCGGCAGGTCGCCCTGCACGTTGACGACGACGTCGTGCTGGCCGTTCGGGTCGATGGTCTCCAGGGCCTCGGCGAGCCGGTCCGAGCCGCTGGCATGATCGACGCGGGTCATCACGGCGAGGCCGCCCTGCGCCTCGATCAGCGTCACGATCTCGGCCGTGTCGGTGGCGACCACCACGGGGCCGATGCCGGCCTCCACGGCCCGGCGCCAGACATGCACGATCATCGGCTCGCCGGCGATCTCGGCCAGCGGCTTGTTCGGCAGGCGCGTCGCGGCGAGGCGGGCGGGAATCAGGACGAGGGGATCGGACATTTTTTCGGGGATAGGCGCGCGAGACGGCTCGCTTCGGGCCGGTGCTTAACAGGGGCAGCGGCCATTGTCATGGAACCGTGCCGGCCGGTCCCGAAACCTGTAACCGTGACCGTTGCCACCCGGGAGACCCCAAAAAGGCGTGATGCGACCCCGCACGACGCGCGCGGCCATTGCACGAAACGGGGCCGAGCGGCTAAGCACCTTCGAAACCCTCCAAAGTCCGGCGACGCTTGCGTCGGGGCCGATCGAGACCAGGTCCAGGACACAGCACGCCGGAGCCGTCGAGAATGAACTCTTTCGAGTTGAACAAGGTCGCGGGCGCCGTGCTCGGGACCCTGCTGTTCGCGTTTGGGACGGGCTTTCTCGCGGAACTGATCTACACGCCGAAACCGGCCGGAAAGGCGGGCTATGCCCTGCCCGGCGGCTCCGAGGGTGGTGAGCACGGCGGCGCCGCGCCGGCCGGGGGCGGCGAGGCGGCCGCTCCGAAGGAGGGCATCGCGGTGCTGCTCGCCAGCGCCGACGCCGAGAAGGGCAAGGCCGGCACCAAGGCCTGCCAGGCCTGCCACAGCTTCGAGAAGGGCGGCCCGAACAAGGTCGGCCCGGACCTCTGGGAGGTCGTCGGGCGCAAGAAGGGCTCGCACGAGGGCTTCGGCTATTCCGAGGCCATGAAGGCCAAGGGCGGCGAGTGGGGCTACGAGGAACTCGACGGGTTTCTGACCAAGCCGAGCGAGTACGTGAAGGGCACCAAGATGTCCTACCAGGGCATCTCTGCGGCACCCGAGCGCGCCAACGTCATCGCCTATCTGCGCACGCTCGCCGAGACTCCGAAGCCGCTGCCGGCCGCGGAGAAGAAGGACGAGCCCAAGAAAGACGAAGGCAAGAAGGACGAGGCCAAGCCCGAAGGCGACAAGAAGGCCGAGGGTGAGGCGAAGCCCGACGCCAAGCCTGCCGAGCCGGAGAAGAAGGCCGAGGGCGAAGCGAAGCCTGACGGCAAGGCCGCCGAGGGCGAAAAGAAGGCTGAAGACGCCAAGCCTGCGGAGACGAAACCTGCGGAGTCCAAACCCGCAGAGTCCAAGCCTGCCGAGGAGGCTAAGCCCGCCGAGCCGGAAAAGAAGGCCGAGGACGCGAAGCCTGCCGAGACACCTCCCGCCGTGGACAAGAAGCCCGAGGAGGCCACGCCCGCCAAAGAGCCGGCCGAGGCGAAGCCCGAGGGTGACACGAAGACCGACGACAACGGCGGCGAGCCGAAGCCGCAATAGGCATCCTCGCAGAGTCCGAAAGGCCGGCCCCGACAGGGCCGGCCTTTTTCGTTGCCGCCGCACCTCCGCCGCCATCAGGCCGGTGCCGCCATCGCCGATGCCGGCGAATTCGCCGCGTCGCGGCGGATATCTCATGCGCGACGGCGGTTGTCCGGAGTCGAGGGCGATCCGAGGGTCCGTCATGGCGCGAGCACATCACACGACCCGCGATCCGTCCGCGCAAGGCGGTTCCGCGATCTGGACGCTGGCGCTGGGGGTCGCGCTCATCGGCGTCGTCTCATTACCGAGGCGCGGCCGGTCCCGAGAGGGGGCGAAACCTTCGATCGACGAGGCACCCCGCCAGTTGCCGCCGTCACATACGGGAGGCGATGCGCGCCGGGTCGCCGCGACACAGGGTGAGCGCGGCCGAGCAGCGGATGGCCCGACGGAGATTCCGGCAAAGGGTTGGAAGGACATCCTCCTGCGCACCTATCGTGACGTGGCCGAGAACCGCATCATGCTGGTCTCGGCCGGCGTCACGTTCTTTGCGCTGCTCGCCATCTTTCCGGCGGTCGCCGCCCTCGTCTCGATCTACGGGCTCGTCGCCGAAGCCTCGACCATCAACGACAACCTCGCCGCGCTCCAGGGCGTGCTGCCCGCTGGCGCCCTCGAGATCGTCGGCGAGCAGGTCAAGCGGCTCAACGAGAAGGGCGACGCCACCCTCGGCTTCTCCCTGGCGCTCGGCATCGTGCTCTCGGTGTGGAGTGCCAACGGCGGCATGAAGCACGTCTTCGACGCGCTCAACCTCGTCTACAACGAACGCGAGCGGCGAAACGTCTTCGTCCTCAACCTCGTCTCGCTGAGCTTCACCGCGGGCGCATTGCTGTTCGTCGTAGCGGCATTCGGAGCGATCGTGGTGCTTCCGATCGTCTTCAAATTCGTCGGCTTGAGCGAGAGCGCGTGGTGGCTGGCTCTGCTGCGCTGGCCCGCGCTGTTTCTCGTGGTGATCGGCGCGCTGGCGCTGCTCTACCGCTACGGCCCGAGCCGCGATGCGCCGCGCTGGCGCTGGGTGACGCCGGGCAGCATGCTCGCCGCCTTCCTGTGGCTCGCCGGCTCGCTGCTGTTTTCCTGGTACGTTTCGAACTTCGGCAAGTACAACCAGACCTATGGATCTCTCGGCGCCGCAATCGGCTTCATGACCTGGATCTGGATCTCGACGATCATCGTGCTGATGGGTGCCCAGGTGAATGCCGAAATGGAGCATCAGACGGCGAACGACACCACCGTCGGCGACCCTCAGCCGCTCGGGGTTCGCGACGCCCACATGGCCGACACCGTCGGCGCCGCGACCTGACGGCCGACCGGCTGCCTCACAGTCCGCGGCCTCTTTCCCGGTCGGGCTGCGCGCAAGCGCCCGATTGGCCTTCGCCGACGCACCGGCCTAGAACGGCCTCCGATCGATCGGACCCGTTCGGGAGACCGCACAGACGTGAGCTCATCTACCGTGATCGGACGCCGCCCCTTCCTGGCCGGCATCCTCGCCACCACGATCGGGAGGAGCGCGGCCTCGGCCGCCGAAGGGGGGGCGGTTTCGTCGGCCCAGGAAGCCCCCGGCACCTGGCGCCATGCGCTGACGCTGCTCGGCGACCCGAAATATCCGCCGGACTTCAAGCATTTCGAATATGCCGACCCGGTCGCGCCCAAGGGCGGCCTCGTGCGGCTCGGCGCGCAGGGCGGCTTCGACAACCTCAATTTCATCGTCAACGGCCTCAAGGGCGACCTCGAGGGCGGGATCACGCAGATCTACGAGACCTTGATGGAGGATTCGGCCGACGAGCCGTTCTCCTCCTACGGCCAGATCGCCGAGGGCGTGCGCATCGCCGAGGACGGCAAGTCCGTCACCTACCGGCTGCGCCCGCAGGCCAGGTGGCACGACGGCCAGCCGCTCACCGTCGCGGACGTGATCTGGTCGTTCGAGACCCTGAAGGCCAACAGCCCGTTCTACGCGGCCTATTACCAGAGCGTCTCGAAGGCCGAGCAGACCGCCGAGCGCGAGGTCACCTTCCGTTTCGACGAGGCCGGCAACCGCGAGTTACCGCAGGTGCTCGGCCAGATGCAGGTGCTGCCGAAGCACTGGTGGACCGGCAAGGACGCCAGCGGCAAGCCGCGCGATGCGACCCAGACCACACTCGAGATCCCCCTCGGCTCCGGCCCCTATCGCCTCGCCAAGATCGATGCCGGCCGCAGCGCGGTCTACGAGCGCGTCGACGATTACTGGGGCAAGGACCTGCCCGTGAATCTCGGGCGCAACAACTTCCAGACGGTGCGCTTCGAGTATTTTCGCGATGGCTCGGTGCTGCTGGAGGCCCTGAAGGGCGATCTCTACGACTTCCGCACCGAGAACGTCGCCCGCAACTGGGCGACCTCCTACGACGACTTCCCCGCCGTGAAGGAAGGCCGCCTGATCAAGGAGGAATTTCCGGGCCGCGGCACCGGCATCATGCAGGCCTTCGTGTTCAACCTGCGCCGGGACAAGTTCAAGGACGAGCGCGTGCGCCGGGCCTTCAACCTCGCCATGAACTTCGAGGAGATGAACCGGCAGCTGTTCTACGGACTCTACGGCCGCATCGATTCCTACTTCTACGGCTCCGAGCTGGCCTCCTCGCAAGGCCTGCCGGAGGGCGCCGAGAAGGCGCTGCTGGAGGGGCTGAAGGACAAGGTCCCGGCCAGCGTCTTCACCGAGCGCTACAGGAACCCGGTCAACGACACGCCCGAGGCCGTGCGCGCCAATCTCCGCGAAGCCGTAAAACTGCTGCGCGAGGCCGGCTACGAGCTCAAGGGCGGCCAGATGGTGAACAAGGCTACGGCTGAGCCGCTGACCGTGGAGTTCCTGGAATTCCAGAACGTGTTCGAGCGGGTGATCCTGCCGTTTGCCGCGCAGTTGAAGCTCATCGGCATCCAGAGCTCGATCCGGGTGATCGACCAGGCGCAGTACCAGAACCGGATGCGCGGCTACGAGTTCGACATCACGACCTCGAACTGGCCGGAATCGCTCTCGCCGGGCAACGAGCAGCGCGAGTTCTGGGGCTCGGCCGCCGCCGACAAGCCGGGCACGCGCAACATCGCCGGCATCAAGGATCCAGCCGTCGACGCGCTGATCGAGAAGCTGATCTATTCGACCGATCGCGAGAGCCAGATCGCCGCGACCCACGCCCTCGACCGAGTATTGCTCGCCCACAACTACGTGCTGCCGCAATGGTCCTCGCCGGTGACGCGGACGATCCACTGGAACCGCTTCTCGCGGCCGGCCGTGCTGCCGAAATACGGCGGATCGGGCTTCCCCGCGACGTGGTGGTACGACGACAAACTCGCCGCGAAGACCGGGGCGCCGCGTTGAGCCGGCGTCTCGACGGGCTCTCCTCCCCCTTGTGGGGAGGAGTTGGAGGTGGGGGTGGTGCAGAAGGCACCGCAGCACCTCTTTCGGCTCCACCCCCACCCCTACCCCGCCCCACAAGGGGGAGGGGAGTGAGGCTGGCCCGGCGCGATCTGCTTGTAGGCGTAGGTGCGCTCGCCGCTTTCGGTGTGCTTCCGAAGGGCTCCCACGCCGCCGAGGTACGGGTAAGCCACGGCCTCTCCAGCTTCGGCGACCTGAAATACGCCGCCGATTTTCGCAGCTTCGACTACGTGAACCCCGAGGCTCCGCGCGGCGGCAGCTTCTCGGCGCAGATCGTCCAGACCTTCGGCAACCAGGCTTTCGACACCTTCGACACCCTCAACGCCTATGTCTTCCGCGGCAACGGCGCGGCGGGGATGAACCTCGCCTTCGACACCCTGATGGTGCGGGCCCTCGATGAGCCGGACGCGCTCTACGGGCTCGTCGCGCGCGCCGTCGAGATCAGCCCGGACGGCCTGACCTACCGCTTCTTCCTGCGCCCGCAGGCGCATTTTCACGACGGCACCCGGCTGACGGCGAAGGACGCCGCGTTCTCGCTGTCGATCCTGAAGGAGAAGGGCCACCCGACCATCTCGCAGGTGATCCGCGACATGGTGGAGGCCTCGGCCGAGAACGACGAGACGCTGGTGGTGCGCTTCGCGGCCGGCCGCAGCCGCGACCTGCCGCTGGTGGTGGCGCAACTGCCGATCTTCTCCGCCGCCTACTTTAACACGCGCGACTTCGAGGAGCCGACGCTGACGGCGCCGCTCGGCTCCGGCCCCTACCGGGTCGGGCGCATGGAGATCGGCCGCTTCATCGAGCACGAGCGCGTCCCCAACTACTGGGCGGCGGACCTGCCGGTGACGCTCGGCCAGAACAATTTCGACCGGATCCGCTACGAGTACTTTCGCGACCGGCAGGTGGCGTTCGAGGCCTTCAAGGGCGGCGCCTTCACCTACCGGCAGGAATACACCTCGCGGATCTGGGCGAACGGCTACGACTTCCCGGCCGTGCGCGAGGGCCGCGTGAAGCGCGACACCCTGCCCGACCTGTCGCCGCCCAACATCCAGGCCTGGTATTTCAACACCCGCCGCGAGGCGTTTCGCGATCCGCGTATCCGCGAGGCCATCGGGCTCTGCTTCGATTTCCCCTGGACCAATCGCTCGGCGATGTTCGGCGCCTATACCCGCACGAGTTCGTATTTCGAAAAAACCGACCAGATGGCGAGCGGGCCGCCCTCGGCCGAGGAACTGGCGCTCCTCGAACCGTTGCGCGAGAAACTGCCGGCGTCTTTCGTGAAGGACGTCTTCGGCGAGCCGTTCACCCTGCCCACGGCCGACGGGACGGGGCAGGACCGGACGTTGCTGGCGCGCGCCGTCGCGCTGCTGAAGGAGGCCGGCTGCACCCGTGAGGGCGGAACGATCCGCCTGCCCGGCGGCAAGCCGCTGGAATTCGAGTTCCTGGACAACGATTCCCTTTGGGAGCCGATCACCCAGCCCTTCATCAAGAATCTCGGACTGATCGGCATCAAGGCGAGCCAGCGCATCGTCGACGCCTCGCAGTACCAAGCGCGGATCCGCGACTTCGATTTCGATGTCGCCTCCCGCGCCATGGGGGCCGACCCGACGCCCGGCCCCGAGATCCGCGAGGCCTTCGGTGCGCGCTCGGCCGGCATCCCCGGCTCCAACAACCTCGCCGGAATCGGCGAGCCGGCGATCGACGCGCTGCTCGACCGGATCGCGGGCGCCGCCTCGCGGGCGGAGCTGACCATCGCCTGCCGCGCCCTCGACCGCGTGCTGCGCGCCGGTCGCTACTGGATCCCGATGTGGTACTCCCCGAACTACAAGCTCGCGGTCTGGGACGTGTTCGGGCATCCGGACACGCCACCGAAATACGCCCTCGGCACCCCGGGCCTGTGGTGGTTCGACGCCGACAAGGCCAAGCGGATCGGTCGGAACTGAGGACGCGAACCGCATGCTCGCCTATATCGCCCGTCGCATCGCCCTGATGATCCCGACGATCTTCGGGATCATGCTGATCACCTTCGCGATCATCCAGTTCGCCCCCGGCGGCCCGGTGGAGCGGGTGCTCGCGCAGATGCAGGGCCAGCAGGAGGGCTCGCTCTCCCGCATCACCGGCGGCCAGGGCGACATGGGCGGCGGCGTGACGCGCGGCGGCAGCGGCGAATCGAACTCGAAATACCGCGGCGCGCAGGGGCTCGACCCGGCCTTCATCAAGAAGCTCGAGGTGCAGTACGGCTTCGACAAGCCGGCCCCCGAGCGCTTCGCGAAAATGCTCTGGGACTACGTCCGCTTCGATTTCGGAAAGAGCTACTTTCGCGATGTGTCGGTGCTGCAACTGATTAAGGAGAAGCTGCCGGTCTCGATCTCGCTGGGGCTCTGGATGACGCTGATCTCCTATGCGATCTCCATCCCCCTCGGTATCCGCAAGGCGGTGAAGGACGGGTCGAGCTTCGACATCTGGACGTCGAGCGTCGTCATCATCGGCTATGCGATCCCGAGCTTCCTGTTCGGCCTGCTGCTGATCATCGTTTTCGCCGGCGGCTCGTTCTTCCAGATCTTTCCGATCCGGGGGCTCACGTCGGAAAACTTCGACCAGCTCAGCCTCGTCGGCAAGGTCGCCGACTACGCCTGGCACCTCGTGCTGCCGCTCTCCGCCCTGGTGCTCGGCGCCTTCGCCACCTCGACGCTGCTGACGAAGAACTCGTTCCTCGACGAGATCCGCAAGCAATACGTGATGACGGCGCGGATGAAGGGCCTCACCGAGACGCGGGTGCTCTACGGCCACGTCTTCCGCAACGCGATGCTGATCGTGATCTCCGGCTTTCCGGGCGCCTTCATCACGGCGTTCTTCACCGGCTCGCTGCTCATCGAAACGATGTTCTCGCTGGACGGCCTCGGGCTCCTGTCCTTCACCGCGATCATCGGGCGCGACTACCCGATCGTGTTCGCGACCCTCTACATCTTCTCGCTGATGGGGCTGGCGGTGAACCTGCTGTCGGACCTGATCTACACCTGGATCGATCCGCGCATCGACTTCTCCGCCCGCGCCGCGTGAGCACTGATCTCGGCATGGCCGAACCTCCCCCGTCATCGCGAGCGCAGCGAAGCAATCCAGGGCGACACCCGCTACGTCGGCCCGTTGGCCCTGGATTGCTTCGGCTTCGCCTCGCAATGACGGCTGAGCCATTGGCACACCAGGGTTCGAGATCGCCGCGCGGAGCCGTCCTCAGTCGGCAGACCTCGCCTTGACGGCTTTACCTCTCGTCATCCGGCGCGAGCACCCTGACGATGCGCAAGCGATCGAGCGCCTGCACGCCCGCGCCTTCGGCCCCGGCCGCTTCGCCCGCACGGCCTACCGCCTGCGCGAGGGCGCGGCCGCACTGCCGGAGCTCTGCTTCACCGCGCTCGTCGGGACCTACCTCGTCGGCTCGCTGCGGTTCAGTGCGGCCGAGGCCGGCGGCCGGCCGCTGCTGGCGCTCGGTCCGATCACCGTCGATCCGAGTTTTGCCAATCGCGGCATCGGCTGCGCCCTCATGCAGGCCGGCCTCGACGCGGCGCGGGCCGGCAGCCACGGCCTCGTCATCCTCGTCGGCGACCTGCCGTATTACCGGCGCTTCGGATTTTCGCCCGTGCCGATGGGCCGCCTCGTGCTGCCGGGACCGGTCGATCCGGCGCGCTTCCTGTGGCTGGCCCTTGCCGAGGGCGGCAGCGACGGCGTTTCGGGGAACGTGAGCGCTGCCCGCGGGCTTTGACCTTCCGAAACGGAAGGAGCGGACCCGAATGGTGGACATCCGGCACGAGACGGTGCGGGCGAACGGCGTGGACCTTCACGTCGCGCGAGCCGGGCAGGGGCAGCCGCTGGTCCTGCTGCACGGCTGGCCGGAATTCTGGCTTACCTGGGAGCCGGTGATGCAGCGCCTCGCCGACCGGTTCGACCTCATCGCGCCGGACCTGCGCGGCTTCGGCGCCAGCGAGAAGCCCGATCCCGGCCCCTCCGATCGGGCCGGCGCCGAGGTCCATGCGGCGGATATCGTCGCGCTGCTCGATGCCCTCGGCCTCGCACGGGCCGGACTCGTCGGGCACGACGTCGGCGCTTATGTCGGGCAGGCCCTGGGGCGGTCCGCGCCGGAACGGCTCACCGGTTTGTTCTTCTTCAACTGCCCCTATGCCGGCATCGGCTCGCGTCTGGCGCAGCCGGAGATGCTGGCCGAGATCTGGTACCAGTCCTTCCACCTCAAGGATTTCGCTGCCACGACGGTCGGCGCCTCGCGCGAGGGGTGCCGGGCCTATATCGGCCACTTCCTGCAACACTGGGCCGGCGGCAATCCGTCAGCCTTCGACGACGTGATCGAGGCCTTCACCGACAATTTCATGCTGCCGGGCAACCTGCAGGGCGGGTTCAACTGGTACCGCAGTGCCCAGGAAGGCCGCCTCGCCATGATCCGCGGCGAGAGCCCGAGCCTGCCGCCGATCACTGTCCCGACCTGCGTGCGCTGGGGGGATCGCGACCCGCTGTTTCCCTACGCCTGGACCGACCGCCTCGGCGAGTTCTTTGCGGATTTGGACTTGGCGCCGTTCGAGGGGGCGGGACACTTTCCGCATCGGGAACGGCCGGACGCGGCGGCGGCGGAGATCGCCCGCTTCTTCACGGGGAAGGCGTAGCCGCGCAGCTCATACGGTTTCCAGGTGATCGAAGCGGTCGATGACAGCACCCTCCTCCCCCTTGTGGGCAGGAGGTAGGAGGTGGGGGTGGTGCAGAAGGAGGCGCAACGCTCGATCCTGAACCACCCCCACCCCTGGCCCCTCTCCACAAGGGGGAGGGGAAAAACCGGACGGTCCGATCCAACCGCTGGGAAACGGCCTCACACAGTCGTGACGGGTCGTCGGCGTACCGAGCGGACGATCCCGGGAACACCGGTCTACAGCCACGGTTCTCTGGAAGAATTCCAGGAGAGACACGGCATGACCAGCACACCCGTCCGCTACAGGCCGGACGTCGAGGACGTGAAGCCCGACGAGGCGCAGACGATCGAAGGGCTCTGCGAGACCTTCGACACGATCCTCCAGACCACGGCGGAGAATGACGGCCACGCGATCCGCTCGGTCCACGCCAAGTCGCACGGCATTCTCGAAGGCACGCTGACGATCGACGCGAACCTGCCGCCGGAGCTGGCGCAGGGTCTCTTCGCGAAGCCCGGCACCCACACGGTCTTCATGCGGATGTCGACCAATGCGGGCGACATCCTGCCCGACGCCGTCTCCCTCCCGCGCGGCCTCGCGCTGAAGGTGCTGGACGTTGACGGCGAGCGCCTGCCCGAGGCCGAGGGTACGACGCAGGACTTCGTCATGGTCAACGGCAAAGTGTTTCAGGCGCCGAACGCGGAAAAGTTCTTGGGCAGCCTCAAGCTCCTGGCGAAGACGACGGACCGGATCGAGGGGGTGAAGGTCGCGGCCTCCACCGTCCTGCGCGGCGTCAACAAGGCGCTGACGGCGGTGGGCATCGAGAGCCCGACGCTCGGTGCGCTCGGCGGCGCGCCGAACGTCGATCCCCTCGGCGAGACCTATTACAGCGTCACGCCGTTCCGCTACAGCGACTACATCGCAAAATTCTCCGTCGCGCCGGTCGCGCCCGCTCTGACCGCCCTCACCGGCACCGAGATCGATGCGTCGGGCCGGCCCGACGCGATCCGCGAAACGGTGCAAGCCGAGATGCGCGGGATCGAGGGCGTCTGGGAGTTCCGGGTCCAGCTCTGTCGCGACCTCGACCGCCAGCCGCTCGAGGATCCGACGGTGGAGTGGAACGAGGAGGAGGCGCCGTTCCAGCGGGTCGCCACCATCACCGCCCGCCCGCAGGACAGCTGGGACGCCGCCCAGGTCGACGCCGTGAACGAGCGCATGCGCTTCGGCGTGTGGACGGGGCTCGCCGCCCACCGGCCGTTGGGCAACATCAACCGCGCCCGCAACGCCCCCTATCGCCATTCCGCGAAGTTTCGGGAGCGCTTCAACGGCTGCCCGATCCACGAGCCGACAGGCGGCGACTGACAGGTCGTCATCAGATAGCGTTCGATGCCGCCCCGCAGCTACCGAGCTTGCGAGGCAGTGTCACAGGGTTGGCTGCTGAGTTCGGCTCTCGTGCGGCTCAAGCGCTGCCGTCGTTGCTTCGCTAAGCTCGCAATGACGATGGGGGATTGGCAGCGATCAACCGGACGTCGTCTCACCACAGCGAAAACTCGACGCCGAAATCCGTCGTCTTGAGCGGCTGGCAGGGCTCAGGATCTGCATGACAATCGACCTGCGGCACGAGCGCCAGCCGGCCGTGTGCGGCCTCGTCGAAGCGCAGCTTCACGGCTGGGTCGTCGGCCTTTTCGTAGACGAGGCTCACCTCGAAGCGCACGAGATCGCTCTGCCGCCGGTCCACGTAGACGATGAGGTCCCGCGAGACCGCCTCGCCCGGCGCGAGATCGGACGGGCTGGAATCGTCGTCCGTCGCGCCGGCAAACAGCGTGCCCTGGCGCAGCAGCACCGTCCCCGGCTCGTCGAGCCTGTATCCGGTCGTGTCCGTGACCCGGTTGCCGCGGCCGGTGGTGCCGGCCGGCTTCGAATCCTCCCCGAACCGGGCACGCACGCCGATCACGTTGTAGGTGAGGCCGAGCACCCGTACCCCCGCCTGACCGACGTTCTTGCGCATCACCGTCGAGCGGATGGCGACGTGATCGTCCCGTTCGCCCGCCATCACCAGGGTCGCCGTGACCGAGACGGCCGGCGGTTCGAGGCCCGGCTTGATCCGGGCCTCGTAGATGAAGGTGTAGACGCCCCAGGCGCCGGCCGCGATGATCGCGGCCGTCTGGACGAGGTTGTTCAGCCGTTCGGCGTCGAACCGACGGGCTTCTTTTGCGGGTTTTGAATCGGTCATGCTCTGTGGCGATCTGGCAGGGCGTCAAGCCGCCCGGCCACGCCGTCCCTCGACGAGCCACATCGCCAGCACCGCCAGGGCCAGCGCGGCGAGCGCCCACAACCCGAGCGCCAGCGGATAGACCTCGACCCCCAGAATATTGGCGCTGTCGCTCGGCCGGAAGCCGATCCAATCGGCGCCCCCTAAGCGGCCACCGCGTACGGCCTGGAGCCGCGGCACGGTGGTCGCGCCGTTGGCATCGGCGAGGCGGCGAATGGTGCCACCGCTGGATTCCGCCACGGCCTTCAGGCGCTCGGTGTCGCTGAAGACGTCGGCGAGTTCGCGCGGGTTGGCCGGGCCAACGCTGACGAAGGCCACGAGATTGCCAGAGCGCAGCGTGTGCAGGCCGAGCTGCTCGGCCTCGAAGGCCGCGGTGAACAGGCCCGGCTCCGCTTGAGTCAGGTCGAGAGTGCGGGCGTTGCCGGTTGGGCCGGTGACGGTGACGGGTTCGGCCGTCTCCTTCATGGTCTGGCGCTCGACCCGGACCTCGCGGCCCCGGCCGGTGGTCTGGGCGCGCAGGGCCTCCTCCTCGAGGCCCGGCTCCTTCATCAGCCAGTGGGCGAGGCGGCGCAGCAGGTCGAGATAGGGGCCGCCCTGCTGGTAGCCGCGCGCCCAGAGCCAGGACTGGTCCGAGAGCATCAGGGCGACGCGGCCCTTCTCCTCCCGCGAGAGGTTCAGGAGCGGCAGGTTGCTCGCGCCGGACAGGATCGGCTGCACGCCGGGCCGGGACTGCGCGGAGACGATGCGCAGCCAGTCGCCCCAGGCCGGCGGCTTCGACTCGGAGCCCGGTAGCGCCCGCGTCACCGGATGGCGCGTGCCGACATCGGTGATCGCCGCCTTGAACGCCTGCTCGACCACCTTGCCGTTCGGCTCGCCCGGCAGCACCGAGGAGAGCCGCGTGCGGGCGAGGCTCATCGGCGAGGCGAATTCCGGCCCTGCCGCCACCAGCAGCGCACCGCCCTCGCGGACGTAGCGGACGATGTTGTCGAAATAGGCCGACGGCAGCACGCTCTGGTTGGCGTAGCGGTCGAAGATGATCAGGTCGAAGTCCTTGATCTTCTGAACGAACAGCTCGCGGGTCGGAAAGGCGATCAGCGAGAGTTCGGAGATCGGCGTGCCGTCCTGCTTCTCCGGCGGGCGCAGGATGGTGAAGTGCACGAGGTCAACGTTGGCGTCGGACTTCAGGAGGTTGCGCCAGGTGCGCTCCCCCTGGTGCGGCTCGCCGGAGACGAGCAGCACGCGCAGCTTTTCGCGGATGCCCTCGATGGGGAGGACGGCGCGGTTGTTGACCGTGGTCAGCTCGCCCGGCAGCGGCTCGACCTCGATCTCGACGACGTTCGGGCCGCCATGCTCGATCTTGGTGGTGAGTGAGAACGGCTGGCCGGTGGGAAAGGTCTTGCGGCCGAGTTCCTCGCCGTCGCGGCGCACCGTGACGGTGGCGCTGCCGGTGCCGCCGCGCTCCTGCACCTCGGCGCGGATGGTCAGGTCCTTGCCGACGATGCCGAAGCGGGGGGCTTCCAGCATCTTGATCTGGCGGTCGCGCTCGTCGGGGTGGCCGGTGACCAGGACGTGCAGCGGCGCTTTGATGCCGAGCGCTTCGAGGGAGGCCGGGATGTCGTGTACGACGCCGTCGGTGAGCATGACGACGCCGGCCAGCCGCTCCGGCGGCACGTCGGCGAGCGACTGCGAGAGGGCGGTGAACAGCTTGGTGCCGTCGTCGCCGTCCTTGGCGTCCTGCACGTCGATGAAGCGTGGCTCGATGTTGGCGAGACCGCCGAAACGGCGCTCCAGCTCGGCCTTCACCTGATCGGTCATCTGCGGCCGGTCGCCGAGGGTCTGCGAGCCCGAGCGGTCGACGATGATCGCGGCCACGTCCTTCACCGGCTCGCGGTCTTCGCGGACGAGGGACGGGTTGGCGAGGGCGGCCAGTACCAGGGCGAGAGCCACGGCGCGCAGCAGCGCGGTCCGCCCGCGCGCGACGATGGCCAGCACGGCGAAGACCGCGACGACGATGCCGAACCCGGCGAGCACCGGCCACGGGATCAGCGGCGTGAAGCTGAGGCTCAGCATGCGGCGGGGCCTTCAGTGGTGAACTGGCGTGTTCCCCTCCCCCTTGTGGGGAGGGGTAAGGGGTGGGGGTGGTGCCGCTTGGTGTTGCGAAGGCCGGTGGCACCACCCCCACCTCCAACTCCTCCCCACAAGGGGGAGGAGAGCCCGTCGCGGCAGAGCATCAAAAAACTCACTGGCCCAGCCGCTCCAGCAGCGCCGGCACGTGCACCTGATCGGCCTTGTAGTTGCCCGTCAGCGTGTAGATCACGATGTTGACGCCGCCGCGAAACGCCATCTCGCGCTGGCGCTGGTCGCCGCCGGACATCGGGTAGAGGGGGGCGCCGTCCTTGCTGAAGGCCCAGGCCGCGGCGAGGTCGTTGCCGGTGATGATGATCGGCGTGACGCCATCGCCGGCGCGTGCCGGCCGGCGCTCGGCGCCGTCCGTCGGGGCCGGGGGCAGGGCTTCGACCCAGGTCTGGCCGGTGGTGTAGCGGCCTGGGAAGGTGTCCACGAGGTAGAAGGCCTTCGTGAGCACGTGGTCGCTCGGGATCGGCTCCAACTCGGGCACTTCCAGCGTCGCCAGCATCTTTCGCAGGTACAGGCCCTCAGGGGTGGGCGGACCGCCGGGGCGGGCGACCTGGGCGTCGCGGGTGTCGAAGATCACAGTGCCGCCGTTGCGCATGAAGGCGTCGATCTTGCGGATGGCGGCCTCGCTCGGCTGCGGCCGGCCGGCGACGATCGGCCAGTAGATCAGCGGGTAGAAGGCCAGCTCGTCCTTGGCCGGATCGATCGCGGCCGGCTCGCCGGGCTCCAGCGCCGTGCGCGCGGCGAGCACCTGGGTCAGGCCCGACAGCCCGCTGCGGCTTGCCGTATCGACGGCTTCGTCGCCGGTCGTCACGTAGGCGAGGCGGGTGATGAGGGCGGATTCGGTGTTGCCGGCGCGGACGGACGGCCCGCCCTCTGCGCGGGCTGGACTGGCGCTCGGCGAGAGCGCGAAGAGGCCGACGGCAAAAAACGCGATCAGCGCCGGACGGCTGCGCAGGCGGCCGATGAGGCCGTTGCCGGATCCGCCACGGCCTCGTCCCAAAAATCCGCCGAGCCAGAGGCCGGCGAGGGTGTCGAGGATCAGGAGGGCCAGGGCGAGGCTGAACAGGACGGCGCGCAGGTCCAGCGTCTCGGCCCCGCCGAGGCCGCCGATGCGGGCGCCAGCGATGCCGGAGATGTCCAGCGGCTTCAGGCGGTCGTCGGCCTTGAGCGCGTTGACGCTGATGCCGTCCTCGGCCGGCCCGTAGAAGCCGGGCGGGTGGTCGTGCGTGGCGCGGTCACCGTAATCGGCCGAGACGGCGGTGGCGGAGGCCGGCGGGCTGCCGAGCGCGCCGAAGCCGTCGAGGGTCAGACGCGGTGCGAGCACGGCCGCCTTGGCCTGGGAGCCGTCGCCGGTGGCCGGCTTCGCGCCCGAGCCGGCCATGCCGACGACCCGGCGCAGCATGTCGACGAAGAGCCCCGAGAGCGGCAGGTTCGACCAGGTCGTGTCGGCGGTGACGTGGAACAGCACCAAGAGCCCCTGTCCGCGCTTCTCGGCAGTGACGACGGGCGTGCCGTCCTGCAGAGAGGCCCAGGTCTTGGCCGGAAGATCGCCGTCGGGCTCGGCCAGGATCTGGCGGCGCACGCCGATGTCGGCCGGCGGCTTGAGGCCGGCGAAGGGGCTCTCGGGCGGGAAGTCGGCCACCGTCTTCGGGTTGTCCCAGGAGAGGGTACCGCCGAGGTTGCGCCCGCCGCGGCGCAGCCGCACCGGCACCAGCGGGTCGTTGCCGGCAGCCAGCCGCGGGCCGGCGAAGCGCAGGAGCAGGCCGCCCTCGTCGACGAATTTCTCGACACGCCCGAGGGTCTTGTCGTCGAGCGCGCCGACATCGGCCAGCACCAGAACGGTGACCTGGTTGTCGAGCATCTGGCCGATCGCCTCGGCCGTACCCTGGCCGCCTCGGGACTGCTGCACGTCGGCGAAGGGCGTAAGAGCGCGGGAGAGGTAGTAGGTCGGCGCGAGCAGCGGCTGCGCCTGATCGGCCGTGCCGCCAAAGACGAGGCCGACGCGGCGGCGCTTACCGCGCTCGTCCATCAGCACCACGGCGCCTGCCGAGCGCTCGCCGGCCACTTCGAGCCGGGCGATGGTGTTGCGGATCTCGACCGGCAGGTCGAAGCCGATCTCGGCCTCGGTGGCGGCCGGCTCGAAGGTGAACGGCATCTCGGCGAGCGGCAGGCCCTTCAGGTCGAGGGCGCGCACGACGCCGGCATCGCGGCCGTTCGGGGCGGCGCGCAAGACGTGTGCTTTGAGCTGGCCGCCGGCCTCGCCCCCGGCGAGCGCCAGGGCGGGGGGCTGTTCGGCCTTGAGCACGGTCAGCGCCGTACCGTGTTTCGTCATCAGCTCGGACAGCGACTTCGAAAAACCGGTGCCGGCATCCTCGATGCCGTCGCTGATCCAGACGATGGCGGCGTTCGGCGTCCTGTCGAGGAAGGTGGCGATCTGCGGGAGATGCGCGGCACGGTCGGTGAGGATCGGGCGCGGCTGCACGGCGCGCAGGCGCTCCAGGGCGGCGGCGGGGGCCTTGGCCTCGAAGGCGGCCACCGGGTCGGCGGTCGGCAGCAGCGCTACGGGGCGGCCCTCGCGGGCGGCGCCCTCGATCTCGTCGGTCGCGGCGCGCAGCCGGTCGCGCCAGTCGTGCGCGGTACCGATGCCGTTATCCAGGAGCACCAGCAGCGGCGTGCGACCGGCGGCGGCGCCGATGCCGGCCGGGTTCCAGACCGGGCCGGACACAGCGAGGATCAGGCAGGCGGCGGCGAGGATGCGCAGCAGCAGCAGCCAGGGCGGCGTGCGGGCCGGCGTCTCGCGCTTCGGCATCAGGTCGGCGACGAGGGCGAGCGGCGGGAATTCGATGCGGCGCGCCCGCGGCGGCGTCACCCGCAGCAGGAACCACAGGGCCGGCAGCGCGGCGAGGGCTGCCAGCGCGAGGGGGGCGGCGAAGGTGAGGGGGACTCCGAACACGTGTCTCTCCTCAGCCGCTTCCGCGCGCGGCGGCGACGAGCGTGAGCAAGCGGAGCGCCGCCTCGCTCGCCGGGCGATCGGTGCGGTGGATCGTCAGCGTCCAGCCCTGGGCACGGGCGATCTCGGAGAGGCCGTCGCGGTGCTGCGCGATCCGCGCGCGATAGGCCTCGCCCCAAGCGCCGGCATCGCCGATGTCGAGCGTTACCCCGCCCTCGGGCTCGTGCAGCACGGTCTGGCCGGAGAAGGGGAAGGTCTCTTCGATCGGGTCGACGATGACGACGAGGTGGCCGTGCGTGCCGCGGGCCGAGATCGCTTGCACCGACTCGCGCACCCGGTCGAGCGGAGTCAGGAAGTCGCTGACGAGAATGGTCTCGTCGAAGCGGCCGGGCGTAGATGTCGGAGGTAGATCCTGCGTCAGGCCGGGCGTGTCGTGCGCCAGCGTCTGCGCCATGCTCTCGACGATGCCGCGCGACGACACCGGACGGGTCAAGCCGAGCAGCCCGACGCGCTCGCCGCCTTCCACGAAGGTGTCGGCCAGCGCCAACCCGAGCACCAGCGCGCGCTCAACCTTCGGCGCCAGGGCGAGATCGGACGCAAAACCCATGGAAGCGGAGCGGTCGATCCAGAACCAGATGGTGTGGGCGGCCTCCCACTCGCGCTCGCGGACGTAGAGCCGGTCGTCATGGGCCGAGCGGCGCCAGTCGATGCGCGCCGCCGCCTCGCCGCTCACGAAAGGCCGGAACTGCCAGAAGGTCTCGCCCGGTCCCGCCCGACGTCGGCCGTGCAGGCCATGGGCCAACATGCTCGACACGCGCCGCGCCTCCAGGATCAGCCGCGGCATCCGGCTCGCGAGCGAGAGCGCACTCTCGGTCTCGCCGCGGCCGGGCGCCCTTCGGTCGGCCGCGATGAGCCGGGTGGTGGCCATCGGTGTCAGAGCTTCCCGGCGAGCTGGGCGATCAGACCCGGAATGGTCTCGCCGTCGGCACGCGCCGCGAAGTTCAGGGCCATGCGGTGCTTCAGCACCGGCTCGGCGAGCGCCTTGACGTCGGCGACGGAGGGGGCGACGCGACCCTCGATCAGGGCGCGGGCGCGCACCGCGAGCGTCAGCGCCTGGCTGGCGCGGGGGCCGGGCCCCCAGAGCAGCTTCTTGCCGATTGCGGCGTCGCCGCCCTCGGGACGGGCCGAGCGGACCAGATCGAGGATCGCGTCGACCACCGCCTCGCCCACCGGCAGGCGGCGCACGAGACGCTGGGCGGTCAGGAGTTCGTCGGTGGTCATCACCGCCTTGGCGTGCTGGTCCTCGACGCCGGTGGTCTCGATCAGGATGCGACGCTCGGCGGCGCGGTCGGGATAGCCGACGTCGATCTCCAGCAGGAACCGGTCGAGCTGCGCCTCGGGCAGAGGGTAGGTGCCTTCCTGCTCGATCGGGTTCTGGGTCGCGAGCACGTGGAAGGGCCGGGGCAGGTCGTGGCGCTCGCCGGCGACCGAGACGTGATGCTCCTGCATCGCCTGCAGCAGGGCCGACTGCGTGCGGGGCGACGCCCGGTTGATCTCGTCGGCCATCAGAAGCTGGGTGAAGACCGGTCCCTTCACGAAGCGGAAGGAGCGGCGACGTTCGGCATCCTCGTCCAAGATCTCGGTGCCGAGGATGTCGGATGGCATCAGGTCGGGCGTGAACTGCACGCGCCGCGCATCGAGCCCGAGCACGGTGCCGAGCGTCTCGACGAGTTTGGTCTTGGCAAGCCCTGGCAGGCCGACCAGCAGGCCGTGGCCGCCGGCCAGGATGGTGACGAGGGCGAGGTCGACGACCTTTTCCTGGCCGAAGATGACGGAGTGGATCGACTCGCGCGCCCGGCCCACCGCGGCGAGGCAGGATTCCGCCGTCGCGACGATACCGTCGTCGAGGCTCGTCGCTGCCGGATTGGCGCCCTGTGCCATCGAGGGGGATGCTCCGAATGAGGATGGACCGCGTCGTCGGTCAGCGTGGCCATGAACGCCAGAGTCTGCCGCCGAACACGGGGCGAACGCAAGCACCGCGGTTTTGCCCCCGCCGACGGACGCTATATGGGCGGAAACGGGCTTACGGCAGCATGACCGCGACATTACGCGGAAGCCGGCCCGACGTTTCGCCGCAAGGGAGCAGGACAGGATGGCCGAGGAACGGAACGATACGGCGTTTCCGCAGGGCTGGACGCCTTTCGAGGATCCCGGGTTCATCGCGCTGACCGGCCCGGTCTACCACCGCGACGGTCGCAAGGCCTTCGCCTTCCAGGCCGAGCCGAAGCACGGCAACCTCGTCGGCATCGTGCATGGCGGCATGCTGGTGACCTTCGCCGACCGTGCGCTCAGCATCGTCGCCATGGAGGCCATGGACGGCGCCGGCTGCGTCACCATCGAGATGAACACCCAGTTCGTCGGCGCCGCCAAGATCGGCGACGTGGTCGAGACGGTGCCGGAGGTCGTCCGGAAAACCTCCTCGCTGGTCTTCGTGCGCGCGATCCTGACCTGCGAGGGCCGGCCACTGGCGTCGATCTCCGGGATCTGGAAGGTGTTGAAGGAGCGATCCTGAGATTTGCCGGGCCTCGAAGCGTGGCCATCGCGAGGGAATGACCGTCTTGACGTTCGTCCTGATCATCCACGACGTCGCCGACTACGATGCCTGGAAAACAGTGTTCGACGAGGCGGCGGCGCTGCGCAGGGATGCCGGCGAAATCTCCTATCGCGTGCTCAGCGACGACACGGATCCGAACAGGGTGGTGCACTTCTCCCGGTGGCGGTCGCTGGCCGAAGCGCGGGCGTTCTTCTCGTTCGAACGACTGGTTGAAATCCGCGAGCGTGCCGGAGTCGCGTCGCCCGACTTTCTCTATCTCAACCAACGCGCGAGTGGCGTCCTGGGCTAGAGCCGTACCCGATCCGATTGCATCGGCTCTTCGCCTCTAAGCCTTTGTTTTCGAGAAGCTTTCTTGCGAAAAACCGGCATCCGCCCGGTTGGAAAGCGCACTCATTTCAGTCGTCGGTTGGCAGTGGAGCGCGCTGGGACGAGACGGGGTTAGGACCATCCCCAGGCACCAGTTTTCGAACGCCGCGGCGGCGTTTTCCGGCATTCCGACGACCCGGCAAGGTATAGAAACATTGTTCGCGCCTAAGGAATCGTCACCGCGATTCAGATGTTCTTTAAGTTCCCTTGGTATCGGCTGCAGATCGAGCGGTTCCCGGAATCGAGCTCTTGAGCCTTCTCAGACACGTCGCAGCCATCGAGGCGGAAGACCGGGCGCTGGCGACCGACGTCAAACGTGCGCTCGTCGATGGTCTCTACACGCCGTTCAAATCCCTCGTCGTCGGCGCGGTCTCCGGTGCAATCATTGCGGGTGCGGCGGCGTTCCGGTCGGGCGATCCGAGTTTCGCCTGCGTCGCAGCCGCCATCGTGATCGTCGGCGCGAGCCGCATCGCCATCGCCCGCATCTACATCCGGAGTCGTCCCGAAGTTTCGCTGACCTACAAGACCTGGGAGCTTTTCTACGCCGTCGGCGGCTTCGCGTTCGCGGCGCTGCTGGGTCTGTGCGCCTTCCTCGCGATCACGCGCTCAAACGATGTTGCGCTTCAGGTGATCACGGCGAGCACCGCGATCGGCTACGGTGCCGGCATCTCCGGCCGCAACGCCGGCCGTCCCTTCCTCGCCATCGGCCAGTTGCTGCTGTCCTCGCTGCCGCTCAGCCTGGGGATGTTTCTGGTGGGCGGCGGCTCGCATATGGCCCTGGGCGTCGTCATCATCCTGTTTGCCTACGGGATGATCGACATCACGCTCAGCATCCGCGAAACCGTGGTCACGGCCCTGGTGACGACCCGCGAGAAGGCGGCGCTAGCCGAAAGCTTCAAGGCGCAGGCCGATCTCTTCGACATCGCCCTGAACAACATGTCCCACGGCCTGTGCATGTTCGACACCCGCGGCCGGTTGAAGGTCTGGAACCGGCGCTTTCTCGAGATCTCCGGTCTCGACCCGGCCCGGGTGGTCGTCGGCGCCTCGGCGCGCGCGCTGTTCGGGGAGAGCTTGGCCGAGATCGAGATGGCCAATGGGCCGCGCCGCACGAATCTCGGCGCCTTCGAGCAGGCGAACGCCGCCCTGGCCGATGGCTCGCTTGTCGTCAAACTTCCCGGAGACCGCTTCATCTCGCTCGTGCAGCGCCGCACGGCGGAGGCCGAGGCCGTGGTGATCTATGAGGACATCACCGAGCGGAAGCGGGACGAGGCCCGCATCAACCAGATGGCGCGCTACGACGAGCTCACCGGCCTGTATAACCGCAGCAGCTTCCGCCAGCAGATCGACGAGTCGCTCGGCGTCGCCCGCCGCCATTCGGGCCATTTCGCCATCCACCTGCTCGACCTCGACCGTTTCAAGGCGATCAACGACACCAAGGGCCATCCGGCCGGCGACCGCCTCCTGCAATTGGTGGCCGACCGTCTTCGCACCGTCGTCCACGGCGCCAACAGCGCTTCGCGCATCGGCGGCGACGAGTTCGTCATCATCCAGAACGGGCTCGGCAGCCTCGACGAGGCCGGCGTGCTCGCCCACGGCATCGTCCGTCTCCTGGAGGAGCCTTTCGAGATCGACGGCTCGCCGGTTCGGATCGGGGCCTCCGTCGGAACCGCGCTCGCGCCCATTCATGCCGATGACGGGGACCGGTTGCTGAAATGCGCGGACATCGCGCTCTATGCCGCCAAGGCCGACGGCCGCAGCACCTACCGCATCTTCCAGCCGGAGATGGAGGCCGAGACCCAGGCGCGGCACGCGATCGAAGCCGACCTGCGCACCGCCCTGGCGAATGACGAATTCGAACTGCTCTACCAGCCGCTGATCGATCTCGGCACCGGCCGGGTGGCCCGGTGCGAAGCGCTGCTGCGCTGGAAACATCCGACCCGCGGCTATGTCTCCCCGCTCGACTTCATCCATGTCGCCGAAGAAACCGGCCTGATCCTGCCGATCGGCGACTGGGTCCTGAACGAAGCCTGCCGCGAGGCGCGCAACTGGCCGGACGAGGTCGGGGTCGCCGTCAATCTCTCGCCGGTGCAGTTCAACAATCCGTCGCTGTCGCTGCAGGTCGTCAGCGCCCTTCAGCGTTCGGGCCTGCCGGCGCAGCGCCTCGAGCTCGAGGTCACGGAAAGCGTGACCCTCGACGGCAACGAGCACACGCTCACCACCATCGACCAGCTCCAGTCGCTCGGCATCCATCTGTCGTTGGACGATTTCGGGACCGGCTATTCGTCGCTGAGCTACCTCAAGAAATTCCCGTTCGACACGCTCAAGATCGACCGTTCCTTCGTGAACGAACTGAGCGAGGCGGCGGACTCGGTCGCGATCGTCCGCGCCGTCGTCGGGATGGGCAAGAGCCTCGGCATGACCATCGTCGTCGAGGGTGTCGAGACCGAGGAGCAACTCGCGATCCTGAAGGCGGAAGGCTGCGACCTCGGCCAGGGCTACCTGTTCAGCCGCCCGATCTCGGCCGGCGCCATCCGCACCATCATCAGCGACGGCTCGGCCATGATCCGCAGCGCTGCGTGATCGGCCTCCGGGATCTCAGGCCGCCGCCGTCTGCACGCCGAGCCTGTCCTGTGCCGCGACGAGCCGTTCCATGATCTTCAGGTCCTGGTCGCGCAGCTTCAGCGCGGCGTCGGCCCAGATCGAGACGATCTTCTTCAGTTCCAGCAGCGAGATCCGATCGACCTCGCGGGCGGCCTGATAGATCGCGCGGTGGCCGTTGTGGCGGCGGCTGCTGCGGGCGATGTAGTCCTGGACCGCCGCCTCGCCCTTGCCGGGCTCCGCCAGCACATGGACGACGCCCATCGCGTGCATGTCCTCGGCGGTATAGGTCTTGCCGCTGAGGATGAGTTCCTGCGCCTTGTTCGAGCCGATGCGGCGGGCGAGGAAGCTGAATGCGCCCATGCCGGGAAACAGGCCGAACAGGATTTCGGGAAAGCCGAACTTGGCGCCCTTCTCGGCGACGACCACGTCGAACGAGAGCAGCGACTCGAACCCGCCGCCGAGCGCGTCGCCCTGCACCAGCCCGATCGTCACGATCGGCAGGCCGAGGGCGTTCATGTTGCGGTGGAGGATCTCGACGCAGGCGTTGCCGTAGCCGACGAGGGTCTCGCGATCACGCTGGCGGATCTTCTGGGCGAAGAGCCGGAGATCGCCCCCGAAGCTGAAGACGCCCTGATAGCGCGAGCCGAGGACGAGGTAGCGCAGGTTCGAATCCTCGCCGGAGAACTTCGCTTCGATCCCGTCCTGCCAGGACCGAAAGTCCGCGAGCATGTCGGGATTGTAGCTCGGGCGCCCGTCCGGCTTCATGTAGGTCCAGAGCGTTTCGCGGGCCTTGTCGTAGGTCACTTCGAGCTGGCGCAGCGCGAACAGCCGTTCTTCGGGCTTGACGGTTTCGACCCGTCCGGGACGGCTGCGATAGGCCTTGGTGCGGCCGATGCCCCAATCCGGATTGCTGAGCATTCCTCCGAAAGGCAGGTAACGTTTGGCCGGGCCTGGAGAATTGGCCATTGCTGCGCGATCCCGTTAACCGATGATGAACCCTAGCAAACCCAAGCCGGGATGACGATGAGGATCCGTTAGGCAATTGGTGTCGTCCCGCCTCAAAATGCGCCTCAGGTAGAGGGGATGGTAATCTTCTCAATCTCTTATATGGTTAAATCGCTGTTAACCGTCCGATCATGTAGAACCTCAGAATGCTTGTTTGTGCGGGCGGCAACTCTACGTGACGGGCGCGGATCCGAAGGCTGTCGCCGTTCCAAACGGCAGAGACGCAGCCGACGGGACAGTCGAACCCAGTCCGTGGTCGAAGGTTCTCCTCGGCGGCCGACGCAACAGGCGTCCGCCAAGCGCGTTGGATGTCCCGATGACGACAGACCCGACACGGCCCGAATTGCCGACTCCCACGACCGATTCCGCCCTCGGCCGCCTCGGCGCGGCACTGGGAGACCTGCCGACGCGCGGGCTGCCCCCGGTCGAACTCTGGCATCCCAAGCATTGCGGTACGATCGATATTCGAATTGCCGCCGACGGGACTTGGTTTCACGAAGGGGCGCCGATCCGCCGGCCGGCTTTGGTCAAACTGTTTTCCACGATCCTGAGACGGGAGCCCGACGGCTCGACCGTGCTCGTCACGCCGGCGGAGCGCATGACCATCAGGGTGGACGACGCCCCCTTCGTCGCCGTCGAGATGGCGGTGGACGGGGAGGGAGAGCTCCGGCGCATCGGATTCCGCACCAATGTCGACGATCTCGTCCCGCTCGACGACGACCATCCGATCCGCTTCGAGCAGGACGGCTCCGGTGGCTTCAAGCCCTACGTGAAGGTCCGCGGCGGCCTCTGGGCACTCCTGACACGGGCCTTGACCTACGATCTCGTCGACCTCGCCGAGGAGCGTGAAATCGACGGCCGGGACTGGCTCGGGCTGGCGGCCGGCGGCCGCTTCCACCCGATCGTGCGAACCGCCGACCTGAAGGTTGCCGGATGAGGCCTCCCGACGGTGTCCTGGCGTCCGGCCGCGGTCCCGCGATCTGGGCCGACGACCTCTCGGATTTCCTCCGCCGGGCGGAGCGCGGCCTCGTGCAGGAGCCGCCCGGCCCCGGCGACCCGACCTGCAACCCGCGCGGCGACCACGATCTCGATCCCGACGGTTTCGCGATCGCCCCGCTGCAGCCGCATCGGCCCGCGGCGGTGCTGGTGCCGATCCTGCCGGTACCCGGCGGCCTCGCGGTGGTGCTGACGCAGCGTGCCGCGCATCTGCGCGACCATTCTGGCCAGATCGCCTTTCCCGGCGGCAAGATGGATCCGGGTGATCCCTCGCCGGTGGCGACGGCCCTGCGCGAGGCCGAGGAGGAGATCGGGCTGTCGCCGGCAAAAGTACGCCCGCTGGGCTATCTCGACCCGTATCTCTCGGCCACCGGCTTCCTCGTCACGCCAGTGGTGGGGCTGGTGGAACCGAACCCGCATCTCAACATCAATCCGGATGAAGTGGCGGACGTGTTCGAGGTGCCCCTGGGCCACCTGATGGATCCGGGCCGCCACCTGATCAAGACGCGCAGCTGGCAGGGGCGCATGCGGATCTACTACGCCATCCCCTTCGGCGAGCGGTTGATCTGGGGGCTCACGGCCGGGATCGTGCATAATCTCTACGAGCGCCTGTTCCGGTAGGGCGCAGAGCCACGGTTTCGCGTAGACCGCCCGCATGCTCCGTTGGATTCTCGAGGAACTCGTCCTCTTCGCGCTGCCGTTTCTCGCCTTCGCCGGCGTTCTCGTCCTCTTGCGGCGAAATCCGCTGCAGGCCGAACACTGGGAGGCGCAATGGGTCCGTCTCGTCCTGGCGGGGATTTTCGTCGTCGTCGCCTCGTTGCTGATGACCGGCCTCACCGCCACCCGCCATCCCGACGGCTACGTGCCGCCGCACATCGAAAATGGGCGGCTCGTGCCGGGCGTGTTCCAATGACGGGGCTGGGCCGTGCGGCTGATGCCGTGGGGGCCGTCGGTCATCGGGGCGGCGCGGCTCGGCCATGCAGGCGGACGGCCGGTCGCTGGAGGGGGCGATGCCTGCGGTCGCCGGTATGATCCCCGTAGGCCTCGATGCGGAAGGTCTGGAGCGGCTGCTCGCCCGTCCAAGTGTCGCGGTATGCCTCGCGGCCCTTCGCGCCGAGGGGGAGGAGACGCGTCTCGTCGGCGGCTGCGTTCGTGATGCCCTGCTCGGTCAGGACGCCGCCGACATCGATCTCGCCACGACGCATCCGCCCGCGCGCACCATGGCGCTCGCCAGGGCTGCCGGGCTCAAGGCGGTTCCGACGGGCTTCGACCACGGCACCGTCACCCTCGTCGTCGACGGCACGCCCGTCGAGGTCACGACCTTGCGTCAGGACATCGAGACCGACGGCCGTCACGCCGTCGTCCGCTTCGGCCGCGATTTCCGCCGCGACGCCGACCGGCGGGATTTCACCATTAACGCCCTCTCGCTCGACGCGGACGGCGCGCTTCACGACCCCGCTGACGGTCTCGCCGACCTCGATGCGGGCCGCGTCCGCTTCATCGGCGATCCGGCAACGCGCATCCGCGAGGATTCCCTCCGCGCACTCCGATTCTTCCGCTTCCATGCCCGTTTCGGTCGCGGCGAGCCGGATCCGGCCGGCCTGCGCGCGGTCATCGCTGCCCGCGCCTCCCTCGATCGCCTCTCGCGGGAGCGGGTGAGGGCGGAAACCCTGAAGCTGCTGCTCGCGCCGCGGGCCGTGCCGGCCATCGCCGTGATGAGCGAGACCGGGCTTCTGGCCGGTCTGGTCGGTGGCGTGGGGGATCTCGGCCGGCTCGCCCGGGCCGCTACGGATGCAGGCGCGCCGGCTGCGGCACGGCTCGCGGCGCTCTGCGTCCAGACCGTCGAAGATGCGGAGCGCCTCCGCGACCGTCTACGCCTCTCGAAGGCCGAGTATGCCCATCTCGCGGACTACGCCGCCGCCGCGTCGGATCTCCGCAGCCGGAAGGACATCGAGAGCCGTGACGTTCGCGGGCTCGCGGCGGTCCATGGGCCGCTGATGGTGGCCGAGGTTCTGCGCGCCCTCGGCGGCGAGCCGCGCCCACGGGTCGAACCCGAGGCCCTGTCGATCCTGGCCGGCCTCGTGGCCTCCCGAAACCGGCCGGTCCTTCCCCTCGGCGGCGGAGACCTCGTCGCCCGTGGCCTCCGCCCCGGGCGCGCCGTCGGTCGCGGTCTCGCGGCGGCGCGGACGCTGTGGTTGTCCGAGGGCTGCCCGATGGACGACGCCGCGCGTGGGCGGCTCATCGCGTATGCTCTGGCCGAGGCGAATGAGCGTGCCGGGTAGGAGGAAATCCGGAGGCGCCGCGCCTCACGCAGCCGTCGTCGGCTCTCTCACGCCCGCCGCCAGTTCCCTGACCAGTGCGGTCACCGCTTCGACGCTCCCGGCGCTCGCCCGGTTCTCACCGTCGAGGCTCTTGGCAAGTGCCGCGACCAGGGCCGAGCCGACCACGACGCCGTCGGCGCCCTGCGCGATGGCGGCGGCGTCGGCCCGCGTCTTGACGCCGAAGCCGACGACGACCGGAAGTTCGGTATGGGAGCGGATGCGGCCGACAGCCTCGGCGACGCGGCTGAAATCCGGGGTGGCGGTGCCGGTGATGCCGGTGATCGAAACGTAGTAGACGAAGCCGGCGGTGTTCTTCAGCACGGCCGGCAGCCGGTGTTCGTCGGTGGTCGGAGTGGCCAGCCGGATAAAGGCGAGGCCTTTGGCCAAGGCCGGCAGGCACAATTCCTCGTCTTCCTCCGGTGGCAGGTCGACGACGATGAGTCCGTCGATTCCGGCAGCGAGCGCATCGTCGAGGAAGCGCGAGACGCCGTAGACGTAGATCGGGTTGTAGTAGCCCATCAGGACGACCGGCGTGTCACCGTTCTCCTCGCGGAAGCGGGCGACGAGGCGAAGCGTCTTGTGCAGGTCCTGGCCCGACGCCAGCGCCCGCAGGCCCGCCGCCTGGATGGCCGGCCCGTCGGCCATCGGGTCGGTGAAGGGCAAGCCGAACTCGACGATGTCGGCGCCCGCCTCCGGCAGAGCCTTCAGCAGGGTCAGAGAGGTTTCGGCGTCCGGGTCGCCCGCCATCACGTAGGTGACGAGGGCGGCACGGCCTTCCGCGCGGCAGCGGGCGAAGGTGGCATCGATGCGGGCGGTCATGGCCGAAGTCCGGGGGGCAAAGACGGGTACTGACGGGGTCGCGCCTACACCATTGCCGCCGGTGCGTGAAGCACGAGACGGCCTATGCCCCGTTTCCGTCATGCGCGCTGCGTTTCGCGAAACCATGCGATGCGGCCAAATGTCCGGTTCAGTCTTCGTTTCGAGTATTTATCGCGCCGTAGTGCGTATTCAATCCAATAGAACCATCTATCGAAATAGACAGATCGATCATTTGGCGTCTCGGTACGATCGCCAATGTGTAATGGGGTCGGGCTCGGGGTGGAATTTGAAGTTGAAGTTCCGGTCGTGCGCGCTAATGTCTCGAATTGCGATGCGGTGACGGGCATCGCGGCGTGCCTTGGAGACTCGGGTGACAGCCAGTGAACGCGCGAGAATAGAACAGGCGATCGAGTTGTTTCTGGAGGCTCGGAAGATACTTGGATCCGATGGGTCGTTTCGCTCGCGTGTGCTGCTCGACATGCTTCTCCTGCAGCTTGGCAAAGAATTCGCCGAGTCTTCCAACGAAGCGGTCGATTGAATTCTGCAGCACGTCCCGAGGCCGGGTCGCCGACGCCCGGATGCGGCGTCGGGACGACAGGACCCCGCACGGAATCGATCGTAATCCGGTGACTCTCCCTTAGCCGTCTTTCTCAAGCTCCCCTTCACGCGCCGCTGTCACGGTCTTCACCGATGGCCCACGGGTCGATCGTGGAGCGTGTCGATGTCGCTGCAGGGGATCGCGATGCTGGTCTTGGGCCTGACCGTGGTCGGGCTCGCGGTCATGCTCGTCGTCGCGCTCCGCCGCGGCGGGCCCGTCGCGAACGAATCCGACGACGCCGAGGCGATGCAGGACCGGCTCTGGCTGCTCGCCGAGAGCGAGGAGCGCTACCGGGCCTTGGTCGAGGCGACGACGGAATGCATCGTCCAGCGCGACGACCGGGGCCGGATCACCTTTGCCAACGAAGGGTTTGCCGCGATGCTCGGCGCCAGGCCCCTCGACCTGATCGGCTCCGCCGTGCAGCTCCAGATCCTGGAACCGGGCGAGATCGCGCAGCGCGCCGACGGCGTGCGGCAGGTCGAGGAGCGGGTGCTGCCGGTGGATGGGCGGCCTCGCTGGTTCTCCTTCATCGAAATGCCGGTCCAGGGCACCGGCGGCGCACCGCACTGGCTGCGGGCCGGTTGCGACGTCACCGCACGTATCGAGGCGGCGCGCTCCCTCGATGAGGCCAAGAGTCGCGCAGAGAGCGCGAACATCGCCAAATCCCGCTTTCTCGCCACCGTCAGCCACGAGTTCCGCACACCGCTCAACGGCATTCTCGGCATGGCCGATCTCGTGCTGGAAACCGGGCTCGATGCCGAGCAGCGCACCTACGTCGAGGCCGTGCGCACCAGCGGCAAGGCCCTGCTCTCCCTGGTCGACGGCATCCTCGACTTCTCGCGGATCGAGGCCGGACGGCTCGACCTCGCGGCCGAGCCTTTCGACGTCGCCGCGACCGTCGAAGGCGTCATCGAACTCCTGGCGCCTCGCGCGCAGGACAAGGGGCTGGAAATCGCCCTCGACGTCTCCGAGGATTTTCAGGCGCAGCGCATCGGCGATGCCGACCGGGTCCGCCAGATCCTGCTCAACCTCGCCGGCAACGCGATCAAGTTCACCCAGTCCGGCGGCGTCGGCGTCGTGCTGGCGCAGACCGCGGACGCGATCGTCCTGTCGATCGAGGATACCGGCCCCGGAATTCCCGAGGAGCGCATTCCGGCGCTCTTCGAGGAATTCGAGCAAGGTGACGGCAGCGCCAGCCGGCGCCACGAGGGCACCGGCTTGGGCCTCGCCATCACGCAGCGACTCGTCGAGCGCATGAGCGGGCGCATCGAGGTCAGTTCGAAGCCCGGTCGCGGCAGCGTATTCCGGGTGATCCTGCCGTTGCCGCTCGCCAGCGAGGAGACGGCCCAGCGTCCGCCGTCGCTGCGTGCGCGAAAGATCCTGATCGTTGCGGAATCGCCCTTCCAGGCGCCCTACCTCGCCCGGCGCCTGTCCCGCTCGGGCGCTGCCGCCGTCATCGTGCCGAACGTGGAGGCGGCGCTCGATGCGCTCTCAGGCGCCGGCTTCGATGCGCTGATCGCGGATCGCGCGTTGGGCGATGGCGATGTGCGCCGTCTCGCGACCGAGGCGCGGCGCGGCGGTGTGCGCTGCAGCCTGATCCTGCTCTCGCCCTTCGACCGGCGCGAGTTCGGTGCGCCGGGTGCCGCGGGCTTCGACAGCTACCTGATCAAACCGGTGCGCGCCCGCTCGCTGTTCGACCGGCTGCTGGAGCCCGGCGTGGGATCGGCCGCACGGGAAGCGCCGTCCGAGACGAGGCCGCCGCGTCCGGCGATTTCGGCCTCCGTCGACACGCTCGGCACGAACGGGCGCCCCATGCCCGGCCGCGGCCGTCGGGTGCTCCTGGCCGAAGACAACCCGATCAACGCGCTTCTCGCCACCAAGGCGCTCGAACGTCTCGGCGCCACGGTCACGCTGGCCCGGGACGGCATCGACGCCCTGGCGGCGATCGAGGCTGCGCCGACGGCTTTCGACCTCGCTCTGATCGACATCCGCATGCCCGGCCTCGACGGCCTCGAAACCGTCCGCCGCATCCGCGCTCGCGAAGCCGAAGGTGCCCCGGTACCTCGGCAACTCGTAGCGCTGACCGCCAACGCTGCGGGCGAAGACGAACGTGCAGCCCGCGACGCCGGCTTCGATGGCTTCCTGCCCAAGCCCCTCGATCTGAAGGCCTTGCCGGGGTTGTTGGAATGGCGCTCGCAGGCGGCATAAAGCCGACGGGAGCGCGAAAAGTCCTTGCCTGTAGCGGCTTCCACCGGCGATCAGTCGGCCGGGGCGAAGAGCCGGGAGCGCATGTGCCATGATGAGAGTCCCGGTCTGGACGCTCGCCTTTCTGTCGTTTTGCGCGGCAGCCTCGGCTCAAGATAAGCCGCTCGTCATCCCTCAGGTGGAGGGCGCGAAGCAGGGCCGGATCATCGGGCGCGCCATGGTCTGTGGCGTGCCGCAGGAGCGAACCGGCGCATTGATCAAGATCAACCGCGAACGGATGCTGGCAGCCGTCGGATCGGCCTTTACCGAGGACCGCTACCTGCCGGAACTGGACCGGACGATCGCCTTCGAGACCAGCCTGCCGCCACCGTCCGAGGCGGCTTGCGCCAAGGCGATCATGGCGTTCGACGCGTTGGAGCGCGCGCGCTGACCACCAGCCCCGGCCGGGCCAGGGATGCAGCCCGGCCGTCGTCAGGCGGCGTTTCACCCTGAAGCGGATGGCGCAAGGCGCGCCATCTCGTGAGGCTCAGAGAAGATTCTGGGCCTTGGCCAACGCGACGAGGTCCCTTTGCGGGCGGGCGCCGATATGCTCGATCACTTCGGCCGCAGCGAGCGCTCCGAGACGCGCACTCGTGACGTTGTCGAGCCCGCGGGCATGGCCGGCCAGGAAGCCGGCCGCGAACAGGTCGCCCGCGCCCGTCGTGTCGACGACCTCCCGCACGGGTGCCGCCTCGACCGAGCGGACTTCGCCGCCCTTCACCACCAGGGCGCCCTCGGCCGACCGGGTGACGAGACCCAGCAGGTGATGGCCACGGGCGTCGCGCTCGTCGCGCAGGGCCTTGATCGCGGCTTCCCCGTCGTCCGTCTGGTAGAGGCTCTTCAGCTCGCCGAGATTGGCGAACAGGATGTCGATGCTGCCGTCCCGGATCAGGCCGAGAAACTCGTCGCGGTAGCGGCCGACGCAGAAGGCGTCCGAGAGCGTCAGCGCCACGGCATTGCCGGCGCCGTGCGCGATCTTGACCGCCTTGCGGAAGGCTTCCTTGGCCTCCGGCGGATCCCAGAGGTAGCCTTCGAGGTAGATCGTGCGCGCGCTCGCGGCCGTGGCCTCGTCGACGTCGGCCGGCGTGAGGCCCTGGCAGGCGCCGAGATAGGTGTTCATGGTGCGCTCGCCGTCCGGCGTCACCAGGATGAAGCAGCGGGCGGTGGCCGGGCCTTCGGTCGCCGCGGCGACGTCGAAGCGCACGCCGGTCGCCCGGAGATCGTGGGCGAACAGGCCGCCGAGTTCGTCGTCGCGGACCTTGCCGACGAAGCCGGTCTTCGCACCGAGGATCGCGGCACCTGCCGCGGTGTTCGAGCCCGAGCCGCCCGACACGACCGTGGTCTGCCCCATCGCCGCGAAAAGCTCTTCGGCCCGCTTTTCGTCGATGAGCTGCATCGCGCCTTTCGGCACGCCCTGCGCAGCGAGAAACGTCTCGTCGGTGCGCGCGATCAGGTCGACGATGGCGTTGCCGAGGACGAGGAGATCGAGGGATTCGGGCATCTTGTGTCCGGTCTGGTCAGCGATGCCTCGGGCCTGTGGCAGCCGTGCTCGGACGCGTCAACCCGCGGCGGCGCTCTGCTCCCACTCAAGGTTGTCCGAACAGGTCCGCGACGGCGATGGTCAGACCGGGCGGCGTGAGATCGAGAGTGCCGGTCGATAGGATGCGTGCCGCGATGCCGCCCGCGCCGTCGCGGCTGTGATGAATGACCAGCGGTGCACCCGGGTCGACGACGAGGTAGTGCATCACGCTCGGTACGCGGAAATAGCCGGTCAGCTTGCGGTTCGTATCGATCGAGCGCGAGGACGGCGAGACCACCTCGACAACGATCACGGGCGTCACCTCCATCGCGTCGAGGTCGGCACGCTCGCCGCAATAGACGAGCACATCGGGAACGTAGCTGGTCTGCGCATCGACTCTGACGGCGACGCCGTCGATGAGCGCGCGGCAAGGGCGCCGGCCATCCCGGATCGCCGCCCGCAGCGCGTCGAACACGGCCGCCTTGGTCTCGGCATGCCGCACGCGCTCCGGCGACATCGCCACCACCTCGCCGTCGATAAGCTCGTACTTACCGTCGCGACCCGCGGCCCAGGCCAGGAACGCGTCGACCGTCATGCGGGGTTTCGGCTGCACACCCATGATACGGATGGTACCACGCCGTGCCGCCCCGGCGAAGCGGCCGAACCTCTATTGCTGCAGGCTCTTCATCTCGCATTGCGCGTATTCGCCGCTCGCCTTGACGTAGGCGTTGAGCTTCTGGGCGTAGGCCTCGGCCAGCGGCCGGAAGACCTGGGCCTGCGCGTTGTAGGCCTTGATCGCGTCGTTGTAGCTGTAGGCCTCCCAGCCGGGGCAGCCGCCCTTGGCGTCGAGGCAGGCGGGTTTTGGCGGCAGCGAAGGTTTTTCGGGTTTGCCCTCAGCCGGCGGAGGCACGGGGACGGCGCAGGGCGCCGCCAGGGCCGCGGAGGCGCCCGTCAGACCTAGTGTCAGAACCAACCCGATCATACCCTGACGCATTGCCGCGTTCCCTTCCGAAAGCCTCGCGCTCTTGGGCGCGAGACTTGTGGCGGGAATCGGGTCAGGTCGCGTTAACCTGCCGCCGCAAACTCTCGCTTAGAACCTGCCCATGCCCGCTCGCTCCGCCGCAGACATCGACAGCCTCACAGAGGCAGGCGCCAAAGAGCGCCACGCTGCCCTTTCGGCCGAGATCGCCGAGGCCGACCGGCTCTATCACGGCGAGGATGCGCCCGAGATTTCGGACGCGGAGTACGACGCCCTGCGGCGCGAGCTCGAGGCGATCGAGGCGCGCTTTCCCGATCTCGCCGGCACCGGCGAGGCCAGCGTGTCCGTCGGCGCCAAGCCGTCGAGCCGGTTCGAAAAGGTCCGCCACGCCGTTCCGATGCTGTCCCTCGGCAACGCCTTCGCCGACGAGGAGGTGGAAGACTTCGTGGCGCGGGTGCGCCGCTTCCTCAATTGGCCCGATGGCGAGCCGCTCGCCTTCACGGCGGAGCCGAAGATCGACGGTCTGTCGCTGTCGCTGCGCTACGAGAAGGGCCAGCTCGTCACCGCGGCGACGCGCGGTGACGGCGAGGTCGGCGAGAAGGTCACCGCCAACGCGCGCACCGTGGACGACATCCCGGAGATGCTGTCCGGCACGGGCTGGCCCGACGTGCTGGAGGTGCGCGGCGAGGTCTACCTCTCGCACGCGGATTTCGCGGCCATCAACATGCGCCAGGAGGCGGACGGCAAACCGGCCTTCGCCAACCCCCGCAACGCCGCAGCCGGCTCGCTGCGCCAGAAGGACGCCGCGATCACTGCATCCCGGCCGCTGCACTTCTTCGCCTATGCCTGGGGCGAGGTGTCTGAGCCGGTCGCCGAGACCCAGTTCGAGACGCTGGCGCGGTTCCGAGACTGGGGCCTATCGGTGAACCCCCTGACGGTCCGCTGCGAGAGTGCCGCCGAGCTGATCGCCCATTACGAAAAAATCGGGCGGCAGCGGGCGGACCTCGGCTACGACATCGACGGCGTCGTCTACAAGGTCGACGACCTCGCCCTGCAGAAGCGCCTCGGCTTCGTCTCGCGCAGTCCGCGCTGGGCGCTGGCGCACAAGTTCGCGGCGCAGGAGGCGTTCACGACGCTGGAGGCGATCGACATCCAGGTCGGGCGTACGGGGTCGCTCAACCCGCTGGCGCGGCTGAAGCCGGTGACGGTCGGCGGCGTGGTCGTCTCGAACGCGACGCTGCACAACGAGGGCTACGTCCAGGGCGTCGGCGGCGACGGCGAGCCCATTCGCGATGGCCGCGACATCCGTGTCGGCGACACCGTGATCGTGGTGCGCGCGGGCGACGTCATCCCGAAGGTGATGGACGTGGTCCTCGACAAGCGCCCGGCCGACTCGAAGCCTTTCGTGTTCCGCACCACCTGCCCGGCCTGCGGCAGCAAGGCGGTGCGCGAGATGAATCCGCGCACGAAAAAGCTCGACGCCATCCGGCGCTGCACCGGCGGCCTGATCTGCCCGGCGCAAGGCGTCGAGCGGCTCAAGCACTTCGTCTCGCGCAACGGCTTCGATCTGGAAGGGTTCGGGCAGACCTATATCGAGGTGCTGTTCGAGGCGGGTCTCGTGAAGCAGCCCGCCGACCTGTTCCGCCTGGAATTCGAACCGCTGCAGGCTGCGATCGTCGCGCGGCGCGAAGAGTTGTCGGCGCAGCGCCGGGCCGAGGGTGAGCCGGCTCCGAAGAAGCCGACCAAGAAGAAAGGCGAGGAGGAGGACAAGGCGATCACGAATCTCCTCGCCTCGCTCGACGCGCGCCGGACGATCCCGCTCAACCGTTTGCTGTTCGCCCTCGGCATCCGGCATATCGGCGAGTCGACGGCGAAGGCCCTGGCCAAGCGCTTTTCGGACATGCGGACGCTCGAATCGGCGATCGACGCGGCGGCCGGTGCGCAGGCCGGTCCGGATTGGCTCGAACTCTCGGGCATTCCGCGCATCGGGCCGGGCACGCGCGACAAGCTTTTCGCGGAGACCGAGGCGTCGCCGGGCGAGGCGCTGAAAGGGCTTTCGACGGGCGCCCGCCTGCGTGCGCGCCTGACCTCGGCTCAGGGCGAGGCGCTGCTCGCGCACTACGGGAACGCCGAGGCGGCGGACGCGGCGCTCGAACGCGCGGCGGGCCAGAGGCCCGGCGAGGCCTATCATCTCCTCGCCGACGACGGCGAGATCGGGCCGGTGGCGACCGACTCGCTCATTGAGTTCTTTGCCGAGCCGCACAACGCCGAGGCGGTCGCAGCCCTGCTCGACCAAGTGACGACCGAGCCGCTGGCCGCCGCCGCGACGGCGACGGCGTTCGCCGGCAAGACCGTGGTCTTCACCGGCACCCTCGAAAAGATGACCCGGAGCGAGGCCAAGGCCACCGCTGAGCGCCTCGGCGCCAAGGTCTCGGGCTCGGTCTCCGCCAAGACCGATCTCGTCGTGGCCGGACCCGGTGCGGGCTCCAAGCTCAAGGACGCCGAGAAGCACGCCGTCAAGGTGATCTCGGAGGATGACTGGCTGGCGATGCTCGCCGAGGCGTGAGTCGCCGCCGTCAGAACTCCATGTCCAATTCCTCGATCTCGTCGGGCTCCGCGACGGCTTCCTGCGTCCACTCGGCCATCAGGTCCCAGGCCAGGATCGTGTCGCGGTACGTTTCCGCCGTGAACGGCAACGGCACGTCGTAGGTGCGGAAGCGCGTGCAGACCGGGGCGTACATCGCGTCGGCGAGGGTGGGGCGGGCGCCGAACAGGTAGGGGCCGCCGGAGCGCGACAGGCAGTCCTCGACGATCGCCAGGATGCGGTCGATATCGCCTTTGGCACCGTTGAAGATCGGGAAGCCGGGAATCTGCGCACGCAGGTTCATCGGCATCGCCGAGCGCAGGTTGATGAAGCCGCCATGCATCTCGCTCGAAACGGCGCGGCAGCGCGCCCGCTCGGCCGCGGATTCCGGCAGCAGGCCGGCACCGGAACGGATCTCGTTCAGGTACTCGGCGATGGCGAGCACGTCCCAGACGACGATGTCGCCATGCGTCAGCCGCGGCACCAGAAACGAAGGCGACAGGTGCAGGAGTTCGGCGCGGGTCGAGGATTCCTTGCCCGACAGAAGCTCGACGTCGAAATCGAGCCCGGCCATCCGGCACACGAGCCAGCCGCGTAGCGACCAGGACGAGTAGTTCCGGCTGGAAATCGTGAGCGTCGCGTCTGCCATGAGCGTTTTCCCCGTGCCGAAGTCCTTGCCGAGTCGGCATCCAAGACTCGTGCCGCCGCAGCAGTGCCTACGCCGGAGGCTTGGGATAATCCGGAATGGGTCGCCATGGCCTTTCGTCAGCGCTTCGAATGCGTTGTGCGCCATCGACCGGAAATTCGGAAGCCGGTACAATTATTTACGGCGCGCGAGGTGCATGAAGCATTTTTGCTGCACCCGCTGCCAATCCGGGGGAGTTCGTACCTTTTGCCGGTTGCGGAGTTTCGGGCCGGCCTTAAGCCTTACTGTCCCCGCTGCCGCGCTCGTTCGAGCGGCGGCATTCCGGTCCATCGTGGACGCGCCGGAGTTTCCGGCGGGTGCGCGCAAGGAGTTGCGGCCCCGATGATGTACCGTGCGTTCGATGCCCAGACGGACCTTGCCCGGCAGACCCGGGGCTGGGGCCGCCTGCTCAATCAGGCCGCCGCGCCCTGGGCCGGCACGCCGTTCCGCGAACAGGCCAACTGGTGGTCGGCCGGCGCCCGCATGATGATGCGCTCGGGCCTCACCTTCGCCCGGCCCGATTACGGCATCGGCACCGTCACGGTCGGCAACCGTGACGTTCCGGTGGTGGAGGAGGCCGTCACGGCGACGCCCTTCGCCACGCTGCTGCGCTTCCGCAAGGACATCGAGACGCCGCAGCCGAAGGTGCTGGTGCTCGCCCCGCTCTCGGGCCACTTCTCGACGCTGCTGCGCGGCACCGTCCGCACGCTGCTGCCGGACCACGACGTCTACATCACCGACTGGCACAATGCCCGCGACGTGCCGCTCTCTGACGGCGCCTTCGGCTTCGACGACTATGTCGACCACGTCGTGGGCTTTCTGGAGACGATGGGCGAGGGCTCTCACCTTCTCGCCGTCTGCCAGCCCGCCGTTCAGGCCCTGGCGGCGACCGCCGTCATGGCGCACGCGAAAAACCCGGCGCAACCGCGCAGCATGACCCTGATGGCCGGCCCGGTGGATTGCCGCATCAGCCCTACCTCGGTGAACGAACTCGCGACGTCGAAGCCGATCGAATGGTTCGAGAAGAACCTGCTGAGCACGGTGACGGCCCGTCACAAGGGCGCCGGCCGCCGGGTCTATCCGGGCTTCATGCAGGTTTCCGCCTTCATCGCGATGAACGCGCAGCGCCACAGCCAGGCGCATCAGGACCTGTTCTGGCACTATGTCAGGGGCGATTCGGACAAGGCACGCGCGGTCGAGTCGTTCTACGACGAGTATTTCGCCGTCCTCGACCTTCCCGCCGAATTCTACATCGAAACCGTCAAGACGGTTTTTCAGGACTACACGCTGGCCAAGAACGAACTCAGCTATCGCGGCAGCCCCATCGACATGCGCGAGATCCGCCGGACGGCGCTCATGACCGTCGAAGGCGAGCGCGACGACATCTGTGCCGTCGGGCAGACCATGGCCGCGCACGACCTCTGCAGCAGCCTGCCCCCGCACATGCGAAGCCACCATCTGCAGGCCGGCGTCGGCCATTACGGGGTCTTTTCCGGGCGCCGCTGGGAGGGGCAGACCTATCCGCTGGTCCGCAACTTCATCCAGTCGCACGCCTGAATCTCACAGACCTGCGGCGTGCGCCGGTCACCGCCGCGATGGACGGCTTGCCGCAGGCGGTCCGTCCTCATATAGTCCGGCGCTATATATCTAGCGTGAATAGTGAGCTGTCAGTCCCGCCGATGTCCGATTTCGTGCAGCTACAGGCCGCGTTGAACGCGCGTACGTCGTCCGTTCCGAGCGATGCCGGTTTGCCGGGCCGCCGCGGTTGTCCCCTTTCCGATCTGCGCGATCGCCTGCGCCGCGCGGGTCTGCGGCCGACCCGTCAGCGCCTGTCTCTAGGCTGGCTGCTGTTCGGCCGCGGCGACCGGCATTTGACCGCTGAAATGCTCTACGACGAGGCGATGCGGGCCAAGGTCCCGGTCTCGCTGGCGACGGTCTACAACACGCTGCACCAGTTCACGGAAGCCGGCCTGCTGCGCCAGCTCGCGCTCGACGGTTCGAAGGCTTATTTCGACACCAACCCGAGCGAGCACCACCATTTCTTCCTCGAGGAAGAGGGCAAGGTGCTGGATATGCCGGAATGTGGAATCTCGGTCGATTCCCTGCCGGACGCGCCCGAGGGCATGGAAATCGCCGGTGTCGAGGTGATCGTGCGTCTGCGCCGCCGGGCGGTTGCCGGCCGCGCTTGAGCGCAGCCGCTATCGGGTGCTCTGAAGCCGGCGAGGCGATCGCCGGCTTTTTTTATTCGACGGATTCGTTCGGGTAGACGCCCCAGAGCCGTTCCTGGCGGATGTAGCCGTCCACGTCGCCGCGCGTCTGCGGCAGCGCCACGACGATGCGGCACCAGCTTCCGCTGCAATTCTTCACGCTGCCGATGACGCCCGCTTCGAGCTTGGCCTCTTCGCCCGCGCCGGCATCGGCACGGGCCAGCAGCGGCACCGTCGGCGCAGCCTTGTCGCCCGTCGGCGCGGTGACGACGGCGGTGCGGCGGCCGGAGAGCAGCGAGTGCAGCACCCAGCCTTCCGTGCCCTCGGAATCGCGGATGCGGCGCCAAGTCTCGTACTCGGCGATGATCTCGACGGGCAGGCCGGCCCGGCGGAAAACCCAGAGCGTGCGGTGATCCTTCGAGGGCCCCTCGCGCAGGTTGACGCGATCGGTCTTGAGGCTGGCATAGCGGGGCAGCGGCAGCTTCGTCGCCCGGCCGCCATCGTTGGAGACGGCGCTCGCCGGCCCGACCCCGGCCAGCAGGGAGCCCAAGCAAATCCCGAGAATCGCAGCGCGCATCGTCAACCGTCCTCCGCTCGTCGTCCGGAGCCGCGGGGGCCTTGCCCGCATTGTCTTCCGACCTCTCTCTGATAGAGAAACGGGGAAGATGTGCGGCGGGGCGAACCCCGAGGCGCGTCGGCCGATCGCTCCATCTGGCCGTGTCACGGTTAACGGAGCGTAAGCCGAAGCACCCGGGCCGGCCGAACGCGAGGCGGGTACCGTCGCGGGAGGAACGATGTCGTCGTTGAAGCGCAAGCCGCTCGTTGTCGTGACACGGCGCCTGCCCGAGGCGGTCGAGGCGCGCATGCGCGAATTGTTCGACTGCCGGCTGAACCCGGACGACACGCCGCTGGAGCAGGAAGCGCTCGTCGCCGCGTTGCGCGAGGCGGACGTTCTGGTCCCCACCGTGACCGACGAGATCGACGCCGGCCTGCTGGCCCAGGCCGGGCCGAACCTCCGGCTGATCGCGAATTTCGGCAACGGCGTCGACCACATCGATGTCGGCACGGCGCTCGAGCGCGGCATCACGGTGACCAACACGCCGGGCGTGCTGACCGAAGACACCGCCGACATGACGATGGCGCTGATCCTCGCCGTCGCCCGCCGGGTCGCCGAGGGCGCGCGCATCATCCCGGACGACAACTGGAGCACCGGCTGGTCGCCGACCTGGATGCTCGGCCGCCGCATCACCGGCAAGCGCCTCGGCATCGTCGGAATGGGCCGGATCGGCCAGGCGCTGGCCCGCCGCGCCAAGGCGTTCGGCCTGTCGATCCACTATCACAACCGCCGCCGGGTGCCCGCAGCGATCGAAGCCGGCCTCGAGGCGACCTACTGGGAATCCCTCGACCAGATGCTCGCCCGCGTCGACGTGGTCTCGGTGAACTGCCCGCACACGCCCGCGACCTACCACCTGCTCTCGGCCCGCCGCCTCAAGCTCCTCAAGCCCGAGGCCATCGTCGTGAACACCGCCCGCGGCGAGGTGATCGACGAGACTGCGCTCGCCCGTTTGATCGAGGCGGGCGATATCTCGGGCGCCGGCCTCGACGTGTTCGAACAGGAGCCGGCCGTCAGCCCCCGCCTCGTCAAGCTCGCCCGCGCCGGCAAGGTCGTGCTGCTGCCCCATATGGGCTCGGCGACGCACGAGAGCCGCACCGACATGGGAGAGAAGGTCATCATCAACATCAAGACCTTCATGGACGGCCACCGGCCGCCGGACCGCATCCTTCCCAGCATGCTCTGAGCGCGAGAGAGACGGCGATGGCGAGCGATCCCGACCTCGATCCGGCCATCACCCGGCTCGTCGCACTCGCCGAGGCCGCCGCCCTCGCGAAGGGATCGGCGGAGCGCCTCCAGGACGTCAGCCCTGAGGATTGGCAGCGCGTGCTCGACCGGGTCGCAGCTCAGGCGCAGCGGGACGGCGTGCCCCTGCCGGAGGGTTGGAAGCAGATTCTTGTCCGGCACCGCGACCGGGAGCGGTTGCGCTCCGATACGGACGATGTCCGGCTCGCGGAGCAGGGCGAGGTTTTTTCGCGCGAGGACGACGCCTAGCGCAGGCGTCCCGTCGCAGCCGGCGCCTCAAGCAACGTCTTCCGGCTCAGCCCCTTGTGCAGGTGGACCATCAGCGCAATCCCGAACAACGGCACGATCAGGTTCACGATCGGCACAACCATCAGCCCGGCGAGCATGGCGCCGCCCGAAAGCGTCGTCAGGTTGAAATGCCGGCGCATGGCCTGCGCCTCGGCCAGCGGCCGGAAGCGGCTGGCGGCGGCTTCGAAGTATTCCCGGCTGAGCAGGTAGGTGTTGGCGCCGAAGAAGGCGACGAGGTTTACGCCGGGCACGAAGATCAGCACCAGCGCCACGAGATTGACCGCGAGTGCCAGCCCGGCGAAGCGGAGCGCGTAGAGCAGCGCCTGTCCCCAGGGCAGGGGGCGGCCGGGTGGGTCGTTCGGAAAGTCCGTGCGCTCGACGATCGCGGCCGCGTCGTCGAGGAAGAAGCCCGCCACCAGGATCGAGACCGCCGGCATGATGTAGGCGATCGCCACGAACAGGCCGGCGCCGGCCAGGAAGAACGCGATCGTGTCGAGCATCGGGTAGTCGGCCGCGATGTGGTGGCTCGACTGGAACCACTGGATCAGCCGCGTCAGCGCGAACCAGACCAGGATCAGCAGCCCCAGTGTCAGCCCGAGCGACTTCAGCAGGATCGCCCGCATCGGCGGGGAAAAGACCTGGCGCAGGGCCGCGGCGGCGGCTTTGATCAGCATCGCATGTCCGAGTGTGAGACGTCGTCGCGACGGGTTCTCGCCGCAGGGCGGCGTTCGCGCAAGACCATCACAGCGCCATGCCCATCGGGCTCGTTTTCCCGGCCCGCACGTTCACCCGGCGAACCCGCAACCGCGACGAACGGAGCGACCATGCCGAAACCCGCCACCGCCCTGCTGCTCGCCGGCCTCCTGCTCGCGAGCCCCGCCACCGCCCACGAGGTCGGCGCCTGGGCCGGTGCGAGCAGCGCCCCCGCCGAGCGCTCCGAGGTCGCCGTCGCGGCCATCGACGGCAAGGCCTATGTCGTCGGCGACTACAACGGCGCCACCGAACTGCTGATCTACGACCTCGCCAAAGACTCGTGGAGCCGCGGCGCGGCTTTCCCCTATCCCGTCCACCACACCATGGCGGTGGGGCAGGGCGGAAAAGTCTACGTGTTCGGCGGCTACGTGAACGGCTGGGACGCCACCGACAAGGTCTGGGCCTACGACCCGAAGACGGATGCCTGGGAGCCTCGCGCGCCGTTGCCCACGGCCCGCGCCGCCGGCGGTGCGACGCTGCTCGGCGACAAGATCCACGTCGTCAGCGGCAGCGTCTCGGGCCGCAAGAACACCCCCGTCCACGAGATCTACGACCCGGCGAAGGACAGCTGGAGCAAGGCCGCGCCGCTCACCACCCCGCGCGACCATCTCTCGGTCCAGGCCATTGACGGCCGGATCGTCGCGGTTGGTGGAAGGGTCGACGGCAATTCCGGAACCAACCTCACCACGAACCAGGTCTACGACCCGGCCAAGGACGCCTGGACCGACGCGGCGCCTCTGCCGACCGCACGCAGCGGCACCGCCTCGGCGGTGCTCGGCCAGGACGTCTACGTCATCGGCGGCGAGTCGAAGCAGAAGACGTTCGATGACGTCGAGGCTTTCGACCTGCCCAAGAATTTCTGGCGCAGCCTCGCGAAATTGCCGAGCGCCCGGCACGGCTTCGGCGCGGTGACCTATGACGGCCGCATCTACACCATCGTCGGCAGCCCGAAGCCCGGCGGCTTCAAGTCCGGCACGGTCGAGGTGTTCGATCCGAAGGGCGCGGCGGCCGTGCGCTGACGCACCGCGCGTTCGCGCCCTGGCTGCAGCGGGCACAGGTCCGACATGAGCGGCACGGCCCTGCGGGGCCGGGCCTGCGCCGCTAGGTTGTCCTCATGTTGCGACGCAAAATGAATCGGCCATGACGAACACACCCGCCGCCTGCTGCGACGAAGCCGGAGCGCTGCCGGCCGGCCGCGAGGTGCATCCGTCGCTCGTCATCCTGGCGCTCGCCATCGGCGGCTTCGCCATCGGCACGACCGAGTTCGCCTCGATGAGCCTGCTGCCGGAATTCGCACCGGCGCTCGGCATCGACGTGCCCACCGGCGGCCACGTCATCAGCGCCTACGCGCTCGGCGTCGTCGTCGGCGCGCCGATCATCGCGGTGTTGGCGGCGCGGATCGCGCGGCGCACGCTGCTGGTCGGGCTGATGGTGATGTTCGCAGCCGGCAACCTGCTCTCCGCGCTCGCGCCGAGCTACCACACCATGCTGGCCTTCCGGTTCTTCACCGGCCTGCCGCACGGCGCCTATTTCGGCATCGCCATGCTGCTCGCATCCTCGCTTGTGCCGCGCGACAAGCGTGCCGGCGCTTCGGCGAAGGTGCTCACCGGGCTGACCGTCGCGACGGTGGTCGGCGTGCCGTTCGCCAACATCGTCGGCCAGGTCTTCGGCTGGCGCTGGAGCTTTGGCATCGTCGCCGGGCTGGCGCTGCTGACGGCGGCGCTGGTGCGGCTCTATGCGCCGCTCGGCGCACCGATCCCGGGGGCGAGCCCGTTGCGCGAACTCGGCGCGCTCAAGCGCGGCCAAGTCTGGCTGACCCTCGCCATCGGCGCCATCGGCTTCGGCGGGATGTTTTCGGTCTACACCTACCTCGCCTCGACCATGCTGGAGGTGACGAAAACCTCGCCGGCCCTGATCCCGGTGGCGCTGGCCGTCTTCGGCCTTGGACTCACGATCGGCAACCTCGCCTGGGCCTGGATCGCCGACCGCTCCGGCGCCCTGATGGCCTCGGCCGGTGCGACGCTGGTCTGGAGCGCGGTGATGCTGGCGCTCTACCCCGCCGCGACGCAAAACCTCTGGACGCTCCTGCCCGTGGTCTTCCTGATCGGCAGCGGCGGCGGCCTCGCCACCATCCTGCAGACCCGCCTGATGGACGTCGCCGAGGATGCCCAGACACTGGCCGCCGCCCTCAACCACTCCGCCTTCAACGTCGCCAACGCGCTGGGCCCCTGGCTCGCCGGCCTCGCCATCGCCGCCGGATACGGCCTGCCGTCGACGGGGTGGGTCGGCGTGGCGCTGGCGCTTGGGGGGCTTGGGGTGTGGGCGGTCTCGCTGGTGTCGGATCGCAGGCGGGTGCGGGCGGTCGCGTAGCTGGGTGCTGTGGGGGGCATCGGACCCCTCGCTCTTCGTTGAGCTCCCGGCCCCGGGGCGCTATGCAACCACCCATGGACCTCCAAGTTTCCGCGAGTCGCCCCCCGGCTCCCATCGCCTGCACGCTGTCGCGTCCCAGGGAGGCGGCGCCGTTTCTGCCCATGAGCCGCGCCGAGATGGACGCGCTCGGGTGGGATTCCTGCGACGTCGTCCTGGTTACGGGTGACGCCTATGTCGATCATCCGAGCTTCGGCATGGCCATCATCGGCCGGCTGCTCGAAGCGCAGGGGTTCCGGGTCGGCATCATCGCGCAGCCCGACTGGCAATCGGCGGAGCCGTTCAAGGCGCTCGGCCGGCCGGCGCTGTTCTTCGGCGTCACCGGCGGCAACCTCGATTCGATGGTGAACCGCTACACGGCGGACCGTCGCCTGCGAAGCGACGACGCCTACACGGCGGGCGGGGAAGGCGGCGCCCGGCCGGACCGCTGCACCATCGTCTACACGCAGCGCTGCCGCGAGGCCTACAAGGACGTGCCGATCATCCTCGGCGGCATCGAGGCCTCGCTGCGCCGCATCGCCCATTACGATTACTGGTCCGACAAGGTGCGCCGCTCGATCCTGGCGGATGCGAAGGCCGACCTGCTCCTCTACGGCAATGCCGAGCGCGCCGTGGTCGAGGTGGCGAACCGCCTCGCGGCCGGCGCGGCGCCGCACGAGCTCGATTCCGTGCGGGGCGTCGCCCTGTTCCGCCGTGTGCCCGAGCATTACACCGAGCTGCCCGCCGACGATCTCGACTCGGCCGACGAGGCCGCCATGCGCCGCCCCGGCGAAACCGTGATCCGGCTCCCCGCCTACGACGAGGTCAAGGACGACAAGGAGGCCTATGCCCGCGCCTCGCGGGTGCTGCACCGGGAGGCCAACCCCGGCAACGCCCGCCCCCTCGTCCAGCGCCACGGCGACCGCGACCTGTGGCTGAACCCGCCGCCGATCCCGCTCTCCAGCGAGGAGATGGATGCGGTCTACGATCTGCCCTACGCCCGCGCGCCCCATCCCGCCTACGGCGACGCGAAGATCCCCGCCTGGGACATGATCAAGTTCTCGGTGACGATCATGCGCGGCTGCTTTGGCGGCTGCACCTTCTGCTCCATCACCGAGCACGAGGGCCGCGTCATCCAGAACCGCTCGGAAGGCTCGATCCTGCGCGAGATCGAGCTGATCCGCGACAAGACGCCGGGTTTTACGGGCGTGATCTCGGATGTCGGCGGGCCGACGGCGAACATGTATCGGATGGCCTGCAAGGACCCGAAGATCGAGGCGGCGTGCCGCCTGCCCTCCTGCGTGTTTCCGGACATCTGCCCGAACCTGAACACCTCGCACGACGACCTGATCCGCCTCTACCGCAAGGTCCGCGAGGTGAAGGGCGTCAAGAAGGTGATGGTCGCCTCCGGCGTGCGCTACGACCTAGCGGTCCGAAGCCCCGAATACGTCGAGGAGCTCGTGACCCATCACGTCGGCGGCCGTCTCAAGATCGCACCCGAGCACACCGAGCGCGGGCCCCTCGACCTGATGATGAAGCCGGGGATCGGCACCTACGACCGCTTCAAGGAGATGTTCGAGGCCGCCGCCAAGAAAGCCGGCAAGAAATACTACCTGATCCCGTATTTCATCGCGGCGCATCCCGGCACCACCGACGCGGACATGATGAACCTCGCCGTCTGGCTGAAGAAAAACGACTACCGCGCCGATCAGGTCCAGACGTTCCTGCCCTCGCCCATGGCGACGGCCACGACCATGTATCACACCGAGATCAACCCGCTGCAGGGCGTGCGGCGCGGCGGCAGCGAGCCCGTCGACGCGATCAAGGGGATGCGGCAGCGCCGGCTGCACAAGGCGTTCCTGCGCTACCACGATCCCGAGAACTGGCCCCTGCTGCGCGAGGCGCTGCGGGCGATGGGCCGCGCCGATCTCATCGGGCCGAGGCCGGACCAGCTCATTCCGCTCGCGCAGCCGCCGGGAACGGGCTTGGGTGCGGGAAAGGGGCAAGGCCGCCCGCGGCCCATGCGCCACCCCGGCGCGCCGCGTTTCACCACGAAGGGCGTGCCGCTGGGGAAGTGACGGGGCTCGCGCGCCCGGTAATCGGATGTTTCGAGGGTGGCTTACGGGGGGGCTACGGCCCCACGCGGACAAACCGAAAGCCATCTGACCCGGTCGTAGAGCGCACTGGCAGGTCCGAACCCGAGCTGGTCGTAAACGTCAATGCGAGCGCTGCCCGAAAGCCGCCATCTGTCGGCCGTCCATCGAGTTCGGCTCGGGGTGGGTTGCGGATATTACCTCTACGCCCAAAAGCTGACGTTGGGCCGCAGTAACGCGATCCGTACCGATGCTGTTGTCCGATTGATCGTCATGCCCGCTGCCCCTTAGAAACGTCGATGCAGATAGAGGTACTCGTCTTTCTCGAATACGCTGAAGGCGTAGTCGAAACCCAGAAGGCGGCCGCTCGCCTCGATGCCGTTGATGCGCATCGTCGGGCGCCTGTCCCGATGTTCCAATTGCCAATCGGCGTCGAAGCAGTAGGCGAAGCCCTGCGTCTCGGGAGCGACCTCCAGATCTACGTAGGTCGTCGCGCTGCGCTCCAGTCCTGGTCGCAACCAGGGCAGGCCCGCCTCCCAGCGCAGCAGAAACAGCGAACCCTGGACGTCCCTGATGGAGTACGGGATTGTGCCGCCGCCCGAGCGCCGGTAGAGCCCGTTGCCCGGTGTTTCCTGTTTTCGGTAGTGCGACAGGAGTTGACCCTCGAAGACGCGGTTGGCAGCGGGCTTGCTGGCGTAGAGCACGTCCGAGACGGCGCGCCAGTCGTCTGCAGCCGGCACCCAATAGAGCAGCTCGTCCGCCGGGCGGAAGCGCGCGAGCGCCGGGCGCAACGTTTCCGGGATCTGCAACCGCAGGACGCCGTAGCAGTTGCTCGGCGAGCCGAAGAGCCGGGCGTACCGGGCCGGGTCGGCGAGCAGGTCTGGGGTCGCCTTCAGCCCGTCCGGATTGTCGCCTGTCAGTGAGCCCGCCGCCCATCGCGGGATAAGGTTCTCCGGCGCGCTCGCCATCCAGCGCTCGAAGTCCGCGGGCGTGGCCGGCTCCACCTCTGCACCGGAGAACGTGAGTTGGGCGCGTGGATTGGCGTAGGCGTCGTCAGAAGCGTAGAGGATGCCGAACGACAGATCGTCCGCATGCTCGTACCAGATGACGTACGGGAGGAAATCCTTCGGCACGTCGCCATTCGCTGTGGTTCCGCCATTGCAGAGGCCGGGCGTGCGGATTTCCAAGGCGTGGCCGGCGGAGATGGAGAAGGCGTAGCGATAGGGAAAACGCCCGACGTCGAGCGAACTGCCTCCATCGCGGTAGCGGGTGACGCGTGCGCCGCAGCCGACGACGATGTCGGCCTCGACCGGCTCGCCGGCGTGACGGAGGTGCACGCGCAGCCGGAAGAAGCTGGCTTGGTCGTGCACGTCGCGGGTGAAGAAGAGTTTGCGTCCGAGGATCGAGTTGGCGACGACGCCGACCAGCACGGCGATTACCACGAGCAGCAGCGCGAGCCGGATCTTCCTCATTCCGCCCATCATGGCCCAACGGTGAACGTCCGAAAACCATCTGTTCCGGCCGTAGGAAGATGCCTCACTGTGCAGCCTGCAAGCGGACGTTTCCGGCTTCCCCGAAGGGTCCAGGCCGTGTCAA
>NZ_BPRA01000026.1 GCF_022179645.1 Methylobacterium thuringiense
GCCATTGCAGCATCGGGGCCGCTCCGGCGCGCACCCCTCGAACCTGCTCGGGGAGGTGCATATATCTAACTATATCACTGATGCATAACTGAGGATGGGGCATTTTGATCTCGCGTGCCCGAATAAGCGGGCCGGCAAGTAAGTTTATGATCCGAGATCGCATCCGATCACAAGTCAGTTAGTCTGTAAGAAAAACATTTTATAACTGTTGCGGAATAAGCGGTGCATATTCCTAGCATCTCGCCGGGGGCAAGCGCTTCAGGGGAAAGAACGCGACCGTCGTTTCGATAGCCCATTATGATGCTGGATTTTCAGGCAGTCGGTGTGGCGTTGACTGCTAGTCTAATGTCGGGCCATCTCGATGCTGTACCTTGTGTTCCGAGGATTTCGGCGATGACTCCATCTGCGGCCGCCATAGTTGGCTACACGGGGTTTGTCGGATCGAATCTTCTCGCCCACCCATCGCGTACGCTGCGATACGAGTCCCTCTTCAACTCCAAAAACGTGGCCGATCTTGGCGATCGATCCTACGAGGCCGTGGTCTGCAGCGCCGTACCCGCAATCAAATGGTTAGCTAACAAGAACCCTAGCGAGGACTGGGCGCAGATATCCGGCTTGCTCGCGCAGCTGAGAAATCTGCGAACCGATCGGTTCATTCTCATATCGACCGTCGACGTCTATCCAGATCCGGCGGGCAGGAATGACGAAGGCTATGACTTCAAGGCCTATGCGGATCATGCTTACGGCCGTCATCGGCGCATGGTCGAGGAATGGGTGATCGAGAACTTTCCCTCGGCCCATACCATCATCCGGCTGCCGGCACTGTTCGGAGAAGGTTTGAAGAAGAACGCGCTTTACGATCTCATGACGAAAAATATGCTTGAGAAAATTAATTCTGATAGTGCCTATCAGTGGTATTCACTCGGCAGCCTGGCAGACGATCTCGATACGATTGTTGAAGTCGGCGTTTCCCAAATCAATCTCGTTACGCCGCCAATACAGATGAGGAAAATCCAAGAGCGTTTTTTTCCGGCAGACCAGATCGGAGGCTCTTACTCCGTGCCCGCGACATACGACGTGAGGACGGCGTACGCCGACGTTTTCGGACATCCGGGGGGCGGCTACATCGCGGATGAGGAAACGACGCTTCGGCACATGGAAGGTTTTCTGGCCGCAAGATGCGGGACAGCTGGATGATCTGCGGACAAAAATTCGCGCTGTCGAATCTGTGCTGGCCGATCGAAGAAGACCGCGCCGCGTTGCGGATCATCCGTGCACTCGGATACCGAGGGCTCGAACTTGCGCCGTTCAAGGTATTCGGCGGCTGGGACGGGGTGACGCGTGCCGACGTTGCGAACTACATGGATTTCGCAGCGTCGGAGGGCCTTAGTGTCATAGCCCTCCAGGGTATTCTCTTCGGTGCGAATCTCGATCCGATTTTTTTGGGACCAAAGGCGCGGCTAGCTTTGCTGAAGCATGCGACGCACGTCGCGCGGATGGCCGGCGAGTTCGGCGGCCTACCATGTGTGTTCGGTGCTCCTGGCTTGAGAAAGCTTCTCGATCTATCCGCTTCGGAGGCAGATCGTATTGCGATTCCGCTATTCCGGGAACTCGGAAGTATTTTCAAAGATCAGGGCTCGATCCTGGTACTTGAAGCAAACCCGGAACGCTATGGATGCGAGTACGTGACGAAGACCGGTGACGCCGTATCGCTCGTTGGCGAAGTCGATCATCCGGGATTTCGGCTCCACGTCGACACCGGTACTGTATGCATCAACGAGGAAAATGATGAGGCACTCGAGGCCTATGTCGGCACCGCCGCACATTTTCACATCAGCGAACCCAACCTGGATTCACTGTCCATCACGAACCCACGCCATCGGCAATTTGGTGATATCCTGCGGTCGTCTGCTTACGCGGACTGGATCTCCGTCGAGATGAAGCAACCCGTGGGCGATTGGCAAACGTGTCTCCACCGCTCGGCGCAAGTCATCGAGGCTTATTATGACGTCCAACCCGGTCACTGACACCGTCTATCCCGAAGGCGTCCCAAACTTCGTGGCGAATGAGCTGCGCGAGCGTGCACATCGGTACGCCGTCGTCATTCCGGTCATCAATGAAGGTTCGCGTATCAAGCGGCAGTTGACCGAGATGGAAGAGTTGCCGTTTCCGCTCGATATCGTGATCGCGGACGGAGGTAGCGATGACGGCTCACTCGACCCGGATCTGCTGAAAACCTTCCGTCACGTCCGTGCGGTCCTGACCAAGACCGATACCGGACGCTTGGGCGCACAGCTCCGCATAGCCTACGCCTGGTGCCTGCAGGGCGGCTATGCCGGCATCGTGACGATCGACGGTAACGGGAAGGACGGAGTTGCCGCCATCGCCGACTTCTTCGCCAAGCTCGATGCCGGATACGATCTTGTTCAAGGATCGCGATATGTCGCCGGCGGCGTCAGCGAGAATACGCCGGTCGACCGCTATGTCGCGGGCCGCTTCATCCATGCGCCGTTGATCAGTCTGGCCTCGCGCAGGTTCTGGTACACGGATACGACGAACGGTTTCCGGGCCTATTCGCGCAAGTTCCTCCTCGATGAACGCGTCGCTCCGTTCCGTCCGCTGTTCGACCGCTACCAGCTTCTGTTCTATCTCTCGATCCGGGCGCCGCAACTGGGTTTCCGTGTCTGCGAGACCCCGGTCGAGCGCCGGTATCCTGCCAACAAGGCCACGCCGACGAAGATTTCGGGCCTGCGCGGGCGGATGAGCATGCTTCTGGAGCTCGTCCATGTCGCCATCGGTCGATACGATCCGAAACAGTCCAAGCGCGCGGTTGCCCAAAATGTCTTTCAGGAATCTTGACAAGGGGCTGCTCGGCCGATTCTCGCTCGTTACGGCGGCCGGCTTCGTCGTGGATTTTCTTGTCGCCTTCGCGCTGATCCGTGCAGCCCAGGTCTCGGCGCCCACGGCGGCGTCGGCCGGATTCGTTGCCGGTTTCACCCTCAACTGTGTCCTGCATGACCGGTTCACGTATGGATCGTTTGCGGACAGGGTGTCATTCAAGCGAGGTGCTGGCATCCTAGCAGGTGCCCTGGCAGCACTGGCTACGCGATTGCTCGTGATCGTGACGCTCGAGTCCTTGTTCAAGCCGTCCGCCGACATAGCGTTCGTGCTCATAGTGCTCGCTGCCGGCGTGTCCTGCGTCGTGAACTTTTGCGTGAGCTCGATTGCAGTCCGTTCAAATGGGGCGCGCGCGAAGCTTCCAGCTGGGACGCAGGTCGAGGTCTAGTACCGTAAACAAACCGGTCATGATCAACGACCGTCTCCCTGACCGTCGAGAGGGGCTCCTCGAGGCCGGCGCGGATCTGCAACCCCAGTCGCATGGCTTTCAAATTGGCGAGCGCCCGTATCAAAACGGTTGTGCTTGGGATCGGTGTCCTCACGCCGGCTTGAGCGGCGCATGGATCTCCTGACGGATTGCGTTGGCGTCGTGGCTGTCGTTCTCCTGGAGCTAGCGACCCCAAGCCATCATCCTCTGCACAGAGGTGAAACCAGTGTCATCAAGATCTCAGGATCGACGTCTAGTGCGCGGCCCGCCAACTCCGCGACCGCCGGCTTCTTTCGGGCGCGTTCAGGAACGGCTTCTCTATGTAGCGGAAGCTCAGATAGGAAATAACGAGAACAGCCGTTAAATAACTTATCAGCACGATTGTGCCATATAGCTTCGCGTAAGGCTCGGAAACGGCGGCCGGCAAAAATTGCGAGCGAATATAAAGCAGCGGAAAATGGTACATGTAGATGCCATAAGACAATTCACCCAGCCATATCAGCGGAGCAATGGCAAAAAACGGAAGTCGGGACGGGGCGTTGTTCGCGCAGATGACGAGTGTGCTCGCGAGCAGCGCCAGGAAGCTGTACAGGACCACCTGGTCGGACGGGCTGCGCGTTTCTGCCGACAGCGCGGACCGTGCGACATCGGCGAAGGATGCCTCGATCACCAGCGCTCGGCTCGCGAAATATGACATCAGAGCAAGGATCAGCGCCGTGATGACGCCGAACCAGAAGCGTGTGCTCATTCGGGATGCCTTCTTCCGTAGACACGCAGCGAGACAGCCGGTCGAGAACGCATCGAAGTTACTGAAGGGGCACAGATAGACGATCGTTGCGATCTGACCCTCCGAATATCCGATTTTGTTCAGATATAAATTCAGGCAGAGCCGGCCGAGCGGACAGGCCAGGATGACGAGCACCAGCAGCCGAATTCGAGCAATACGGCTCAGGAGCAAGAATGCGAAAGGATAGACCACATAGAATTGCTCTTCGACGCACAAACTCCAAAGATGTCCGAATAGCTCCGTATGTTCGTACGCGGACATCATCCGGTAAAAGTTGTAAGTGAAGCTGAGGAGGAACGGCAAATGATCGAGCGCAGGCGGGACGTCCGATCGTCCGGCAAGCATCATGGCCGTGCAGATCAAGCATCCGCCCAATAAAATAACGACATACAGTGGAATAATACGTTTTGCCCGCTTCTGATAAAAAGTCAGTAAAACGCTGCGACCGTCCATATTGGACGAGAGCTTTTCCAGTGATAGCGTGATCACGAATCCCGAGATTGTGAAGAACAGCCAGACGCCGACCCATCCGAATGGAACGTGGCGTGTCAAGGCATGAAAAAGCACGACAAGGAGTACAGCTGCGCCGCGAAGGGCTTGGATCGCTGGCAGCTTGTTGCCGGCTGGCAACGCCGGGGCCGACAGCTTTCGATCATCTGCGCTGGCATGCGACCAAGGGTAAGCGACTACGTCTTCCTTGGACATGCGAGCTCGGCTTTCAATCGATCGAACAAGAACACTATGGCTCGTTCGAAAAATTATAAATCCCGACTTGGAATGCTGTGCTCATGAGGGAGCAGGATCCCGGTCTTTTAGGTTCTGAGTGCCGTATCCGATCCGATTGGATCGGCTCGGCGCTCTGGCCTGGTTGCGCGTTCTTTCGGCGGAGCAGTCTCGATGTCGTTCGAAAGCACGCCAGAACGAGACCACCGACTTTGCTTTTCTAGTTTTTTTTGGGGCTTTCCCCCAGAACGAGACCGTCCCAACAAAGAGCCTCTGTCGCGTCGATTTAACCCCTGGGGAATCTGCTACCGGGTCGTTGCATGTTTTTGTGCGCGATAACTGAACCGGTGACGGAACTCCGAAATCGGTTGTTCGATGAAGTAATAAGAGGCTGCGGAGGCAAGCAAAGTGACCGTAGACCAGAGAACGAAGTTTTGCCACCACTCTCCTGAGCTTACGGAGAGCATTGACCGCGCTGCGTAGTGCCAGACGTAGATGGAGTAACTGAGCCTGCCAATCCAGTCTAACAGGGACGTGTTCAATACGACTTGGACAGCAGAAAACTTTTCAGAAAACAGGACGTTGACAATCACGATGAGGACGGCAGCGCTCAGCAGCGTATAGCGAATGGTCTCCCGGAAAAACTCGCTCCGGATCGCGAACCCTACGATGAGGAGAGCCAATGCTAGGCCGATCACGGGTGGCGTGAGCAGACGTCTCAGCAATGCCTGCCCCGCGTCGTACTCGCAGAGCGAGGCGAGCAGGACGCCGAACGCAATGGAATCGAACTGATATTGTGTCTCGTAGTAGAACACGTGTGTGGACAGGAGATCGGGCCTTGCTGTTGCTACGGCCAGCCGTAAGGACACACACAGGATTAGGATCGCTACGCAAACCAGGGACATCTTCCGTGGGTCGGCGCGAAGGAAAACGAACATGATCGGGAAGATAATATAGAAGTGCTCTTCGACCGATAGAGACCAGAAAATCGCGAATGGCATGGTGCCGCCGGTGTGGCCGGTTTGGCTTAGATGGCTGTAATAGTAGTTCGCGTAATATAACAGCGCGGAAGTAGGCTCCTGCCATACGATGCCATTGGGGTTGGTCTGGCTGTATATAAATAGCACAACTGCACAATAGACGATAACGACGGGATATAGACGAAAAAACCTGCGAATGTAGAAGCCTTTCAAATCGATGGAGGACTGCGCCTTCCACTCTGCATAGAGGAGGCGCGCAATCAGGAAGCCGCTGATCAGGAAGAAGACCCGGACGCCGAAGCCCCCCGGAAAAAATTTGCTGCTGATCGTGTGCGATAGGAAGACGATCAGAATACTAATGGCGCGCAGGCCGTTGAGGCTCGGAACGAAACCGTGCTCGGCCTGCATCGACTGCAACCGTAGGGAACGTGGCGCTTTCGCTAACACAGTCATAATCTAATCCGCTTCGTTCATGCGCCACAGATCAGGATTCATGCAGTTCGATTACTTTGCAGGACATTCGGCGATTTGTCCATAATATCGAGCTTCGGTACAATTCAGGTTGCCAATCTAACTGGACGCAGATCCGGCTTGGATCTGAAGATGTGCTTGATTGTATTGGAAATCGGATCGTGCTTGTCATGAAAGATGTCAAATTGCGTGGTGTGCTCAGGTATGTCGGTCCCTGGGCGTTGCTGTCCGTCGTCGTCGGTCTGACGATCGGCAAGTTCATCAAGGCAGGGAACGGATGCTCCGCGACCTCGATGAGGAGGGATCGCCCGCGTCCTCGTTGACGTCACGCGGCAGCAGCGATGTCCGCTCCAGGCCGCATCGGATTTGCGACGGGTTGAGCCGAACGGGCATGCGGAAGGCTGCAGGCCGGCGATCGCTACGGAGAGGTCATGCCGCTTGGGTCGTGCTCCTCGGGGCGCCCGCACGTGAGTCTCGAACGGTCGTCGCCGTTTCCCGGAGCGTGATCGTCATCGGCTACGAGGCACGGTCCTGGACGGAGGGAACGCTGATGCGAGGCGTCGTGCCGGAATCTGCGGCGACCTTGAGGTGGTTTTCCTTGAAGGGTATCGGCAGGGATGAAAAGGACTTCGCGCCGAACTGCGGAGACTTGGTCAGTTCGTGCGTGATCCGTTCGGCGAGGACCTGGACTTTTCCGAGCCTTCGGCAGGCGGCTTCGGCTGCGGCGGTGTCCTGCAGCGAGGAGAGCTCGATGGCGTCGAAGGCATCGAAGAGCCGTGTTCCGGCCTCTCTCCATTCTGGTCTGTTTTTGAGGACCTCGCAGAGTGCCTTGATCATGCGTGCGGAGAGCATTCCGGGTTCGTTGTTGGCGGTCTGCGTGACGCATTGCAGGGCGGTGATGAGGGTGTCGGCTCCGTAATGCTGGTGGCATCGGACGATGGCGCCGACGGCCATGGTCTGTCCGGCCTTCTGCTTGTCGACGGGGACGGGGTAGCGCAGCAGTTCGACCTCGGCGCAGGCGCAGACCTTGGCGATTTCGACGGCGCGGGGTTCGTTGGCGATGACGCCTGCGGCGTGCAGGGCCATGCGGGACATCGGCGTGGTGTCGCCGTTGATGGCCTTGAAGGCGGCGGCCTGTTCCTCGTGGTCTGCGATGACGACCTGGCAGGGGACGGTCTCGAAGCCGACGAGGGCGGCGGCGGTGGTGCGGTGCTGTCCGTCGATGATGGCGAACTTGCCGCCTTCGACGGGGGAGACGACGACGGGGGCGAAGAAGCGCCAGTTGAACTCGCGGGCGATGCGGTCGACGTTGCTGCGGCCGCGTCCGCAGATCGGGCGCTGGTAGCTCGGATCGACCACCAGCGTCGCGATCTGCAGCCACTGCAGCATCGGGGCCGGGCCCGCCGACACGTCGCTATGCGCGGTAAAGCTTTTCGTCGAGATCGGCAGCATGTCGTACCTCCGTCCAAAGCGCGCGCAAGCGAAGTGTCCCTTGCGCAGTGGGGTCTTCTGGGCGGGCATCTACAGGCAATATAACTTATGTTATTTATTTTTAGCTTGGCGATTCCACCGAACGTAAAGGGGCGATAGTTACTCTTTTTCTGGCGCGTCGATCGTCGAGTTAACTAACGAAAACTTAACTTGCGCGCTCAACATACGAAGCTTCCATCGCAACGCAATATACAATTTGCCGCGCGGTTGGATTTATCAGTTTACGGCTTGTGGATAGGTCCAGTTATTGTCTAATACTAGACATTTTACGGCAAAATAAGTTGTTCTTATTGCCGGTTTTAAGGGCGGATCGCTGCGCTTGTGACGTGCAAAGAGGCGCGTCGTGCGTATCTCAGATGCAAACCGGTTCAGAATCGCCGGTCGCCCGAGTGGCTATCGCGGAAATGGGATTCTCTCCGAGACTGGCCTCAAGCCTGTGGAAGATGTCCTCATGCGACGGGACAGCGCAGGGATGAAACAGTCGCCACCTGACGGCGCCCAATCCAGGTCTTGGTCGCTCTTGGATGGAAGGTTGCCGGAAAAACCCGTCCTACCGTGCGGATCACGGTCAGTTACTGTCGCGCACGCTTCCGGTATGGCGGCTCGAAGAACGGTCGGATCGAGCCGTTGAATTCTTTGGAGACGGAAAACCTGCACCTTCGTCGATCAATCTTCGCTTCGATTTTAGAGAAGCCGACCATCGAGAAGGGTGCGTCGGATTTGAAGAGCAGCGCCGGCCGAACCTTCGAACCCGGGCTCCCGTCGATTCCTGAGCAAGCGCACCGGAGCAGTGCGCTTGCCGCATTCCTCGCCGTCAACTGCCGAGGATGAAGTTGTTGGCGGTCAGGGTCGAGGCTCCGACAACGAATTGGAAATCGGGCTTGCTGTCCCCGTTCGTGTCCGCGCTCACCAGTTGAGTGCCGCCCTGCGTGCCGCGCTGGTAGTGCAACTGGCCGGCTTGGCCAGTGAAGGCGCCCGTTCCGATAAACGTGAAGCCCTGCATGCCCGAGATCAGGCTGTTGGCATCGATCGCAGACAGGTCGATCTGGTCGCCGTCGCCCGCGATCAGCTCGATGTAGTCGGGCGCGCTGGCCGGACCGAAATCGGCCAGGCTCTGGAACACGAAGCGGTCGGCGCCGGCACCGCCGTAGAGCAGGTCGGTACCAGGACCACCGATCAGCACATCGTTCCCGGCGCCCCCCGAGATGTAGTCGTTGCCGCCCCCGCCGTAGATGGTGTCGTTGCCGCCGTTGCCCCGCAGCGTATCGTTGCCGGAGCCTCCGTTGATGACGTTGCCGGCCTCGGTGTCGTTGATGGTGATGCCGGCCGCACTCGGCGTGTTGTTGGTGACGGCCTGGGCTGCGAGGGTGGCGGCGTCGTTTCCGGCGAGATCCTGGACGGCGAGGACGTCGTTGCCGGCTGTCGGGTCGGTATAGGCGACCGTGACCGCCTGACCCGATGTCACCGGCGCGGCCAGGGTCAGCGTCACGGTCCGGGCCGTGCTGTTGACGGCCACGCCGCTGACACTGGCGGCGCTCCCGGCCACGGTGACGGCGAAGGCACCGGCCGCCGGGACGTTGGTGGCGTCGAGAGCCTCGTTGTAGGTCAGCACCAAGCTGGCGCCGTTCACGGCGGCCGACTGAAACACCGGCGGGGTCGTGTCGGCCGGCGGCGGCGTGGTGTTGGCGACGCTCTGGGCCGCAAGGGTGGCTGCATCGTTGCCGACCAGATCCTGTACGGCGAGGGCGTCGTTGCCGGCTGTCGGGTCGGTATAGGCCACGGTGATCGCCTGGCCGGACGTCACCGGCGCGGCCAGGGTCAGGGTGACCGTTTGGGTCGCGCTGTTGACGGCAATGCCGCTCACAGCGACGGGGCTGCCGGCCACAGTGACCGCGAAAGTGCCGGCCGCCGGGACGTTGGTGGCGTCGAGGGCCTCGTTGTAGGTCAGCACCAAGTTGGCGCCGTTCACGGCGGCCGACTGGAACATCGGTGGGGTCGTGTCGGCAGGCGGCGGCGTGGTGTTGGCGACGCTCTGGGCCGCAAGGGTGGCTGCATCGTTGCCGGCCAGATCCTGTACGGCGAGGGCGTCGTTGCCGGCTGTCGGGTCGGTATAGGCCACGGTGACCGCCTGGCTGGACGTCACCGGTGCGGCCAGGGTAAGGGTGACCGTTTGGGCTGTGCTGTTGACCGCAACGCTGCTCACACCGACGGCGCCCCCGGCCACGGTGACCGCGAAGGCACCGGCCGCCGGGACGTTGGTG
>NZ_BPRA01000027.1 GCF_022179645.1 Methylobacterium thuringiense
TGACGCTCGCCGACTGGAACATTGGCGGGGTCGTGTCCGGCGTGGCGTTGGCGACGCTCTGCGCTGCAAAGGTGGCGGCATCGTTGCCGGCGAGATCCTGGACGGCGAGGGCGTCGTTGCCGGCGGTCGGGTCGGTATAGGCCACGGTGACCGCCTGACCGGAGGTCACCGGCGCGGCCAGGGTCAGGGTGACCGTCTGGGTCGCGCTGTTGACGGCGACGCCGCTGACGCCGACGGCGCTGCCGCCCACGGTGACGGCGAAGGCGCCGGCCGCCGGGACGTTGGTGGCGTCGAGAGTCTCGTTGTAGGTCAGCACCAAGTTGGCGCCGTTCACGGCGGCCGACTGGAACATCGGTGGGGTCGTGTCGGCCGGCGGTGGCGTCGTGTTGGTGACGCTCTGGGCCGCAAGCGTGGCGGCGTCATTGCCGGCGAGGTCCTGGACGGCGAGGGCGTCGTTGCCGGCTGTCGGGTCGGTGTAGGCCACGGTGACCGCCTGGCCGGACGTTACCGGCGCGGCCAGGGTCAGGGTGACCGTTTGGGCTGTGCTGTTGACCGCAACGCTGCTCACACCGACGGCGCCCCCAGCCACGGTGACGGCGAAGGCGCCGGCCGGGATGTTGGTGGCGTTGAGAGCCTCGTTGTACGTCAGCACCATGCTGGCGGCGTTGACGCTTGCCGACTGGAACACTGGCGGTGTCGTGTCGGTATTGCCGAGAATGAAGTTGGCGGCGGCGAGGGTCGGGGCGGCGACGACGAACTGAAAATCCGGCTGGCTGTCGCCGTTCGTGTCCGCACTCACCAGCTGCGTGCCGCCCTGCGTGCCGCGCTGATAGCGCAACTGGCCCGCTTGGCCGGTGAAAGCCCCGGTGCCGATGAACGTGAAGCCCTGCGTGCCCAAGATCAGGCTGTTGGCGTCGATGGCCGACAGGTCGATCTGGTCGCCGTCGCCCGCGATCAGTTCGATGAAATCGGGTGCGCTGGCCGGACCGAAATCGGCCAGGCTCTGGAATACGAAGCGGTCGGCGCCGGCGCCGCCGTAGAGCTGGTCGGTGCCGGGGCCGCCAATCAGCACGTCGTCGCCGGCACCGCCTGAGATGTAGTCGTTGCCGTCCCCGCCGTTGATGGTGTCGTTGCCGCCGTTGCCGCGTAGCGTGTCGTTGCCGGGTCCGCCGTTGATGACGTTGCCGGCATCGGTGTCGTTGATGGTGATGCCGGCCGAGCCTGGCGTGCTGTTGGTCACGCCCTGGGCCGCGAGCGTGGCGGCGTCGTTTCCGGCGAGGTCCTGGACGGCGAGGACGTCGTTGCCGGCTGTCGGGTCGGTATAGGCGACGGTGACAGCCTGACCCGACGTCACCGACGCGGCCAGCGTCAGCGTGACCGTCTGGGCCGTGCTGTTGACGGCGACGCCGCTGACGCCGACGGCGCTGCCGCCCACGGTGACGGCGAAGGCGCCGGCCGCCGGGATGTTGGTGGCGTCGAGAGCCTTGCTGTAGGTCAGCACCAGGCTGGCGCCGTTCACGGCGGCCGACTGGAAAACGGGCAATGCGGTGGCCGCGCCGATCGTGAGATCGAACGTGTCGGATGAGACCTGACCGGCCGTCGTAGAGGCCATGACCGTCACGGCATAGGTGCCGGAGGCGGCCTGCCCGGTCGTGGAGAACGTGCCCGAACTCGCGTTGAAGCTCAGCCAGCTTGGGAGCGCGGCGCCGGAGGCCAATGTCGCGGAGTAGACCAGCCCCGTCGGTGCGCCCGAACTCAGGAACGACGCCGTTCCGGCGGTCGGCCCATTCGGATCGAACCCGAGTGCACGCAGATAGGCCGCGGCCCGCAGGGCGTTGCCGGCGGCGTTCGGGTGGATCTGATCCGCCATGTAGCCGGCGGCGGCGGCCATCGCGTAGCTGCCCAGAACGCCCTTGTCGTCGACGTAGATCAAGCCCCGCCTCGCAGCCTCCTGAGCCAGGATCGAGCGGTAATTGTCGAGATAGACCTGGCCGCTGCTTCCGACGTCGTTCGGACCGACGAGAACGATCTGGGTCGCGGGCGAGGCGGTGGCGAAGTTGTCGAGGATCCCGTCGATCCGGGTTTGGTAGCTTGCCCCGTACAGGACACCGCGATCGTTCATCCCTGCGTCCAGCAGATAGGCTTGCGGCGCAAGCGCCCCGAACCAGGTCTGACGGAAGCTGGTGTTCAGATTCGACCAGTTGCTGAGACTGGTGCCGGCGATGGCCACGTTGGAGAAGCTGGCGCCGTCCGCATCCGTGCGAAAATCGGCTCCGAACAGGGTCACGTGGCCGGTCATGCCCTGGACGGTGATCTGGTCGTTGCTCTGCCCGCGATCCGCATGGATCAAGACGCTCTGGAGGCCGAGGGCTCCCGCGGTGCTGACCGTGACCGGGGCACTTGTGCCTGCCCCCTGGATCGTCAGCGTGCCGCCATCGGGCTGCTGCAGGTAGTAGACCCGCGCGGTATCCCAGGCGGAACTCGGATCCCAGACGAACCGGTCCGAAGCGGAGGCTGCTGCGACGTTAATACCCTGCCCGTTGATGCTGTACTGCTCGAGCCCGGGATTGGCCGTTGGGCCGGCGAGATAGGCGACGCCGCTCGAAGCAGAGGACACATGCCCGACGCCGATTGGCGGATTGTTCGTGAAGGCTTGGTAGCCGCTGCCGCCATCGCCGTACAAACCCCGCAGACGCGAGACGAACGTCTGGGCATAGTTGCTGCCGACGTACCCTGCGGTCAGGCTGTCGATGGCAGCGAGCGCATTGTAGTCATAGCGGACGGTCCGACCCGCGGCCATGGTGAAGGTGTCGGCAGGCACCGTGAACGAAAACGAGGTCCCGTAGGCGAAAGACCGATCGGCCAGCGGATCCGCCACGCTCAGAGCGCCGGTAATGACGACGCGCTCGACTGCCGGCGCACTGGTCCCATTGGAATCCTGCGCCCGGATCAGCACGTCGTAGCTGCCGACAACCGACGCGTTCGAGATGGAGATCGCGCCGGTGGCTCCGTCGAACGTCATCCACGACGGCAGCGGCGTCCCGTCCCCGAGGACGGCCGAGTAGGTCAGGTTCGAGCCGAGATTGCTGAACGTGTCGGAGGCAAGGCCAATCTGCGCGGTCGTGCCCGCCTGCGCGGCGACACTTTTAGGAGTGCGGAAAAGAAGAGCCATGATGCTTTCCCTAGAGCGCTTTCCGACCAAGTGGATGCCGGTCGATCGAAAGAAAGCGCTTCAAAATATAACCTGAGAGCCGTATCCGACCCGACGCAGCAAGATCGGATACGGCTCTAGACAGCAATATGCTGCGTCGATCTCTGGTCTCGGTTCCGGCGCCCATCAAGCGGGAGACAATACGACAATGCCGGCATAGAAGCAGAAGGCCTGTAAATCGAAAATTGATTTAATGATACTAGGAACTAGTAGGCTTTATCGTTCCCGGCTAGGCATCGGAACGTCGAAAATATGATCAAGGTATCCAAAGAAAACGACCAGTTTTCGATGTACCAGATATCGTGTTCGACGCGATTCTTCATATCCTCGATGCGCGGTGTTTCTCCGCGAGCGCCCCTGATCTGCGCCCACCCGGTAATACCGGGCTTAACGCGATGGCGCCGTGCGTAACCGACAACGCGGGACAAATAATATTCGTCGTGCACCACCGCATGTGGTCGCGGCCCAACGATCGACATGTCACCGCGGAGGACATTGAAGAGCTGTGGTAACTCGTCAAGGCTGGTTTTGCGCAGCCATCTACCGACCTGGGTCACCCGAGGGTCGTTCTTCACCGCCTGTCGGACGTCGTCCTGGTCGGGCACGATTTTCATGGACCGAAATTTCAGAATGCTAAACTTTTTCCCCTCGAAGCCCTGTCTTTCCTGCTTGAAGATCACCGGCCCTCGCGAACTGGCTTTCACCGAAATCGCGATCAAGCAGAGAAGCGGCAACAGAAAGAAGATGGCGAGACCGGAAAACAGAATATCCAGCGCTCGCTTTCTTACGCTCGTCGCGCAGGCTGGCGCGCCGGCACTCTGCGACGCGTCCGAATGGATCGCCCTCAGGTCGACCCTCTGCGCCATGTCCTGCGTTGCAGGACTGACGATATAGTAATGGCGATGTTTAGCGACCGCCTGAAACATATCCGCTGCGGCGGTCTCGTGCGCAGCCTTCTCATCGGACAAGACGATCACGGCGTTGTCGTAATTGTCCAGTCGCAAGGACGACGTAGCGGATCGAGCCGTATCGGCGGGGCCGGTGTCGTAGACGCCATCCTCCAGCAGCATCAGGATATCGTTCCGGATGCCGTTCTTCGACATTGCCGCGGACAAGGGGGTCTGGAAGAAGTTCACAGTCGGATCGACCAGCCAGAGATTTTTGTCGCGGCAGTTTTCACCAGTCGGAAGTCTGATCGACTCGTAAAGTCGCAGCCAATTCTTCGGGAATTTTTGGCCTGTCGCGAAACTCCCTTCAGCCACGCTCATCGCACGTCCCTTCGCCCGGTTTACGAGTTTTTAATATTTGTCATCCGCAGTATTCAGTCAACGTGTTTCCCCATGCTGATCAGGCGAGACGATGCCTATCGCTGTAACGTTGCTTTTTTAGCTTCGCACTCTCAAATGATCGTACGTAGTACGCAACTGTGAAATGAAGCTCATATGATAAACCAACCGGCTCCCTGTTTGTCGCTCATGCACCGGCACGGCCGCGGCTTCACTTAGATCACGAGCGCGCTCGAGCGCTTTCCGGCCAAGTGGATACCGGTCGGCCGAAAGAAAGCGCGACACAGCAAAGGCTGAGAGACGCCGGCCCGATGCGCTGGGATTGTGTACGGCTCTCAAGTATTTTTCATAGGCATAGCTGCTGTTTCAGCGAGTAAAAATATTATATATCGATAGGATGGACCGCCTTCCGTCATCTATCGTGTCTATAAAAATCTCACTCTCGGCATAAGCTTGGCCATTCAAACTCCGTTGTCATCGCTCGTTGGCGAAAAACCGGATTTTTTATGTTCATTGGATCGTCAAGCGAGACGGCGCGGAGTGGCACCACGGCACGCTTCACCGAATTCGACGCTGGTTTCGCAGGATGTCACAAATCTTCGATCCGCTCTGAGTTCTTGCGCGAACGCGGCGTCCGTCTCGGCGAAAAAGGCTCTATCTCTTTGTGCTGTCGCATTTTCTTCACGCGAACCGGAAACCGCTTCGCTCAAAAATGCTCTAGTCGTTTGTTAAGCTGGGGTCTCTATCTCGCAAACGCTGGGCTAGGAGTGGCCGATTTGGCTGACCGTCTGCGCTCTTGTTCTGTGCGCGCCGCGTCTTCTACTGCTCCTCAACAACTCGACTGCCCCAATCATCGAAGCGCTGGGCGACGCCTCGTACAGCATCTACCTGACCCACGGCTTCGTGATCCCGATCGCAGGAAAGCTATGGGGCGCCGCCCATCTCTGGAGCCAGCCTGTTCTGTTGTTATGTCTCTCTACCTTGGCCAGCTGCGTGGCTGGCGTGGCCTGCTAACGCCTTGTAAAAAGACCCATGTACCGGGGTATACTGCGCCGGCTGAGCGCGAGGCGCGCCGCGCGTCTCGCATTTCTTCCACGTAAGGCTGCGAGACATCGCATCACGAAGCTGCATAGGGTCTACATCGATGTTGCGAGCGATTAAGTCTATGCTTCGTGAAGCATTTTTCCGCCGCTACTATAGAAGCGACTTTCTAAAACGCCTGCCGCATGGAGCAAAGGTGCTTGACGTGGGGTGCGGGAACGACTCTCCACGCCTTTTTAAGGAAGCAAGGTCGGACATCTACTACGTCGGTCTGGACGTGGGTGACTATCGACATACGCGTCCGCCGACTGAAAACGCAGATGAGTTCGTGGTCGTGGCCTCCGACGAGTTCGCAGCGGCGATCGAGAAATGGCGAGGACGCTTCGATGCTGTCTTTAGTCAGCATAACATTGAGCATTGTGAGGAGCCTGACCGGGTTATCAAGGCTATGGCCGCGTGTTTGAAGCCAGGTGGAACTCTGTTCTTGGCCTTTCCGACTGAGGCGAGCGTTAAGTTTCCAAGCCGCCAGGGCACCCTCAACTTCTACGACGATTCAACGCACCAGCAACTACCTGATTTTTCCAGGATTATTGAGCTGCTGAAGAGTACAAGCATGTACATCAACTTCAATGCCCGGCGCTATCGCCCCTACAAGCACGCTTGGCGCGGACTGCTCAACGAGTTGGAAAGCCGAAAAACGAAAACCGTGATGCGCGGCACATGGGCCCTCTGGGGTTTCGAGAGCATCATCTGGGCGTCGAAGTCGAACAATCCGGACGCCAATTTTAGCGCTGGTCAGACATCGAAGCCACGGTAGACCGTTGCCACGCCGTTTGCGGTTGAATCGGCGGTGGCCAGCTTCCATCGGTGGTCCGGCTGGAAGGTTAGTGCATTGTCGGCCTGAGCGCGACGGCCGAGCTGGTCGGGATTGCGCAGCCGACCACAACACGGCCTTGGGAGCGGGCGGCACTTGGAGCATTTTCGAGCGAACTGGTTTCCGGTTCGCGTGAAGAAAATGCGACTGCACAAAGAGCGAGAGCAGTTTCCGTGAGTCGAAGATCACGGAAACTGCTTTAGATCACGCTGCGTTTTGATCGATTAGATCAAAACGCAGCGTGATCTAGGAACTGCGAAAGCCGTCAAGCACACGCATGCGCGCGGCTGGCTCGGCCGTTTCCGGCGTGAGCTGGAACGAGGTCCGAAGACCGCCCGACGGCAAATGTCCGCGCCAGACGACGCGCGGCGCGGGGCGCATTTCTCCGAAACGGTTCGACACCCAACCTCCGTCGATCCGGTTTTCACCTTCCTGGACGGTGACATTCCCCGGTCGATCGAACGACAAGCGCCCGAGCTGGCGACCATCCCGCAAGAACACCAGAGCGGTCTTCATGTCGTCGATCACGATTCCAGGCGCAAACTGGAACGCGATACTCGCTTCTTCCGGGCCGGGCCCGGGCTGAAGTTCGTCGATGAGCGCAAATCCGAAAGGAGCAGCTTCGATCGTCCGCACGTGATCGACGCCAAAACGCGACCGATAGCCGTCATGCGTGACGCGAACGCGCCAGTTTTCTCCATCTCTCTTCTCGACGAGGCTCGCATGCGCCTTATGCCCCCAGTTGAAAGGGCCGCTGATCGTGCTCTGATCGACCCCGCCCAAACAGAGCGTGTTGTGTGCCGCGGTCCCGCGGAACCAGGTCCTCCAGGCGCCGCCGCCATGGTAGAGGTAGGTTCCCGGGTCGCACAGAACCGCTTCCCCGTCGATGCTGAAGACCACGGCGTTCGCGTCGGCGTGCCCGTGTGCCGCGATCGAGAGGTAACCCAGCGGACCATGATCGATCACGAGGTGGAGATGGCGGCCTGCCTGCCGATCGGTGACCACCGTATAGCCACCCTGCATGAAGGTCTGCAGGCGCCGGTCAGTTTGCCGCGAAAGCCGGGAGCATCCGAAGAGAGCGTTGCGCAGTTCTTCGGTCTCGGTCTCGTGGCAGGGGCCGAGATCGTCGTAGGCGGCTTGAATGGTCTGGGCGACGGAGCAGACGTAACTGCGTTCGGCCACCGCATCGAGGGTCAGAACCCGACCTTCGTCGTCGTCCCCGATCGCGGGCACCGACCCACCGGGTTCTGAGATGGCTGCGACGAAGCCGGCAAAGGCGAGCAGTCGCTGCGTCGCCACCTCGGAGACGCCGAGTGCGAGTTTGTCCGCCACGAAATTTCCGAACAGGATCATCTCCGCGGTGAAGGCACCATAGGTGGGCGACTGCTCTGCCGGAGTGCCGTCGGGAAGAATCTGGAGGGCCGCTTCGCGCGCGATATGCTCATACTGGTGCCGAGCACGCTGGAGATTGCCGTCCTTTTTCCGGACCGTCGCCTCGATGAGCAGCAGCCCGAGATGTTCGGCCATCGCGTGATTGTTGGCCGAACTGAATTTCGACGGGAACCGCTCCAGGAAATCCCTGCTGCTCAAGAGGATTTCCAGGATCAGGCGCCTGGTCCGCTCGCTCAGTCGATCGGCGCAGAGGTTGTAGGCGACGATCAGAGAGACGCAGCGCAATGCCACCTCGATCCCGGAGTTCCAGCCGACACCGGTATAGGGCGGGTTATGGCGCTCCCAACTGGCGATGGCGTCCTCAACGGCCGCCAATGCGCGTCGATCGTGATTGAGCGAGGCCGCTGCCGCCAAGGCCTGAAGGAACTGAAGCCTGTTTTTCTCCCACACGTGCTTGATGTCGCCGAGCTCTCCCGAGCGACGGTATTTGATATCGAACGAGAACGAATCCGATCCGGGCCATAACAGGCCCGTTCCCGGATCGATCCGCCAGCCCTTCTCGGGGAAGAGATCTTCGGGGTCGGCGTCCGGCCAGGTGGCGCCGAGCGCTGAAAACTTTCCTTCGAAAATATTCGCGACGACCACGTCCAGTTTTTTGCGGAAGGCGGGGGTCGCGTTTCCGATTACCCTACCTTCGAATCCCGGGATCCTGCGCAGCTCGAGATGCTTCGGCGGCGTGACGAAGACTTTCGATTTCCTGCGCATGCGCGATCGCTCGACATGCTCGCCGACACGAAAGGCGATCTCGGGAACGCTCATGCTCCGGATACGGGCGATGTACCACTTGAGGGACATTCAATTTCCCTGCAGCAGCAGATTGTCCGACCCAGCGGTACCGCGGCGATCCGAGGCCACCTCGATCCAGTGGTGGCGCAGCCTCGTGGCATAGCGATCGATGTTCAAATGTTCCTCGTAGAAGGCATGCGCGTTTCGGCCGAGGGTCTCGCGCATCGGACCGGACGAGATGACCTGCTCGAGCCGAGCGGCCAGGGTCCGGATATCGCCGGGCGAGACTAGCAGGCCACGCTCTCCGTCGACGATGATGTCTTCGACCGCGCCTACGGGAGTGGTGATCACCGCGAGCCCCCAGGCCATCGCCTCGATGACCGACATCGGCAGGTTCTCGTCGTAGGAGGGCAGGACGAGGACCTGGCTGCTTCCCAGCAAGGTTCTGATCCGATCTGGTCCGACCCAACCGAGGACTTGCACCTTGTCCTGCAGGCCGTGTTGCCTCGCCAGCGCGCTCGCGCGCTTCGTCTCGCCGTCGCCGGCAAGGACGGCCTGCCACCGCAAATCCGGCGGGAGCAGCGCCAGGGCCTCGATCAGATCGAACGTGCCCTTCCGCTCTCCGACCTGACCGAGGAAGATCAGGCGGACGAAGGCGCTCGGCTTCTCGCCGGCACCGCCGCGCCGGCAGGCATTGGGGAGAATGTGGAGCTTCTCGGCGATCTGCGGCAGCTTGCCGGCCGCGAAGGCATGCCAGACCGAACCGAGGACGAACACACGATCCGATTTCGTGAAAATGAATGCGATGAGGCGTCCGACGACAGGACCGCTCGCATTCCAGTATTGCCGGAACCGGGAGCCGTGAAGGTGGACGATGTATGGCACGCCGAAAGCCCGACATATGGCGCAGGTCGCCGCCTTCCTGATCACACTTCCGCCGGACGATAGATTGATGTGCACCACGTCCGGTTTGCGAAAGACACAGACCGTGATCAGCCGGATGAGGAAGACCAGGTAGGTTCCGGCTGCCCGAAGGCCGCGGCCGTTGCCGCGCGTGGCCCAGAACTTGACGCTGAGATCGCGAAAGTCCGCGGACTGCCCATAGGGCCGGATCTCATCCATCATCCTGTCGATCCCGCCGCGACCGCCTTCACCGAGCGGGGTAACGACGAGAACACGCATCCGCCTTTCGATCACGGCTCCGATCCCTCTACATCAATGTCCAGAGCAAGATTTGCCGATGACGTTTTCAGTCAGCGCTCGCCTTTCAAATTCTATACATTCTATTTCAATTTCCATTGAAAAACATGACTATATTATCTTATAAAACATGTCTAATCCCTGAAAATATATCAATTCTCCATGCGAGCGAACTGCTTCTTGCATTGGACATTTCGCCTCGCAAGCTGGTTTAGAAATTCAGACGAACTTAAAAATCTACGGATCGAAAGATAGGAGCAGCGCAAATTCCCTGTCCATCACTTCCCGGTCATCGATCTCGATCGAGAAAATTAGTGATGGCCCCCATCGATGCGGCTGCGGGCTATTATCTCGGTTGAAGTGCGAGGGCGGATCGCCCTGCCGACGCACCGAGGCGGAGGACGGACGCGCGGACCAGAGGTATCGCCATCCAGCCAGCGAGAAGAACGACGGCAACGCTGAGCGGCCAAAGCGGCGTCATGTAGCGGGGCAATGGAACCTCGAACACGGCCGTGGCGATGGTATTCAGTTGAAGGACAAGGGCCGACCACACCATGACGATGTCGCTGGTCGTCCGCGTCAGCCGAACGATCTCGAGGAGGAACCGGATCAAAAAGACTGCACTGATCGCTAGGGCGACCGCCTGAAAGACTCGCAGGAGGAGCAGCGGCAGCGTCGCTCGCGCGAGAGGTGGATCGAACAGATTGGTGGCATCGTCGGAGCGGACATCGGATGGCCGGACCATGCCGGCCTGAGAGAAGCCTCCGGAGAGCTGATCGCCGAGCCTGACCGATGCGGCAGGCTGCGGGGGAGGGTTGGCCGCCACGAACGTCTCGTACTGCGCGCGCTGCTGGGCATCGACGAAGACGAGATAGAGCCCGAGGCGCAGATAATCGCCGGCAAAGCGCGTTACGAAATGAAGCGGGTCCTGTTTCATCCTGGCGCTGACGTAGCATGCGAGAATGCTATTGATTTCGCCCTCGCTTGTGGTGTGGAATTTGCTCTGAAGTTCCGGAATGATCACGGAAAAACGGAGATAGTTGCTGTACTTGTCTTCCAGAACAGATCGCTCCAGCGGGGGGGTTGCCCCGAGATACCTGACGACATCATGCGTTGCGGTCTCGATCACCTCCCCGCCGCATCGCGTGGCGGCCGCGTCCGGGGCCCAGTCGGTGAACAAGGTCTTCTGCAACAGCCCTCTCGCCGCTGGGCTCGAGGTCGCCACCGAGCCGTAGCGATGAAAGTAGAACGCCGGCGAAGCTGCCAAGGTCAGTACGCTGACCGCGGCGGCGGCTCCCAACGCGATGAGCCTTTCCCTTCGGAGCAATCCCGGGAGGCACATCAGCATGCCCCCGGTGACAACCAGAAGAATGAGATTGGTTGGCCGGAAAAGACCAGCAATGCCGCAGACGAGCAGCAGCACACACAGGCGCGTTCGCGAGTAGTGCGCGGCCATCCCGATCCAAGAAGCGAGCGCGAGCATGATCAGCGCGGCGCTGACCGCATCCGGAATGGGGTAGACGCTCGATTGCACGAGCAGAACGTTTGCCATGGTCAGCCCCTGCCAAACGAGCGCCAGGGCAAACCGACCCGTGCAAGCCGTCCAAGCACAGGCTGTGACCCACAGGCAGCCCAGGAGGAACGCCGCCTGGATCATGGGAATCGCGTTGAGGCCGAAGCCAAGCTTGAATGCCCCATTGAGGAAGGCGCCGTATCCCACCGGCCGCGACGGATCGAGATTGATGTAGCTCGGCACGTCCCCGCCGACCACGGCCGTGAGATCTTTGAAGACATAGAAGTAGATGCCGGCGAACACCGGAATGAGCGCCAGAGCGAGTATCTTCGCGGGGCCGAGATATCGCGTCACGAAATAGACCCCCGTTGTGAGAGCGTGCTTTAGAACGCTTGCCGACCAAGTGGTTGCCGGTTGGTCAAAAGAAAGCGCTTCACAATAATGGCTTAGAGACGCCGGCCCGATGCAATCGGGTCGGGTACGGCTCTAGAGCCGCCGACCACAGAATTCTGCAGGCGATCAAGATCGTCCATACAGACTGTCCGGCCAAGGTTGCATCTCGGCCATGGTGCCGGATCGAACTAGCAATTCGAGATACCGTAAATTGGAGTCCGCCAGGGAGATCGTACTTCGGACTTCCGAGAGTAGCGGCGGCCGTCATCGCGAAGAAGTATGCAGTTTCCATCCAAGCATATCAAATACAAAACAGACATTGTTCGATTGACTATAATCAGACATGCCGGATAAGACTGATTATCGTGTTTCGATGCGCTGTTCAGTCAGCCCATGCGACGGCACCGCTCTCGCTGCGGAATCTCGTTACGGCGACAGCAAGACGCGCCATTTAGCGTTAGGACGAGGGGCGTCGATGACCCACCGGTTGGATCTGAATGCCCTTCGGGCGATCGCCGTCGCGGGGGTCGTGGCGTTTCACCTGAAAATCAACCTGCTGTCCGGCGGCTTCTCCGGCGTCGATGTCTTCTTCGTGCTCTCGGGCTTCCTGATGACGAAGATCATCGCGGACGGTATCGAGGGGCGAAAATTTAGTTTTGCCCGCTTCTATGCGGCTCGTGTGCGACGCATCGTTCCAGGCCTGCTGGCAACCTGCTCGGCCGTACTTATTTTCGGATATTTTTGGGTCGACCCCATCAAATACGAAGAGATGGCAAGATCTGCTGTCTATTCGCTCTTATTTGTATCAAATATTAATCTGTGGAAGCAGGTCGGATATTTCGATATCGGCGCGAATGAAAAATGGTTTTTGCATACGTGGTCGTTGTCGGTAGAATGGCAATTCTACCTTCTCTACCCGCCGGCGATGTATTTGCTGTATCGCGTTTTTCGAACGCGACGGCGGGTTGGGACTTCGATCAAAATCGCGATCCTGCTATCGTTTGCCCTGTCGGTCGTCTTGGCCGGCGTCCGGCCGGCAAGCGCCTTCTTCCTTCTTCCGACCCGCGCCTGGGAGATGCTCGCCGGCGGAGCGGTCGCGCTTTCGCCGATCGATCTGCCGCAGCGCTTCAAGAGACCGTTCGGCCTGATCGGTCTCTGTCTGATCGGCGCATCGTTTCTCATCTACGATTCCCTGACGCCCTGGCCGTCCTTCGGCTGTCTTCTGCCGGTCGTCGGCGCCGTCATGGTTATCGCTGCGCGCGACGACGGCCTGCCTCTTTATCGCAACCCTGCCGTCATCTGGACCGGCCTCTGGTCCTACGGCATCTATCTCGCGCATTGGCCGGTGATCGTCGGCGTCGAATACCTCGCACTGCCCTGGCCGGCCGTGACGAGCTTCTGCCTGATCGCCGCGATCATGGCCGGATGCACGCTCTTAGCGCATTTGGCGTCCGCCGAATCCATCCGGCGCTTGTGGGAGGCGAAGATCGGGACCTACGGCCGGGTCGCGTTCGGCGCGGCCTTTCTCCTGGTCGGGACGAGTGCCGCCGGAATCGCACTGACGAATGGCGGGGAGTGGCGGCAGCCCGAGAACCTTGAGGTCTTCCGCGCCTCGCGCTTGGCGATGGGCGATTGGGATTACCCGAGCGGCACGTGCAATGGGCTGAGTTTCAGCGAGGAGCTCCGTCCCTGCCACGTCGGCGCGCGGCGCGGTCGCAGGACCCTCATCATAGGCGATTCCTTCGCCCAACAGCTCTTCAGCCGCGCCCGCGAAATCAGCGATAACGATCCCACACGCGGATTCACATTCGTGACGTCGGCCGGCTGTCCACCGATCGTCAACATCAATCGCACCGGCGTCGGCTTTCGCTGCGACACGTTCATCGACAAGGCGTTGAAATACGCCGAATCTTCGGATTTCGATCACGTCATGTTCGTGTCGATGTGGTATAATTACTTCAAAATTGAATCAAAGAATGTCTGTTTTATTGGCAAGAATGGCTGTGCCGTTGCGAGAACCAGCGAGGAAGTCTTGCCGTTGCTTGGCGGTGCACTCGACGCCATGCAGGTTCGTCTGCGTCAGATCAGAGCCGGTGGAAAGTCACTGACCGTCGTGCTTCCGTTCCCCTACAGCAAGGTGGACGTGCCGTCGGTCCTCGTAAAGAACACGTTTCTCGGCCGTGCCGCGCAGGGCGTGAACGATATCGAGATCGACGTGCTGTTCGAAGATTACGATGCGATTCGCGCCAAGCTCAAGGGCTTGGCAGACAACGTCGGCGCGACCCTTCTCGACCCGATGGAGTTTCTCTGCGTCGAGCGCCATTGCCCGACCCTCGATGGAAAGGGAATTCCCTACTATCGGGACAGCAGCCATCTGCGCTCATCGACCATCAGAAGCGACCGCTTCGTGTTCCTCGACAAGTTCATGTAGTTCCGCGCGGCCGCGACCGTACCAGAGGAGCTGCGTCCTCGAAGATGCATCGGTCCTGGCCTCCGCCCGGATTGGGCGGAGGCGCGAGCGCGCGTGCCGGATCGTGCAGGACGACCCTCAGCTCCCGAGCACGAAATCGCCGGCCGAGAGAGACGGCGCACCCACGAGGATGCGCATGTCCGCGGTCCGGTCGCCGTTCACGTCGGCCGTCACCAGGAGGCAGCCGGCCTGCGAGCTCCTCTCGGTGCGCAACTCGCCCGCGGTCCCGGAGAATGCAGCGTTCCCGACGAACGTGAATCCTTGCCGGCCGGTGATCAGCGTGTTCGCATCGATGGCCGAGACATCGATCTTGCTTCCGCTCGCGCTCCCGTTCCAGAATTCCACCACATCCATGGCACCGGTGACGGGCGCGTCTTCGACATTCTGGAACACGTATCGGTTTGCGCCCGCGCCGCCGTACATCGTGTCGGCGCCCGCGCCGCCGATGAGCACATCGTCTCCCGCGCCGCCCGACAGGTAATCGTTGCCGGCGCCCCCGATCAGCGTGTCGTTCCCATCGTTGCCCCGCAGGGTATCGTTTCCGGCAGCGCCGGCGATCACGTTGGATCCGCTTCCATCGTTGATCGTGATGGGGGCCGTGCTCGCGGATCCATTGGACGGGGTGCCCGGTAGCGGACCCGGCAGGTCCGAACCGCCCGGGGATTGAGGGTCCGGTGTCGAGGACACCGGCGGTACGACGATGGGCACGGAAGGCGTCACGGGCTCCAGCGGCGTCGAGGGTTCCGGCGAGGTGACGGGTGAGCCCCCCGCCGTTCCCTCGGTGATCGTCGGCAGCGTGTAGGAGACAGCCATGGTCTCCGGCGCGGCAGCCCGGTAGATGCCTTCCTTCCAGTAGACGCTGCTCTGCGTCGAGTAGCCCATCGGGCCGCGATAGGAGACGATCTCCTGTCCGTCGCGGGTAACGCTGAGATAGCCGTTGCCCGCAGGATCGAACTTGGCGGTGACGTTCATGCTGTAATCGTGGCCGCGGACGATGTCGGCCTTGTCCATGTAGACCGGCTTGTAAACGGGGCTGCCGTTGCCCCCGTTGTAGCCGACATAGATCACCATCCGCTCACCGCTGAGCTGGATCTGGAAGGGCGGCGAGATGGCCGGCGCTCCGGGATAGTCATTCTGGTGGAACTGCCCCAAAACCAGCCAGCCTGCTGTGTTTCGCTGCCCGGGTTGTACTTCGAAGTTATAGTCTACGTTAATCGTCGAGCCATTCAGATGAAATTTATTTTCCAGTATCTCGGATCTGTTCTTCGAGCTTGGATCGTTTATCCACCGATCTCCGCCGCGAACTTCGAACACGATCCTATCGCCGGTGCGCTGAATGCTCCAGGGACTGCCAGATGTCTGTTCCCAAAAGGATTTCGTACTTCCGCTTGCCATCTGGCCCCGCTTTCTTGACGTATTGTTTGGTTTTTGTTTCAGATATATTTTGCATTAAACTACTTGCGGTGTAGTTTTGATTGTAGCGTGAGCATACGTACGTATTTATTGATTATCAACATATTTTTTATTATGGGAATATTGTGATAGTCTGAAAGCTTCGACAGACAACGAGACAGGTGTCGCAAAAATAATATGTGCGAATTTATGCCTGCGTCGATGATTCGCTGCAGTGCACATCGCTCGCTTATCTCAAGCTTTGCAGTTCGCTTCTGATGTCAGGATGGCGGGGCCAAGTTAGTGGCGGGCGAAACGATTCACGTCGTAATCAAGCGGCATAGGTTTGCATTGTGGCCCTCTCCTGACCGGCGTCGGTGAGCCGTGGCCTGCCCTTGCTCGGTGTCGAATCCGGGGAGCAATGTGTTCTGGCTCGGGAGCCGCACATCGCAGGCGCAGTTGAGCCCACTTGCAGCGAACGTCCGGCAGCATCGAACCTGAGGCCTTTCGCTCGTCGCATCAGGCTCACGGCCTGCCTTCGAGGCCGTCCGGCCGAGACGTCCCGGCAGCGCCGGACATCCAGGCGCGCCCTATGCTGCGTGCGAGTGCGAATGGACTCCGGTCGGCGAAAGGGACGGATCCGGAGCTCGATGGCTCATCTCTCGGAGAGCGGCCACCATCCTGTCCGTTTCTTCGTCGCGTTCGGCGCCGCCCTGCTCGTCACCTCCCCGGCGTCGTGCCACCAAGATTGCCGCGAGCACCGCTGTACCGGTTCCCACGACCGGTCCGAGCGCTACGGCGAACAGCAGGTTGAGGGGAGCGATCACTGCGACGGTGATCGAGCCGGCGGTCAGGGCGGCTGCGGCGATCGCAAGCATCGTGGTCCTCGGAAATAGAATCGCGAGATCAGTCGATGACTGATGGGGCTGAGAACGTTAAAAAATTGTTAACATGCCGGTTCTGGTCTGGTTCTGGGGCAAGTTTCGGCAGCAGATACAGTGCTGATTACCGTCCTGATCGTTGGAATCCTGGTCAGAGGAGCATTTCTCGGTTTCGGGTCCGGCAAGCCGTTACTCCGGTGCCGAAGGCGACCATCGGATGGTCGAAGATGTCTCGGCACACGGAAGGCATGAATGCGAGTGGCCTCGACGAATGGTGGTTTGCTAGTTCGCGTGCGCACTTAAGCCTGGTTCCGTCGGAGTACGCCGCTTCGTTGTGGCTGAGTATCGAAGCGGAAGATCTGTAGCGCGGAAGCCCGAGTGATCCGCATCGCGGTGTATGCCTTGACGGGTGCAAGCGCACCCGCAATGATCTTCTGCGAATTATCGGCCTCGAATTTACTGATGAGCCGGTCGAACAAGCTGAGGGCGGATAGAAACTCGGCATCTGATATTATTTCCGGATTTCAGAACTATGATACGTATTTCCAATCTATCTATTTTCTGGCATGTATATAATGTGATCTATCGACATTCTAGGCGGCCTTTTTGTCTTCGTGCATGGAGCTGTCGATTTGATGCCGGCCTATAGTATTATCGGAGCATCTTTCTTCGTCGACGTGGCCGATCGCGCGAAAACCGTGTCGCAGAGACTCATGCGCGCCGCCCGGGCGAAATCGGATGTCCTCCTCGCTGTCGCCGCACAGATATTCCAGCAGATCGCGACGTTCCTCACCGGGGTCATGATCGCGCGTGCGATCGGCGTCGAGCAGTACGGAATCTCGAATCTCGTTCGGAACACCTTCACGATTGCCTCGATCATCGGTCCGCTCGGTCTGGAGATCTGGCTCCTGCGCTTCTATGGCGTTCAGAGGGCACAGGGTCGGGAGATCCGGGGAACGCTCGGATTCATGCGGTCCGTCTGCCTTTGCATCAATATTGGCTTGTTGATCTGCATTCTTTTACCTTACGATTATGCAGTCTCGCATTATGTCTACAAATATCCTGATTTTATAGTTCTTTTGGGGCTATCGCTGCTCGTCGTTCCCGTCGCAGCAGACCTTTCGTTGCTTGGCAGCGTCTACAAGGCCGAGTCCCGCTTCGGCGCGTACTCCCTCCTGACGATCGGTGTGCAGTCGCTGGTCCGAGTCCTGCTCGTCGGAACGGTGCTGCAGCTGTCCCCGACCGTCCTCACGGTGGTCCTGATCAATATTGCGCAGCTCGTACTGAGCTATGTCGGAACGCTCCTGCATTTCCGCCGCCGTCTGCAGGCGCGGATTCCGATGCCGCAGGTGATCGAGGACGTCCGGTACGGGGCCCGGCGAGCGATCGAGATCCTGTCCGTTTCGATCTGGTTTGCCGGCAGCACGCTGATCTACAGCGCGCTGCGCCTGGTCGACGTGCTGCTGCTCGGGGCGTTCAGCACCGCGAAGGCGGTCGGCGAGTACTCGGCACTGAGCGCGGTGGCGCAACTCGTTCAGCTCTATCCCCTCGCTGCGAGCCAAAAAATCGGCCCGCAGGTCGCTGCTGCCTACGAGCGCGATGACATGGAGGGGCTGCGGGCGATCTACCGACGCTATGCCCAGCAATCCTCCCTCGTGGCGGGGTTCGTGTTCGGCGGCGTCGCCTATTTCGGCAGCCATCTGGATTTGCTGTTCGGAAAATCCTTCGCCTTCCAGCCGGCCGTCGCCGGCCTCATCGCGTTCGGGCATCTTCTGAGCGCGATCTTCGCGCCGCTCGGTTTCTGCCTGTCCATGACCGGGCGGCATAGGCTGGAATTCGGCGTCCTGCTCGGTGGGGTCGTCGTACTCGTCGCGTCCTGCTGTCTGTTGATTCCGATCTACGATCAGGCCGGATGCGCGGCGTCCGTGGCGCTCGCCTTCGCGACGGTGAATGTCGCGAGATCCACGCTCGTCTTTCGGATCTTCGGCTTCTTCCCGGCAACGTGGCGGGACGCCCTGCCGCCGCTCGCATCTCTTCCATTGGCGGCCGGCGCCGATTTCCTGGTCCGGCCGCTCGGCGAGAGAACCGTTCTGACGACCGGCCTAGCCTGCGCGCTCTACGTGGCCTTCTACCTCATCCTGCTGATCTGGCCAAAGTTCCTGCGACACGAGCCGTCGTAATACGATGGGGAGGCGATATTGTCTGTTCAGAGGGTCGTTCTGTTCGCCCCGCACTTCGCGGAATACGCGATCGCCCTGTCGGAGCGCTGCACGGTCCTCCAGGAGCTGCGCCGGCACCGCGATCGAGGCGTCGGTGGCCTGAGCAAGCGCGCGGGGTCCGCCGATGCCGCGGTGTAGGGCGCATCTCGTCGGAAGCGGTGCTGCCCCGGCGCCCGCAGGCGCAGCACGACGGGTCCGTGCGTCTGCCAACCGCACCGCTTATCCAAACTTCGAGACCTCATCCCGTTTCGGCCCCCGTTCATCCAGGCAGCCCTCATGATTGTCCCCAGATCACAGGCTTTCCTTCGGCATATGGCGTCGCGTCTGAACGACCTCTGGTCGGCCTCGCCCACGCCGGTGCCTGATCAGGCGAAGGTGTTGTTCCTGGTCGCCGGCCTGAGCGTCGGCGGGGCCGAGCGCCATACCGTCACCGTCAGGGCGGCTCTCGCGCGGCGAGGTTTCCCGACATCGCTGCTTGCGGTCGGCTCGCGGCGATCGGAGGTCATCGCGGCACTGCCGGGCGCGGAGGATGCCGAGCAGCTCAACGTGAAGGGGATGTCGTCCCTGTCCGGCTGGGTCAGCCTGTGGCGGGCGCTGAGACGCTCCGACGCGAACATCGTCGTCTGCGTCAACCAGGCCCCCCTGATCAGCGCCGCTTTCCTGCGGCTCGCGCTCGGCACGCGCGCGAAGATCGTATGCGTCTTCCACACGACGATCCTGCGGCCGTCGGACCAGATCCGGCTACCGCTCTTTCGGGTCGGCCTCGGTCTTGCCGACGCACTGGTCTACGTGAGCCGGAACCAAGCATCCTACTGGCGGGCGCGGTGGCTCTGGTGCCGAAAACAGGCCATCATTCAGAACGGAATCGATCTCGACCGCTTCGGTGCCGACCCTGCGGCGCGGGTGGCGATGCGGCAACGGCTCGACGTCGCCGATGACGAGATCCTGGTGGGCCTCGTCGCGGCGTTTCGGCCGGAGAAGAACCACGCGCAGCTGCTCGATGTCGTGCGCGAGGCGCATGACCGCGGTGCCCGGGTCAAGGTGCTGTTCGTCGGCGACGGCGAGACACGCCCCTCGACCGAGCGTCTTGCGCGCGATCTCAACCTCGACTCGCTCGTGATCTTCGCCGGCGAGCAATCCGATGTCCGACCCTGGATGAGCGCCTGCGATTGCGGCGTCCTTTGCAGCGATGCCGTCGAGACATTCTCTCTGGCCGCCATCGAGTTCCTAGCCAGCGGCGTCCCGATGCTGATGTCGGACATCGGCGGGGCGAGCGAGATCGTCGAGCACGGCGTCAACGGCTTCCTGTTCGCGGTCGGGGACTCGCAGGCTTTCGCCGACTGCCTGATGAAGGCGTCCGATCCGGCGATCCGTGAGCGTCTCCAAGCGCAAGCCGTGCGGTCCGTCCAGGGCCTCAGCGAGGAGCGGATGGTCGATGGCTACGTGTCCCTCCTGCATGCCGTTTCGGCCGGATCCCGACAGCGTCTTCGGCGGCTTGCGCCAGAAACCGGTCCCCTTCCGGTGCGGTCGGCCGATTGAAGCGCTGACCGCCGCCCAGGAAAGTCGATTGAGAGACGTATCGCAACAAAACTTAGGAACGATTCTTGCTCGACTAGTTATGGTTTCAATGTTTTCAGCTGCTCATTTGGAAAGAATAGCTTTCTACGGCCGAAGCCTCGGCTCACGTCTCGCCATATCAAAGCGCCGTATTTGGTCTAATTTTAGGGCTTCCGACGGATGCGCTTCGTTAAATAAACAATTTATATTAAAATATTGGCATTTACAGATCTGATTTACTCGGCCATCAGAATTCAAGATTTCGATGCGTGTATTGCGATAGAGCTAGATGGGGAGACGACTCGATGGCGCCTGAGCCTACAGAACGCGGAACGGCGCCACTGTATTCCACCGTGAAGATCGTTTCGGCCTACGTTCTGAAGAACTACGCTTCACCGTCCGAGATGCTGAGTCTCATCCAGGCCGTGCATGGTGCACTCGTGGCGATCGAGACCGGCAGAGACCGCAGCCAGGGGCAGGCAAAGCTCAAGCGGGTCCAGGAATCGATCACGCCGGACGCGCTCATCAGCTTCATCGACGGCAAGCCCTACAAGTCGTTGAAGCCCCATCTGGCCAGCCTCGGCTTCGATCCGGATAGCTACCGCGCGCGTTACGCGCTGCCTGACGACTATCCGATGGTCGCACCGCACTACGCGGCGCGGCGGTCACAGATCGCGCGCGCTTCAGGACTTGGCCGCCGGAAGACGAGCAATGCCGCAAGCCGGCAGTAAATCGCTTTGCGTTCGGACATCGACATATAACAATCGAACATCGCCCCGCGGATGTCGGAGATACGATTGCATGTACAAGCGTTCTTCCGTCCTGGTCGGTACCCCGATCATCGTTCTCCTGGCCTCCGTCGGGCTACCGGCCGAGGGCGCGCCCGGCGGTGCGAGCGAAATGCCTTCGGCGTCCGACAACTTCGCCACCAGTCGGGAAGACCGAGGCCGACGGCCTGCCGAAAGCCGAAAGGTCGACGAGTTGGCGCGGCTGCTCGCGAAGCTGCAGAACGATCTCACCGAGATGCGAGCGGCTGGCACGGCCAGTTCGGCCGAGCTCTCGGAAGCTCAAGCCAATCTCGATGCTGCGAGGGCCTTGCTCCGCCAGATGACGGCGCTTGCGGCCACCCCCCAGTCCGAAGCGAAGGCGCCTGCGGCGATCGCCTCCGGTTTCCAAGAGCTGCCCATCGGCGCCGAGATCGCGATCGCTGGTCTGAAATGGGCCACTCAAACGCAGCGGGTTCAGGTCGGGCTGGAGGGAAACTATCGTTTCTCTGCCAAAGCCGGTGAGCGGGCCACGTTTGATCCGCCGCGCAAGATCCGAACGGAGCTGGTCGGGCTGACACCGTTTAGCAAAGGCCAGGAAATCCGGCTGACCGGGACGTTCAACATCGATCCGAAATCGGTCTTCGTCGGCGCAGAATGGTGCTCGATCGTGCAGATCCATCAGGCGGATACGCGACGTGCGGACGGGAGTTTCGTCAATGCGTCGCCCATGTTCTCTCTCGACCTTCTTTCCGACCCGGCAACCGGCAGGCCATACCTCCAGGTGCGTGGGGAGACGGGCCGCGGAGAGCAAACAACCTACTCACCGATGCGCATCCTCGGGAGGATCCCGGATATCGAGCTCGGCAGAGACCACGCCCTGGATCTGATCGTCGTCGACGGCCACGGTGACCGCGGCCGCATCGCCGTCTGGATCGACGGCAAGATGCTGGTGGACCGGGCGGACATTCCGACCGGCTACGAGTATGTCGATCTCCTTGCCGACGCATACCGGGTGCGTGGCAAGCCGCAGCCGACCACGTCCTATCTGAAGATCGGAATCTATGCCGGGAAGGGTACGGGCGAAGGCCCACCGGAAGCCGTGAACGTCGCGTTCACCTTCGCGGAGGCCGCTCGCTAGATCGGGGCGCTCGAGCCGCCATCGATTCCTGTAGCGGTGCAGGGCCCGGATCCGCGGAAGCCGGCATTGCGACGATCGCACGGGGCAGAGAACGGCTGGCGCGCAAAACGAGTCAGCGTCTGCGCGACAGGATCGACGGAAGAACCGCCCGGATCAGCGAGCCGACGAAGAACGTCACGTTCAGGACGAAGAACGTCGCGCCGGCCCTGACCAATGTTTCAGACAACGGTTCGCGATGAATGGCGGCAGCGACGCCCAATGCGATCGCAAAGATCGAGATAACGATTACCAGGCCTGGCCAACGAAGCGTGAGACCGATCGCAATTCCGAGTCCTGCAATGCTGAGGTAAAACATGTGATAACTGACGGAAGAGCCCTCGGCCTATGGCGTCAATCCAAGCAAAGCAGACCTAAAATCCCTAAATGATGAGAAGCGTCGACATCGTCACGTCGCGAGGGCCGTGATCGTATAGGCAATCCAGCAGAGGAGGGCGCCCCAGGCAGACGTTGCAACGAAGCCGAGGCCGAAGCCGACCGACCGTGGGAGGCTTCCAACAAGATGCGCGGTGTTGCGAGGTAATGTTCGCCCCGTGCGGGTTCGCGGCCAATTCGGTACATACCCCATGACACCCGCCCTTTTCTGCTCGGAAGAACGATTTTCACTAACTCATACGTTGAGAGATCGCTCTGCTACATTGCTACGTCGGGTTTTCTTTCGTCAAACAGAATCAGCTGCATCGACAAGAGATGATCGATAGAACTACTGGTCTCGCACCAGCCCGGAGCGACCGTGCGTCGGAGATGAAGGCGCTCAAGCGCTCGAACCGAGGATCGGCCCGGATCGCCCATGAAGGTCAGAGACCTTCATGGGCGAGACTTCTGCCCTGGGGCCGTGCCCGATTCAGGACGACCCCGCCGACGATATCGAACCGGCCGGACAGCGCCGAGGCTGCCTCGACAACGATCTTGGTCTGGGTTCGATCTGCCTCCACCACGAGCAGCACCTCGTCCAGGCAGGCCATGAAGCTTTTGACTTCGATGACCTCGTGTACGGACGGCAGGTCGATGTAAATCTTGTGGTAGTGTGGACGCAGCTGCTTGAACAGAACCTCGAGCCGGCTCTGGTTGAAGAACGCTGCGTTCGACCGGCCGGAGCCTTGGGAGCCGCTCGGGAGAAAGTCGAAATCGACCGCGTCCAGCCGGACGACCGCGTCGGTCGCCGCAACCTGTCCGGACAGGACGTCCCGCAGGCCGTGTTGGATCGAGACGTCGAGAGCAGCCGATAGCCCTCCGCCCCGGCAAGCCGCATCGATGAGGAGGACGCGCTCGTGGGAGCGGCTGGCGGTCAATGCGAGGTTGAAGGCGATCAAGCTCTTGCCTTCGCGCGGCAGGGATGAGGTGATCCCGACCACGCAGGCCGTGTCGCGGCATCGCGTATCCAGCTCGAGCTTCAGTTGGCGGAACGGCCGGTCGAAGGGCGCGTCGCCGACGCTTCGGGCGAGCGTCAGGTCGAAGTCTCCCCGGGTCGCGCGCGCGATGTTGATACCGCGGCGCGCGGCGTGATCCGGGAGCACGCCCAGGCATCTGAGCCCGGTTGCCGCCTCGACGCGATCGGCGGTGTCGAAGGTCTGGATGCGCCCCTGCCGAACGAGGATATGCAATCCACTCAAACAGCCGGCTCCGACGATGGCAAGACCGAGAATGACGATAAAATTCGGCGAGCTCGGACTGAGCGGAACCGAGGCGGTCTTGATGATGCGCGCCTCGATCATCGGCACGTCTTGCTGCTGTGCGGTGTCGATCGAGCGCTGCAGATACGCGTCATAGAGCGATTTCGTCGCGGTAACGGTGCTCTCGAGGTTGCGTAAGGTGACCTGTGCTTCGGCGCTCGTCGCAGCACTGTTGATGTCTGCCTTGAAGGCCTGCAACGTGCGGTCGGCCGTGATCGTCTGTTCCCGCAGCTCCGCGAGCCGCTCCTTCAGCCAGCTGTTGGCCTTGCGCGTGGCATCGTAACGCGCTTCCGTCTCGCCGTTGGTGTAGGCGTTGGCGATCGCGTTGGCGATCTGCATGGCCCGGATGGGTGACCGGGACACGTAGCGGAGGTCGAGCACGTAAGACAGTCCTACGCGTTTGACGCTGAGATTCTTCGATACGACGAATGCCGCCGTTCGCTCGAGAGCCTCGGTGTTCATCGGCGCCGGGACCTGCCCGAGCCAGCTATCCCAGAAGCTCCCTCGGTTGTCTTCGGACTGGGGGGCGAATTCCGGATCTTCGATCAGCTTGTATTCCTTGACGACCTTCATCAGGAGGTCGTCGGATTTGATGATCTCGGCCTGACTTTCGATGATGCTCGCATCGAGCGGCGGATCGGAGCCGAACTGCGTTCTGATGATCTGGCTCTTCCGAGTGTCGATCATCAGAGATGTCGATGCCGTGTAGCGTGACGGAGCGACCGTGAGATAGGCGATGGCTGCGCCAAGACAGATCGCGAAAATCACCACGATCGATTTTTTGTGCCGACGAATGGCGCCGAGTATCGACGCCAGCGTCACGAGATTGCTCGCCTTTGCAGACCCGGCCGAAGACGGCTCGCTCCGAAAAAATGCTTCGTCTTTCAGCTTCAGCATAGTGGAAGGCCTTTGCTGTATCAGCGCAGAACTGTTGATGTGTCGGTAACTACTTTTAACTTGAAAAGGTTTGTTGAGAGAAGAGTACGCTGAACTCAGCAAAAAATCAAAGAAAACATCGTAGATGATTCCGAAATTTTGATGATTATTTTGCGTTTTTCGACAGTAGAGGTGATACCTGCAGAAAATTCACGCCGAAGCCTAGATCTTTCGTGATCGTCTTCGCCTCGACATTGGTAGGCCGATGCGATCGGTCAAGCTGCCAGGTCCTCACCGTTCAGCCGCTCGATGATGTCATAGATATTATCGATTTTCCCGCCCAGTACCGAAAACATTCTCCCGTACGGCGGTGATCGCGCAAGCATGATCGGCCGGCCGTCGTTGCCATCGTTGATCTTGAGGACTGTTTTGACCTCGTAGAGAGAGCGAACGTAGCGCGACCGCTCGAGAGCCGGCAGGAAGCGTTGCGCGTCGCGCAACATCCAGTCCACGCGGGTCTGGCGACCGTTCTCGCGCAAGATCCGGTCGGGCGTCAGCTCCCTGTCCTCGTCCCAGGTTGCATGCGGCGTGTATCGAACATGGGTCAGGGAATGCAGACCGGCCGTCGGGAACGGCATGCAGGAGAAGAACGGGCCGTCCATCACTGTGACGCCGAACGCTTTGAGCTCGTCCGGGGGCTCTATGAGAGCGATCTCGGTTAGTTCATGCCTGAGGACTTGAGCCATCTCCGTCGGTTTCGACGTAAACTGACCGAGGTTGCAATACGTGCAGTTGAAGGCCAGGTCGGCATCGAAGACGAAGGGCTCCGATTCGCGCCGGGCCGTCACTTGAACATTGCTCGGCCCCTGCTCGACCGCCACGACCTCCGTCGCCAGCCTCAGGTCGATCCCCGCGGCAAGCAACTCGGCCTCGATTTTGCGCGCGAGGATTGCGCTGTTGAAGGCGTATTCCTCGACGATATAGACGTCGCTTACGGTGTTCGGAGAGAACAGAGCCCGAATCTCTCGTGGAGCGCGAACCAACGGGGCATCGATCGATCGGCACAGCGATTCCATTTGCTTCGCGTTGATCTTCGAGCCGATGCGCGCAAGCGCGTAGAGCTTGGTGAAATCTCGAACCACGGACTCGGCATATGCCTCGACGAAGAGCGGATAGTTCGCGCGGCTTCGGGCGGCTGTCGTGAGGCTGCGTGGGTAGTGATAGCCATTGTGAACGCGCGCCTGATTGACGAGGGACGCGCGTTGCATGATCTGTGGCGCCGTCTCAAGTACCGTCACAGCGAAGCCTCGCTGCTTGGCGAGATAGAGCGCGATGCTACAACCGTAAAATCCGCCCCCGATGACGACAGCTTTGCGCATATCAATCGGAGGCCACTTCGATATTGAGGCGCTGCTTTACGTGCTGAAGAGAACTATTTGATTCCCCTACGATAAAATACGGCGGCCCCGCTCCGCGTTGGCGCAGGACGTGAATGAAATACTCCGCGATGATGAACAGCCCTATCGAGAAGATGAAAAACATGCCGGATTGCTGCAAGGACAAGGTAACCCAACCAGGTGCCACGTCGGCCTTGTACATGCTGACGCCGAGGACGTAGCCGGAATAGATCAGGTTCAGGAGGGCGCCCGACACCGCCAACCCCGAGGCAAGTCTCATCGGTGCGGTCGAGCTATTCAGCAACAGCGACCAGGCGCGGCGCGCTCTGTGCGCGAAACGGCTCTCGCCCGTGGGTCTGCGCTGCCCATGATATGTGATGGTGCATTTCGAGCAGCCAGCGAGTGCGGGCAACGTTCGATAGCGGAAGACGGGTTGGGGATGTTGCAGCAGAAAATTGATCAGGCGTCTGCTCATGAGGCGTGATTGCGCGCCCTCCTGCGTCAGATCGAGGCCGGTCAGAGCCCTGTAGGCCCGGCGGAAGAGGCCGGCCAGCGCGGCCTCGAGCGCGGTCTGTGCGACAGGCGCGACGTTCCGCACAAAGACCAGCTCGTATCCTTCCGAAATCCTCTCCAGCATCGCTGGAATGGTCAATGCAATCTCTGCATTAATGTTGAGGACGGCGACATAGTCACCGAGGCTATTTTCTATTCCGGCCCATGCGGCGGCTTCGAAGCCGACCTGAGATATCAGGCGGAATACTTGAATATTACCGATCTCGCTGCGATCGACGTGCTCGCGCAGTGCGCGCGCCACGCTGTCCGAGCTCGTCGCGTCGACCAGAACGATCTCGCAATCGCGCAGCTGCGAACCCACGGCACTAGCAATGCTGAAAATGTCCTTCGCGATCTCGGCGTCGAAGGACTGAACCACCATGACAACGGAGAGCATGAATCGTGGTTGCGGAGTTTCCAAACGCTGAAGCACGCGTGTCTCCCGTGAAATAATGGGTGCAAACCGATGATTTCGCTCGACCAGAATACGAGGCTAGCAAGTCGTGGCCGAAGAAGAAAGATTTGAACTGTCCGTTTTCGCCAATGCGCAATGCTGAGTTTGCACCGCAAAACGACATAAGACAAATAACAAATTCAAAAATAGAATTTAGTAAAATCGCGCGCAGACTCCCGAGCGCTCCGCGTTGTCAAGTAACGCGTCGGCGTCGTGCGTGGTCGGGCGATCATGGCCCGTGCACAGCGAACAGATCCTTCGCACCGAGAGCGGCAGTCGCTGCGATTGCGACGGGATCGATCGTTTATGGACCAGCGATCCGACATGCGCTCGAGCCGCCGCGTATGTTCGCGTCTCTCGGGCGCGTCGCCTCATCGGTGCTCGTGACGACCCGGAAATCCCGGAGCTCATCTTGGGCAAGCGCTGGGCGTCTCCTCGGCCGCAGGGGAAGTGCGACAATTGCTAGTTTTAGTCGTTCGGATCTCGGAGCGCTTTTCGACCGGCCGGCATCCACTCGGTCGAAAAGCGCTTCAGACGCTTGTAATGCCGCGGGATCGGGTCTCGGTCCGACGGCATTGGTTGGGCACGTATTCCGCAGCCCGTCTGCAAGCTGCCCAGACGGCCATGGCCCGGTCGCCCGCCACGGGGCGCTCCTTCGCCGTTCGGGGGCCGGCACCCGCTCGTCTATGCATTATGATGCCCTTTACGGTTAGTAGACGATTGTTAGCTTTTGCGAGCCGAACAACGATTTGACCATGGATATTGATATACGTAGCTTCTAGTCGAGAAACTTCAAAAATGAGGCTTCGAAAGTGATGTCAGATCGGCCGAGGGTGCACCGTTTCACAGCGGCCGTGTTGTTTGTTTGGCTCCAGACACTGAGCAGCGGCAGTTTCGCGCAGGAATATCGCTTGGCAGCAGGTGACACGATCAACGTCTTCATTGCCGGCGTACCCAACTCAGACTGGAAGGTCACCGTCGGCGGCGACGGACGGCTCATGGTACCGCTCGCCGGCATGTTCGAGGCAACAGGCGTGAGTCTCGACAAGCTCAGAGGATCGATCCGGACTGCGCTTTCGAAGCGGAACATCCGCTACATCACGCATGACGGACACGAGGTCTTCCTCACTCTGTCCCCGGACGATGTGATCGTCGATGTCGCGGCCTATCGGCCCGTCTACGTCGCCGGTGCGGTGGCGACCGTCGGGCCCCTGCCGTTCCGCCCGGGTTTGACGGTTCGCCAAGCTGTCGCGGCGTCTGGAGGCGAGGGGCGACAGTCGAAGGAAATGCAGGATTCCCGGCGCGCGGATGATCTTCGAGGTCGGATCAAGGACATCGAGTTCGAGATTGTGCAGGAGCGGACGAAGCTGAAGGCTACGAAGGCGGAGATCAAAGGCGATATCACCTTCGACAGCGGTTCAGCGTCCCAAAGCGGGCGGGATCCGGCAGAGACCGCCATCGTGAAGGGCGAGGCTGCACAACTCGCCGCACGGATGGACAAGTTTCGAACGGAGCGCGATGCCGCGCAGGCTACGCTCGTCCGAGCAACCGCGCGCGTCGCGGTTCTTAGCAAGCAGCATGCGGAGGAGGAGGAGGGCGCCAAGGCCGATGTGGTGGAGGCGGCCAAGGTGGCCGACTTCATGCAGCGCGGCATCAGCTCGGCCCAACGTCTCACCGACGCCCGCCGGATGAGCCTGCTGTCGGCCACCCGTGCGCTTCAGACCGCGGTTCAGGTCGAGGCCGCAAAGAACGATCGTGAGGAGGCCGTCAATCGCCTGCAATCGTTGGAGATGGAGCGCCGCGTGAATCTTCTCGCGAGTCTGCACGCGAGTGAAGGCAAGCATGAGAAACTTCTGATTCAGCGAAAGACCCTGCTCGAAAATCTGGTCTCGGCGGACGGTCCGGCGAGCGCTCTTCAGGAGCTCGACGTAAAATTCGATTTCACGATCCATCGCACGGTCGACCGCAAGGCTTCGGTCATTCCCGCGCAACAGGACGACTTCCTCGATCCCGGCGATGTCCTGGAAGTTCGCAGCTCGATCGCCGCCGGCCGGGTGGCGACCTCCCAGTAGCTGTCGACGCGCGAACCCGCCGAGCTGCCTCTCTCGATCGGCTGCCATCGGCGCAGAGTGGCGATGACAACTGTCGTCGGCCCCCGCGGGAGTTCCGAAACACTCTGCGGGCTTGCTCCTTCCTGCGTCCGGCATTCGCATGGCCGGCTTCTCGTTCCTGCGGAAGATCGGTCCTCGGTCCGCACACGGGGAATGCAGGCATCTGGGGCTGTTGCAAGGCCGTGATCGGATCGGGATTCAGCTGGTACGGCGCTCGTTGTACTTAAGTAGTCGCGCCGCCTCGATTTTTTTATATTGTCTTGCGCCAAATCTGGCGCGTCCCTGGCGGACGACACGTCGCACGCGACATCCCATCCTGCCAACCCAATCGAAATCGGTCGGCTGTTTCGAAGTCCGTCGTGGGGCGGCAGGTCTGCGTTGTTTCGCCTTGGAGATCGCGGCTTCGTATCACGTCGACACGTGTCGATCCCCTTCGAGGATCGACTCTGGGCTCCGTCTCATTCCGGTTCTCTCAAGCGTCAAGTGATATGCCCGGCAAGAGGGGATGGACACCATTCGCCCGAATCGTGTTGCGGCAGATGACAGTGCCCGAAGACGCCGTCGCGATTAACAATTGATATTTTTATAGGATTGTTGTCCGAGAAATTCACAGCGATTCAGGTTGTAAGCCCAAAAAAGCAATTACTAGTTAGCGCAAATTATTGCTTTTGTGCGTCGCACAATGTACGAGCGATCAGGTGCGATCCATAGACCTGTGGTCACCTGGTCATAGATACGACATCTGGGAAGCTGCTTTGGCCGTCGCGATGACGGCTAATTCAGAATATGAATAACATCCTATAAATTATATACAATCTATCCCAGGATCGAAATCATCAAGCCGTCATTTAGTTATTGCGTCAGACTAAAAGCTAGTTAACAGTCTGCCGGAATTGAGCGCCTACGGCAGTCGACGAAACCTGATTTCGCGCTCAAAGACGAAATAATCGATCAAACATCAAGAATCAACCGGAAAAACTAGCATAGGCTAAAAATCGGTTGGGGGCTGATCATCCATGGTCTCGGCGTGTCCTGTCTTCGATGGATGCGCGCTTTGGACGGAGGTACGACATGCTGCCGATCTCGACGAAAAGCTTTACCGCGCATAGCGACGTGTCGGCGGGCCCGGCCCCGATGCTGCAATGGC
>NZ_BPRA01000028.1 GCF_022179645.1 Methylobacterium thuringiense
GTTTTGACACAGCCAGGGTCGGGAGCGGACCCAGGGCTGAGTGGAATCCGTCAGGATTAGACCAATAGGGTCTCCATCGGGTGGCCGGCCGTGCGACATGCTCGATGCACGACGCCATAGCGGCGTGGGGTCGGTTCAGGCTGCCCAATACCTACTTGCCACCGCCTTCGGTGAGCCATGCCTGGATGGGCCACGTACGTCAGGGTCTCTCCTCAATCAGCCCGCGGATGCGCGTTGCGAGGGCTTCCAGGGCGAACGGCTTGACCAGGATCTCCATGCCCGGTGAGAGATGGCCGTGGTTGAGCGCGGCATTCTCGGCGTAGCCGGTGATGAACAGCACCTTGAGGCCAGGCCTCGACACCTTGGCCGCATCCGCCATCTGCCGTCCGTTCATCCCGCCGGGCAGGCCGACATCGGTTACCAGCAAATCGACGCGCACGTCCGATTGCAGCACCTTAAGGCCGGAGGCACCGTCCGCAGCCTCAATGGCCGCATAACCGAGATCCTCCAGCACCTCGGTGACAAGCATCCGCACCGTCGGCTCGTCGTCGACCACCAGCACCGTCTCGCCGGCCTTGGCCCGGGCGGCCTCCGACAGGTCCGGGACCGCTTCGGACGCCTCAGCCTCGCCGCGGTGACGGGGAAGGTAGACGCAGACCATCGTGCCCTTGCCGGGCTCAGAATAGATCCGCACCTGCCCGCCGGACTGCTTCGCGAAGCCGTAGATCATGCTCAGGCCGAGGCCCGTGCCCTCTCCCATCGGCTTGGTGGTGAAGAATGGATCGAACGCCTTCGCCACCACCTCCGGCGGCATGCCGGTGCCGTTGTCCGACACGCACAGCGCCACGTACTGCCCCGGCTCCAGGTCGCGCTCGCGGGCACCGGCCCGGTCGAGCCAGCGGTTGCTCGTCTCGACCACGATGCGACCGCCGTCGGGCATCGCGTCCCGGGCGTTGATGCAGAGATTGAGCAGGGCGTTCTCAAGCTGGCTCGGATCGACCAGGGTCGACCAAAGGCCACCGGCGCCGACCACCTCGACGGACACGGCAGGCCCGACCGTGCGGCGCACGAGTTCCTCCATGCCCTCGACCAGCCGGTTCACGTCGGTCGGCTTGGGCGCGAGGGTCTGGCGCCGGGAGAAGGCGAGCAGGCGGTGGGTCAGGGCCGCCGCCCGCCGTGCCGCGCCCTGGGCGGCGCCGATGTAACGCTCCAGGTCGCCCATCCGGCCCTGGAGCATGCGGGTCTGCATCAGCTCCAGCGAGCCGACGATGCCGGCGAGCATGTTGTTGAAGTCATGGGCGAGGCCGCCGGTGAGTTGCCCGACCGCCTCCATCTTCTGCGATTGCCGCAGGGCCTCCTCGGTGCGGGCGAGCGCCTCGGCCTGGGCCTTGGCGGCGGTGACGTCGCGCACCGTAGAATATATCAGGCCGCCGGTCGGGACGGCGTTCCACGACAGCCAGCGCCACCCGCCGTCGCGATGCCGGTAGCGGTTCTCGAACGACATCTGAGCGTCGCCGCGCGCGAGGCCGGCCGCGGCCTCCTCGGTCAGCGCGCGGTCGTCGGGATGGACGAAGTCGAGGAACGGGCTCGCCTTCATCTCGGCCTCGGTCCAGCCGAGCGTCGCCGCCCAGGCCGGGTTCAGGCTGACGAACCGGCCTTCGAAGTTCGCTACGCAGAGCATGTCGGAGGAGGCCCTCCAGATCATGTCCCGCTCAGCGGTGCGAGCGGCGACCTGCCGTTCGAGCTCCTCGGACTGGCGCCGGCGTTCGTCGATGTCGGTGTGGGTGCCGACCCACTGCGTGATCGCACCCGCCGTATCCCGGACCGGCTGCGCCCGCGCCAGGAACCAGCGATGGGCGCCATCGGCGCCGCGGATGCGGAACTCGACCTCGTAGTGCTCGCCCGTGGCGATGGAGCGGTCCCAGCCCTCCCGGGCCGCCGACAGGTCGTCGGGATGGATCAGGTCGACCCAGGTCGCGATCCGGTTCAGGCTGCCCGGCTCGACGCCGGTGTAGGCGTAGGCCTGGCCGTTGAACCAGTACAGCTTCCCGTTCGGCCGGGCCGCCCAGACCTGGTTCGGCACGGCCTCGGCGAAGGCGCGGAACTGCGCCTCGCTGGCCTGCAGGTCGGCCTCGACGCGCTTGCGCGCGGTGACGTCCCGGAACAGCACCGAGACCTGTCGCCGGGTCGCCGGCTCGATCCGTGCGGCCGAGACCTCGATGTGACGGCCGACCTCCGGGAAGGCACGCTCGAACCGGATTGATTCCCCCGTCCGCAACACGCCTCCGTAGAGGTCGAGCCAGCCCTCGGCCTCGTCGGGCGCGATGTCGCGCAGGGTCCGCCCGACGATGTTCGCGATCCCGGTCTGGCGCTCGTAGCCGTGGTTAGCGACGGTATGGACGTAGTCGGTCGCCGGACCGTGCGGGCCGTCGATGAACTCGATGATGCAGAAGCCGTCGTCGACCGCCTCGAACAGCGCCGTGTAGCGCTCCTCGGTCTCGCGCCGGGCGGTGGCGTCGACCATGGTCCCCAGCGCCCGGAAGGCATGGCCATTCTCGTCGAAGAGGCAACGCCCCTTGGCACCCACCCATCGCACGGTGCCGTCGATGGGGGAGACCACACGGAACTCCGCCTCGAACGAAGCGCGCCGCTCCTGATCGAGGGTTGCGGCGAACGCGGACAACGTCGCCTCGCGGTCGTCGGGATGCAGGCCGTCGCGAAGCGTATCGAGGCCGCACGGGGCGTTCGGCGAAAGGCCGAACAGCCCGCGTGTGCGCTCAGACAACGTCAGGGCGTCGGCGACGATGTCGAGGTCCCAGGTGCCGATCTCGGCCGCCTCGGTGGCCAGCCGCAGGGCCATCTCGCTGAACTGCAGCCGCTCGGCGTCGGTGGCGCGGGCCGCCGACAGGGCGGCGTTCTCGCCGCGCAGGGCCGCAAGCTGCAGCACGTCGGCGCTGACGTCGTACTGGCTGGCGAAGAAGTACGCGACCTCGCCGGCGGCGTCCTTCACCGGCGCCAGCAGCAGCTGGTTCCAGAAGGTCGTGCCGTCCTTGCGGTAGTTCAGCAGGGCGACCTCGATGCCACGCCGGGCCGCGATGGCTTCCCGCACGCGGGTTATGTCGCTTCGGTCCGTCTCCGGCCCCTGGAGGAAGCGGCAGTTCCGCCCGATGATCTCCTCGCGTGCGTAGCCGGTGAGACGGCTGAAGGCTCGGTTGACGAAGATGATCGGGTTGTCCGGCTGGCGCGGGTCCGTGACGATCATCGGCATGCGCGTCGCGCGCACGGCCGCGGCGAACGGATCGGTGATGTCCTCCCCTCCGGCGATCTCGGAGAGGATGCGGTGGGTATCCCGCAGGACGGTCTCGGCCTCGGTTTCGGCCAGCTTGGGAAAGTCTGTCGCGTCTGTCACGCGGGGCCGTCTAGCAAATTCGCCATGGGTGCTGAACCACGGTTCGGGGTGGGCCGATGCACGCAGGGCTCGGATCCACGGATGGGGAATGGGCCGATGCCGAGGGGGGCGGGGCCACATGGAGGCACGGCGCCGATCCGGTTCGCCCGGTGGGCCGCGTGCCGGTCAGGTCGACGGAACGACCATCCGGAAGTGCAGGCCGCCGTCGTCGATGGTGCGCTCGAACCGGCCGGCCAGGCTGCGTTCGATGGTCTGCTTGAGCAGGCGCGAACCGAATCCCGTGCCCTCCGCCTTGGTCGTCCCGGCCGGCGCGGCGCCCTCGGTCCATTCGAGGGTCAGGACGTCGTGATCGACGCGCCCGACCAGCCTGAGTTCGCCGCCCCCGGACAGGGCGCCGTACTTTGCCGAGTTGGTGGCGAGCTCGTGGAAGATCATCGCGTAGTCGTTGACCTTGTCGGGGCCGGCGACCGCGGCGGCCTCGATGTCGACGGCGATGTTGGCGCCGTTCCGGTACGGCGACAGGATACGCTCGGCGAGGTCGCCCAACCTGACCTCGCCCCGGTCGAGCTTGTGCGACCGCGTCGCCATGGTCGTCGCCTCGTGCAACACCCCGAAGCGCTGCGACAGGTCCTCGGCGAAGCTCGGGGTCGACTTGGCGTCCCGGGCGACGATGGCGGTGAGCGCGCGGGCGACGGTGAACATGTTCGAGACGCGGTGGGCGAGCTCGGACGTCAGCAGGTGCTCGGCCTCCTCGGCGCGCTTGCGGTCGGTGATGTCGAGGAAGATGGCCTGCACCCACTCGCCGACCTTGCCGGCATCCCCGCCTACGCCACGCGCCGAGATCCATCGGGCGTCGGCGCCTTCGCCGATCCGGAAGTCGAAGCTGTAGGGCTGCGGGTCGGTGGCGCTCGCCGCCCAGTCAAGCATCATGCCGTGGCGGTCGTCGGAAGCGACCTTCTCGAACAGGGCATCGATGGTGACGACCGGCTCCGTCGTGCCCCAGAACTCCCGGCAAAGGCCGTCGAGTTGCGCCAGGCGCCGCTCCGGGGACCATGCCCATAGGCCGACGCCGCCCCGGTGGATCGCCCCGGTGAAGCTCTCCAACGTCCACTCGTCACCGGCCAGAGTCGTGCCTTGGACCATGCGTCTTCTCGAACCGAGCCTAGGGGATGCGGAGGCGCGTTCCCACCTTGGCAGTGGGAACTCGCACCGGACGCCTTTGCTCCGAAACTTGCCGCATCGGCCGATGCTGTCGCCTCCCGCGGCCATCAACAAAGCGAGATGTATAGGCCGGCAGTGGTCGCCTGGTCGGCCGCAATCGAACGTGGACCCCTGGGTCCTCGGGCACGGGACGGCAGATGACGCAGCCATCGGCGGCAACCGAACGGCTCAGTTCGTGTTGACCGTTCCATGACGACGAAGCGCTCCATGGAAGCCTCGGCCGTCCTCGTCGTCGAGGATGACGATCTCGTGCGCCTGTGCGCCATCGAGATGCTTGAGGACGCGGGCTTCGCAATCGTCGAGGCGCGCCATGCCGACGAGGCGTGGTTCATCCTGCACGAGCGCTCTGACATCGGCGCGCTATTCACCGACGTCGACATGCCGGGCACCATGTGCGGGGTGACCCTGGCCGGACGCGTCCACCACACTTGGCCCGACATCCGCCTCGTCGTGACCTCGGGGCGCCGGCGGTTCGCCGATGGCGAGATCCCCGACCATGGCGTGTTCGTGCCCAAGCCCTACAGCGCCGACCAGGTCGTGGATGCCATCGAGCACGCGGTCTGACCGTCGGCCTTTTCCGATGACCTTATGAGGGGAGTTCGCTCGGTCGCTAGGCTCCGCCGCATCGATCCGTCGTGCGGGGCGTTGCCCTCTGCCTGAACCATCCGATGCGGCGGAAAGCCGTTCGTCGCCCGAGAGCGGCCGGAGGGGGGCAACGGAAGGAAACGGAATGCCGAAGCCCATGTTCGACGAGAGCAACATCACCTGGCGGACGCTCGACTGGCTGCCGCACATCGCCTTCTTCGTCTACAAGGTCGATGAGGAGAACCGCATCGTCGACGTCGTCTTCAAGTTCGCGGCGAACCAGAAGGTGATGCTGCACCGGCACAAGAGCCCCTACGTGACGCTCGTGATGCAGGGCGAGCTCCGGTTCTACCGGCAGGACGGGACCCACAAGGAGACCCGTCCCACGGGCAGCTACGTCTCGGGCGTCGCGAACGGCGAGCCGCATCTGGAAGGCGGCGGCGACGAGGACGCCATCGTGTTCTTCAGCAACCGCAACATCGAGGACGCGCTCTACGAGTTCCTCGATGAGGCTGGTAATCCCGTCCAGGTCCTTGGCATCGCCGATTTCAAGGCGCAGCTCGAAGACCAGATCGCGACGGGCACCTTCGCGAAGGTCACCGCCAGGGCGGCGTAACCTCTGTGAGGCCGGGGATGCGGGCAGCATCCTCGGCTTCGCCCTGACGATCATTCTGCCTTGCAGGTCATGCGTGCAGAATCCAGTCACGTGCCCCGGGTACGATACGGCGAGCCACCCGTATCCTAGAACATCCCGTTCGGATTCTCGGACGCTTCGGGCATCACCTGCAGCACGTCCCAGTGCTCGACGATCTTCCCCTCGGCGTCGAGCCGGAAGATATCCATCGCAGCGTAGTCGCTGCCGCCCGGCCACTTCTGCAAGCAATGTAGAACGACGAGATCGCCCTCGGCCACCGCCCGCTTGACCTCGACACGCTTACCCGGCCACTCGCGCGCCATCCGCTCGAAGTAGTCGACGAAGCCGTCCTTGCCGCTCGCTACATGCGGATTGTGCTGGATGTACGTGTCTCCGACGTAGCGCTCGATGGCTTCACGCGGACGGCACTCGTTGAACATCAATTCGTAGAAGGCGACGACGTTCGCCTTGTTCCGGGTAGGATCGGACATGACACCCTCGGAGGTGTGGCGGTTGCCCCTCAGTAACCCGTCCAGTGATCCATCACCTCACGATGTCGAACGCCGCTGAGGTCCCGAGGGAGGCCGCATTTCGGTGGTCCACCTCATCCGATCATGGGTTGGGCAGGTTGATATCGACCCAACGTGGTCGTCGGGACCGCCATCGGCGCTTGCCGAAAGCGACGATTTGTCGGTCATCCGGCAGCCTCGGCTGGAAGTGGTTTGCTGACGTCAGGCCGCGCCGAAGGCGAGATGATACCGAGCCTCGCCCTCCGGGCGGTTCCCGCACAGGCTTAAGGACTGGAAGTATTCAGGGGGCACCCCGGCGAGGACGATAGCTGGGTCGGCAGCGAAGCCGAAGCGTCGGTAATAGGCAGGATCACCCAGCACGACACAGCCCCCGGCACCACGCTCCCGCAGCCTGCTCAATCCCGCCTCGATCAAGCGTTGGCCTATACCTTGTCCGCGATATTCGGATTGAACTGCCACGGGGCCGAGCCCGAACCAACCTTCCGCCGCGCATCCGACCACGACGAGTGAGAAGGCGACGTGCCCTACGACCTCGTTGGCTACCGTGCAGACAAGGGAAAGGGTCAGCACGCCGCCCTCGCGAAGAGCGTCCACGATGTCCGCCTCGGTGCCGCTGGCGTGAGGCGCATCATCGAAGGCGGCGGAGACGAGCGCACGGATCGCGATGGCGTCCGTGCCGGCTTCAGGACGTATGATCATGCGGACCACATACCCTGGTCGTCTCGTCGGGTCAGCCGTGGATCTCAATCGGACGGTACCAAGCATCGCATCGGGTCAAGGAAACACCGGACGCTGGTCCGGCGCAGATTTTCGCAGGACGCTGTCCAACACGGCATGCCGTTGGGCGGCGATGGGGACGGGTTCGACGGAAACGACACGGTCCTCGAAATCACATCCGCTGAACCGCGGCGTCATGACAGGCCAAGTGCCGTGACGTGTTGGACCACACCTGACGCCGGAACGGTCAACTAGGCGAGGTTGTTTCTGGCCCACATCACTAACGATAGGAGTTATCGAATGCGCAAGCTCGCACTTGCTTCCACCGCGCTGCTTGGCCTCGGCCTTCTGGCATCGGCGCCTGCAGAGGCTCGCGGTTGGGGCGGTGGCTACGGCCACGGCGGCTATGGCTACGGCGGCGGTTACCGTGGCGTTGGCTTCCGAGGCGGTTACGGCGGATACCGCGGTTACGGCGGCGGGTACGGTCGCGGCTACGGCTATCGCCGCGGCATAGGCCCAGGCGCTGCCATCGGCCTCGGCATCGCAGGTCTCGCCGCGGGTGCCATCGTGGCGAACAGCTACGGCGGCTACGGCTACGGTGGTTATGGGTATGGTCGCCCGGTCGGGTATTACGGCGGTGGCTACGGCTACGCTCCCGCCTACGCACCGGCTTATGGCTACGGCTACCCGGCCTACGGTTACGGGTACTGATCCAGGCCGCCTGACGTCTCGCCATCCACGGTGAGGTTCGTAGCGTGAACGCCGTGTGCCCGGAGCAATCCAGGCGCACGGCGTACCCATTTCCGGGCCAGTCCAGAAGTCAGTTTTGCCCTCAGGCCGGAAGGGTCACCTCGGCCCGCAGGCCGCCATCGGCCCGATTGACGAGCGTTACGTCACCACCATGGGCACGGATTGCCGACCGTGCGATGGCGAGGCCGAGACCGGTCCCGCCCGTGTCCGCGTTGCGCGAGCCTTCCAGCCGCGCAAAGGGCGCGAACATCTCCTCGATCCTGTCTGGCGGAATGCCCGGCCCGTCGTCGTCGATGAGGACCCGGATGCCGTCACCGCCCCGCTCAAGGGTGATCCGCGCCCTGTCGCTGTAGCGGACGGCGTTCCCGACGAGATTGTCGAGGGCCCGACGCAGCGCGACCGGCCGGCCATGGAACGGAAGGTCGGCCGGCGATAAGACGGTCACGTCCCGCCCCAGGACCACATGGTCCTCAACGAGCGCCCGGACCATCTCGGCGAGGTCCAACGGGCCGCCGTTCTGGGCGAGCGCATCGTCACGGGCGAACGCCAGGGTCGCGTCGACCATCCGCCCCATGTCCGAGATCGTACGCACCATGGCCGCGCGCAGCTCCGCATCCTCGACCATCTCCGCCCGCAACCAGAGCGAAGCGATGGGGGTGCGCAGGTCGTGGCTGATGGCCGCCAGCATCCGGGTGCGGTCGGCGACGAAGGCCCCCGAGCGCTCCTGCATCAGGTTGAACGCCGCCGTCATGGTCCGCAACTCAATTGGGCCACGCTCCGGTAGCGGTTCGAACGTGGCACCACGACCGGCCCTCTCCGCAGCCCTGGCGAGGTCCGCCACCGGTCCGACGATCCCGCGCCGTGCGATGGCGACGACCAAGAGCACCGCGACCACGCTCGCCAGGACCTGGATGAGCGCGATGCGCATCCACGGCGGCGTCCGGGACGCGAGCGGGGCCTCGGCGTTGAGCCAGCGGCCGTCGTCGAGCCGGACGGATACCCGTAGGGCCTGGGTTCTGTCGGACAGGCGGCCCTGGGAGGAGTCCTCTCCGACGTCCCGTTCGACCAGGGCGATCCGCGACTGGCTGGCGTCGTCCTTCATGCGTCGGTCGATCCGCCGAGCCAGCCGTGCCTCGTCGGGCCCCATCGCGCCTTCCGGCACGAGGCTCTCTGCATCAATGGTAAAGCGGTGGCGGGGGGAACCGTAGGCCGCGACCACACTCGGGACTGTGTCGGGCTGGACCGCATCGAGCAGGCGCACCAGCGTAGCGATGCGGTCGACCACCTGGGTCCGGGCCGCCGCGCGACCGACCCGCGAGGATTCGTGCGCGAACATCGCGAAGGCCACGGCCTGGGCGCCTACGACGGCGAGCACGAGGAGGAGCGCCAGCCGTCCGCCGAGCGAGCGCGGCACCAGCCTCACGGCACCGTCCTCACCTCGGCAGCCAGGACGTAGCCACCGCCCCAGACGGTCTTGAGGAGCCCTGGGTTGGCCGGGTCGCGTTCCAGCTTGCGCCGGAGGCGGCTGACCTGGTTGTCGATGCTGCGGTCGAACGCGTCGGCGGTCCGGCCGCTGGTCAGGTCGAGGAGCTGGTCACGGGACAGCACCACCCTCGGGTGCCGGGTCAGCGCCGCCAGCAGGCGGAACTCGGCTGTGCTCAGCGTCACCGGTGTGCCGGCGTCGTCGACGAGCTCGCGCCGGTCGGTGTCCAGCGTCCAGCGGTCGAACGCCAGCTTACGTCCGTCCGCCCCGTCCCGGGTCCGGGGAAGCGCGCGCGTGCGCCGGAGGAGGTTCTTGATGCGGGCGAGGAGCTCGCGCGGCTCGAACGGCTTCGTGACGTAGTCGTCGGCCCCGATCTCCAGGCCGACGATCCGGTCGGTCCCCTCTGCCAGAGCGGTGAGGAGGATGACGGGCGTGTCGTACGCCTCCCGGATGTGGCGGCAGAGCGAGAGCCCGTCCTCGCCCGGCATCATCACGTCGAGGAGCACCAGGTCGATGGCGTTTCCCGCGAGAACGACGCGAGCGGCCGCGGCGTCGGCCGCGACGGTGACCCTGAGCTCGTGCTTCCTAAGGAAGGCCGCGAGCGGATCCCGGATGTCGCGATGGTCGTCGACCACCAGGATGTGTGCGTCGTCCATGTTCCGAACCTTTCGTCCCGGACCCTAACGCGTGGCGCTGTCCGCCTCCCGAGGGATTCTGTCGCGAGATGTATCGGGACCTTCGAACACGCGACGGCTCGCGACGAAAACGGGGTTTCCCGGCAAATCCCTGCGACAGGCCAGCGGCAAGGTGCGGGCAGTCGAAACACCGCATCGGGAGACGAGGCGATGACGAAGGAAGCGGTACGCGCGCCGACCCTGTTGAGGCGGCTCCTGCCCGCGGCCCTGCTGGCGGCCGGTCTGGCGGCGCCGCTGGCCTCCGCCGGCACGGCCGAGGCCCGCGACGGCTGCGGCCTCGGGGGTCACCGCGGGTTTTACGGCTACTGCCGGCCCAACCTCGGACCGAGGGTGTTCTACCGGCCCTACGCCTTCCGGCCCGCGTTCTACGGACCGCGACGGTTCGGTTGGGGCGGTCCTCGCTGGCACCGCTGGGGCGGCTACCGGCATGTTGGCTGGGGCCATCGCGGGTGGGGCCACCAAGGCTGGGGCCATCGCGGGTGGCATCACCGTTGGTGACACTATTGAGGCTTGGGGTTGTGCCATCCGGCGCGGCCCCGCGACGACCCTTTGACGGGAGAGGTGCGATCATGACGAAGGCTATCGCCTGCCTGACCCTGTGCACGCTCCTGGCGGGGTCTGCCGCCTCCGCCCAAACGCCTGTCGGCACCAACCCGCCGAAGGACCCAAGCCTCGGCGTCGACTTGTCGACGTTCCTTGCGCGGAACCGCACACGGATCATGCTGGCCGACGCCGACCACGACGGGCGCGTCAGCCGGGCGGAATGGGCGGCCTGGTGGGACGCCCGTCCCGGCAAGGGACCCTACGACCCTGCCGGGCGGTTCCGGGCCATCGACGCGGACGGCGACGGCTTCCTCACCGACGAGGAGATCGACGCTACGTCCACCAAGCGGTTCGCACGGCTCGACGCCGACCACGACGGTCGCGTCGTCCGCGCGGAGCGACCCTGCCGCGCCAAGTGAACCGAACGCCCGGGATCGGGGTTCGGATAGCGATTTCCCCCAGGGCACGGCCCGTATGCCGCGCCCACCAGAATGAAAGAATCAGGATGAAGCTCACAGGTCTCATCGTCGCCGGGTTCGCGACGCTGCTCATGGCAGGCGGGGCCCAGGCCCTGCCCATGCCGGCCGGCGGCATCGGCATCGACGCCCCCATCGTCCAGGTCCGCGCCGGCTGTGGCTTCGGCGCCCATCGCGGTCCGTTCGGGGGCTGCCGCCTGAACCGCGGGCCGCGCGGTGCCATGCGGCGGGCCATCACCGGCGCACCGCGCGGTTGTCCGCCCGGCCTCTACCGCGGACCGGGCGGTCGCTGCCGCCGCTGACGACGACGGCTCGTTCGATCCCGGACTGAACGCCACTCCTCAAGAGCCTCGCCAGGTCGACCGACTTGGCGAGGCTCTGCCGTAATGAGGGTCGGACGGTTTGGCATCCTCAGCAACGGCGAGACGCATACGCCCCATTCTCACCGAGGTGGCTGAGTATGCTTCCGCAGAATTGATCGTCTCTCGGCCGCGCCTGTTAGCCCGCGTCGCGCGTGAAGGCGTCGAATGCCCGGGCGCTGTAGACAAGCGCCGCGCCGGCATTCAAGGCCACGGCGACACCCAATGCCTCGACCATCTCCTCCTGGCTCGCGCCGGCCTTGCGCGCGGCGTCGGTATGGAAGGCGATGCATCCATCGCACCGGGTCGTCACCGCCACGGCGAGGGCGATCAATTCCCGCGTCTTGTCATCGAGCTTCGGCTCCTTCGGCTTGGCCGATGCCAGCTTGTCATGTGCGCTAAGGAGTTCGGGGCTGATCTGACCCATCTGTCCCAGGGTGGACATCAGTTCACCACGGTAGCCATTCCAATTTTCCATCTCGGATCTCCTCCAAATGCGGCTCTGTCGGGAGCCGTCCTTAACGAGACGCGAACCGATGCGCCTACCATCTAGTAGGTAGCTTGGCGTCATAGCCATGGCAACCTGGCCGACGTCCTCATGGTAGCCGTACGGAACGACGTCCTTTGGTGCGCTTGCCGTCGGCCGCCGGCGCGGGCTCCTCCAGCGGATCGGGCGGCGGATTGGAAATCAGCGCGGCGATCCGTCGAAGCTCGGCCCGGGCCCTCTCGCAGATGTCGGTTACGTCGTCGTGCCCGTGGCCCGGGGACGATGACCGTGCAGAGGTGCTCGTAACCGCTCGACGCATGGACCGCGAAGGTCACCGACCAGACCGGGGCCCTGCCTGGGCCGTATGTCGTAAATTCGATTTTTCGCGGTTCGACGCGAAGGCCGATATCCATGTCGATGACGTCCGAACTTGATTGATCGATCAGCAGGGATTCCGCCTGCCGGCCGCCAGGCTCGCCCGGTCGATGACCTACACTTGGCCACGTCGTACCTCGACGAGGCCTTCGTCCGCCCATTCGCCCAGGAGGCGGCTGACGACCTCGCGCACGCTGCCGACGTCCGACGCAAGTTGCTGGTGGGTCTTCCAGACGATCCCGTCGACATCGGCCTCGACCAGCAGTCGCCGGGCAAGGCGTTGCTCCAAGGGGGCGAACGCGATCTCCTCCACCAGGTCGAACATTCCCGACAGGAGCTTGGTGTAGTCGTCGAGGACGAAGGTCCGAAACGCGTCGCTCTCCCGCATCAGCTGGCGGAAGGTGTCGGACGGGAGGGCGGCCAGCTCGGTTCGGGCCTCGGCGACGCTCTGCGCCGGGAAGCCCCCGCCCGACAGGAGGCATTGGGTGGTGAGGACGCAGGTCCCGCCGGCGCCGACCTTGTAGATCAGCATCTCCCGGCCACCCTCGGACATCCGGAATACCCGGGTCCGGCCGTCGATGCACATAAGGTAGTTCGCGCACGAGTCCTGAAGCTCGTAAGCAATCGCCCCGGCTTCCAGGATGGGGAAAGCGACCGTGCCCCGCGCGAGCTGAAGATGGCTCGCGCTGAAATCCCGGACCAGCGGAAATCGCTCGATCCAGCGCTCGACCTGATCGGCGCTCTGCATGGTCTTCCTCCTCGGGCTGGCGGTCATTGAGCGCCACCATGCCCCGGTCGATGCGTGAAACCTTGGGATCCACAGCCTTCGGTGACCTGGGTCACAGACGCTTGGAACTGACCTCAGTACCACCGTCCTTAGAGAACAAAAATCCGCTCGGGCGACGGCATGAGGAAGCAAAGGCTTCCCGTGGGCCGGGGCGAAACCATCGGGAGAAAACCATGCGCCGCCTCGCCCCCCTTCTGCTCGCTTCCATGCTCCTGGCTGCTCCCGCCCATGCCGAGCAGGACCTGCTCCTGGGTGCCGACATGGGCTCTGCCGCGATGACCAAGGCCGAGATGACCCGGGCCGACGTCGAGGCGCTGATCGCCAAGGCGGACGGCAAGCCCATCGACCTCTCCGACAAGGCGCTCGCCGGCCTCGACCTCTCCGGGCTCAACCTCAAGGGCGCGAACCTGCGTACCGCCCGGCTCAACAAGGCCAACCTGCGGGGCTCCGACCTGTCGGGCGCGAACCTGGAGCAGGCCTGGTTCATCAAGGCCGACCTTAGCGGCGCCAAGCTCGTCGGCGCCAAGATGTTCGGCATTACCGCCCGAGACGCGAACCTCAGCGGGGCCGATCTCAGCCGGTCGATGCCCATCGGCGACTTCAAGGGCGCCAACATGAGCGGAGCGACCCTCGTCGACCTCAAGGGCGGCGCCGACATCAAGAACCAGTCCATGGGCCTGATGCGGGCCGTGTTCGTCTCGGTGAACCTCAGGGGTGCCAACCTGAAGGGGGCGAACCTCGGTCGCTCGCGTCTGGAATACGCCGACCTTACGGATGCCAACCTCACCGACGTGGTCCTGATGGGATCCGACCTGTCGGGGGCGAACCTCACCGGTGCGACCGTGTCGGGCGCAGACTTCAAGAACGTCGACGTCAGCGGCGCCCGCCTCGTCTCCCTCAAGGGGCAGGACAGCGCTAAGGACTGGTCCGCCCGCGTGAACGTCGACCGCGCGATCACCGGAGCGTCGAACTGAGTCCCGAGGCCCGCCGCCTTGGCGGGAAGCGTGCCTACGTCCGGATGTCCATCCCCGTCGTACGGACGGACCGGCAGGTGGCGATCCAACCCACTCCTCGGGTTGGCTCGATCCCGATCCGACAGCGGCCGTTCCAAGGCTTCGTGGTCTCCTTCCGGTCCTGAGGGCAGTCTTTTCCCCCGTCAGGCCCTGGTGCGGATGCCGTTCTTCAATCTGTCGGCGCTTCCGGGGTCGTGAGCGAACTGCGTCACGACGGGGTGACGACGGCACAGCGCCCTCAAGCGCTCGGTCGTATCGCGGTGACGTTCATAGCTCTGCGCCACGCCATCGACGTCGCCCGTCAGCATGGCCTGCTCGTCATAGGACGCATCGCCCGCGACGAGGACGAGATGGTCGTCCTGCTCGATCGCGACGGATTGGTGCCCGTCCGTGTGCCCGGGCGTCGGCACGATGCGGATGCGTCCGTCCGACGTCAGCTTCGTACTGGCCTCGAAGCTTTCCCAGGGTCCGTCGGCATGCTCGACCGTGCGGGGCTTGAACCAGTCGGGATAGTGCATGTTCAGGTAGCCGTTCAGCGGACCCGTCCGGGCCAGGGCCGCCTTCGCCTCGGTGGCGCTCAGCACGAACTCGCTGCGGGGAAAGCCGGGAATGCCGCCCGCATGGTCTCCGTGCATGTGGGTCATCACGACCCAACGTACGTCGCGCGGATCGAAGCCGAGCGCCCGCACCCAGGCCTGCGCTTCCTCCTCCGGCTTCACCCAACGTCGTTCGCAGGTCCGCATGAACGGGTGCCACCACGGCTGGTAGCCGGGATCGTTTGCATGCGAGCTCTCGCCCGTATCGACGAGAACCAGACCTTCCGGGTGCTCCACCAGCCAGCAGCCGATGGGCAGGCGCGGGCTCCAGTTCCTGTCCAACATGACATCGAGGGCGCGTCTCGGTCGCGCCTTCTGAAGGGCGTGCTGGTGGCGGGACTTGATCTGGACGTCGCCCGTTCGGATGGGGTGGATCTTCACAGGATGATTCCTTAAAACGACATTTGTAGTTTTTAAATGGATCAAGCGAACGGTGTCGTCAACGGGAGATGCCATGACCGACGCAAGCCCTCCCCGTCGGCGGGAAGGAGGCCGGAATGCCCGCGTGCGGGAAGCCGTCAGGGACGCAGCGAAGGCCGAGCTCCTGCAGAACGGCATCCTGGGTCTGTCCCATCGCGCGGTGGCCGACCGGGCCGGGGTCGATCCCTCGACCGTCTATCGACGCTGGCCGACACGCGCGGACCTGCTGGCGGACATTCTCGTCAGCGTGTCCGACGATGCCGTCGCGATACCGGATACGGGCACCCTCGAAAGCGATCTGACCGCCTATCTCGAACAGGTCGCGACGGCCTTGTCGAACCCGGTCCATGAGCGACTGGTGCGCTGGGCCATGGCGGCGGGGGATGGCAGCGACGAGACGGCCGATGCGGCCATCGCCGCGTTCTGGACGCATCGCTTCCAGCAGGCCATGGCCGTGATCGACCGTGCATCGGAACGCGGCGAAGCGGGGTTGGGCCTGGATGGCCTCCGCCTGATCGAAAGGCTCGTGGCTCCCGTCTGGTTTCGCCTTCTTGTTCTCCGAAAGCCCGTCGACAAAGCCTTCGTGAAAGACTGCGTCGCCGAAGCCTTGAGTACGCATCCCGTCACGTGATGTCGGTGTCAGGCAGCATGTTCGCTCCGGTGCCGTGACCTGCGTTCGATGGCGGCGTGATCTGTCAGCCTTCGAGCTTGGACCATGCAGAGGCGGATCTTTCCGCCACCCGACCTCGCCACGTCCATGACGATTCTGCCGTTCCCGAACGCGAGGATCGGCTTGAATCCCACCCGGCCGAGATCCCGATGGACGGCCCGCGGTCAATTGGGATCTCGACGATGCCTTCCCTGTCTCACCGGGAAACAGGAACGGCGCCGATGGAACGCAATCGGTGCAGGGACGTCACTCCCCTCCACATCGGCATGGAAGCAGGCGGCATGAGAGCATGAGCGGGAACGCGGAACGGTTGGGTCCGGCGAACGGAGCCGGGGAGGCGCGGGACCTGCACCCGCGCAAGTTCGACCTCCTCAACCTGACCCTGGTCGACGTCAACGGCGGGCTCCGACCCTACCTCAACGTCTTCCTGCTCGTGCACCGGGAGTGGAGCGCGACGACCGTCGGGTTGGTGACCACCATTGCGGGTCTCATCGGCGTCGGCCTGCAGGCGCCCCTCGGCGCCGTCATCGACCGGGCGCGCGACAAGCGTATGGCCATTGTGGCCGCCCTTCTGGCGGCGTCGGTCGGGGCTGCGGTGATCGCGATCTGGCCGCAGTTCTGGCCCGTGCTGGTGGCCTTCACGGTCCTGACCGCGGCGGGCAGCAGCTTCACTCCGACCATCGCCGGCCTCACGCTCGGCATCTTCCCGAAGGCGCGCCTCTCGCGCCGGATGGGCCGCAACAGCGCCTGGTACCGCGGCGGCAACGTCTGCATCGCCGTCCTGATCGCCCTGGTGGGCTACGGCTTCCCGGATCGGGCCGTGTTCTTCCTGGTACCCGCCCTATCGCTGCTGGCGGCGGCGGCCGTGCTCTCCATACCGCGCGACATCGTCGGACAGGAGATCGCTGAGGAGGTGAAGCCGAAGGCGAAGGGCGGCTCCGCACTCAAGGTGCTCCTCGCCAACCGCCCCCTCCTGATCTTCGCCGCGTCGATCTTCCTGTTTCAGTTGGCGAACGGGCCGATGGCCTCGCTCGTCGCCCAGAAGATCTCCTTGGCGCACGAGGATTGGTCGGCGGCGATCACGTCGACGACCATCATCGCGGCCCAGGTCGTGATGCTCCCCATGGCCATCCTGGTCGGACGACTTGCCGATGGCTGGGGGCGCAAGCCCATCATCCTGTTCGCGTTCGCGATGCTGCCTGTCCGGGCGCTGCTCTACACGGTGTCCGACGACGCGATCTGGCTGTTCGCGGTCCAGTCCCTGGAGGGCGTGAGCACCGGCCTCTACAGCGCGATCAAGCCGCTGATGATCGCCGACTTCATGGAGGACAAGAGCCGCTACAACCTCGCCTCGGGAGCCATCGCGACCGTCCAGGGCGTCGCCATCGCCCTGTCGAACGTGCTTGCCGGCAGCATCGTCGACCTCAGCGGGTTCACCGCGGCGTTCCTCGTCTCCAGCGCCATCGGGACCGCCGCGGCCCTGCTGCTGACCCGGATGCCGGAACCGTCGGGCGTCAAGGCCTGAACTTTGGGTCGCGACAACGTCCGGTATCCCGACCCGTGCCCGATCCTGGGATCGCGCCGAACCCTGCCGGCGGTCGCGAATGGGTGTCCGATGAGGCGGGAACACGGACCACGCGGAGGCATTGGGGCTGGAAGATCGCAGTCCCAATGGCAGCCGGAACGGACATCACTCTGCAATGACGAATAGAATCCCCTGGGCAGTCGCCCTCGTGGCCGTGTTGGCCAGCCTCGGTGTTGCGGCCCCCGCGTTCGCGCAGTCAGCGGCCAGTCGGATCGACCAGCCCACCCCGGGGACCTTGCCGTCGGGCACGTCGCACGACGGCGGAAACGGCCGTGTCGCGCCCCCGAGCGCCATCCAGTCCTCCACCGACGTCATGAAGGGCGGGGCCGTACAGGGTGACGGCGCGCTTTCTCGTACGAACCCGATACAGCATCTCCCCAAGGACATGCGCTGAGCGGCGGTGGCGCCGGTACCGTGATCCGGCGCGTCCTCCACGTCGTTACCCTCTGCGCGGCCACAGCGTTGGTCGCCTGCACGCTCCTGCCCCTGGTCCCGACCGAGTGGTGGGCCGTACGGCTGCTCGACTTCCCGCGCCTGCATTGGGCCATCGGCCTCATGGTGGTCGGCGTCGGCGTCCTGCTCTTCCCGTCGACGGCACGGTGGCTGACTGGCCTCGTCCTGGCAGCGGTCCTCTTGGCCCTGGCGGTCAATGTCACAATCCTGTGGCCGTACCGGCCGGACGGGGGTGGCCACGTGGAGGCATGCCCGGCGGACCGCAGCCTGTCCGTCCTGATCGCGAACGTTCAGCTCGGGAACAGCAATTCTCCCGGTTTGCTCGACACCGTCGGACGAGCCGACCCCGACCTGTTCCTCGCAATGGAGACGGATGCGTGGTGGGACGGGGCGCTCGATCCCCTCCGGAAGCGGATGCCGAACGTCCTGAAGCGGATCACCGGGTCGTACTACGGTATCGAGCTCTATTCGCGCCTGCCGTTGGTCAACGGCGAGATTCGTCATCTGGCGAATCGGGAGACGCCGGCCATCGTCACCGGCGTGACCATGCGGACCGGCGAGACCATAGATTTCATCGGGCTCCACCCGAAGCCGCCGCTCCCGTGGCAGTCGTCCCTCGGCAGGGACGCCGAGCTCTACGCCGCCGCGGGCATCCTGAACGAGCGCGTCGAGCCCGGCATCCTGGCGGGCGACCTCAACGCCACCCCGTGGGAGATCGCGGTCGAGCGCATGCGACGGCTCTCGGGCCTCGTCGACCCGCGCCGCGGCTACGGCTACGTCGCAACCTGGAACGCCGGATCGTCCTGGCTACGCTGGCCCCTCGACCAGATTTTTCACGAGGGGGGATTCGAGCCGGTTTCCATCGAGCGGCTCGACGCCTTCGGGTCCGACCACTTCCCCTACCTCGCCCGCCTATGCCGGCGAACGGGTCCGCCCGTCGATCCTGTTGCCCCTCCCGACGCGAGTGACGTCACCGCGGCCAACGACACCCTCGCCGCGGCGGACGCCATCGAGCGGATCAAGGGACACCCGGAACCATGAAGTCCATTCAGTCGGTCCCACGTCGCTTCGTCAACGCCGTCCGGAGATCCTTCCGGCAGTTCCTAGCCCTGCCGCTCGCCACCGTGCTCGGGTTCGTCGGGCTGAACGCATTGGTCTACCTCGCCGACAGGTCGTGGTCCGGCGGCCAGCCCCCGACCGGGTTCGCTTGGCTCGGCGAACTGCTCGGGGACAGCGCCGCCCTCGGAAGCCTGCTGACCACCGTGGCGTCGAGCATCATCACGGTCACGTCGATCACGTTCTCGCTGCTGCTGATCGCGGTGCAGCAGGGGGCCGCAGCCCTGACGGCCCAGGTCACCGACCAGTTCATGGCCCGGCGCACGAACCAGTTCTATTTCGGCTACTTCGTCGGCCTGTCGGTGTTCGTGCTGATGACCCTCGTGACCAACACCGGCTTTCACCGGCCCGTGTTCGGGACGACGCTGGCGCTGCTGCTCACGACCTCGGCGCTCTGCCTCATCATCGTGATGATCTACAACACCATCGACCAGATGCGCCCGGCGCAGATCATCCAGTTCATCCACGGGCGGGTGCTCGAAGCCCGCGCGGCGGATCTCGACCTGCTCGCGAGGACGCGCAGGACCTCCCGGCACGGCTGGCCCGTCGTCGCGTCGGTGTGCTCCTGGGAAAGCGGATACGTGGTCGGCATTGACCCGACGCGCATCGGCAGGGCCGTCGAGCGTTATGCGAAGGGCGCGGTCGAGATCGAGTTCGACATCGCGGTCGGGGCCTACCGAGCCGTCCACGACCCCCTGTTCAGGGTCCGGTGCCGGCCGGGCGTCGCGCTCGAAGCGGACGCGCGCGCATCCATTATCGACGAGACGTCGGCGGCGCTCGACTACGACGATGGGCGCGACCTCAAGCACGACGCTGCCTACGGCCTGCACCAACTCGCGACCATCGCCTGGACCTCCGTCTCGACCTCGAAGTCGAACCCGAGCCCCGGCATCTCGGTCATCCAGGCCCTGCGGGACGTCATCTCGCAATGGAGCGCTGGCGAGACCGAGGCGCGGGAGGACGCGAGCTCCTGCGTCGTCTATCGGGATGCCGCCCCCACCGTTGCGACCGACGCGCTTGAGGCCGTGATCGTGGTGGCGTCGGAGTCGATCCAGCCCCAGACCCTGGCCGAAGCAATCACGACCCTCGCCATCCTGCTCCGCCATGTCGGTCAGCCGACCGCCGAACGGCTCGCGGACGTATCCCACCGCGCGTTGTCCAGCCTCGGCGAACACGTCCTCACCCGGCAGCTCGAAGCTGCGCTCGCGGACCTTTCCGAGGCTCTGCTCGCGCGGGGCTTCGCCTCGGTGTCCGGCGCCGTCTCGGCCTCGACGGCGGACCTTGCCGCCAGCCTGGGCAAGCTCAACTCGCGCTCGACCCGCGTACCGGGAACGGTGTCGTAGCGGGAGCTGAAGTCGCGCAGCTGTCTTGGATCGGGCATGTCGCGATCCGCCTGGGCCAGCGATGCCGTGGTCTTGCGATGGGACCAAACCGCCAAGCGGGAGTTGTCGTCGGAACACGTTTCCCGAGGTACCCCAAAGCCCACGTCACGGGCATCGGTTGCCGACGACCGGATGCCACTCCATGACCAAGTCCGCCACGACGCATGCCCCCAGGGGTCGCGACATCCTGTCGACGGGTATCGCCGGCCTCGACGAGATCCTCGATGGTGGCTTGACGCGCGGTCGCCTCTATCTGCTCGAAGGGACGCCGGGGACCGGCAAGACGACGGTCGGCCTGCAATTCCTTCTCGACGGCGTCGCGCGGGGGGAGAGGGGTCTCTACGTCACCCTGTCGGAGAGCGCCGACGAGCTCTCGTTCGCAGCCGGGACGCACGGGTGGTCGCTCGCCGGCATCGAGGTCTATGAGCTCGTCAATGAACTCGGCTTGGATCCCGACAGCGAGCAATCCGTCCTGCATCCCTCCGAGGTCGAACTCGGGGAAACGGTGCGGGAGGTGATCGACCGGGTCGACAGCCTCAAGCCGCAGCGGGTGGTGTTCGACAGCCTGTCGGAGCTACGCCTGCTCGCCCAGAACCCGCTCCGGTACCGGCGTCAGATCCTGGCCCTGAAGCAGATGTTCGCCTCCCGGGAATGCACCGTCTTCCTGCTGGACGACGGGACCGCCGACGTCCAGCTCCACAGCATCGCCCACGGGGTGATCATGCTGGAACAGGTCCGACGCGGCTTCGGTGCCGCGCGCAGGCGCCTCGACGTCCTGAAGATGCGCGGCGTCAAGTTCCACGGCGGGCTGCACGACTTCGTCCTGGACACCGGTGGCGTCGAGGTGTTCCCCAGCCTCGTCATTGACGACCATGCCGCGGAGTTCGACATGACGCCGGCCTCGACCGGCTCCGAGGAACTCGACCTTCTCCTGGGCGGAGGGCTCGCCCCCGCGACCAACACCCTACTGCTCGGACCCTCGGGGGTCGGCAAGACCACCACGGCGGTCCGGTGCATGCTTGAGGCGTTGGACCGCGGGGAGAAGGCGACCTACTTCCTGTTCGACGAGGGCCGGCAGACCATGCTCACGCGAGCCAGGGCGCTGGGCATGGACCTCGACGCCCATCTTTCCAGCGGCAGCCTCGTCATCGACGAGATCGAGCCGGCCGAGTTCTCGCCCGGCGAGTTCGCGTGCAGGGTGCGCAGGACCGTCGAGACGCGGGGCGCGAGCTTCATCGTGTTCGACAGCTTGAACGCATACATCCACGCCATGCCCGGCGAGGAGTATCTCATCCTGCAGATGCACGAGCTCCTGAACTACCTGAATCAGAAGGGCGCCACGACCCTCTTGGTCCTCGGCCAGCACGGCGTGATCGGCGACGTCCGTTCGGACATCGACCTCAGTTACCTCAGCGACGGCATCCTGCTGTTTCGGTACTTCGAGGCCAACGGTGCGGTCCGGACCGCCCTGTCGGTGGTTAAGAGCCGCGTCAATTCCCACGAACGCACCATCCGGGAACTCAAGCTTTCCCCCATCGGTCTTCAGGTCGGCACCGCCCTCTCCGATTTCCAGGGCATCCTATCCGGATTGCCAACCTACGACGGCAAGGTCGCGTTGATCCCGGGCGCCGAGCCGGCAATATGACGGCAGCATCCTTTGCCGATGGCGAGGGCGTACTGATTCTCGCCCCGCGCGGACGCGACGCCGTCGTCATGGCGCAGCTCCTGGCTAAGTCCGACGTTGGCGTCACCGTCTGCGCCGACGCCGTCGCGTGGCTCGATGGGCTTCGTACGTCCGCCGCCACATCCATCGTGACCGAGGAGGCGCTCCTCGACGTCGATCCCGCATCGTTGGACGCCTGGGTCTCGTCCCAGCCGCCGTGGTCGGACTTCCCGTTCATCATGCTGGCGACGCGGCAGGCCGGGCGACGTTCGACCAAGGCCGCCGCCGTGATCGAACGCCTCGGCAACGTCGTCCTGCTGGAACGACCCATCAACGCCGAGACGCTTCTAAGCGCAGTCTCCTCGGCCCTACGGGTCCGTCGGCGCCAGTACCAAGCCCGGCAGCACATCTGGGAGCGCGAGGAGGCACAAGAGAGGCTGCGCATCGCGAACGAGACGCTGGAGCGTCGCGTCGAGGAGCGCACGCGCGAGGTCGAGGCAGCACGTGAAACACTGGCTTTCGCGCTCGATGCCGCCGGAATGGGATCCTGGGATCTCGACCTCGTCAAGGACACGGCACGGCGCTCCCGTCGGCATGACGCGATTTTCGGCTACGACCGGCCGGTCGCGACATGGGGCAGGGCCGAGTTCCTGGCCCATGCCGCGCCGGAGGATCGATCCATGGTCGAGGCTGCCTTCGCCCAGGCGGTAGAGACAGGAACCTTGGACTTGGAATGCCGGATGTCGCGGACCGACGGGGCGACCCGCTGGATCGCGGCCAAGGGCAAGGCTGAGTACGGCGATGATGGGAGCCCCGTCCGCATGGCGGGCATCATCGTCGACAGGACCGACCAGCGGAACACCGAGGAGGCCTTGCGACAGGCCCAGAAGATGGAGGCCATCGGGCAACTGACCGGCGGCGTGGCGCACGATTTCAACAACCTGCTCACGGTCATCGTCGGCGGCCTCGACATGATGCTGCGCAAGCCGGAGAACACCGAGCGCGTCGTCCGTCTGGCGGAAGCGGCGATGAACGCGGCGCGGCGCGGCGAGCAGCTTACCCAACAACTCCTGGCGTTTTCGCGCAGGCAGATGTTGCGGCCCCAGACCATCAACCCGAACCGCCTGCTCTCCGAGTTCAAGCCGCTGGCCGAGCGGGCGGCGGGCGGCGCCGTGGAACTCTCGCTGGATCTCGACCCCACCATCGATCCGATCCGGATCGACCCGGCGCAGTTCGAGGCAGCCGTGCTCAACCTCGTCGTCAATGCCCGCGATGCGATGGAAAAGGGCGGCTCGCGGATCGTTGTGCGGAGCCGGAACGTGCACCTCGACACAGCGGCGGTGGCCGACAGGAGCGTGCCGCCGGGAGCCTATGTCGAGGTCTCAGTGACCGACCAGGGCAGCGGGATCTCCCCGGAGGCCCTGGCCCGGGTGTTCGAACCGTTCTTCACCACCAAGGAGGTCGGCAAGGGAACGGGCCTCGGCCTATCGCAGGTGTACGGGTTCACCCGCAGCGCTGGCGGCTTCGTTGGCATCGAGACGGAGCTCGGCTTCGGCACCACTTTCCGCCTCCTGTTCCCCCGCTCCGCGGAACCGGCCGGCGAGGAGCTAGGCTCTGGCAGTGGCAATCTACCGCTACGCCGGGCAACTGAAGGCGATACCGTGCTCCTGGTCGAGGACGACGAGCAGGTGCTCGGCATGGCTGTCGAGAGCTTGGAGGAGCTCCACTACCGGGTGGTCGTGGCCCGCAACGCCGCGGAGGCCCTCGTCCATCTCCAGGGCGTCGAGCGGATCGACATCCTGTTCTCCGACGTGATGATGCCAGGCGGGATGAATGGATCGCAGCTCGCCGTTGAGGCGCAACGCCTACGGCCAGGCCTTAAGGTCCTTCTGACCTCCGGGTACGTCGCTAACCTCGAAGAGGGCCAAGTGATCGGGCGGGGCGACCTTCCGGTCCTCAACAAGCCCTACCGACGCGACGAGCTGGCTAAATCTCTTCGTCTCGTTCTCGGAGGAAAGCGTACCTAGGCGAGCATGAAGGAACCTCGGACCCCATCGTGTCCCGATGATCTGGTCCGGGGCGACCCCAAATTCGGGTTTGCTTCGAGGAGTGGGCCGAACCCCTCAACTCGGACATCGGCTGGGTGTCGGATCCAGTAGGCGAAAGTCGTGATAGACCGTGCATCGGCCCGCGGCGAATTGGGATCCGGCCTGGAAGGTTCGCGCCTGATTGAGCGTCTTGACGCTCCTGTCTGGTTTCGCTCTCCCGTACTTCGAAGGCCCATCGAGGAAGGCCTCCTGCAGGATTGCGTCGCCGAAGCCATGCGGAGCCGACTGGTCCTCGGAAGGGTCAGGCTGTGACGGGATCAAGGTACTGGGCGAGGTCCGGCTCGTCGGAGCGACCGCCGGAGAGCTTGATAGCCAGGCGACGGATGCCGGGCTTGCGGGCGATTCGGAGCTCGCCGTGACGGAAACGGATGCCGAGGCGACTTCACGCCACGTTCGGCGGAACCTTTACCTGGGCCGAATGGTCACGTCTCCGAGTTCGCGCGATTTCTCCCATCCAACGTCAGTCAAATGGACTATCGACGTAAAGGACCCAGGCCGCCCACGTTAGCCACTGAGAGTTTTCCAGGACAGTGTCGGATCGTACCGAAGACGCCCGCATCGATGCGGAGATCACCCGCCTCGTAGCGGGCTCGGACCCGTTCGCAGGGGCGGTCCGGGCGACGCGCATGCCCATGCTGATCACCGACCCGCGCCTGCCGGACAATCCCATCGTGTTCGTGAATGACGCCTTCCTGAGGCTTACGGGCTACGAACGGCACGAGATTCTCGGTCGGAACTGCCGGTTCCTCCAGGGGGCGGAAACGGATCAGGGAGAGGTCGCACGGCTCCGTGATGCAATCGAGCGGCGCACCGCCATCGAGCTTGACCTTCGCAACCACCGCAAGGACGGGACCGTCTTCTGGAACCGCCTTCTCGTGTCTCCGGTGTTCGATGCGGACGGCGACCTGACATACTTCTTCGCCTCACAGTTCGACGTTACCTTGGAGAAGGAACGTCTCGTCCGGCTTCAAGCGGATCGCGATGCCCTGGAGGCAGAGGCTGCGCAACGTTCACAGGATCTGCGTCAGAGCGAGGAGCGGTTGCGCTTCACACTCAAGGCTGGTCGCCTCGGGACATGGTCACTCGACCTGGGCACGATGCGACTGATCGCGTCTGAGGGTTTCAAGGAGAACTTCGGTCGCCCGGCGCACGATTCCATGACCTACGAGGAGACGATGGCGGCGATCCACCCCGACGACAGGGAAAGGAAGCTGGCCGCGAGGGATGCGGCAATCGCCGAGCATTCCGACTACGACATCGAGGTTCGGCTCCTGACGCCCCAGGGCAAGACCCGCTGGCTTCAACTTCGCGGACAAGCGTCCTACCGGGCGGACGGGACGCCGCTGAGCATTGCCGGGATTAGCCTTGACATCACGGACCGCAAGCTCGCGGAGGAGCATCGGGACCTTCTTTCGAAGGAGTTGAGCCATCGTATCCAGAACACCCTGGCCACCGTGCAATCCATCTCGCGCCAGACGCTGCGCAACGCCACCTCGCTCGAAGCCGCGCAGGAGGCGATGGAATCCCGCCTGAAATCCTTGTCGGCCGCGACCGAAATGCTGCTGCGTGGCAGCGGCGATTGGGCGACGCTGACAGAGGTGGTTATCGCGGCGCTGCATCCTTTCGGGGTGGAGCAGGACACGCGCTTCAAGATCGGTGGGCCGATCCTGCGGCTGGCGCCGCGCGTGGGCCTCGCCTTCGCTCTTGCGATCCACGAGCTTGCGACGAACTCGGTCAAGTACGGTTCGCTGTCCACGGACCTCGGCCGGGTGATCGTGAGTTGGGACGTCGTGGATGGATCGGACCCGATCCGCTTGTGGTTCCAGTGGCAGGAGGTAGGCGGTCCCCGGGTGTCGCGTCCGACCCGGACCGGCTTCGGATCGCGGATGATCGAGCGGGCGCTGGCAACGGAGATCGGCGGGACGGCCGAGATCGACTACCGCCCGCGCGGCGTCGTCTTTACGGCCGAGGCGCCGTTGCCGGAGATCACGCGCGACTGAGGCGTCACTTGTCGACGATGGCTTCCGAGGTGGCCTTGTTCACCGCGCGCCGTAGGATGCGAGACAAATCCTCCATTGAGTAGGGCTTCTTCAGGAGCGGGAAGCCGTGGGTGCCCTGCTCGGCGAGCACGTGGCTGTAGCCGGAGGCGAGCACAACCGGCAGGTTGGGAAGCCGGTGGCGGATCTCCCGCGCCATGTCGATCCCGTTCATCCCGGGCATCACCACGTCGGTGAACACGACGTCTAAGCGATAGGGCGATGACAGGGTCGACAGGGCTTCCTCGGCGGTCATCGCCCAGACGGTCTCGTAGCCGAGTTCGCGCAACGACTGTGTCGCGAAGGAGCCGACCTCCTCGTTATCCTCGACCGCGAGAACGCGGGTGCCGTGCCCGTTGGCAAGGGGCTCGGGCTCGGCATCGTCCTCGGCCGTCACGGACCGTCCGACCTCGCGCGGCAGGTACAGGGTGAAGGTGGTGCCTTTGCCGAGAGCGCTCTCGACCAACACCTCGCCGCCTGATTGCTTGGCGAATCCGAACACTTGGCTCAGCCCGAGGCCGGTACCCTGGCCGACGCCTTTGGTCGTGTAAAACGGCTCGAAGATCCGGTCGAGGTCGTCGGCGGCGATGCCGGTGCCGGTGTCACGGACCGAGACGGCGACGAAGTCCCCGGGGATGCGGGGATGGGCCCGGACCGCCGGGATGGCGGAGGTCCGACGGACTCCGATATCCAGCCGGCCCTCGCCATCCATGGCGTCCCGGGCATTGATGGCCATGTTCACCAGGGTGGTGTCGAACTGGCTCGGGTCAGCGTCGATCAGGTAGGGGGTTTCCTCCCCGCGCCTGTCCTTGTTCGAGGCCACGTCGGTGACGACGCGGATGCGGGCGCCGGTGAGGGTAGCTAAACGTCCGCTTCCGGGTATTGCGTCGAGGAGCCCGAACGACTGGGTCGGGTCGAATGCGGAACGTCTGCTTCCTGGCGGGCGCCCATCTTCCGCCATTGGCGCTAAGCAGATGTAATCCCAGCCGTACCCAACTATAGGATTTAAATCTTGACTTAGGCTGCCGCTTCGGCAATACTGGTGTTGTCGATCACTGGTGCCGCGCAGCGCGGCAGCGCCGATCGATTAGTTGCGAGGAGAGCACGTCATGCCCGGGCGAACACGACGACATTGGCTCGAGCCACTGCCACGCCAGGACCGGCGTACCCCCACCCACCACTGCACCTCCACAGAAGGCCCCCATCACGGGGGCCTTCGTCGTTTTAGGAGCACCCTAATGGCGATCCAGATCGTTCCCGCCTCCGTTACCGAAAGTCCGCCTACCCCTCAGCCACCCGCTCTGGTGCTGTTCGGCCGCAACCGCAGCGGCAAACCCTGCGCGGCCTGGTTCGATGGCGATCAGGCCGAGGCGGCAACAGCTGCTGCCGCTACGATGAAGCTTCGCGTGTTGCCGGTTGCTGGCGACGAAGAGAGGGCACTTGCCACGCAGCTCGGCCGCGGCCGTATCCTTTCGAACGGCAAGGCCCATGTTCCGGCCGCTCGCCGCGATCTCTACGGCCGCCTCGTGGCCCAGGCCGGTGACAACGCTGGCCTCAACATCACCGAGCGCCCCGAACAGCGGGGGGCACCAGCCGCGGTTGCGAGGGGCGAGAGCGGCGCCGACGAGACCCGGCCACCGGCCCCAGCGGGGGCCCTCGAAGGTGCGGATCGGGGCAGGGCGGTTACAGCCGCAGCAGGTGCTACGGCGGCAGCTGACGGCCCCGCCAAGCCGAAGTTCGGCGATCACAACTTCGTCGGCAGCTCCATTCCCCGCGAGCGCGACGAGATCGGTCTCGGCAGCCTCGTACTAGCTCACGAGGGCGTCGATGACGGTTGGTGGGAGGCCGAGGTCATCGGCATGAACGGCCGGGTGTTCTCGCTGCGCTGGCGGGACTACCCCCAGCAGGGGACGATCCTGCGCCAGCCCGGCGAACTCGCCCTGATGCCGCCCGGCAAGGTCTGAGGCCGCCCGCAACTGTCCCGCGTCCGGGTTCGGAATGCCGGCCCGGGCGCCTCAGCGGCGGCCCAGCGCGTCAGCCGCGCCAGACCATCCCCTCTCATTCTCCCGAGGTCTCCATGACCGACATCCTCGATGTGGGCCGCATTGCTGCGCTCAACGACATCCTGCGCCGTACGCTTGCCGGCGGCACCCTCGTCCTGACCGCCGGGCTCGTTGCCCTTGGCCGGGAGCGCCAACAGACCATCCTCGCGGCCATCGCCGCTTTCGACGGCTTCGATACCGACAACGATCCCTATGGTGAGCACGACTTCGGCGCGCTTGATGCGGTCGGCGAACGGATTCTGTTCAAGATCGACTACTTCGACCGCTCGCTGACGCGCGCGTCCCGAGATCCAGCCGATACCAGCGTCACCACCCGCGTCCTGACCGTCATGCTCGCCGAGGAGTATTGAGGTGGCCCGGCGCGAAGACAGGCCGCCCGATGCCGCAACCCCGTCGGCACGCACTTCATCGACCCGTCGGCGCCTGCTCGCCCTTCTCGGAGGACTCCCAGCAATAGGCAGGGAGGCGACAAGCTTCGAGCGGCCCTCGTCCCACATAGCCCGCTTCGTCTCGGTCATCGATCCGATGCCGCGGCTTTTCGCCGAGTTTCAGGGGCTGCTCGAACGACATGAGGCAGCGTTGGCCAGTTGCGACCGCCTCGAAGCGGGGCTCCTCACGCAGATGGGGTACCCGCGTGTGCCGCTGCCCGCGGATTGGGACAGGTCGCAGCGCGAGGCAGTCGATGCGCTCACTATTGCCCAGGTCATGGCCCCGGGTCGCCAGCGGCGACGCCTTCAGCGGCTTCTGCAGCGCCGACAGGGGCGCTGGGATGAAGCAGCTTACGAGATCGGCCTGACCGCGGCTCAGGCACGCGAGGCTGCCCTCGATCAGGCCGTGCTCGATACGGCTGCCGGCTTGCTCGCCACTCCCGCCTGGACCCTCGACGCGGTGGTGCTGAAACTTCTCGTCCTGCTCAGCACCCAGGAGCCCGGACCGTCCGCCAGCGCGGCGTCGCCCTGGCGAGAACTGCGCCTGATCCTTTTGGATCTCAGGGGCCTCGCGACGGTCGAGGGAGTGCCGTCGTGAGCGCGCTGCTACGGCACGCGCTTGCGGCCGGCCCGCAGCGGCACCGGCCGTGCCGCGTCGGCGTCAGGTTCGATCAGCAGCGCGGCGACCGGTACGGAAAGTGCCAATGCCATCGCTTCCAACGTGGTGATGGTGACGTTCTCAGACCCCCGCTCCACCCGTCCGACGTAGGCGCGGTCGATCCCGGCAGCCAGCGCCAATCGCTCCTGCGACAGCCCGCGCTCGACCCGCAGCCGCCGTAGGTTCCAGCCGATGATTACGCGCGCGTCCATCGCGCGAGACAGCCCGATCCGCGGCTTGACAATCGACGGACTGACAGTCCCTCATTTATGCAGCTTCAGCGGGTTTGCGGTGACCGCATTGGCGATGCCGTAGTCGGACCCGTCTTAAAAAATCGGAACCGGGAGGATCGTGTGAACGAGGACTCGACGACGATTAGGCCATTGATGCTGGGCATCGGCATCTGCGCCACCGTGCTTATGCTCGCCGCCCCCGACGCCCAGGCGGGCACCATCACCGATTTCCTCGACCGCATCGGCGGCTGCCGCAAGCCGATGAGCGAGAGCTTCTCCTACGAGATCTCACCCTACACCGCGAAGCCCTATGGCAAGGCGCTGGCGGAGTGGACCGATCAGGACGTGGCCGACTTCCGCGCTTATTTCGTCGCCTGTCAGACCCGACGCTCGGACTGGCGCAGCATGGGCGACTACAACCGCAACGATGCGATCCGGGTGATCGACACCGCGATGGCCGAGCTGCGCCCCAAGGTCGCCGAAGCCCGCGCCGTCGCCGACAAACAGCGGGCGGATGCAGCCTACGACACGGAAAAGCGCCTGCGCGCGGAGGAACAGCAGCGAACGGAGGCTGAAGCGGCAACACAGCGTGCTCAGGCTGAGGGGGCTGCGCGGGCCGAGAGGGCAGGGCGCAACGAGGAGGCCAAGAAGACGGTCGTGTCGCTTCTGCAGGAGCTGCTCGCGTTCACACAAAACGAAATCGAGGCGCTCCCTCCCGACCAGAAGCTTGCGCGACTCGACGGCTACCTTACCCGGATGCAGGCGATTGCAGCCGAGATTGGCGACGCTCCGGCCGCCAAGCCGCTTTTGACGATGCTCGAGCAGACCCGCCAGCTGCGCGCTCAAATCGAGGCGGAGCGGGATCGTCAGGCCGCGGTGCCGCGCGTAGCGCCGAACCAGGGGGATGGGGCGATCACCGAGGGCGGCCCCCACCCCGACTTCGAATGGCTTGGGCAGCAGCTGATCATGGCGCTGACGAATCCGTTGCAGCGAGAAAGCTTTCGCATTTCCCTGGCCAGGGGCATCGACTTCAACGTCGGCGTGAGTGCCATCGAGCCGGCGCCAACGGGCTGGCTGGTTCAGCTGTCCGGACGGCCCGGAGTGCCCGGCAAACCGGGGCAGGGGCTCTTCTGCCGCGTAAACGGTACCGACACGGCAAGTCTGGCGGTGCTGCGAACCGTGACGCCGCCCTATGGCATCATTCACGTCGCCGCCCCCGACGCCGACGAGTTCGTCCTGGAAAGCAGCCCGGTGCAGATCCGTATCGTCTTTCGGGATTGCAGGGTCACGCCACCGGACAATCGCTAGGATTGCGGCCAGCAAGCTATTGTCCTTCCGTTAGATCAGGCTTGCAGAAAGCGCGCATCCAATCGGGGGTATTCGGCGCCTTCCCGATCACGCCCCGCAGACGCCCCAACCGTGCGGATGATGTTCGATGCGGGGTGCCGAAGGGCGACGGTCATGTCGTGTGGACGGGGACGCTTCGGGCTCGGCACTGGGACAATCGAGGAGAACCGGATGGACTGGTTTGAGCGACTGACTGGGTTTCGAGAATCGAGCTACGCCCGAACGCAGGCACATCTACGCCTGATCGACGGTCGCCTGATTCGGCAGGACTCAGGCGAGGGCTTTGCTGTCGGGACGCTCACGTTGCCGTCCCTCTCGGAGCTGCGGGTCGCCGCAGCCACTGTGAAACGTCCGGGCCGGCTGAGGTTGTCCATCGTCGAGGGTGATGTCAGCGTCATGCACCGGGAGCCGGAAAACACCGGCGCGCTGTTCCAAGTCGCGTCGCAGTTCAACATGCTAGAAATGGTCGGGCCTAATGTGACCCCGGAGGATGGCGTCACTGGCTACGAGCATGACCGGACGCAGGGTCCGGCCTGCGCCATCGCAGCGGGCGCGGCCACGGTCTATCGCAATTACCTCGTCCCGGTCGCTGGCGGCACAGGTCAAACAGCAAATCGGCAACTCGACGGCCTCGCCGACCTGGGCGATGCCCTTGCGCACCGCCTCGGCACCGACCGGGCGAACCTATGGACGATGCGCAACGGCTACGCCCTGCCCACGGCAAGTAGCTTGGCGGCCATCGCCCGGTACCTGCACGGCGCGGACGAAGACGCCCTGGACGAGCTTCGAAGCCGGTTGCGGGTGGGCCTGCACACGGACGTCGAGGTTACCGATGGGTCGGCGCCGCGACAGCTCGTCAGCCAGATCTTCTGCTCGGCGCTGCCGGTGGCCTACACGCGGCTACCGATCACGCTTTGGGCGCCCTTCGCCAGGCTGGTGCTGGAAGCCGCCTACGAAGCAACCCTACTGGCCGGCCTGTTGAACGCAGCGCGCGGTACGTCGAACCGGGTGCAGCTCACGCGGCTTGGCGGGGGCGCCTTCGGCAACGCAGACGGCTGGATCGACGCGGCCATGCTGCGGGCGCTGAGGATGGCCGGTGATCGCGACCTCGACGTCGCCGTCGTCAGCTTCGGACCAGCAGCACCGGGCCTCCAGGCTCTCATCGATTGCCACCGTGCCAAAGCGGCCTGCCCGTCCCGCAGCGTGTGAGCTTAGCCTCGCAGCTCGCACTCGCTCACACCCATCAGGATGCTCTCGACCCTACCAACGAGCTTCTCCCCGGTCACCGTCTCCGGTACCGTGCCAATTGCGGCCAGCGCCATCGTCAGGGAGGTCGGATCCAAGAACGCGCGCGCCTCCTGCACCGCGGCGGCCAGCAACTGGGTGGCCATCATCAGTCCGTCCACCCGGTGCACCGTTCCGTCCGTGAGCCAGCGCCGGAGATCGGTGCGCGCCGCCACAGTCGCCCGGATGGGCCGTCCGAACGCCCCCGTCTCCTTGTGCGGCTCGGCCCGGCGGGCGCGGGGGAGGGGGGCGCCAGTCCGCGATGACTTGCCGGTCGCAGGGCGCGCGGCCCCCTGAGATTTGCGAGTAATCGGCTTGGTTGCTTGGGTCATATGGGTCTCCTTGCTTGGGTAGGGGGGGTGATCGCGGTTGAGGATCGGCCCGCCGCGTTCGGCAGTCGCGAGCCGCTAGTGCTCCTCAAGGGGGGCCGAACGGGCGAGGAGAGGGAATGCGAGGCATCGTCCATTCAGCGTTCCGGCTTGCTCATCAGTCCTTGCCGTGCACCGCCTCATCGACGCGGTTCAGCACCGTCGCGTGCAGGTTGCTCGCGCCGTAGCGGCGCAGCTCCTGGCCGATCCGCAGCAGGGCCTAGGCCGTCTGATCGGGGCCGAACTGCGGACGAGTTCCGCGGCGGCGACGTGCACGAGCATCCTCATGGCATCGCCCTCGTCCACGGCGGTTCGATCCGCGGCCGTGGCTCGCAGCCGGCCATAGTGGCGCGGTCGAACGCATCGCGGACCTCACGCTCGAATTGGCGACCGCGCAGATCACGCACGACGTCCTTGTCCATCGCGCTGATACAGCGGCCGTCCTTTGGAAGCGGAGCAATTGGAACACCGCTCTCGTGCGCATTGGCGATCAAACGCATCAGCTGCCGCTCATCGACCGACGATGAGATCTTGATCGTAGTCATCACTCCCCAGGTGAGGAACGCACTCGGTGCGCAGTTCGAATTTACCGAAGTCGTATTCCTTGTCAGATCGGGCGTGGTCACACGCGGCGATCCCCATCGATGCCTCAAGGCGCGATCCGTAGGTTTTGGCCGATGCCCCCGAGGCGTGCGACCCACACCGCTGCTGCGGCGGTGGCTGGAAAAACTCTGCCGTGCCGCGCACCGCACTGTTCTCGCAGGCGGCCTGTGCGAACCTTACGGATGTGCCGCGCACCTCCGGCTCCCCACCGCCTCTGCTCATCGCGATGAGCAGAGGCGGTGGGGAAGTGCGAAGGCTCTACGCCTCCTTTCCCCGTCATCGGCAACTCGGTGGCGCCATCCCCATCGGACAGAAGATGCCGGGTCAGATTGTCTCTGCTGACAACACACTAACGCACGGTCGCCGTACAACGTACCGATTTGGCGAAGCAGTAAAGTAATTTGTGCTTACAAACTGCCGGCTTGCTTGGAAGCTGCCACAAGACGGCGCGCGGTACTTGGCGCAGAACTGCGCGTCCTCGGACGTGCATATGTTCAAGTGTGTCGAAAGAGAGCCGATTGAGCACACAAGCTCATTGAGCATGGAAACCATAAGGCTTCCCCCACCCCCCATAGCGTCAGGGAGACCCATTATGCCGGGCAACATACCCCAGGAGAGCCTTAGCCGCAGCAACCAGATCCATCAGCTCACCGGGGGCTATGGCCAAATCGCAATTGACCTCACAGCCGAAGGCTGGTCCCCCTACCTTCTCGTCCTTAAGTTTCGTCACCTCGGGGGGCGCCGGGACAACGTCATGGCTCAGATGCATCGCGAAGCAGCACGAGCCTATGACTGGATCCTCTCCCGGGTGTGGAAACACCCTCATGCCGCCAGCGTTCGCGCTTTGCGCCCACGCTGGATCCTCGCCCCCGATGTGCCGGTCGCGAAGCGGGAGAAGGTGGGTGTTCGCTCCGATCTGCCCAACGGCGGACTGCACCTGCAGGGCGTGGCGGTGATGCCGCCGAACAGCCGCCTTCGCGAAGGCCTGGACGTGCATCTCACCCAGGAAGGTGGGCGCTATTGCCCCACGGGAGGTCCCCTGCTTTCGCTTCACGCCACGCTGATCGCCAGCGACCTTGACTACGTGCACACCTACAATTTCAAGACCCTGAAGCGGGGCCGGGCCAACTTCGATGACATTCTCCTGCTGCCCAGATCGTCGGCCGAACTTCAGTGCCAACCGCAAACAGCTTCCGACCCATGGCAACCCCTTGTGGTTGATCGTGGCTGAGGTCATCCGTGCTTTGCACGACGACATGCGCTCATAAAAAAGCCAGGGCAGCTTCCCGCCCCGGCTCGCTCAATCCTGCCAATCCGGCTCAGCGGCTGCGAGGCTTCCAGATTACCTGATCGATTTTGAGGCGCTGCCAATCGTCATCCGTGCGGCCAGGACAGTGGCCATAAATCACGAAGCGTTTACCTTTGCGCAGCCCCAGGAACCGCTCCTGGCGCTCGCCAGTCGCCTCAAGCTCGACAGTGAGGCGGCCATCCGGATCGCGACCGCGCGCCGGCACGAGATCCTGCCTGAGCTCGGCGTCCTCGTAGATGTCGAGAGGATCGTCCATTTCGCCCTCGCCCTTTAGGCCATCGATACCGTCGTTTTGGACGTCAGACTCCTCTTCACCACCATCCTCCAAGTCGCGAAACGTCATGTTCTCCATCGTGATGGCCTTGTCGCCCTCCAAATTGCAGTACTGCGCGGTGGCCATGAACTCTTCTTCGGTCCGGGCTTGATCCCGGCCCTCTTTCGGCTTGTGCGCCTCCCGCTCCAAGTGGGCCTCGTACAGCTTCTCAATTCCGCCCGCTTGCTCGATCTCCTGCGCCACGAGATGGACTGGCACGCCAAGGATCATGATCTCGCGAAGCGCCGCCGCATACTTTCCCGTCCGGCTACGCGCCTGCTTAGATTTGGCGTCGAACACAAAGTTCATCGTGTGCCGCAGCGCATCCGTGTGATGGGTACGCGCTTTTGGCTTGATCTTGCCAGTTTGGAAAAACGGCTGGTCGAAAAATAGCTTCCAGGCCTTGTAGTTGAGGTAGTAGTGACGGCCGACACCGACAATCATCGCCAAAAGGGCATACAAATCGCGGCGGTAGCCCGCCTGAATAGTATGAAGTTTGGCCTTTGCTTCTGCCGCGACGGCGTCCGGGTTCTCTTTGATGCGACGCTGTAGGTCCGAACTGTCCGGCGGATAGGGGCCGTTGATGGCGCTGCCCTCGACCGGCACTGTGTAGGGCGGTGACAAA
>NZ_BPRA01000029.1 GCF_022179645.1 Methylobacterium thuringiense
GTCCGCATCCGAGGTCAGCCGGAAAAAAGCCATCCCACCCTCACATTTGCAGCCAAGCCTGGCTTTTAAGTACTCTAACGCTAATTAACTGGGTCACCTAGCTGTTTTGGATAGCAGCAGTAGACCCAGCCAAAGATCAACTGCGATTAATTGGTCGATAAAATCTGTCTATCGCCTTGGAGCAGTTTTATTCGACTGTCTCTGAAATTTAATAGATATGAAGTCAAGTGTTCAGCGGAATGTTTATAAAATAATTGTCGCAAAAATGTCTAACGGCTTAGATTGACTGCTGAATGGAATGGGCCCTAGATCGATGGGGTCAATAAAAATGCGTTTGTCTAATTTTTTTAGCGGATTCGGCCACAGCATGAAGGCTTGCTGTGCGTGCGCTGTAGGATTTCACCCTGAAAAAGGTTCTGTCGGCCCTTGGTGTCTACACCGCCAGCCAGCTTAAAACTATACCGTCGCTAAATCGCCCTGACGAGACATCTGTCCTGCCAGTCAAGCTGTCAGGTATTCGACCGTTTTCCTGACAACCTGACCGGCGCGTGCCTTCACCATGCGAAACGGCTCAGTTTTCGTAAGGAAAATATGACAGGAAATGTATTGTATGAAAAATGTAGCTATATTACTAAGCTAACATGTTTGTCGGCTATGCGCGCGTCTCCACCATCGATCAAAACCTCGACCTGCAGCGCGACGCGCTTGAGCGGGCTGGGTGCGAGCAGATTTTCTATGAAAAGAAATCTGGAAAGGCTGGCACAAAGCGCCCCGAGTTTGAGACCGCCCTCGCCTACCTGCGCCCCACCGACGTGCTGGTGGTCTGGAAGCTCGATCGGCTCGGCCGCTCGCTGGTCGAGATGATGCGCACGATCGACGGGCTGCGCATGAAGGAGATCCACTTCCGCAGCCTGACCGAGCAGTTCGACAGCGCGACGGCCCATGGCCGTTTCGCCCTGCAGATGCACGGTGCCATGGCCGAGTACTTCCTCGACCTGAACCGTGAGCGCACGATGGAGGGCCTGAAAGCCGCCATCGCGCGGGGCCGCAAGGGCGGCCGACCCAAGGCGCTCAAGGAAGCTGACATCGAAGCAGGGCGTGCTCTGCTCGCCGCCGGTACCATCAGCGTCGCCGAAATTGCCAAGCGCCTCGGGGTCAGCCGCTACACCTTCTACCAGTACTTCCCCCAGGCACGGGCCCGTAGCCAGGCGGCGAAGGGCTGAACCCGATGCCGATCCGCCCGGAGAACCGATGGCTCTATCCGATTGATTGGCCGCAGCTCTCGGACGTGATCCGGTTCGAGCGGGCCTGTGGTCGCTGTGAAGGCTGCGGCCGACCACACGGGCGCTTGGTCTATCACCTCGGCGATGGCCGCTGGTGGGACGATGCGGCTTCGGTATGGCGCAGTGGGCGAGGCCGAGCCCTAAAACTCGCGCCAATCGACGAATTGCCGATCGGCACCACGATCCTGACAACACAGGTCGTTTTGGCCTGCGCTCACCTCGATCATGATCCTTCGAACAACGAGTCGCGAAATCTGAAGGCGTTCTGTCAGCGGTGCCACATGCTTCACGACAAGGCCGAGCACCTGCGCCAACGTTGGTTCACGTATCGGTTGAGGAAGGCCTTGGGCGATCTGTTCCTAGGACCTTACCCGTTTCGGCACCGGTCGTGATCAGACGCTCTCGAAGTCCCTGATGTGTTGATGGGGTTGGACGGGGCATGGCTTCGCCTGCCGGAGACGAAGCCTGCTACCTGACGCGCCGAAGCAGGCCGTACCGGTAACATGTATCGATGAGCGAAACCCTGTCGGGGAGGCCGGGGTCAGGCGGTCGGCCTTTACTCGCCGCTTCCTCTCTCCCGAGAGCTGACGCGGAGCGTTCCGGGTGCTCATCGATCGGCAACCCGGGGTGTCTGTGGGGTCGGGGCATCCCGTTCCCACTCCTGCGACAGGTCTCCCTATCGCTTGCTGCCGGTGCCCTCCGGCCGATCATGGCAACCCGAAGCGGCCTGGCTAGCCCGACGGACCACGGCTCCATAGGGGAGCTGGCTATCTTGCCAAAAACCCTACACGACCTTTTTGTTCCTAGAAAGCAGCTTTAGATCACATGCCTGTGAAAGTTGTCGCAGATGGTCTGAGAGAGAGCTATGATGCAGGCTATGCTGTCAATCGACGGGGTCCAGTGAGCGGTATCGGACAGCCGAGTGAAAGCCGTCCAATCCTGTTCACGTATGACGCATCGCAACCCACACGCAGACGCTGATACCGCTTTGAGACTTCGGGTACCTTCGCCGCACGAACGCGGACAAGAGCTGCGACGTGATTGTGCTGCTTGATATCGGAAAATCCGACAACGCACCAATCACCAATCGCGAGATCGTCCGCCGAGCTGGTGTCTCGCCTCAGACAGTCGGCAATATCGGGAGGCGTTGCTCATAAGCATATTTGAGGCGGCGTCGCTGTACTACACGCACTTGCATCGAGAAGAAGGGGGATGGGGCGCCGCAAAGCGCCCCAGTGCGTACTACGAAGATTTGAGTTCGATTAGCTTTCGACCAATGTTGTATAATCGTTTATCGTCCTCGTGGGCACATCGTGTAAAATTGGCCAGCTTGTGGTTGTCGCGCTGGCCCATCTTAAACGCTTCGATAACGTGCCCCATCTCATTTGAGTCGCCCTTGGTGAAGGCTTCAATTAGTTCAGTGCGGCCTTTGACGTCTTCGCCCTGGTTTAAACTCCAGTCCAAGTCCTCTTTAACTGATTTCCAGTTTGCGGACATTTTTCCCTCCCTTGTCCCCTGCGGGACAAGCACAAGGATACGCCGCTTTTTGTTCCCGTCGAGCCATCACTGTCAGCACCATCAGAAGGTCTCTCGAATGACGGCGCACGTCACCCTCGACCTGATCGAGACCACCGCCAAGGCGATTGACGCACTGCTGACCGCAATCGACGGCGCCCCGGCCATCGGAGCCGTCACGGCCTACCGCGCCGCCATCACTCGGCACGGCCGCCAACTCGTCGCCAGCATCGGGCCGTCCGCCCTCGACGCCGTTCTCGATAGGATCAAAGCCGAGGCGCCCGACAAGGCCGCCCGGCAGGACCGCGAGCGCATCGTCGCGTTGGCATGGGAAGGGCTCGCAGCATGAAGCGTCCGCGCACGACCAGCCTGGTCAGCCCGCCGCCAGACGTCGTGCTGTCGTCCAAGCCCCAGGTACCCGCCAAACCAACTTGGCGCGAGCTTGCTCCCATCGTTGCCGCGCTGATCGCAGCACTTGAGATCGTTGAGACCTCGCCGCGAACCGGGCCGGCGTTGAGAGCGCACCGATCCGCCGTCCGTCAGCAGGGCAAGGCTGCATCGGCGATAGGCGGATCCGAGGCGATGCAGGAAGCACTTCGGCAGGTTGCTGAGGCTGACCCCGCTCGTGCCGACGCTCGGACACAGCTTGTCCGAGAGGCATGGTCCGGCCTGCCGGGATGGGCGGCATGATAGCAGCCACTGAAACGGCGGCCCCCACTGTTCGGCTTTGGCGTCCTACTGGCCCCACAGATGAGTAGCCGATCCAATAACAGCAACGACAAGACCGCTGATGAACACTCCAATCATTGCGTACGAAATGCTCTTCAGTTTCATGAGGAAGCGTCCTTTCGATCAGCCGAGATCCAGCAGTACGATCCTGACGATTCATCGCGCCGACGATGAGAGCCGCCACAACACTGCTAGGCAAGCGATCACGTTGCGCTGCAACCAATCGCCGAGCAAGTGCAACAATAATTCCGATCGAACCTGCACTACTTCGCGATACCATCGGATGCCGGATCAGCATGCGGGCGAACTCGATGCAGATGGTGTTGAGGCTGTCAGGGGCGCGGTCGTGACCGCCCACATGAAAACGGCGGGGCTCTCACCCCGCCGCGTAACCGTCAGATCGAAGGCGCGTCTACGCGCCTCACAGCACTTGGGCCTAGCCGATGGCTGTCGTCACGAGGCCAAGGCCGAAGGCTGCGGCCGTCGCGTAGGAAATGGCTCTCAGGACCATGGATCAGCAGCGGGTCCCGCCGGACGTCTGGCCGTACTGCTTCACGGGGAAGTTCTGCTGGTTGGCGTTGCCCTCGGAGGCCGAGTCGCCGACGCAGCGGTCATAGAGCGGGCCATCAACGCCGCCGAGAGGGCCGGTCGTCTGCGCGTTGTAGGAGGAGGCCGGCGCGAACTGCTCGATCGTCGGCAGGACGACGCTCTCAGGTCCCCGAGCGAATGCAGAGCCGGCGGACACGCCTGCAAGAAGAAGAGCGGCGGTGGCGACGGCGATTACGCGATTGGTCATGATGGTATTCTTGGATCCTGTTGCAGATCGGGCCGTTTGGCCGACTGCATCTCGATTGCTCTGAACACGATGTGGGATGCCGATCGCGGCCATGACGTGCTGGCTCGCACGCTGCATCGCGGAACAATGCTGGAGGCGCTGATATGACCCCGAGAGAGACCGCAGCCTTCAACGTCGGACTCGCCCACGCCGCTGAGATGGCGCGCATCGCAGCCATCAGCATCGAGATCCGCGACGACGCTCGGCAGGTCCGCCAGCAGGCCGCTGCCGCCGCTCTTCACGGTCTCGCCGAAGGGCTGCGAGAGGCCGCCCGCGCCAAGGTCGCCGAGACAAGCGAGGTGCACATTCGTGAAACCTCTTAGCTCCTGCTATATTTCTAACTGGACGGGCCGATCTGGCTGTTCCCTGGCTGATATTTACAGCCATCCCACGCTCTGAGTGTTGTGATGCGAGGCGACGGAAAACCATTCGCGGAAGGCCAGAGCGGCAATCCGGCCGGCCGTCCGAGAGGTAGTCGCAACCGTGCGACGCTTGCCCTCGAAACGATCCTCGACGGAGATGCCGAGGCCATCGTCCGCAAGGCGATCGAGTTGGCGCGCGAGGGCGAACCGCAGGCCCTTCGTATGTGCCTGGATCGTTTGCTGCCCGTAAGGCGCGAACGACCCGTACGGTTCGAACTGCCCGAGATCACCACCACGGACGACCTGCCGAAGGCGACGAGCGCCCTCCTGCAAGCCGTCGCGTCCGGCGACATCACCCCATCAGAAGCGGCGGACGTCGGGCACGCCCTAGCTGCACACATGAGGGCGATCGAGACCGCGAGCCTGAACGAGCGGATGCGTCGGATCGAGGAGGATGGAGCACGATGACGACAGGAAACCTCGACCACCGCCTACGCAAGATCGAGCACGCCCAGGGCCTACACGGCGACCTCGAACAGATGACCGACGCCCAACTCTGGCGGATCGTTCGCGCGAGCTACCGACAGCTTGCCGCCGAGCACGGTAGCCTCGCCCAGGCCACCACCCACCTTCGGACCACCGGTCACGTCGACGATGCCTATCTTGCCGCCCTGATCGAAGAGGACACGGGAGGTCCGAATGCTGTCCGGCATTGAAGCCCGCCTGCGCAAGGCCGAACGCCGCTTCGCCGATCGCGTCTCCGGCGTGCACCGCTACACTGACGACGAACTCGACGCCCTGATCGCCTGGCTGAAGGACCCGCAGCCCGAGCGCGAGGAATGGGCCGTGGCGCTTCTCAACCGCGAGGGGATGATCCGATGAGCCTCGACGCCCTCCGCCGTCGTCTCGACCGCATCGAGGCTCGACAGGGCGCCGGCCACATCACCAGCCTGTGCAACCTCGCCGGCCACCCTGCCCCTATCGCGGCCGAGGCCGTCCGAGACTGGCGCGCATGGGTTGCCGATGGCCGAGCCAGCCGGAACGGCGACACACTGATCCTTCGCGCTCCGGTGCTGACTGCCGAGCAATGGTCTGCCGCCCACGAACCACGTTCCGGGAGCCTGCAATGAGCATCAGCGATCTCCGCCGTCGCCTCGACAAGGTCGAAGCACGACACCGGCAGCCAGAACATCGCGGCGCCATCCAGATCATCACGCGGGACGATGCGGATGCCGAGCGCCAGATCGCGGCCATCGTCGCGGCGGGCGGTCCCGGCCCCGGAATCCTCATGATCGACCGCCGCATCGTCGTCCCTGGACCGAGGAGACACCAATGAGCATCGTCGATTTGCGCCGCCGGCTCGAACGCATCGAGAGCGCCCGCCACGTTGGCGCGCCAATCAGCGTCATGGCCGACTACCCTATCGAGGATGACGAGGCCGACGCCGCCCTCGCGAACTGGCGAGTCCGCGTCGCGCAGGGCCGAGCCTCAGCCCCGAACGGCGTCCTCTACCTCACCGAGAGGTCGGAAATGTCAGAGGCCGAATGGGCCGACCGCCACGTTACCGAGCAGTAGCTCATGGCAGCCGGTAGCCGGCCTCAAGCAGGCATCTTGGGTTCTGGGGCCTCGCCGTTGATCAGACGCCTCTCTGCCATCTCAATTTCTGCGAGCTGCGCTGCAATCCAATTGCAATCGCCTTCACGTACCCGAAGCAGGTATTGTCGCGGCGACATATTAAGGCGACTTTTGAATGCGCGAGTGTAGTTCGACGCATGAGTAAAACCAATCTTCTTGGAATAATTACGTGGCTCTCCTTGAGTTCTAGAATGATTAAGTAAGTATCGAGCTGCTTTGTGAATGCGACGCGTTACAATCAGCGTCATTACGCCGCCGGCTGGCTTGAACAGCCTAAACATGACAGAGCGTGCAAGATCGAGATGTATGCGAAGATGCTCAGGACCTAAATACTCATTGCTCAAATTAGTGTCTATGAAATCAATAGACTTTTTTCTCAAACTTGAGCAGACTTCTTGATCGGATTGATCGATTTGAGCCCTGTAAGAACCTCTTCTCACAATTATATTTTCCAAATCAACTTTCTGTGATTTACTATAGATGATATATGTAGTCAAGATCACTACGTAATTGGTTTGTTGCACAAAAGCTTCAGTGGGCTGCCTACTGCGTTGTCCATGAGTTTGGGACGCTCAGACAATGCTTTCCCGCTTGCATAAGCGCTAGGTGGCGAGATCGCGACCGTCGAGTCAGCGGTCGACAGGGTAGGCTTTTAAAATGACGCAGCAGACATCGATGGTGCGCGTTCTGCACCAGGCGTTGATCGCTTCGACGGCGTTGGTCGGGATCCGGATCCTGCCGCAGCCAGCTCCGAGCGTGCTGCACCTCCCGTCGTCGCCCTCGCTACTGCAGGCGCGGATGGCCCGGCTCCTGGCGCTGGCGATCGAGACCCCGGCCTCGCTGCTGGAGCGGCTGAACCCGCTGCGGTCGGCGCGTGTGCGCAAGGTGCGGCCGGCGGCGCGGGTCGGGCGGCGGAGGTGGCAGGCTATGCTCGCCGCGGCCGCGGCCCTGATCAGCGGCGCGTCAGCCGCCGCGGCCCAGACCTCGACGTGGAACGGCGGCACGTCCGACTACAATGCCGCGGCGAACTGGACGCCGAACACGGCGCCGGTTGCCGCCGGCCAGGACGCGGTGTTCGGCAATGCGGGCTCAGCGACGGTCTCGGTCACGGCCGGCCCGATCGCGCCCAACGCCTGGACGTTCAACGCCAACGCTCAGAACTACACGATCACCGGCTCCCGGGTGAATTTCGGCGGGGCCGGCATCGTTGACAACGCGGCGGCCGGCACGACGATCAGCATCGCCAACGTCATCGGCGGTACGGGCGCAGTCACGCAAAATGGCGCCGGAACGCTCGTCCTGACGGGCGCCAACGCCTACACGGGTGGCACCACGGTGTCGGCCGGGCGTGTGATCGCTCAGAACACCGGCCGTGCCTTCGGCTCCAGCGGCACCGTGGCGATCGGCGCCGGCGCCACCGTCGAGCTGAACAACACGGGAACCAACGGGTACACGATAGCGCCGAACACCTTCAACGGTGCCGGCACGATCGAGAAGACCGGAACCGGGGCTATCACCTTCGGGGGCAACGGCGGCAACACCAACATCAGCCTGTCGCAGGGCGGCCTGATCAACGTCCTCGAAGGCACTCTGGGCGGCAGCAGCTCCGGCCAGGGAATCTGGACGGACAACAGGGCCAGCCTCAACATCGCGGCCGGGGCCACCCTCAACACCGTCGAAGCCGCCGTCTTCGTCGATGCGCTGACGGGTGCCGGGACGTATGCCGGCGGGTTCCAGGGCACGCGAACGACGACCATCGGCGTCGCCGGCGGGAACGGCACCTTCTCCGGCACGCTCGTCGACAACGCCGGCACGGGTGGGTTGGCCATCGTCAAGACCGGTGCCGGCACGCAGACGTTCTCGGGCAACAACACCTATACCGGTGGCACCACGATCTCGGGCGGCGCACTCCAGATCGGCGCAGGCGGCGCGACAGGTTCGATCGTCGGCAACGTTACGAACAACGCCTCCCTGATCTTCAACCGCAACAACGCTTACACCTTCGCGGGCACGATCACTGGCTCCGGCAACATCACCCAGGCCGGCACCGGCACGCTGACGCTGTCGGGCACCAACACCTATACCGGCGCTACTACACTCTCCAACGGCACGTTGCAGGTTAACAGCTCGGCGGCCCTTGGTGATGGCTCGGCCACCAACACGTTGGCGCTCAATGGCGGCACGCTGCAGGCCATCGGCGCCATTACTTCGCCTGGCACGCGCAATGTGACGCTCAACGGATCCGCAAAGATCGATACCAACAACAACGCTGTGTCGATCGCTGGACAGATCTCGGGAGGGGGGGTTCTGGACAAAGTCGGCGCCGGTACGTTGACGTTGACTGGTGACAATACCAACAGCGGCGCATTCTATATTTCTGGCGGTACAGTGCAAGCTAATAGCTCGACGGCACTCGGTAACGGTTCAGGCCCTAATTCACTATTTTTCAAGGACGGCGCGACGCTACAGGCAATCGGAGATATTAATTCGCCTAATACGCGCCTAGTTAGCCTCGCGGGTCTGAGTACGATCGACACCAATGGCAATAACGTGTCGGTCGCCGGTTCGGTTGTTGGCTCCGGCACCTTAAACAAAAATGGCGCTGGTACCCTGGCCTTATCGGGGGGCAACTTCTATTCCGGCGCAATCGCCATCAACGCGGGCACGCTGGCCGTTACCGGCGGTACCGCCATCGCCGACACCGGCACGGTGGCGCTGACGGCGGGCGGCGGCGGCACCTTCGCCATCCAGGGCTCGGAGACCATCGGCGCACTCAGCGGCGGTGCGGCGGTGAACGGCGCGGGCGCCGGGACCGTGGCGATCGCCTCGGGCCAGACGCTCACCACGGGCGCGGCCAATGTCAGCACGACCTATTCGGGCGCCGTCAACGGCGCGGGCACCCTGCGTGTGGCGGGCCTGACCGGCACCAACACTGCGACCTTCGCCGGCGCGCTGACGCAGACCGGCGGCTTCACCGTCGCGGACGCTTCGAACGTCACGATCGCAGCCACGGGAAGCTACGTCGCCGCCGCCAACGGCATCGCCCTGAACGGCGGCACCTTCACCAACCAGGGCAGCGTGCGCGTCATCGGTGGCGTGGGCGGCATCAACGCCGTCACGACCAGCACCACCGTGGGCACCACCGTCAACAACGCCGCGAACGCGGAGATCGTGGGCCAAGCCAGCGGCGTCATCCAGCTCCAGAGCGGTGTCGTTGGCGCGCTCACCGTGGGCAACGCCGGCCGGATCCAGGGCATCGACTTCGATGGCGTAACCCAGCACGGCACGGGCGCGCTCACCGTCACGAACGTCGGCACCGGCGTCATCTACGGGCAGAACGCCAGCAACTCCGGGAACGGCTACGGCGTCGGCAGCGACGGCGGCGGCGCGCTGACCCTGATCAACCAGGCCGGCGGCACGATCGTCGGCCGGTACGGCGCGGTGGGCTCGAACGCCGCCGACCGGATCACCAACGCCGGCCGGATCGCCTCGGGCACCCTCAACGCCGACAACACGATCACCGCGGGCGGCGTCGCCGGGATCCAGCTCCGGGCCGGCGGCGCGGTCCTCAACCAAGCTGGCGGAACGATCCAGGGCGGCGGGGCTCGCGGCATCACGTCGAGCGCCGCGCTGACGCTGACCAATCTGGGCACGATCAGCGGGACCACCGACGGCGTCGGCCTCACGGGCGGGGCCTCGAGCATACTGAATGCCGGCACGATCAGCAGCAGCACGAACTACGGCGTCGCGGCGGGCGGCGCCGGGGCGACGCTGAGCGTCACCAATGCCACGGGCGGCACGATCACCGGCGGCTCGGACGCCACCGTCGGCTACGGCCTCGGGACCAACGGCCAAGCGATGACCGTGAACAACTATGGTTCGATCGGGAGCGGGACGCGGGGACTCACTGTCCTCAACAACGCGACGTTGACCGCGAACCTCTACGCAGGATCGTCGACGGGCTCGATCCTCGGCTCCGGCGGGAACGATACCGTCTCGCTCTACACGGGTACGGTGAATGCGACGGCGCTGACCCGCGCCTATACCGACCCGGTTACGAACGCACAGTCGACCGTCACGCTTCAGAACGCCGGAACGTTGGCTGCGGCGTCATTCGGCACCATCGATCTCGGAGGCGGCAACAACACGCTGAACCTGCGTGGCACGGGTGACGGCACCGCTGCCAACGGCGCCGCCGGTGCCTATGGCGCCGTCATCTCGGGCTCGACCTCAGTCAACAAGCTCGACACTGGCGTCTTCGTGCTCAGTGGCGCCAACACCTACAGCGGCGCCACGACGATCTCGGGCGGCATCCTCAACATCCAGAACGCAACCGCGCTCGGCACGACGGCGGCCGGTACGACCGTGCAATCGGGCGGCACGCTTCAGCTTCAGAACAACATCACGGTGACCGGCGAGGCTTTGAGCCTCGCAGGCAACGGCTCCACCGGCAGCAACGGCGCGCTCCAGAACGTTTCCGGCGCCAACACCTATGCCGGTGCGATCACCCTGGCCGGCGCAAGCCGTATCAATTCGGACGCCGGCACGCTGACGCTGTCGGGGGGCATCGGCGGCGCGAACCAGAACCTGACCGTGGGCGGCGCGGGCGCGACTGCGATTTCGGGAGCCATCGCCACGGGTACGGGTACCTTCACCAAGAACGGCGCGGGCACGGTCACGCTCACCGGCGTCAACACCTACACCGGCGCGACGACGATCAACGCCGGTACTCTCACGCTGAACAACGCCGCCGGTACGGCGCTGGCCGACACGAGCCGGGTGACGTTCGGCAACGCCGTAGGCACGGCGGCGACGCTGCAGACACAGACCAGCGAGACGATCGGCTCCCTCTCCGGTGGAAACACCAGCAGCACGGTCAACATCGCGGCCGGCTTAACGCTGACGGTGGGCGGCGACAACACCACGGACGGCACCTACGCCGGCGCGATCAACGCCAACACCACGGGCATCCTCGCCAAGACCGGTACCGGTACGCAGACGCTGACCGGTGCGATGACTGGGGGCGCGCTGGTCGCCAACCAGGGCACGCTCGCTCTCGGGACGGGCGGTTCCTTGAACACAGCCGGCGTTGCTGGGCTGGTCTCGGGTGCAACGGGTGGGCAGGCCCAAGCCGCCGTGCTCGTGAACACCGGCGCGATCTTCAACAATGCCGGCACGATCACCGCCGCCAACCAGGGCGTTGCGCTGCAGGGCGGTACTTTCAACAATACCGGCAGCGTCACTGCGGCCACCCAAAGCGCCGTTTTTGCGCTGACGGGGCCGGTTACGATCAACAACACCGGCGCCGGTACGCTGAGCGGCACCAACGGCATCGATGCCAACCTGACCACGGCCGATGCCATCTCCATCACCGGCAACGGCTCGGTCACTGGAACCGGCGGCTTCGGCATCCGGGCGGCCAGCCAGGGCGGCAATGTCGTCCTCGGCACGACAGGGGCCGCCCTCGGCGCCGTCTCGAGCGCGGGTAATGCGATCCAGACCAGCAGCACCGGAACGGGCGCCGTCAGCGTCGTCACTGGCGGCAACATCACCAGCACTGGCGGCAACGGCATCGCCGCCAGCACCGTGAACGGTGCCGTCACGGTCAACCAGACCGCCGGCACGATCCAGGCGACGAGCAACGGCATCGATGCCCGCTCGACGGGCTCGGGTGCCGTCGTCATCAACCAGACCGGCGGTCAGGTCAGCGCGACGACGACGAACTCGGTCGGCATCAACGGCGAGCGGAACGTCGCGGGCACGATCTCGATCACCTCCGGCACGGTGACCTCTGGCAACGAGGGCGTGCGGGCGATCAACTTCGCATCCGGCAACGTCACCGTCGCCGCCCAGAACAACATCACGGCCGGCGGCTTGGCCATCAACGCGTCGATCTTCAATGGAAACGGCGACACCGGCGCCGGCAATGTCGTGGTCACGACCACGGCGGGTACGACGCTTTCTAGCGGCAATGTTGGGGAAGACGACGTTATTAAAGCGACCCACGTCGCTTCTGGGACGGGCTACGTCCAAGTCACCAACAACGCGACGCTGACGCGCCCGGGCACCCTGACCCGTGGCACGGCGATCTTCGCGACGAACGGCACCTCCGGCGTGCTCGCCGGCACCCCCACGTCGATCGCGATCACGAACACCGGGACGATAACCAACAACTTCGGCGTCGGCATCTCGGCGCCGGGCGCCGGCGCCGGCGTCGTGACCGTCGACAACTCCGCCAGCATTACGGTCGGCACGCTCGGCATTTTCGCGACGAGCACCGGCACCGGCTCAGTCTCGGTCGGCGGTACGGGCGCCGTCACCGCCAACGCCGGCATCCAGGCCTTACAGCAGGGCACGGCTGGAGGCACGAACGCGGGTGTGACCGTCTCGGGCAGCGGTGCGACCACCGCCAATACCGGCATCGGCATCGACGCGCGGGTCACGAGCGCCAACAACGCCGGCAACGTGCTCGTGACGCGCTCGGGAGCGGTCAGCGCCGGGACGACCGGCATCAACGCCAGGACGGCGGGCGCCGGCAGCGTGACGGTCGGCACGACAGTCCTGCCGGTCGCGATCGGCAACATCACCGCGGGCGGCATCGCGATCAACGCAACAGCCAATGCCGGTACGGTGACGATCAACACCAGCACCGGCACGATCCAGAGCGGGGCGGACGCCGCCGCGATCAACGCGACCAATTCCGGCGGGCTGATCACCGTCAATAACGCAGCCGCTCTTCAGCATGCGACGGGCGTGAACGGTGGGACCGCGATCAATGCGATCTCGTCGGGCACCGGCGGCGTTACGGTTGCCAACACCGGAGCGATCTCGGCCGCCGGTGGGACTTTCGTCAACGGTATCGTCGCTCAGGCAACTGGGAGCGCGGGCAACGTCACGGTGACCACGTCGGCAGCCGGTACGATCGGCAGCATCACGGCTCCAGCTTCCGGCATCTTCGCCACCACGTCGGGCTCGGGGAATGTCTCGGTCATGGCCGACGGGGCGATCCGAGCGAGCAACCAGGGCATACGCGCCTTCTCTCAGGGCGCGGGAACCGGTTCGGTCTCGGTGACCGGATCCGGTACGATCACGACCCTGGCAGGAGGTAGCATCGGCCTCGATGCGCAGATCGCGAATGCGGCGAGCGCCGGCACCATCCTCGTAAACAGATCCAGTGCCGTGTCCTCGGATACGATCGGCATCAACGCAATCACGGCGGGCACCGGCACGGTCACCGTGACCGCCGGAGCAATCACCACGACGAACGGCTCGGGCATCGTTGCCACCGGCACCTCGGGCGCGGTGGCGGTCACCGCCAACGGCGCCATCGCGGCCGGGAGCACCGGCGGCGCTGCCAACGCGGGCGTGTTCCTGACCGGCAACAGCGCCGGCAACACCGTCACGGTCGGCGCCAGCGGCGCCGCGACCCAACCAACCGTCCAGGGCGCGATCGGCCTGCGGGTGGCCGGCAACGGCACCACCGGGCTGACCAACTACGGCGCCATCGCGGCCGGCGGGACCGGCGTGAACGCGCTGCAGATCGACGGCGGCACCCTCACGCTCGGCGACACGGTCGGCACGCTCACCGGCAACCTCGCCATCGTGAACGCGACCGCCAACGGCGGCAACGGCCCGAGCGTGCTGAACCTCGCCAACACCACCGCGATCACGCTCGCCAACACCGTCACTGGCGCGGGCGTGCTCAACCAGAACGGCAGCGGCACCACGGTCCTCAACGGCACGAACAGCGCGGCCAACGGCCAGTTCACCGGCACGGCCAACGTCAATGCCGGCATCCTGTCGATCGGCGGCGCCGGCGCAACGGGCGCGGTCTTCGGCGACACGGCGGGCAACACGGCGACCGTGAACGTCAACACCGACGGCACGCTGCACGGCGCGGGCACCATCGCGGGCTCGGTGGTGGTCAACGGCGGTACGGTCTCGGCCGGCAACTCGCCGGGCACGCTGACGGTCGCGCGCGACTACACCCTGAACGCCGCCTCGACCTCGCTCTACGAACTCGGCGCGCCCGGCTTCGTGGGCGGGGCGAGCAACGACCTGATCATCGTCGGACGCAATCTGACGCTGGCGGGTACGCTGCAGCTCGTGGCGGCGGACAACGCCGCCAACAACCCAGTCTCGGGCGCCTACCGCCTGTACAACTACGGCGGGACCGTCACGGGCGACTTCGGCGCGATCACGACGCCGACCGCCAACAGCACCGCGCTGGTCTACAAGAACATCCCGAACCAGGTGAACCTGCTGCTCACCAACGGCAACCAGTCGGTGCAGTACTTCGACGGCGCCGACCTGACCGGCGCCACCGCAGGGGCCCAGGGCGGCACCGGGACCTGGAACGCAGGCAACACCAACTGGACGATGCTGCCGGGCGGGCAGGTCAACGACGTCTGGCGCTCCGGCGTCGGGATCTTCGGCGGTACGGCCGGCACCGTGACGGTGGCGGGCGCGCAGAACCTGCAGGGCGTGCAGTTCACGGTCGACGGCTACCAGCTCGGCGGCGCCGGCACGCTCAACCTCACCGGCGACCCCTTCACCACCGCCAACCAGAGCTTCGTCAACGTCGATACCGGCGTCGGTGCGACTATCGCCAATGCGCTGACCTCGACCGGCGGGACGATCGGTCTCGTCAAGCTCGGGGCCGGTACGCTGACGCTCACGGGGGCGAGCAGCTACACGGGAGCCACCACCGTCCAGGCCGGCACGCTCGCCATCGCGGCCAGCGGTTCGATCGCCTCGTCGGTGACGAACAACGCCGTCTTCACCAACGCCGGCACGGTGACCGGCAACCTCACCAACGCAGGGTCCGCCGGCAACAGCGGGACGATCACCGGGGCGGCGGTCAATTCCGGCACGCTGACCAACTCCGGCACCGTGGCTGGCGGGCTCACCAATCTCGCCGGCACCAGCACCAATACCGGGACGATCAACGGCGGCGCCACGATCCTGGCCGGTCGCCTCGACACCAACGCCACCACCAGCGTGATCAACGGCACGCTGACCAATGCCGGGACCGTGACCGCGCAGGGTCAGATCAACGGCGCTGTGGCCAATCAGGCCGGCGGCAGCTTCACGGTGGTCGGCGCGCTCACCGGCATCGGGCGTCTCACCAACGACGGCACGGTCGATCTCGGCGGCAACGACCTGGCAATCGGCTCCCTCGCCGGTTCGACCGCGGCTGCTACCATCGCCAACGGCGGCACCCTGACCGCCGGGTCCGACGGCACCTCGTCGGGCTATGCTGGTGCGATCACCGGTGCCACGGCACTGACCAAGGTCGGTATGAGCACGCTGACGCTGTCGGGGGCCAACGGCTACACCGGCACGACCACGATCTCTGCCGGCACCCTCGCACTGTCCGGTGCGGGCTCGATCGCCGCATCGCAGAACGTGTTCGTCGACGCCAACGGAGGCTTCGACATCACCGGCGTCACCGCGCCGGGGACCTCGATCGTGACGCTCTCGGGCACCGGCGCCGTCGCTCTCGGCGGGAACACCCTGACGCTGACCAACGCCTCGACCACCTATGGTGGCAGCGCCTCCGGCACCGGCGGCCTGACGCTCGACGCCGGCATGCTGACGCTCTCGGGCGCCAACACGTATACCGGTCCGACCACCGTGGCGGGCGGCACGCTGACCAATACCGGCAGCCTCGCCGGCAGCGTCTCCAACGCGGCGACCTTCGCCAATGCGGGGACGGTGGCCGGTAGCCTGAGCAACACCGGCACCGCCATGAACAGCGGCGGTATCGGTGGCGCGGTCGCCAACAGCGGGACCTTCACCAACTCCGGAACGGTCGGCGGCGGGCTCACCAACAGCGCCGGCACCGCGACCAACACCGGCACGATCAACGGCGGCGCGACGATCCTAGCCGGGACCTTCACCACCACCGGGATCGTCAACGGCACGCTGAGCAACGCCGGGGCGGTGAACGCGCAGGGCCAGATCAACGGCGCCGTGGCCAACCAGGCCGGCGGCACGTTCACGGTGACCGGTGGGCTTACCGGCATCGGGCGGCTGACCAACGACGGCGCGTTCGACCTCGGCGGCAACAGCCTCGCGGTCGGCTCGCTCGCCGGTTCGACGGCGGCGGCGACCATCGCCAACGGCGGCACCCTGACCGCCGGGTCCGACGGCACCTCGTCGGGCTATGCTGGTGCGATCACCGGCGCCACCGCGCTGACTAAGCTCGGAGCCGGCACCCTGACCCTGTCGGGCGCCAACACCTACACCGGCGAGACCACGATCAACGCCGGCACGCTGCAGGCCGATGCCGTCAACGCGTTCTCGGCCACCTCCGCGGCGACCATCGCGCCCGGCGCGCGGATGGACCTGGCGAGCTTCAACCAGACCATTGCCTCGCTGGCAGGCTCGGGCAGCGTGACGCTGGGCTCAGGCATCCTGACCACCGGCGGGAGCAACGCCTCGACCACCTACGCCGGCACGATCTCCGGCACCGGCGGGCTGACCAAGGTCGGGACCGGCACGTTCACGCTGTCGGGGGCCAACAGCTACACCGGGACCACCACGATCTCGGTCGGCACGCTGGCCAACACCGGCTCGCTCGCCGGGCCGGTCGCCAACGCCGCGACCTTCACCAACACCGGCAGCGTGGCGGGCGCGCTGACCAACACGGGCAGTGCCACGAACACCGGCAGCCTGAACGGAGGCGTCGGCAACAGCGGCACTCTCGCGACTTCCGGCACGATCGCCGGCGGGCTGACCAACACCGGCACGGTGACGGCGTCTGCCGGGCGCATCGACGGCGCCATCGCCAACAACGCCGGCTCCCTCACCATCACCGGCACGGTCGCGAGCAACGGCATGCTCGGCAACGCCGCCGGGGCGAGCGTGGCGATCGCCACTGGTGGCGCCTACAGCGTCGCCGGCCTGATCACCAACGCTGGCGCCGTCACGGTGGCGAACGGCGGAAGCCTCAACGCAGGGGCCGGGATCAGCAACTCCGGCTCGATCGCGGTGGCGCAGGGCGGCACCGCCATGGGTGCGCTGGCCAACAGCGGCAGCGTGGTCAACGACGGGCGCTACAACGCCGACGTGAGCAACGCCGCCTCGGGCACGATCGCCAACCGCGCGACGGGCGTGTGGACCGGCAACCTCACGGCCAACACCGGTAGCGTGAGCAATGCCGGCCTGTGGCAGGGCAACGCCCGCAACGATGTCGGCGGGACGCTGAGCAACAGCGGCACCTGGACCACGGCTTCCGCGCCGATCTCGAATGCCGGGACGCTGGCCAACACCGGCACGATCAACGGCGGCGTCGCCAACAGCGGCACCTTCGGCAATGCCGCGACGCTCAACGGCGGTCTTTCCAACAGCGCCGGCACCAGCACCAACACCGGGACGATTAACGGCGCGGTGGCGGTGACCGGCGGCAGCCTGGCTACCTCTGGCACGATCAATGGGGCGGTGAGCAACGCCGGCGCGATCACCGCGTCGGGACGCATTGCCGGGGCGGTGACCAATGCGGCGGGCGGCAGCTTCGTCCTCACCGGCCCGCTTGCCGGGGTGACCGGGCTGACCAACAACGGCACGGTCGATCTCGGCAGGACCGCCTTCACCGTCGGTTCGCTCTCAGGCAGCAACGCGGCAGCGGTCGTGCGCAACGGCGCGCTCACCACCAACGGCGACAACAGCTCGACGGCTTACGCCGGCAGCATCGTCGACGGCGGTAGCGCCACGAGCCTGACCAAGCTCGGCACCGGCACCCTGACGCTCTCTGGCACCAACACCTACTCGGGAGGCACCACGGTCGGCGCGGGGACACTCGTGACGGCGGCCGCCGGGCTCGGCTCAGGCGCCATCACCAACAACGCGGCGCTGGTGATCGATCAGGCGAGCGACGCGACGCTCGGCAACGCGCTCAACGGTACCGGCCGCTTCGTCAAGCAAGGTGCTGGCACCCTGACCTACGCTGGCACCGGCTCGTTCTCGGGCCCGACCACGGTCGCCACGGGCGGGTTCGTGGTCAACGGCAGCCTCGCCGCCTCACCGGTCACCGTGGCGAACGGCGCTGTCGTCGGCGGCACGGGCACCATCGGTGGGCTCACTGTCCAGTCGGGCGCAACCGCCGCACCGGGCGCCAGCACGGCGGGCGGTAGCCCGGGGACGCTGAACATCGCCGGCAACGTCCTGTTCGCGGCTCAGTCGCTCTACCAGGTCGATGCCACGCCGGCCGGCCAGTCCGACCGCATCGCAGCCACCGGCACCGCCACGCTCCAGGGCGGCACGGTTCAGGTCAACGCGCAGTTCGGGCTCTACAACCCGACCACGAGCTACACGATCCTCAGCGCGGCTGGCGGCCTCACCGGGCAGTTCGCGGGCGTCACCTCGAACTTCGCCTTCCTGACGCCGTTCCTGACCTACGGTGCCAACGACGCCTTCCTCCGCCTCGCTCGCAACGATCTGGAGTTCGGCGCCGTCGCCGTCACGCGCAACCAGGGCAACGTCGCCGGTGCCGCTCAGGCAACGGGTGTCGGCACGCCACTCTACGACGGCATCGCTGTGCTCTCCGCCTCGCAGGCCCGTCAGGCCTTCAATGCGCTCTCGGGTGAGATCCATTCGAGCGCGGTAACGAGCCAGTTCGCGACGGGCTACCTCGTGCGCGAGGCGATCCTCGATCGGCTACGCTTCGGCGAGACCCCGAGCTTCGGTGGCCTCGGTGCGGAGGGCATCGGCCAACGCTTCGCCCCCGGCACCACCCTGCCGGCGGTCTACACCGCCGATCTTCCCGGCCGGACGACGGCGCCGGTGCCGGTCTCGACGCAGCTCGTCGCGCCGAACCCGGTGGCGGTCTGGGGCCAGGGTTTTGGCTCGTTCGGTTCGATCGGTGGCGACGGCAACGCCGCCCGCCTCGATCAGCAGACCTCGGGCTTCGTGCTCGGCGCCGACACCCGCCTCGACCAGAACTGGCGCGTCGGTGTGGCCGGCGGCTACACCTTCACCACCCTCGACGTCACCGCCCGCCAGTCCACCGGCACGGTCGAGAGCGGCTACGGCGCGCTTTATGCCGGCGGCAACTTCGGCGCGGTGCAGTTGCGCCTCGGCGGCGCCTATGCCGGTTCGAGCCTCGCCACCAACCGCGCGGTGCTCTTCCCCGGCTTCTCGGAGAATGCGAGCGCCCGCTACGGCGGATCGCTCGGACAGGCCTTCGGCGAGGCAGGCTACCGCATCGGTTCGGGCAATGGCTACTTCGAGCCCTTCGTCGGGGGGGCGGCCATCCGGATCAGCCGCGACGGCTTCACCGAGCGCGGCGGTGCAGCGGCTCTGACCAGCAGGGATCAGGACTACGACATCGCTACCTCGACGGTGGGTGTGCAGGCGCAAGGGCAGATCGGCGAGTTCTTTGGCTCGACCACGCCGATCTTCGTGCGCGGCCTCGTTGGCTACCGCCGCGCCTATGGCGACGTGGTGCCCTCGACGCTGTTCAGCTTCGGCGCTGCCGGCCAGACCTTCCTCACCGCCGGCGTCCCGGTGGCGCGCGATGCCATGGTGGCGCAGGCCGGTCTCGACTGGCAGGTGGCTCCGGCGACGACGCTCTCGATCGCCTACACCGGCCAGGTTGGCGCGGATCGCACCCAGATCCACGGCATCAAGGGCGGCTTCCTCTATCGCTGGTAGGCGCGTGACAATGCGTTCGATGACGAAGACGATCCTGATCCTGGCAGCCGGCGCACTCACAACCGTGCCGGCCGCCGGGATCCTCGCCTACGGTCCTGTCCTGGCTCAGTCGGGTCAGCCACCGGTTAAGGCTGCACCCACAATTGCTCAACCGGCTCCTGCCGTGCCTTCAGAGCCCGGTACGACCTCGGCGAGCTATGGCGACTGGGTGATGCGTTGCCAGCGCGGCGGCACGGCCGAGAAGCCGGTGCGCGTCTGCGAGGTCGCCCAGTCGATGCAGGTGCAGGGGCAGGCCCAGCCGATCGCGCAGATCGCGGTCGGGCGGGTCGGTGCCGGTCAGCCGCTGCAGATCACGGCGCTTCTGCCGCCGAACGTGGTCTTCCCCAGCAGCGTGCGCGTGCTGATGGACGAGAAGGACACCACCGGGATCGAGCTGGCCTGGCGGCGCTGCCTGCCCGGCGCTTGCGTGGCCGATGCGACCGTCAAGGAAGAGGGATTGCGGCGCTGGCGCGGGGTCACCGAGCCGGGCCGCATCGCCTTCAAGAACGCCGGCGGCCAGGATGTTGCGATCCCGCTCTCCTTCCGTGGCCTTGCTCAGGCGCTCGACGCCTTGGCCAAGGAGCCTGGATAGGCCCCCCTCCCCTCACAAGAACCCACTTCCTGAGTGGTCCTTGAAGGCGTTCGCTCGCCGGATGTAGCCGAGCACGGTTCGCGGATCGCGGTGGCGCGATTGATCCATGATTCGCGCGAGATCCGCACCCCGCTCGGCCGCCGTCGTGATGTAGCCAGCCCTCAACGAGTGCGCCCCGAAGGTCGAGGCATCGAGCCCGGCCGCCGTGCAGTACAGCTTCATGATGTCCGCCACGGCCCGCGTTGTCAGGCGGGGCTCAGAGGGTTCGAATCCCCCGACATCCGTCGAACCCACTGCCCCGTCCGAAACCGGCGCAACTTGAGCCAGTTTCCGCATGTTGCCGCTCCGCGAGATCGGCCGAAACACCGGGCCATCCTTGATGCCGGCAGCGTCCAGCCATTCCCGCACGAGCGCCACCGGCCGGATGTATCGACCATGCGGGATGGCGATCTCGACCCCCTGCCCTTCCTGATCCGTCTTGCTCTTGCCGATGCGGACCCGCAGGCCGTCCTTGTCCTCGACGAAGTCCGCGACGTTGAGCGCCACCAGTTCGGAGCGCCGGAACGCACCTGCGAACCCGAGCGCCAGCAGCGCCCGATCCCGCTTGCCAGTCAGCGTGTTCGGCGTGGCCCGCAACAACGAGATGATGACGTCGTCAGTGGCCGCCGCTTTCTGTTCGGGCTTAACTCCGACCCGGCGCCGGATGCCCTTCATCGTCGCCCGCACTTCTTCGTCATCGGTCGGGTCAGGCGCCTTCGCAAGCTTGTGCGCGTAGCTGATAGCCGCGCAGCGCCGGCCGATGGTCGAGGCGGCCTTGCCCTCCTCTGCCTCCGAGACGAGGAACGCGGCCACAGCCTCCGGCGTCGCCGGCAGCGAGCGGAACCCGTACCGGGCGCACCAGTCCTGAAACACCCGCGCGTCGGTCGTGTACGCCCTCACGGTAGCGTCGGCCTTCGAGGCGCGCTGATAGGCGCGGACGATCGCGGTGGCCTCGGCCGGGAGTTTTACGGTCTCGCCGTAAATCTCGGCCGGCAGGGTTTCAGGCGTCGGCATGGGCGTCGAGATCGCGCTTCATGGCCGCGCTATGCGCCAGAGCTTCGGCGGTTGGGCCGTAGGCGGTCGCAAGGTCGCCCCGTAGGATGAAGACGTCGCATTCGCGCAGGAGCCGATACGCCGCCGCAAAGCTCTCATCGTCGAGACGCGCGGCCAGCAGTTCGGCAAGCTCTTTGGTCGCTGCACCCTTCCGAGCGCGCTCCTCGGCCTGCTCGGCCTGCCAGCGTTCAAGCTCGCGACGACGACGGGCCTCGGCCTCGCGCTTGTTCTTGGCCTGCCGCTTCCACTCATCCGGGGTCAGCTTCGCCTCGGCGGCCTCACGCTCGGCTTCCTTGCGAGCCTCCCAGATGCGGCTGTCGATCGCCTTGGGCGTCAAAGCCTCGCCGGCATCAAGCCGCCCGACGATCTCCTCGCGGATCGGGTCCGGCAACGAAGGCGAGGCCAGCTTGTAGAGCGTCGTCGGAGGCAGATGCGAAACCGTTTCGCTTTTGCTCCTGAGTTGTGCGGCCGTCTGCATGAAGTTCTGGGCGGTGCGGGCTGTCAGGCTCATCTCGGCCCCAACCCACTTCAGGAACAGGCCGTGCCCCAGCCGCTCCTTCATCGCGAGGAGGTCGCGGCCGGTGTCCATCACGTAGGACTTCGTTCGGGCGCGATACCGCTCGACAACCGCTCTCGCCTCGTCGGCCGCCTCGGGCTCCATCATGCCGTAGTCGAACGGCACCGCCGGCTTCGGGGCGTATGGGTCAGTCAGGTCCATGCTGTTGCCTCCCGCCTCAGAGATCGTCGGCATCGCATCCCCTCCCCGCGCCGAGGGCGGTAGCGATCATGTCGCTGAGCACGCCATCCGCCCAATCGTTCGGAAGGTCCGGCATGTAGTGGCTCGGCCGGCGGATCATGCCGCAGACGAACCGGCCGGCGGCGTACTCAAGCGCGAGGCACCCGCCCTCCTTCGGATGATCCGGGAGCCAGTCGGGCGCCACGAGGCAGGCTTGGGTCGAGCAGCAGTAGCCGCAGCCGTTGCGGGGCGAGCCGTGCGCAGGCTTCACTGGCGACCGCGTTCCGGCCGTCCCGTCGAGCAGAGGTATAGCCATTGCTTTAAATCCTCCACTCACTTTCAGTCCGACCTCGTCAAACTTCCGAGAACGCGATTTATCGGAAGTTACAGCGCCGTGCGCCTTAGGGCAAGCAATTCCTTACGTGCTTACGTCAATGCGCCATGACGTAGAGGACTGACGCAACTTTGGGTCCGTTAACTGCCGGATCGGCCCAGCAGATCCATGAGGGCCTGTTCGAGAACGTCTTGGTGGCTGAGGCCGCGATCGAAGGCGAAGCGGCGCAGACGTTGATACTGGCTCTCCGACAGGCGGAGGGTCAGCGCTTTGGCCCGAGGCTCGGGAGCTTGCGCAGGCCGGACGGGCATGGCCGGAGGAGCCTCGGGCTCTGGAGCAGTCGAGGATGAGGTGCCCCGCTGCTGCATCGCATCGGGTCGGCTCGCCCCCTTCGTCTGGATGAACCCGTCCAGGGACGGCGTGGCCTTGGCGCTCATGATCAACCTTCCCGATGCTGCGTCGTGACGTGCTTGCGTAGTTGCGTCATGACGTACCCAAGCACTTCCTTAATTTCACGCGCCGAGGCGGTTTCGGGTTCGATCTCCGTCACCGCCTTGCCCGAGATGGCTGCAGTCGGAAAGTCGGTTCGATCATGGATGACAGTCGGAGCGAGCTTGCCGTGTTTGGCCAGAGCCAGGACGGCCTGCATCTGCAGGCGGGTGCGGGGCTTAGCTTGGGTTAGCACGAACACGAAGGGTCTGCCGGCCTCCTCGATCAGTGCGAGCGTATCGCCCACAGCATCGAGATCGTCTGGCGACGGCCGCACAGGCACGATGACCAGATCCGCATGGGCCAGCAGCGCGCGGATTTCAGGGTGAACGGACGGCGGAGTGTCCACGAACAGGTACTCGACGCCGGCATCCGCTAGCCGAGCGGCACTTGCTCCGAAGTCCTTCATATCGAGCTTGATGAGCGCGGGCTGCTGATCCTCGCGACGGTTCCACCAACTTGTTAGGGAACCCTGGGGATCGGTGTCGAGGATCGCGGTGGCACCGAACTGCTGATGAGTCGCCACCGCGAGGTTGCGTATCAAGGAGGTTTTGCCCGCCCCGCCCTTCTGACTGGCAACGACCACGACGTACATGCTTGCCTCGTTGCGTACTGACGTAATGACGTAAGAATGTCAGCGCCTCAGTGGGTACGCTCCCGGGGAATGTGGGTCAGCGGTCGTTAAGGGGTAGTTAACCATGTGGCGCCGGCAGGCGGACTAAGCCGCCGGCAGGTAGAGCGCAACGAGCGCTGCGCTTCTCAGCGGCAGAAAGCGCAGCTACGGCTGATCGGCTGGCCCTGCAGGCTTCGCAGTAGGCGCCTTCGACTGGTTGCTGAGTGGCCGCAGGCAGATCGTGCCGGTCAGGGTAAACATTTCATTGACCACGTCGTAGCAATTGTCCGGATCGAGGGGCTCCATAGCCGAGCTTGAGCGTTCTCCAGGCACTTCTCACCGAAGGCGCCCACCATGCTCATCCTCAACCCGCTCACCGGCGAGACTGTCGAGATCACGGTGCCGCGTCCTCGGACGCCGGCCAGCCGGTGACGATCCACGTCTCAGCCTCAACGCCGTGCTGAAGACACCCATCACCCCTGCTCGCGATTACGCACCGTCGATGATTGGCCTTCCCTTCTACCGTGTGCTCTTCGCTGCCGGCCTGACGCTGTCAGGAGCTGTCGTGACAGCTCGGGCGGTCAACAGCGAACCGAAGGATCCCTGCGAGGGGCAGCAGCATGTCTATGCGTGCGCGATCTTCCGCAGTCCCCAAGCTGCCGCCGCCGTACGCCTACGGCAGACCAGGGCGCCCGTGATCGCAACCCTTGCAGGTGCCTTCTAGCCAAAGGCGAATTGGCCCCGTCGAGTTGGCGACGCGCGACATCTCGGCCTCAACGCTGGATCAGTACGCGGGGCCATCCGATATTCCGTCTATCGCCACGGTCGAGCCCTTACGGTTCCCAAATGTGAGCGCGCCCGCCCCGCGTTCGCCCCGTTCGTGAGTGGCCGGTGCGTGCATTTCAGGCGCCGGGGTACGGCCCTCCGAATAGGTCGCCCAGCACCTGCCGATGGAACAACGTCATCTATCGCCGTCGCTGATCTTCGGGTCGGTCGTGGAGCACGTGGCAACGCTGGCACCCCAACTGTAATGTTAACAGCGACTCTCCCCTAGACGTTCAGCAACTCAGCCGCCTTCCCTCTCGACGACCGAAGACTCGATAGTGCACCGCCCCGGACTCCATAGTTCCGTTTCTCACGGCGCGGCGAACGTCTGGGTTGCAACGCAGGTACTCACCCTCATCGAAGCCGTACCCACTGCGCCGGCGGTCTCTATTGTCGTCGTCCCTGTCGTCGTACCCGCGATCACGCTGTCGGTAGCCGTCCTCACGGCCATCCCGGTCATAGTCACGCCCACCATACGGCTGAGATGAAGCCGGGACGATCATGATCGCTCCGATGGCTATCGCGGCCCAAAATCGGTTCATAGCTTACTCCTGTTGCGAGGCTCTTGAACGGCTGGTGGTGGTATTGGTTCGGGTTGAGCTTGCCGCCGATGTATGTGGGCTGGCAGCAGAGTATGAGGGCACGCAACATGTATGAGGTCATAGCCCGCGACGCGACCGGCCTCGTTATCGCGATTGGTCCTGCCGAGTTCGCTTCGATCGATCTGGCCCGCGGCTTCGCAGCCGGCATTGCGCGATGGATGCTCGCCACTGATCGCCTGACAGGGCAGATCGACATTACCAGCGACGGCGTGCGGATTGAGGGTGCGACCTTCGCTTATTGGTCGCAACCTTAAGGGCCGACAGGGGAGCGTGCCTGAGACCAGGTTGCTGCTAACCTATGGCACCATGGATGCGTCCCATGTCACGAGTTCGCCATTGGCGAGGGCGGCGCCGACAAGGACGCCCCGGTCAAGCGCAAGAAGCTGAGCAAGACGAAGCGTGGGAAGACGGTGCGGGAAGCGCCGGCTGGATAACTGGTTCAAGGGTTGGCCTGCTCTAAAACGCTGACCTACAGGATCGAGCAGACCAGCCGGATGGTCGCGATCAATCGGCCTGTCTCATCACTGACCTGCACGACGATCGCGCCTTCAGTCTCCAGCCGCCGAACGAGGCCACCATCGCCAGCGCAATCGCGCGCGCCGTGGTGTCGTCTGAAGCCAGTTGGCTGATCCGTTGAGGCTTCTCGACCCCGTACTGGAGGTCGATGCGGTAGACCGGCATGTCAGTCCCTGACGCCGCTGTGCGCAGTCCTGCGCTCGACGATCCGGGTGGAACCCGACAAATCAAAAAAGCTCAATTATCTCTGCGTACTAGTACGGCCGCACTATAGCAGAATAGGGGCGGGGCGACGATGTCTCGACTGCCGAACCCTATTCTGACGCGTAGGGCGAGGCCGGTCCTCGCCGCGCCGAAACCGAGCCCCCTCGCAGGGCGTGGCGAGGACCTCAAGGTTCTGGATGCGCCGGCATCTCGACTGCTGCAGCCGTCCGATCCACCCGACCCGCTTCTGCCATCTGCACCACTGCTTGCGCCGCTGTCGTTCCCCAATCTGCCCCCCCCACCTACTGCAACGGGTACGGCCCACGAAACAGGTCACCCATCGCCCGACGGCGGAATAGCGTCGCCCATCGCCGCCGCTGATGTTCGGGCCGATCGTGGGCCAAATGACAGCGCTGGCACCAAGCCGCGAGGTTGCGATCCGCGTTGTTGCCCGTGTCGTGATCGCGATGGGCCGTGGCGAGAACCACCCGCGTCGTCCGTACTGAATTCAGCACGTCGTCGTCGCCGATCGCGATGCAGACGATGCGACCCGCGCCATTGCGCCAGGAAGCGGCCTCAGCGTCCCACCAGCGGCCATCGTCGAGGCAGTAGACGGTTTGCCCATGCGGCCGACTACACGCCTCGCAGCGACCCTTGGCGCGACCGAAGCGGATCACAGCCGACAGCTCGCGCCAGTCGATGGGGTAGTAGAACCGGTGCTCTCGCCGGATCGGCATGCTAAATGACCAAGCGGATGAAGCCGAGCTAGACCGGCCGGGCAGGTCGGCTACCCACCAATGACAGCACCTTGGAACCGCGCTCAAGCTTGAAAGTTGTCCGGGCAACATACAGTCACGCTTGGAACAGCCGCCGTGAAGACCGCCGCCGCTATCGTTCTCGCTCTCTCCGCCATAGTCGCCGACACCGCGGCGCAGGCCCAGGAGCGTCAGGTGACCGTGTACAGCGGCGCGATGGCCCTCGAACTGCCGACCTCGATCCTGCGTGGCACCACTTCCTCGGCGCAGGAGGCAGCCCAGGTGGCGACGTCAGCCCGGAAGGTTCGCGTGGTCCTGCAGTCCCCCTATGGCAGCTGAGCAACTGCCAGTTTGGACGCCGGAGAAATTGGGCGGCCCGTTCGAACGTTCCACTTGGATCTCCTGCAGGCCCCGAGGAACGATCCTCGCCCCCCAGTCATTCCTGCGGGCCCATGCTGGGCTCAGGAAGCCACCAATGCCCCGCCTTGCTACCTTTGCGCTGCTTCTCGCAGCACCGCTTGTCGTCGCCACGGCTTCTGCCGGGCAGGATAGCAAGCGTGGCAATGCGGATCTCAAAAAGTATTGCTCTGGCGACGCCGTGTCGTTCTGCAGCGGCAACGACCCTGACAGCAAAGAGATGGACGCTTGCTTCAAGACGCATCGCGCTGAGCTGTCTGAGAACTGCCGTCGCGCGATCACCGCCTACGAAGCTACGGGCGGCAAGTGAGGTCTGCACCTATGCGTCGGATCGTTCTCGCCACCGCCATCGCAGCCGCCGTGACAGGAGCTGCACTCGCACAAGGCCAACCTCCGATCCAAGGTCCTGAGGACGCCACCTGCCGTGAGGATGCGAGGAATCGCCTGCTCGGCGCTCCCAATCCCCAAGGGCTGTCCCCCTTCGATCTGGGCGCACAGCTCTACCACGAGTGCATGAAGCGCTTGGGCGCGGAAGGTGTTGCTCCAAAGCGGCGCGACTGATCGCGCTTGTACCATTAGGGAAGCGCTAACCCCGGCCGACGACCCTGTCGGGCATGTCTCAGTATGTACGACGCTCCGGCAAGGTGGCTGGCTGGGCTGCAACTGCCCTTGTCTGTGCCGGGCTTGGTGCCGCCCTCATCGGCGCCGATCATCAAGCTCAAAATAGAGCTTCGATCGCGCGGGGCATCGACCCTGCTACGACTGGGTCACTTGCACCTCCCAAGGGTCGCTGGTGTGGCCTTGCGTCCTGGTGTCACTGACGCCCTTGGCTGGCGCGCTTATGTACGGCTTTGGCGGGTTCCCATATGCCGGCTCGAAAGCTTCTTCCTCCACTCGGCCAAGTTTGACGTCATAACCATAGCTGAAGGCGTCACAACCGCTTTCAAAGAGGGGCAATCGCCCATGCCTGGCTGCGATCGGAGGGGGGTCAGAATGAGATGCCACCTGAGCGCGGTACGAGCGGCCTCCTCGGCGGACCAAGCTGATGCATAGGCATACCCTGGCAGGTCGAGATCCTGCCCATTCTGGAAAATCGCCCAGCGATAATAGCCCGGATTGGCTGGATCGGCAGCGGTCTCGATCCGGTACGAGCTGACATCAGACATTTGCAGGGATCCGAAGAACTCAGCGGCAACTGCCAAAGATCACAAGCAACCGCAGCCTGACTACAGTAGTGTGAAGATTTTACGTTGCGCGTTCAATAGACAAAAGAACGCTACGAGGACCGGAAATACCTTTGGCACACGCTGTGACTAATCTGACACATCGCAGTTCGGTTTGAACAATCGCAGCCGCCTCGGGTTCTTCGAGTTTAAAAAAGTCAGGAGAACGCACCATGCGCATCATAACACTTACGCTCGCCGCTTCGCTTGCACTCTCGCTTACTGGCGCCGCTTGGGCTCAGGGCGCACCGGGCGGCAACGGCTCTGGCGGCAACGTCACGGGTGGCTCGACCACAGGCTCTTCGGCCTCAGAGCCCGGAAACATGCCGGCCAACGGCAATGCCATGAAGAGCGAGAGCGGCTCCATGGAGAAGGGCTCGGGCAAGATGATGAAGGGCGACTCGATGGAGAAGGGTGGCTCGATGAGCAAGGACGGCGGAGCGATGAAGAGCAAGTAAGCCTCTCGCTACTTCTCTCCTCGTAGGGTCGGCGCTCTGCCGGCCCTTTTTCGTGCTGCCGGGCTCGGAACTGGGTTTAAGCTCTATCGACAACCGTTATCGGACACTGCGCTTACAATCGTGACGAAGGGCTGACCCGCGGCGGTTCGGTAAATTGCGAGCACTCAGTCATTCATGGCCCTATACCAATCTTGCATGCGCTCAACATGTAGGGCTTGGGCTGCTGAAGGTGCATCGTCTCGAAGAATCGCGCGAAGCTGGTCAGGCGGCTGCCCATAGACCTGCTTGAACGCTCTGGAGCAGTGGCTCAGACTTGAGAACCCGACCTTATGTGCCATGCGGCCGATGGATATTTTCTTGCCCGGCCGAAGGATCAGCGATCGTAGGCGGGCAGCGCGCCGACTCGTGATCACCGCTTCGACGCCGCCTACAGCCCGCAACGCACGATACAATGAAGCTCGCGATACACCGATGCTACGCGCGACGATATCGGCGTTAAGATCTGAACCGAGATTATTGTCGATAAACACCTCGGCCTTCAAGCGTCGAGCCAGTTCCAAGTCGTTTCCGTCGATCACATCGTCGTAGGACTCTTCGGATCTTCCTTGGATCTCGCCGAGCACACCGGCAATGAACTGATTGCCTCCGCCAGCTAGGTTGTCCGAGAAGCTTGGCGCGCACCGGATCAACGAAAGTACGGCTTCACCAAGCGAGCCTGTTTTGACCTTTGGTAGAATCCGTCCGTGCAGGTGCTGCGCGTTCGGTGCAGCAGCCTCTACGAGATCGCGAGCCAGGATCACGGTAACGTAGTCGGCGTCGGCAACCAGAGTCCGCATCGGCTGGGTCGCATCGAAGAGAACGGCATCGCCTGGCGCAAGTTGGCGCTCCTCACCGACCCGGCCGCCCATCATCCGGCCAGAGCGCAAAACCTGAAGGTAGTAGTGCTCGAAACCGTCGCGCCGGATCTGCGCAGGTTCCCGTCTATGGTCGGCCCCGATTAGCTGGCGATCGAACAGCGTAAGGCGACCAAAGTTGTAGGCTGCTACGGTAGCCTCAAAGGTATCCCCAAGGGGAGATGTCGTCGCTCCGCTCGACCGGATCAGGTCGTGATAAATGCCGAAGCTGTTTGCCGACATCCCTGTCAGGGTCGTTAGATGCGGTGCCACCGATCTCAGGATGCCAGAAGTCGTCATACAGCTTCCAGATAAGTCAGTAAGGTAGGTCCGACATCACGCTAGCCTCTGGGCTGCCTACACAATGGATGCTGGCCGAGGCATCAAAAAATCGTGACTTTGTTCAAGACAAAAGCGCGAACAGCTGAGGCCAAGAAACGCGTAAGTCCGATCGGTTCTAGCAGCGTCACCACCGGCTCGACCCCGCCGCCCGATCTGGTCACGGGCTGGCGGGGGAGGTCGTCTATCTCACCGGCGAAGCTGCAGGATGCCAGGAAGGGGTTGAGGAGAGCTGAAGGCGCTCGTCAGATTGCGATCTGACCCAGATATGGTTGCCCTGACCCGCGCCAAACCCTCTCTGAGGCGGAGACGTCTCGCCGTCGCCCCTGCCAGCGTATCCAGACCTACTTCGTTTTTTCGGCGAGGCCCTTTAGACCGGCCTCGTAGACGCCGCCGATGGCTTCCTGCGCCTTGTCGTCAGGTGCGCCCTTGGCCTTGAAGTTACCCGACCACGTCACCTTGGAGCCGCTGCCGTCCTTCGCGACCATGATCGTCGACTTGTAGTCGGAGACCGGAAGCGGGCCTTCGAGGATGGTGTAGGTGTAGCTCATCGCCTTGTCGTCGCGGGCCTGCTCTTCTTCGAGCAGCGTGCCGCCGCCCTTGAGGCTTAGTGTCCGGTGCTTCTTGCCACCCATGTCAGCCAGCTCGCACTTCTCGACGACGGGGTGCCAATCGCTGATCCCGCAGAACGAGCCGATGGTCTTCCACACCGCGTCGGGCGCTGCAGCGATGGTGGCTGTCTTGGTGACCTCAAGGGCTGAGGCAGGCGTGATGGCAACCACGGCCAGAGCCGCGGCAGGGATGACGAATTTCAGCATCTCGCGTTTCCTCAGAAGGCTTCTGTGGCTGGCCATGGGCCGCCGCAGAACAAGCTAGTGCGCAATCGACATTAAGCTACGCCGCTCGCGTATCGGCAAACTGTATGATTGCCTTCAGCGGGAGCCCGACCCGCTGCAGTGCGTCCCATAAAAGGCACCCATTTTTTTAATCGGAAATAGGGCTGCCCCCAGGGGGAGGCGCCAATTTCCGCGATCTGCAAAAGGCCCCTTTTCGACACGGCCTGGATCGGCGCGGAGAGGCATGGCGGGCAAGACGGACGACGACACGCGGACCGGCGGGCAGCGCCATTGGCCTAGGCGCTGAAGCGTCCCCTAATGATCCATCCCAGCATGGCCCGGTTCTTCGGGCTCGGGCGCCAGCGTCTCCCCCGACCAGCCCGACTTCAGGGTCCGCCCGGTGGTCACTCCCAGCGCGGGCTCTGTCGCGTCTGGGACTTTAAGCTGACGCTAACCCGCCCAGTCTAGCCTTGCTCTGCGGCCGGGCTACAAGCTCGAACACCCGCAGAGCAGCGTTTCATGCCCCCAACCTGACGCGGCCTCGCTGGTGTAGCCGTACGAGAAGGCCTGCCTGCAAGGGCGGGCTTTCTTGCGTTTCCGGACACGTGCTGCCTGTAGGCGCTGATCACTTGCGCACCTGATCTGTTTGCGGCTTGCGACGATCCACCGTCTAACTCTCAGCCCTGCTGGCCTAGGCGCTGGGCTGTGAATAGATTGGTTCGATCCCCCACAGTACGCAGGCCTGAAGCGACCTGTGGATTGATTTGCTGCCACGTAGTGCTCGCGGGCGCATGCGGTTGTTAGGTCGTGTAGATCGTGACCGCCGCCGTGGTAGCTCAACTGCCAGAGCACTCGCTTCGTTTGCGAGAGATGCAGGTTCAAATCCTCGCCTACGGCACCACGTCGATCTTGCTATCGGCCAGCGATGAGGACGCGTGCCGATATGGCCAGCAGCCTAATCAATGCGGCTTTGCTCCTCGCGTTTTTCGTTACGGTCACATGGATTACGCTTGTAGCCTATGGAGTGGTGAGCGTAGTGAACTGGTTTCTATAATCCATCGCGAATATTTGTTTGAATGTTAAACGATCAAAGGAATAATATTTGGGAGGGTCGGTTCCGGATGCGCTTTGTTTTGTTGCTAATTATACTGATTATTATAGCATTCACAATAATAATTATTATAGTAGTAAAAGCGCTGACTGCGAGAATTATATTTGCTGCAGCCAGATTTGCGAAAACTATCTCGGATTAATGTAAGAATTTCAGCGAAAGCGTCTTGTGCCGTGATCGTGCCCTCGTCTCAAAGGATACCCTTGCCCGGCGACGGCTCCGGTGCAGCAGCTCCCGCCTCCGGTGACGGCGTCGAGCCAGTCTCTTCATTCGAGGAATGACCGACTAGCAGCGTGCCGATCATCGCCCATAGGGCCTGATGCTCGGGGCCATCACGGCCGAGGCTTAAGAACACCGGCAGGCTGATATCGACGATGTTGCCGCCTGAGGGCTTGTTGGCCGTGTGGCGGACGAAAGTATGACCCGTCTCGAAATCCCAGAGCAAATGCCAGGTGTCGCCGTTCCCGCTGACGTAGATCTCGCGCATCGCGGTCATCGGGATCTCGGCAGCGTGAAGCTCAACCCTCGTAACTCGGTAGCACAACCGGTGCCGAGGCTTGTGCTTCCCTGCCTCAGCGCGGCTTCGTCGGCGATCCAGGCGTCCAGCCATGAGCCTGGATCGCCTTGGTGAGCTTGCCCTGCATCTCGGGCATCACCGACTGCATCCACTGCTGCGTTCCTGCCATCTGCGCTTGCGCGAGCTGCGGCTGGGCTGCGGCAAGCCGCTTGCCGGCTGCTGAAGCGTAGAACGTGGCGATGGCCTGGAGATCCTCCTTCCCGAGCGTGGCAGCGAAGCTGCGAGCCTGGATGTCGAGAAGTTCATCGTAGTGGGCAGTGAGGGTCGGCATCACAACCTCTTGGACCAGAGTCTGCGCCTGATCCTGCTGCTTCACTCCGATCTGCTGCATCATTCCCACCATGGGCGCAGCCATCGCATTGAGCAGTGTTGCTCGGTCGCCCTGCATCGATGCGATCACTTCCCGGGCCGCTTTCAAAGTAGCTGGATCGGGAGCAGCCACCGTCGGGTTCGGATTGGCCGCCGGTTGAGCCATCGCTGAGCATGGCAGCAAGACGCCAACGTAGAGAGCGGCCAGGGCTGAGAACAGGCGCATAGCGGTTCCGATCGAAGGCGCTGCGCAATTCGAACCCACGCAGCCATTCCGGCCTGCTATCACAATTCTAGAAAAGAGCGACGCATCTCGTTTGCTTCGAGAGAGCCAACTCTATGCCTCAGACCTGCCCAGGCTGGCACCCGTAGGGTGGTATTGCGCGGGGGAACCGCTCCTTGATGCGCTCGCAGCCCCAAGTACGTAGGTAATCGGGCAAGCGTCGGTTCACCTCGATCCCAACCCCGTCATAGGGCGAGGTGCCGGCCGTCACGTAGCTGTACCAGCGCCAGCCGATCGTACCGACGCCAGCGAGGGCAATGGCGAAGGCAACAGACGCGGCAAGGGCAACCCGGGACTGGGGCCGTGACGCCTCTCCTGCCATGCCTGCGACTCCTAGCGTTGCCTCTTGCCCACTAAATTCAGCCGGTTCGCCCGTCTGAATAAGACAGATGCCTGCCTCAAGCTTCAGCGAGCTGCCGATCTGGACGACGGCGGCTCTGCTTAGCCTCGTCGCGCTCTAGGCTTCGAAGGGCAGCCCGGACAACTTCGCTCGCGCTTCCGAAGCGGCCGGATGCAACCTGATCCGCGACGAAGGCGGCCAGTTCAGGGGTCAGGGACACGTTCGTAGCAACGCGGCGCGGCATCCGTCGTTTGTGCCAGATTGCAGAGCGCCGTGCCAGTCTGTCGAAGGCACCTGACACAGCCTGTGTCACAAACTGCGCAGTGCTAACGTTGACTTAACAGCGCGGTACGGCCGAGATGACCCCGATCGGCAGATTCGGACAACCGAGTCGTGAGCCGGCATCAGGAGATCAGAGCCGCGGAAGCGATATCCTGAAAAGCCAACAGCCCCGACCCGGCAAGGTCGAGGCTGCTGAAAACCGGGGCCTGTGAGGCCGGCGTAACTACCCCTCACAAGCCATGACCTCCCTCGGGAGTCAAGACGGAACCTGTTTCCGTCAACGGGAAGGCTTTGCCTGGACCCCAGCCGCGGCCCGTGAGGGACCGGGACGATGTTTCACGCGCGAATGCTCGCCGCGATCGACGGCGCGCGGACGCTCGCCAATATGGATGAGCTGTCGAAGACGATCTGGCAGGCCCATTCCGGCGGTGCCGTCGATGATGATGGCGCTCAAGCCCTCGCTGAGGCGCTGCACGCTCGCAGGACCTCGATCAGGGGAGCGCTGAAGCCCATCGGCATCCCGCTTGGCCGACAGAGCCTGTTCCCGCCGAAACGCCCCCAGCGGGCCCCAGATCGCACCGAGGCTCTATCGCGCCGTCGACGTCTCGCTGCATCCGGGCCGATGCCGCCCGCTCTCGCCAGCCGCTTCACGGTCGGACAGCTATCGGTCCTGCGCATCGTCGCCGACGAGATCGCCACGAAGGGCGTCTGCGGCCTCTGCGTCGATGCCATTGCTGCGAGGGCTGGTGTGAGCCGCAGGCTGGCACAGGGCGCGATCCGCGTGGCCGAGAGCGACGGTCTGCTCGTCATCCAAGAGCGCCGGCACGAGGGCCGCAAGAACGACCCGAACCTCGTCCGCATCATCAGCCACGAGTGGCGGCAATGGATCGAGCGCGGACAGACGCGAAAGCGAAACGGTTTCGCATCTCGACCGGCTGGGACGCATAGGGTGCAGAAAGATTCACCCCACGGATATCCCAGTTCTAAATCTACCTTGTTGCAAGCAGCAGAACCGAAGAAAGGCTGCCGGGAACCGGCGGGCGACGCCACCACCAGAGACCTGATCGGAATCGGTTCGGCCGGTGGAAGCCGCCGAGCCATGCGGTAGTGGTCTGATGCTGTTCGGCATGGCGGACGCGGCAAGTACCTCGCCGTCGCGTCAGAAGATCGCTGGCCGGTGTCCGCCTACCATCGTGCACGTTGTCCCCGGCTGGGATCGCGAGGACGGCATGGGAACGCGAAACGATCTACGGCACGCTGCGGAGATCTGCCACGAACGTGGATGGGGCGTTGGAACGCGGCTGACAGGCAGCGACGGCTTCGGAACGATCACAATCGAGATCACGGTCCTGGGCAACGAGGTCATGCTGGCCCGGACCGTCTGCCAGAACGGAGAGCCTTCCGCTTACGGGAGCGATCAACCCTGGCGCCTATCTGATCGCGATTGGCAAACAGTCTCATGATCGATCGTGCATTTGCTCCAATTGCTCATGCGCTTGATCCTTGGGGCAACGCTTCGCTGGCCGCCTTCAGCCTCATCACGACACTGCTGTCGTGCTACGGCTTCATCAGGGGTTGAGAGCCACGCGCGCCAACGTGGCGCGAAGCCGGTCCGCGCCTTACCTGCTATCCGCACCGTCCAGTGGGATTCGGGATGAACCATGAGCGACGACGCGCCTGCTCTGATCCTGGCCCTCGCGGTCGAGATCTCCGAATTGCGTGGCCAGCTTGGCGAGGCTCAGGACCTCCTGATCGAGACCGCCGTGGATGCCGGCGACCTGCACGCCCGCATGGAGGAGTTGCAGGCCGAATTGATCGAGGCGCGTACTGAGAGGGATGCGTGGCGGGCGGAAGCGGAGCGGGCTTACAGGACGGGGTAGGTCACACCGCATAGTTCCTAGTCTGCCACCCACGCCGGATATTCGTCATGGGTGGCAGTCTGTCCGCCCGCTTGTACGCTGATATCCAACCACCCTGCTTACTGGGTCGCTGTGTCTACGGCCTCGGCAACGGTGCGCCGGGTTTCAGGGGCCCGGGCGGTCACGGACGGCGTGGTCGTCAGCTCGGAGGCTAGGCGGACACTCGCCGTGGCACGGGCCTGCTCACGGTACAGCGGCGGGGTGAGGTTGATGGCTTCCTCCGCGATCGCAGTACCGGTCAGCGTGACCGAAGCCAGAGCAGCGAGAACGAGTTTGCGAGTGTTCATGATGGTGATCCCTCTGGAATTTCAGGGCCTGTGCCCCGTCATGTGAGAAGGATATGTTTTGCGTTGCAGCATGAAACAAACAGATGCGATCGATAGCAGATATCGATGAAATCAATGATCTAATTACAAACTGAATGCTGGAGCGGCGGCGACCCCCCTGGGGAGCGGCGCCATCAAGGTGTAGAGGGCGGTGCAAATCCAGGCCACTAAACCGCCCTGACGGGGTCGGCATCAAACGCCGGATCTCGGCGGCCGTGTCGGCCTAAGTGGTTGCTTTCGAAATCGTTTCGAAGAAGGGCTCTCCGGGCTTAGTGAAGCTCGAATGGCCTAGATTTACTCCGCCCCGTGGCTGGATTTTCCTCCGCCCTACAGAGACACCACAGCGCGGGCAAACTTAGGTCGATTTCGCCCCCAATTGCAGCGATCGCTGCATGGCTATTATCGCGCTCAGCACTCAGGCGCCAAGGATGAAGTTGCTGGCGGTTAGGCTTGAGGAGCCTCCGGCTTGGATCTGGAAGTCGGCCACGCTGTCGCCGTTCAGGTCGGCGCCGACGATCAGTGAGCCGCCTTGCGCGCCGGTGCCCTTCTGGTAGCGCAGCTGCCCGGCTTGACCCGTGAAGGCGTTATTACCGATGAAGCTGAAGCCCTGAACTCCTGCTGTGTTCGTATCCGCGTCGATCGCCGACAGGTCGATCCGATCGCCATCCCCCGTGAGGAACTCGATGGCATCGAGAGCCCCAGCCGGACCAAAGTCGGCCACGCTCTGGAACACATAGCGATCGGCACCGGCCCCACCGTAGATGGTGTCGGTGCCGGGGCCACCGGTCAGTAGGTCGTTGCCGGCGCCGCCTGAGATGTAGTCGTTGCCGGCCGCGCCATTGATGGTGTCGTTGCCGCCATTGCCGCGCAGCGTGTCATTGGCGGCGCCACCGACGATCACGTTGTCGGCCTCAGTGCCGTTGATGGTCAGTGGTGTCGTCGTGCCCGGCGTAGCGTTGGGTATGTTCGTGACCGTCACGCTGGCCGCGTCGTTGCCGGCCAGATCCTGGATGGCGCGGGGGTCGTTGCCGCTCGTTGGGTCGCTGTAGATCAGGCTGACGGCCTGCCCGGCCGTCACGGGTGAGGCGAGGGTGAGCGTCACCGTTCGGGCGGCGCTGTTGACGAGCACGCCGCTCACGCCGACCGCGCTGCCGCCGGCGGTGACGGCGAAGGCAGCCGGCAGCGGTGGGTTGGTGGCGTCCAGCGTCTCGCCGTAGGTCAGCACCAGGCTGGTGCCGTTCACGCTAGCCGTCTGGTACACGGGCGGTGTCGTATCGCCAGCGGGTGGGGTCGTGTTGTTCACGCTCATCGCAGCCAAGCTGGCGGCATCGTTGCCGGCCAGATCCTGGATCGCGAGGGTGTCGTTGCCAGCACTAGGATCGGTGTATGCCACCGTCACCGACTGGCCGGCCGTCACGGCGGACGCCAACGTCAGGCTGACCGTGCGGGCTGCGCTGTTCACACTGACGCTGCTGACAGCGACGAGATTGCCGCCGACCCTGACCGCGAAGGCGCCCGGTGCAGGCGGGTTCGCGCTGTCGAGGGCCTCGCTGTAGGTCAGGATAAGGGTGGCAGCGTTCACGTTCGCCGCCTGGTACACGGGCGGTGTGGTGTCGCTCGGCGTGGTGACGGTGTTGACGCTGAAGCTGAGGTTGCCGGCCCCACCCATGTTGCCCGCCACGTCGGTGTAGCTGCCTGTCGCGACCGCGACGCCTCCCTGGCCGGTGACGTTCGAGGTCGGTGTGAACACGGCCGTGTAGGTCGAGGTGTTGACCGACGTGAAAGCGCTCAACTGACCGTTGATTGGCGTGATGTCGTTTTGGCTGAAGCCCGCCACCGGCTCGCTGAAGCTGAAGGTTAGAGTTGCGGTCTCGCCGGCAGTGAGCTGCGCATCGGTCGTGGTGATGCTCAGCGTCGGCGGCGTGGTGTCGCTACCGCCACCGCCCCCTCCGAGGATGAAGTTGCTCGCGCTCAGGCTCGAAGAGCCGCCGGCGAGGAACTGGAAGTCGGCCAGGCTGTCGCCGTTCAGGTCGACGCTGACGACCAGCGTGCCGTTCTGCGCCCCCGTACCCTTCTGGTAGCGCAACTGCCCGGCCTGACCATTGAAGGCGCCCGTGCCGATGAAGCTGAAGCCCTGAACGCCCGCTGTGTTCGTATCCGCATCGATGGCCGACAGGTCGATCCGATCGCCATCCCCCGTGAGGAACTCGATGGCATCGAGAGCCCCAGTCGGACCGAAGTCGGCCACGCTCTGGAACACGTAGCGATCGGCCCCGGCCCCACCATAGACGGTATCGGTGCCCGCGCCGCCGATTAGCACGTCGTTGCCAGCGCCGCCTGAGATGTAGTCGTTGCCGGCCGCGCCGTTGATGGTGTCGTTGCCGCCATTGCCGCGCAGCGTGTCATTGCCGGCGCCCCCGACGATCACGTTGTCGGCCTCAGAGCCGTTGATGGTCAGCGGTGTCGTCGTGCCCGGCGTCGTGTTGTTGACGCTCGTGACCATCACGCTGGCCGCGTCGTTGCCAGCCAGATCCTGGATGGCGCGGAGGTCATTACCGTTCGTTGGATCGGTGTAGGTCACATTGACGGCTTGCCCAGCCGTCACGGCCGAGGCGAGGGTGAGCGTGACCGTCTGGTTCGCACTGTTGACCGCGACACTGCTCACACCGACCGCGTTGCCGCCAGCGGTGACGGCGAAGGCAGCCGGCAGCGGTGGGTTGGTGGCATCGAGCGCCTCGCCGTAGGTCAGCACCAGGCTCGTGCCGTTCACGCTTGCCGTCTGGTACACCGGCGGTGTCGTGTCGCCGAGATCGTCGTTGAGGATCGTGCCGCTGGCACTGCTGTTCGAGCCGACCGTACCGCCGCCGATGCCGACCGTGGTCAGCGTAGCCACCACCGTCTCGTTTGGCTCGACCACACTGTCGGGCGTGGTGCTGACGGTGAAGCTGGCGCTGGTCTCACCCGCCGCGAAGCTGACCACGCCGCCGCTGAGGCTGCTGGTGTAGTCGTTGGCGTCTGCCGTGCCCGACGACAGCGTCACCGCGACGGATCCGGCCTGGCTGACGTCGCCGCTGCGGGTGACGGTGTAGGTCAGCGTGCCGGCGAGGCCGGTGGCATCCTCCTGCACCGAGGCCGGATCGACGGCGATCTGGTAGACCGGCGCGGTGTCGTCGTTGAGGATGGTACCGCTGGCACTGCTGTTCGAGCCGACCGTACCGCCGCCGATGCCGACCGTGGTCAGCGTAGCCACCACCGTCTCGTTTGGCTCGACCACACTGTCGGGCGTGGTGCTGACGGTGAAGCTGGCGCTGGTGGCGCCCGCCGCGAAGCTGACCACGCCGCCGCTGAGGCTGCTGGTGTAGTCGTTGGCGTCTGCCGTGCCCGACGACAGCGTCACCGCGACGGATCCGGCCTGGCTGACGTCGCCGCTGCGGGTGACGGTGTAGGTCAGCGTGCCGGCGGGGCCAGTGCCGTCTTCCTGCACCGAGGGTGGATCGACGGCGATCTGGTAGACCGGCGGGCGCGAGCCGAACGTGACCGTGTTCGATGCCAGATTTGCGTTACCGGCCGCATCCGCAAATGCGCTGGCACCGATCAAGATGGACGCACCGGCCGGAGCCGTCGCCGTGAAGGTCGCCGAATAGACGAGCGGGTTGCCGGTGTTTTGAACGATATTAGCGAACGTGCCGTTCGTCGCAGTGATATCTGTAGCCGGATCAAAGCCGACGGGTGTTTCCGAAAACGTGAAGGTGACGCCCGTGCTCTCGCCGGACGCCAAGCTCGTGTCGGTGGCGACGATCGACACCGTCGGCACAATTCGGTCGATTGTTGTCGCGCTGCCAGTCAGGCCGCCCGTGATTGCATTTCCGACCGCGTCAGTGATGTCAGTGCCAGTGCCCTTGAGGGCCAGCGCCAATGTGCCTGAGCCCGACACGCCTGTTAATTCGACCGTATAGACTCCGGGCGTGCCCGTAGCAGAGACGGAGCCGATGCTAGCCGTAGCACCGTCGGTCCCGACGATTGTGAAGTCGCCAGCATCGACGCCATCCACAATCTCTGAGAACGACACGGTTTCCGTTAGCGTAGCGGCGTTGGTCGGGCCTGCCGTGCTTGGTTCGATCGAGGTAACACGTGGTGGCGGATCAAAGGCATCGGGGGTGTATGTCCCGGATGCGTCCTG
>NZ_BPRA01000030.1 GCF_022179645.1 Methylobacterium thuringiense
GTTTTGACACAGCCAGGGTCGCAAGTGGACCCAGAGCATGGGTTCCATCTGTCAGATTTCGACCACTAAGTCCCGGATCGCCTTCCGCTTCGCGGCCAGCGTCCAGCAATGGGGTGCGCAGCCCATCCAATCAACCGGAGATCTCCAAGACGGCTTCCGGTCGATCGAAGGGTCGTCGCGCATCTCCTCGCCCTCTGGGCGAGGGGGACCGCGCGCAGCGTGGTGGAGTGGGCTGCACGACGGCCGGCATTCAACGACGACAACGCCGCCCCCTCCGTCCGCTTCGCGGCCACCTCCCCCAGTGGGGGAGGAGACGCGCGAGCCATGCCGAATGAGGCAGCCGGAAACGGTATGAGATCCGCCCTCACTCCGGCAGCCGCGCCGCCTCGACGATGCGGCGGGCGAGGGCCGGGTAGTCGCCGTCGAAATGGTGGCCGCCGTCGATGAGGAGCTTTCGGGTGCCGGCGAGGCTCGGGTCGCGACAGGGCGAATCCGTCTCCTTCGAGCCGTGGATGCAGAGCACGCGATCGGCCGGCAGGGCGGCGAGTTGCGGCAGCACGGCGTGTTCGCCGCCGAAGCCGAGCCAGCCCTTCACGGAGACGCTGAACCCCGTGCTGCGGCCGGGCGCCAGCAGCGCGATCAGCCGGATGCGGTCGCGCAGCGCCGCCGGCAGGTAGGGCCACGCGAACGGAAACAGGTCGGCGCCGAAGGAGTAGCCGAGCACCAGCACCGGCAGCGTCTTGCCGGGGTCAGCCTGCTGCAGCATCGCGGCGACGTCGGCGGCGACCGTCTTCGGGTCGCGGTCGGTCCAGAAATAGCGCAGGGCGTCGAGGCCGACGACGTGGATGCCCTCGCGGGTCAGGTGCTCGCCGACGGTCTTGTCGATGTCGCGCCAGCCGCCGTCGCCGGAGACGAACAGGGCGACCGCGCGCGTTTTGCCGACGGCCGGCAGGTCGACCAGCGGCAGGCCCCCGGTGCCGGCATCCTGCGCCGCGATCGCTGCGGCTGCATCGACGGCGGCGGTAACGCGGCGAGCGGGATCGGGCTCGGCGTGCCGCTCGACCGGGAAGGGGCCGGCACCGGGCGCCGTGTCCGGCGTCGCCGGCGACGCCTCGGCGCTCACGATCGTCAGCTGCGCCTGGCTCCGCTCCGGCAGCGGGTAGGCGTGGCCGCCGGCCGGGTCGGGACGTGGCGCGGTGACGGGCGCGCCGTCGTCGCAGATCGGAAGGCGGGTGCGGAGCCCGGCGGCGGGATCGAGGGCGACGCCCCCACTCAGCGTCGCCGGCAGGGCCCGCGACAGCACGGCCTGGACGAGCGTCCCGCCCTCGCCGAGCCCGACCAGGACCGGGCGCAGGTAGCTCTGCCCGTGGAGCGTCCGCTGCGCCTCCTTGGCCAGCAGCTCGATGTCGACGATCGGCCGGGTGCAGGCCGTGGTCTCGCGGTCGAGGGCCGTCCGCCAGCGCTCGAGATCGAGCTGGAGCACGATGAAGCCGCGCGCGCGCAGCGCCTCGCCCAGCGCCTGCTCCGCAGGCCCCGTCCCGCCGGCCGCGGAGACGATCGCTGCGAGACCGAGCGGCGTGCCGGCCGGCGCCTCCACGAGGACGTCCGCGAGCTGGGCCGATGAGATCCGCTCCGGCAGGCGCGGCGGCGACCCGGATCGGGTGAGCAGAAGGCCGCCGACGACGGCGAGAGCGGCCGCCCCGGCGAACAGAGCGCGGCGGCGGCCGAACCTCATCGGCGGATCAGGCCGAGGGGCGAGCCGTTCACCAGCGTCGTCACGTCGAGCAGGGTCTTGGGCGTCTGCAGGCCGCCGGGGCAGATCAGGTAATAGGGCGTCCAGACCGGATCGAACTTGTGCTTGAAGCTGCGCAGGCCGTCGAAGCTGTAGAGGTCGGCGCCGCGCCGGTAGAGGAAGGTGCCGAAGCGGTTCCAGCGCGAGGCCAGCCGCCGGTCGACGAGGCCGGAGAGCGGCGCCGCGCCGAGGTTGAACCAGCGATAGCCCTCGGCCTTCGCCGTCAGCAGCAGGTTGGCGAAGAGCGCGTCCATGATCACCTTCGAGGCATCCGGCGCGTAGCGGATCAGGTCGATGGCGATCTCGTTGCGGTCGGCCCCGCGCAGGAGGTTGGCGAAGGCGACGATGCGGCCCTCCTTCTTCATCACGGCGACGTCGAAGCGGGCGAGGTAGGCCGGGTCGAAGGCGCCCATGGAAAAACGCTTCTCGCCGCCCTGCTTGTGCGCGAGCCAGGCACTCGAGACCTGGCGCAGCTCGTACATCGCGAGGCGCACCTGCGCCTGCGGCACGATTTCGAAGGTCAGCCCCTCCTTCTCGGCCCGGCGCTGGCCGTAGCGCAGGTCGTGCCGGGCCGGGCCCTTCAGCGAGAAGTCGGCCAGCGGCACGCGGGCGACTTCGCCCAGCTTCAGCGCGGTGAGGCCCATGTCGAGGAACAGGGCGAGGTTGTCGGGGCCGACGCCGTAGAACACCGGCCGCGCCGCGGCGCGGTCGGCAAGCTCGCGAAAAGCCCAGGCGAGGTCCGCCTGCAACCGGGCCGGGCCCACCGGATCGCCGAGCGCCACGAGGCTGCGCCCGGCGCGGGCATACATCACGAAGCCGTCGCCGCCGGGCGCGGTCAAGAACTCCTTGTCGCCGAGCAGCGCCATGGCGGCCGAGGCGCTGGGAGAGGCCGCGACGAGGGCGGCGATATCCGCCGGGATTGTGGGCTCGGCCGCCCGGCGGCGGCCGCGATGGTTCACGGCGCTGTCGAAGCCGATGGCGGCGAGCCCGATCACGAAGGCGAAGGAGACGCGCGCCAGGGCCGGCCCGTTGCCGTCCCAGGAAATCTGCCACCACAAGGCATCGGCGCTGGCGCCATGGGTGAAGAGGAGGAAGCCGAGCCCAGCCGAGGCTGCGGTCAGCGCGCCGAGGGCGGTGAATGCCGGGCCACGGCCCGCCGTTCGGCGCAGCCACACGCGGGTGACGGTGAAGGGGTTGGCCTTCGGGCAGCGATAGAACGAGCCCCGGACCAGGGCGAGGCAGAGGGCGAGCGCGCCGAGGAGCGTCGCCTCCTCCCAATCGAGGCCCTTGCCCAGCGAGAAGCCGGCGCCGAGGACGAGCAGCATCAGCGCCGCGTTCCAGGCGCGGACCAGCCGCCGGTAGAGCCCGCGTGCGATGACCAGCAGCGCGACGCCGACGAGGCAGGACGCGAAATGCGAGGCCTCGACGAAGGGCGTCGGCACCACGTCCGCCAGCACGGCGATGCGCGAGGCGAGATCGCGGGTCGCGCCGGAGGCGAGCAGCATCACGCCGCCCGCAAGGGCGATGGCGGCGGAGGCCGCAGGCACCATCGGTTCCGCGAAACGCAGCGCGCGTGCGATCGCCACGCGGCGGCGATGCAGCTCGACGGCGCCGAGGCCGAGGATTGCCGCGCCGAAGGGCAGCAGCATGTAGATGACGCGGTAGGCCAGAAGCGCGCCGAGCACGTCGGCCTGCGCATGGAGCCCCAGGCCCGCCAGCAGCGTCGCCTCGAAGGCGCCGAGGCCGCCGGGCGCGTGGCTCGCGATTCCGACAAGCGTCGCGGCGATGTAGGCGAGGAGGAAGGCGGGAAAGCCCGGCAGGGCGTAGGCCGGCAACAGCACGTAGAGCGTCGCCGCCGCCGCGGTGATGTCGACGACGCCTGCCGAGATCTGCAGCAGGGCCGCCCGCGAGGTCGGAAGGCGCAGGGTGAAGCCGCGCAGCCGGATCACGCGCGGCGTCGCCCCGAGCCAGGCCACCATGCCGGCCACGAGGCCGAGCACGGCCAGTCCGGCCATCGTCGCGTGCAGGGGCGTCGTGCCGCCGAGACCGTGGAAATGCTCCGGTCCGCAGACCAGCGCCAGCGCCGTCATGGTGACGAGCGACATCAGCAGCGCGAACCACGAAGCGCCGAGCACGCGCCCGACATCGGCGAGCCCGCCGCCATGGGCGCCATAGGCACGCATCCGGAAGGCGCCCTGGGTCAGGATCGGGAAGCCGAGGGCGTTGGACACGGCATAGCCGCCGGCCCCCGTCGCCAGGGCCGTGACACGCGGGATCTTGCCGGGGGCAACGGTTTCGACTGCGATCAGGTCGTAGACCGCGATGGCGGCGAAGCTCACGGCGGTCAGCAGCAGTGCCAGAGCCAGCGCCGGATCGGGAATCCGCTCGTAGGCGGCGGTGACCGAATCGAACGAGACCTGACGCAGCGTGCGCTCGATCGCGAGCGCGGCCAGAACCGTCAGGCCAAGTCCGACGGCACGCGGCAGCGCCCGTGCGAGCACCCGCCAGCCGGATCGCGCAGCCGGCACGGCGGTAGCGCCATGCTCGCCCGGTGTCGGGACGGGTGACGATGTCGAAGGAATCATCGGCGGTTGGGACACGAATGGCGAGCCGTGGAACGACCCGAAGGAGGCCGCGGGCGCGATGTGTCGCGGCGGCCGGTTTCAGCCTTCTCAGGCATCGAGTCCGAATGTTGCGTGAATGAGGCGAAGGATCGCACGCATGCGCCGACCGAAACGCAGTCGTGTGACGCGGCTTCCGGCTCCGCGGGCCGCCGGTGTCGAGACGTCCTCGGCCGCCCTGCGGTCGGACCCGCAAAATCGACGGGCGGGGTGTCCCCATGCGGTGAAAGCGGTGCTATGAGCGCTGGTCTTCAAGCGTGCGGGGATTCTGACCCGCTCAAGGTGAGTGTCTGCCCATGAACCCGCTGGTTCCGCTCGGTATCCTGTTCCTCCTGCCGCTCACCGCGATCGGCCTCGTGCTCTACACCGATACCGGCATCTCGCCCGACCTGTTCTACGCCGCCGTGAAGACCTCGGTGATCCTGATTGTCGTCGGCGGCGCGATCTCGTTCGCCGCGAGCAAGCTCGCCGAGCGCTCGAACGGCTGATTTCTTGCTCGTGCGTTGTCGAGGGTCGGCTTTCTGAGAAGCCCCCCTCGGCCACGCGCGACGCGCGGGCTCAACGTTACGAGGAACGCATGCTCCACGTCGTCCCCGCTTTCGACCGCATCGGCGAAGAGAACGCCTTCGCCGTCCTGGCGCGCGCCAACGCGCTGGCCTCCGAGGGCCGCGACATCGTCAATCTCGGTATCGGCCAGCCCGATATGCCGACGCCGGCCCACATCGTCGAGGCCGGCATCAAGGCCCTTCGCGATGGCCACCACGGCTACACCCCGGCCGTCGGCATCCTGCCTCTGCGCGAGGCGGTGGCCCAGGACATCTGGCGCCGCCATCAGGTGACGGTGCTGCCTGATTCGGTGATGATCGTGCCGGGCGGCAAGGTCACCATGTTCATGGCGATCCTGATGTTCGGCGAGCCCGGCGTCGAGATCCTCTATCCGGACCCCGGTTTTCCGATCTACCGCTCGATGATCGAGTTCACCGGCGCCACGCCCGTCCCGGTGCCGATCCGCGAGGAGAACCGCTTCGCCTTCTCGGCGGAGGAGACGCTGGCGCTGATCACGCCGAAGACGCGGCTGCTCATCGTCAACTCGCCGGCCAACCCCACCGGCGGCGTCACGCCGAAATCCGAGATCGACAAGCTCGTCGCGGGCCTCGCCGCGCACCCCGACCTCGCGGTGATGTCGGACGAGATTTACGGGACGATGACCTATGACGGCGAGGCCCACCACTCGCTGCTGAAGTACGATGAGATCCGCGACCGGCTGATCTATCTCGACGGCGCGTCCAAGACCTACGCCATGACAGGCTGGCGGCTCGGCTGGTCGGTCTGGCCGAAGAAGCTCTACGAGGCGGCGCGCAAGCTCGCGGTCAACGCGCATTCCTGCGTCAACGCCTCGACGCAATGGGCCGGCGTCGCCGCGCTCAACGGCCCGCAGGATTGCGTGGCCGAAATGGTCGCCGAGTTCGACCGGCGGCGGAAGCTCGTGGTCGACGGCCTCAACGCCCTGCCCAACGTCTCCTGCATCTCGCCGAAGGGCGCGTTCTACGCCTTCCCCAACGTCTCCAGGACCGGCTGGAAGGCGAAGAAGCTCGCCGCGGCGCTGCTGGAGGAGGCCGGTGTGGCGGTCATCGGCGGCCCGGATTTCGGCGTCTGCGCCGAGGGCTACATCCGCCTGTCCTATGCGAACTCGGCCGAGAACATTGCGCGCGCGCTGGAGCGGATGGACGCGTTCCTCTCGGAGAAGAGTGCCGACCCGGCGTGAACGGACCGGGGGCAGACGCCCCCTTCATCGCAGGAGCCGACGACGCATGATCCAGTTCTACTTCAACGGATCGCCCAACCCGACGAAGGTCGCGCTGCTGCTGGAAGAACTGGGTCTGCCCTACGAGCCGATCCCGGTCGATGCCGGCCGGGGCGCGCAGTTCGCGCCGGACTATCTTGCGATCAATCCGAACGCCAAGGTGCCGGCGATCATCGACGACGGCGTGACGGTCTTCGACAGCAACGCCATCCTGCTCTACCTCGCCGAACGAACCGGCCGCTTCCTTCCGGACGATCCCCGCGACCGCGGGCCGCTGCTGTCCTGGCTGATGTTCGTCGCCTCCGGCATCGGACCGTTCTCGGGCCAAGCCGTGCACTTCCGGCATTTCGCACCGGAGGCCGTGCCCTACGCCAAGCAACGTTACGATTACGAGGCGCGCCGGCACTACGGCGTCCTCGACGCCCATCTCGCCCGGCATCGCACCATGGTCGGCGACACCTACACGATCGTCGACATGGGCGTGTGGGCCTGGGCGCGCATGGTGCCTTTCATTCTCGGAGACGGTGCCTGGGACTCGTTTCCGAACCTGAAGCGCCTGCACGACGAGGTCTCGGCCCGCCCGGCTGCCGCGAAGGCGCTTGCCCTGAAGGAGCGGTTCACGTTCAATCCGCCCACTGACGACGAGGGCCGCCGGCACATGTTCAAGCATCTCGGCGGGGCGGAGGCCTGACGACGACGCGGCCGAAAGGAGCGGCTGAAGGGAGGCGCCCGTGAGAACATCCGGCAACGCGGCCTGGAACCGCCCTTTCTGCCGCCTCGCCCACGGAGTCGTGACCGTCAACATCGCGGTCTTCGTCGCCGCCCAGGCCTACGCCCAGTTCGCCTGGGGCCAGCGCGAACCGATCAGCACGCTCTGGTTTGCCGTCAGCGCAGGGTTGATCTTCGTCCATATCCTGACCGCCTTCGTCTGGGCGTGGATCGACGGCGAACCGATTCAATGGGACGACGATTCCATGGGTTCCGGCTCGGACATGTCGTCCGACGCGAACGATGGCGGATCCGGCGATGGCGGCGACTCGTCCGGGTCCTGAACTCCGCCGACAAAGAAAAAGCGCGCCTCTCGTCAAGAGAAACGCGCTTTCAGGTAGTTCTTCGTCTCAGGTAAGAACGGCACTAGCCTCTACTGGCAGCGTGACGACCAAGCTGTAGCATGGTGGCAACAACGCACAGCACGAACGTGTCATTGATCCGTCATGTGATGATTAGGGTGTCGACCATGCGCCAGCCGGTATCGACTCACTGCCGCGCATCGTCGGACGACGATGCCGCCGGCGCGCGCAGAGGTCTCGCGCGGGAACGGCCCGCTCTCATCGCCGGCAAGTCTATGTGATTGCTGCACAAACACATTTCGAGGGTTAACGCTCCCTAAACCCGCCGCATTTACCGTGCGGAACCGGACCGGACATGGCCTGCGCTCGCAGGCTTTTGGGGCGGGACGGATCAGATCAGGCGCATGGCGAACGGACGCGGCCGCACGACGAGGCAGGAGCCGAACTTCGACGCGCCTGAGGGCCGCGGCGCAGGGGCTTCCGATCTTCGCATGTCCGCAGCGGATCGCCCGGGAGGCGGCGTGGCAAAGCGCGGATCGGGATCGGCGGATCGTGGCGGCCGGCAGCCGTCCAAGGGCGGCGGCAATGGCGGCGGCCGGGGCAAGGGTGGCGGTGGCGCATCGCGCAGCCGTTCGCGGCGGCGCGGTTCGATCCTGGGCAAGCTCGTCTATACCGGTATCGTGCTCGGCCTCTGGGCCGTGATCGGGGTCGCCGGGCTCGTGGCCTATCACGCCTCGCAGCTGCCGCCGATCGACCAGCTCAGCGTGCCGAAGCGGCCGCCCAACATCGCGATCCTCGCCAGCGACGGCTCGCTGCTCGCCAACCGCGGCGAGACCGGCGGCCGCGTCGTCTCGATCAAGGAATTGCCGCCCTACCTGCCGCGCGCCTTCGTCGCGATCGAGGACCGGCGCTTCTACGAGCATTTCGGCGTCGACCCCGTCGGCATCGCCCGCGCGGTGGTGCAGAACCTGACGCGCCGCGGCGTCTCGCAGGGCGGCTCGACGCTCACCCAGCAGCTCGCCAAGAATCTGTTTCTGACACCGGAACGGTCGGCTTCCAGAAAGATCCAGGAAGCGATCCTGGCCCTGTGGCTGGAGCACAAATACTCGAAGGACGAGATTCTCGAACTCTATCTTAACCGAGTCTATTTCGGCGCCGGCGCCTACGGCGTCGAGGCGGCGGCGCAGCGCTACTTCGGCAAGCCCGCGAAGAACGTCACGCTGGCCGAGGCGGCGATGCTCGGCGGCCTCGTTCAGGCGCCCTCGCGGCTCGCGCCGAACCGCAACCTCAAGGCGGCCCAGGCGCGTGGCGCGCAGGTGCTCGCGGCGATGGAAGAGCTTGGCTTCGCCAAGCCCGCAGACGCCAAGGTCGCCCTGGCGCAGCCGGCACGGCTCTACGGTTCGCGCGGCGGCGGCTCCTCGAACTACGTCGCCGACCTCGTCATGGACGTGCTCGACGACTTCCTGCCGAAGTTCGAGGCCGACATCGTCGTCGCGACGACGGTCGACACCGGCCTGCAGGCCGCGGCGGAAAAGGCGCTCGTCGACGAGTTGAACGCCAAGGGCGGGCGCTTCAACGTCGGCCAGGGTGCGCTCGTCTCGATGAAGCCGGACGGCGCCGTGCGCGCGCTGATCGGCGGCCGGGACTACGCCCAGAGCCAGTTCAACCGGGCGACCACGGCCAAGCGCCAGCCGGGCTCGTCGTTCAAGCCGTTCGTCTACCTCGCCGCGGTCGAGCACGGCCTGACGCCGGATACGATCCGCGACGACGCGCCGGTGAAGATCGGCAACTGGAGCCCAGAGAACTACACGCACGCCTACAAGGGGCCCGTGGCGCTCCGCGACGCGCTCGCGCAATCGCTGAATACGGTGGCCGTGCGGCTCGGCCAGGAGGTCGGCCCCAAGGCCGTGGTGCAGACGGCGCAGCGCCTCGGCATCTCCTCGTCGCTCCAGGCCAACGGCTCCATCGCGCTCGGCACCTCCGAGGTGACGCCGATGGAGATGGTCGGCGCCTATTGCGCCTTCGCCAACGGCGGCACCGGCGTGATCCCCTACGTCATCGCCAGCATCAAGAGCGCGGACGGCAAGGTGCTCTACAAGCGCGGGGCCGGCGGCCTCGGCCGCGTGATGTCGCCGGACGCCGACGGCATGATGAACGCGATGATGCACGAGACCTTCGTCAGCGGCACCGCCAAGAAGGGCGACATTCCCGGCTGGGAGCTCGCCGGCAAGACCGGCACCAGCCAGGATTATCGCGATGCCTGGATGATCGGCTATTCGGGCGCCCTCGTCACCGGGGTCTGGCTCGGCAACGACGACGGCGAGTCGACCAAGAAGGCCACCGGCGGCAGCCTGCCGCTGGAGATCTGGAAGACCTACATGACCACCGCCCTGAAGGGCGAGAAGCCGGTGCCTCTGCCCGGCCTCAACCGCTGGCACGCGCGGGAAGCGCCGGCCGTGGCGCAGGCGATCCCGAACCCGATCGGCGAGATCATCGGTGCGATCACCGGTGAGCCGCAACAGACCGCCTCGACCCGCCCGCCGCCGCGCGAGCGTCGCCAGAGCCAGGACGACCGCAACTTCCTCGAAAAGCTCTTCGGCGTCGGAGACGAGTGAGGCCTCGGCCGCGTCTTTGCATTCGCTCCCGTCGCAGCGGAGGATCGCTGCGTCGGGGGGAGGCACGCGCCATGTACAGGGTGATGGAGTATCGGCGGCGGCGCGGCCCCGGCCAGTCTTTGTTCGGCCCACGCGTGCACACCGCCCAATACGCCAGCCGCAGCGAGGCGGGCCGCACGGCAGAGGCCGAAGCCGGCCGCTTCGCGCATCACGGCTACAACGGCGAGCAGGATTACTGGTGGGGCTGGAACGAGGCCGACGAGACGGGACTGGTTTTTGTGGTCGAAACCGACCCGACTTCGAAGATCGCGTGAGCGCCCTCGCTTTGCCCGGTCCGATCGTGTTTCCGGTCGATGCGTTCGGGGCAACGTCAGCCCAATGCCAAGCCGTCTTTGCGAGCCGAAGGCGAAGCAATCCAGGGCCAACGCACAACCCTTGTGGTTGTGGCCCTGGATTGCTTCGCTGCGCTCCCAAAGACGAGGAGGAATCCGAGGCAAACAAACAGAAACTGTATGAGACCCGGTCCAGAGCACAATCTGGAAGAGTGTTTGCAGCCCACGGCACGACAAGCCTGTGACTGCCAAGCTCGATTAACCGGTCGGCAACCGACAAACACAACTCTGGCGCGTATTCTCTCCCGAAATGGGAGGCGTTTCATGACAGAGCGTAGATCCAAGCCGCGCATGCGCGTCGACAGCGTGGCTTTCATCATCACCAGAATCGGAAACCCCGTCGTCTGCCGGATCAAGGACCGGTCGGCGGACGGGGCGAGGCTGTTCGTCGACAGCGTTCTCGGGATCCCCAACCAGTTCCGGCTGGTCGTCCAGAAGACCGGGGAGGAATTTTCCGCCACCGTCGTCTGGCGCGGCCCGCAGGAGATCGGCGTCGCCTTCCTGGAGATGCAGGGCGTCCTTGCCGTCGCGCCGAACGCGTTTCCGTCGCTGCCGGTCGCGATCCCGCTCGGCCCCGATCCGGGCTTCTACGCGCCGGAGAACACGGCCGAACGGCCGGCCTCCGGCTCCGCGTGCGAACCCTAGATTGCGTGGCTCAGATCACGCCTTGCCCGCCTTGTTGGCCTTCTCGCGCTCGATGCCTTCGAGGATGAGGCGGTGCGCCTCCTCCTTGTCGCCCCAGCGCAGGATCTTCACCCATTTGCCGGGCTCGAGATCCTTGTAGTGCTCGAAGAAGTGCTGGATCTGGGAGATCGTGATGTCGGGCAGGTCGGTGTAGTTCTCGACCTTGTTGTAGCGGGCGGTGAGGTGGCGCGAGGGCACGCCGATGATCTTCTCGTCCTCGCCGGCATTGTCCTCCATCACCAGCACGCCGACGGGGCGGACGCTCATGACCGCGCCCGGCGCGATGGCGCGGGTGTTGGCGACGAGCACGTCGCAGGGGTCGCCGTCGCCCGAGAGCGTGTGCGGGATGAAGCCGTAATTCCCCGGATAGAACATCGGCGTGTAGAGGAAACGGTCGACGACGAGGGCGCCCGAGGCCTTGTCCATCTCGTACTTGATCGGCTCTCCGCCCAACGGCACTTCGATGATGACGTTGACGTCGTGGGGCGGGTTCTTGCCGAGTGAGATGGCGTCGATGAGCATGACGGCGTTTCCTGAAGGTCCTGAACGAGGCTTCTTGGTCCTGTCCCGGCTTCTAAACCGCCAGAGGCGTGAAGGAAATCGGCCGTTGGGCCATAGTCGCGCATCTTCGCGCGCGGATCAGCCGAACAGGTATCCGACCTTCGGCAGGCAGGAGCCGGAGACACGCTCGATCGCCTCCGGGCCGGCCCGGCCGCCGAGCGCCTCGTAGAAGGCGCGGGCGCGGGCGTTGTCGGCGAGCGCCCAGACCCCGACCCGGGCCAGGCCGTGATCGGCGAGGTCGTTGCGCACGGCCCGGAACAGGCGGGAGCCGAGCCCCAGCCCCTGGTATTCCGGCGCCACGTAGATCTCGTCGACCTCGCCCTCGGCCGTCAGCGAGCGGTCCCGCGCCCGTCCGTAGGCGGCGTAGGCCACGACGTGCTCGCCGAACTCCATGGCGGCGAGGCCGCGGCCCCGGCCGATCATCCCCCGCCACGTGGCGGGACCGCGCTTGGCGATGAAGCGCTCCAGCGCGACGCCGGGGATCACGCCCTGGTAGGCCTCCCGCCAGGCCGCATCGAACACCGCCGACAGCATCCCGATATCGTCCGGCTTCGCCCGGCGGACGCTGAAGGTCTTCGTGCTCATGGATGCGGGTGCCTCCGAAGCAGGTCGATGCATGATGCCGACGAATGGAGCCCCGGTGCAATGGCGAAACCAAGGCGATCTGACCGGGTTCGGAACGCGGATGGACGAGATCCGGCTCTCGACGGCATGCCGCCAAGCCTGAGGTGATCCCCCTCTGTTCTCCTGGGTCGCGGCTCTGTAGAGAGCCGCCATGCTCCAGCTTCGCTCCTATCAGCGCGCCGCCCTCGATGCGCTCGACGCTCACTGGCATGGCGGTGGCGGCGACGGGCTGATCGTGCTGCCGACCGGCGCCGGCAAGGCACTGGTGATCGCCGCCCTCGTGCACGAGACGATGCGGCGCGCACCGGGATCACGGATCGCAATCGTCACGCATGTGCGTGAGCTGGTCGCGCAGAACCATCGCGAACTCATGGTCTACTGGCCCGAGGCGCCCGCCGGGATCTTCTCCGCGGGTGTCGGCCGGCGTGATGCGGACGCGCCGATCCTGTTCTGCGGCATCCAGTCGGTGCGCGACCGGGTCGAAATCCTGGCGCCGTTCGACCTCGTGATCGTCGACGAGGCGCACCTGATCCCGCGTTCGGCCGAGACCGGCTACGGCCGCTTTCTCGCCGGCGGGCGGGCGCGCAACCCGAACCTGCGGATCGTCGGCCTCACCGCGACCCCCTACCGCCTCGATTCCGGAAGGCTCGACGAAGGCGAGGGCCGGATCTTCGAGCGGATCGTCTACGAGGCCAATGTCGGCGACCTGATCCACCAGGGCTGGCTCGCGCCGCTGATCTCGAAGGCGACGGTGACGGCGCTCGACGTATCGGGCGTTCCCAAGCGCGGGGGCGACTACATCCCCGCGGCCCTCGAGGCGGCGGTCAACCGCGACTGGATCACCCGTGCCGCCGTGGAGGAGATGGTGGGCTACGGGCGCGACCGGCGCTCCTGGCTCGCCTTCTGCGCCGGCGTCGCCCACGCCGTCGCGGTGCGCGACGCCGTGCGGGCGGAGGGCATCGTCTGCGAGACGTTGTCGGGGGAAACGCCCAAGCGCGAGCGCGACCGGATCGTGAAGGCCTTCCGGGCGCAGGAAATCCGCTGCCTGACCTCGGTGGGCGTGCTCTCCACCGGTTTCAACGTGCCGGAGGTCGACCTGATCGCGCTGCTGCGCCCGACCCAGAGCGCCGGCCTCTACGTGCAGCAGGTCGGTCGCGCGCTGCGCCGGGCTCCGGGCAAGACCGATGCGCTGATCCTCGACTATGCCGGGCTGGTGCGTGCCCACGGCCCCGTCGACGTCGTCACCGCCCGCAGCGTGGCGCTCGGTCTGAAAGCACCGGGGGAAACCCGCGCCAAGGAATGTCCGGGCTGCGGCGCGCTCATCGCCCTCAACGCCAGCACCTGCGAGGGCTGCTGGGTCGAGCCGGAGGCCGAGGATAGCGATGCCAAGCATGAGGCGGAGGCCGACGATGAGCTGACCATCCTGTCCGCCGCCGTCACGGGCTGGCTGCCGGTGGAGGCGTGGCGCTTGGGGCGGCGCGCCGGACTCTTGGAGGAGCGGCTGGAGGCCGAGTTCCGCTGCCGGGGAGGGGGCTATCGTGTCGAACTGGCGCTCGAGGCCTCCGGCTACGACCGCGAGAAGGCGGTGCAGTGGTGGCGCGGCCTCGGGGGCGCCCGCCCGGTTCCGATGACGGTCGCGGAGGCAATGGAGCGCCGTGACGAACTGAGCCGGCCGATCGCGATCCAAGTCCGCGCCAACGGTCGACTCTCCGAGAGCGTCGCCTGTCGCTTCGAGGACGGCCGCACCTTCTCCGACATCCGGCGGCGCGACGATCTCGCGGCGTAGGAGTGATCAACGTCCGAGGGGCTTTGCGATCTCGAAAGCCGCGTTTCGGCCCGGACGGCTACCTTCGCGAGGTGCCTTGGAGCCGTATCCGATCCGATTGCATCGGCTCGGCGTCTCCAAGGTGTTGTCTTGCCGCGCTTTCTTTCGACCAACCGGTATCCACTTGGTCGGAAAGCGCTCTAAGCAATTGTCATTTATAGTGTTTTTTCGGAAGATTGTCGCGGTTCTCGCTGACGAGCTTGCGCCATCGGGAGAGGCGCTCGGGGGGCAGCGTGCCATTCGCGACGGCGGCTTGCACGGCGCAGCCGGGCTCATGCGCGTGCGTGCAGTCGCGGAATCGGCACGAGGGGGCGAGCTCGGTGATCTCGGCGAACAGGGTTTCGATCCCCTCTGCGGCGTCGCTGATGTGCAGCGTCCGCATTCCCGGGGTGTCGATGACCCATCCGCCACCGGCCATGGCGTGGAGCGAGCGCGACGTCGTGGTGTGGCGGCCCTTCGCGTCGTGCTCGCGAATGCCGCCGGTCTGTTGCCCCAGCTCCTGGCTGAGGCCGGCCAGCGTATTCACCAGGGTGGATTTCCCGACGCCGGACGAGCCGACGAGCGCCACCGTCTGCCCGGCGCCGCACCATGGGGCCAGGGCCTCTGCGGCCTCCGGAAGCCGGGGATTGAGGGTGATGACTACGAGTTCGCGCTGCAGTTCCGCCGCCTGGCGCCGGTACGTGTCGGCATCGGATACCGTGTCGGCCTTGGTCAGCACGATCACGGGCTCGGTGCCGCCCTGGTTGGCGAGCGCCAGATAGCGTTCCAGTCGGGCGACGTTGAAATCGGCGTTGCACGAGGTGAGGATGAAGAGGGTGTCGACGTTGGCCGCCGCGACCTGCGGTGTCTTACTGCCCTCGATGCGCCGCTCCAGCACGGTCCTGCGGGCGAGGCGACGGTGCAGTGTCTGGGAGTTCGGATCGACCAGCACCCAGTCGCCCACGGCGAAATTGCCGGTGTTGGCGTGAACCGGAAGCGTCAGCTTGACGGATCCGGCGAGGGACAGCGCGGTCAGGCGGGAGCGGTGGACCGTGGCGATCCGCATGGGAGCGAGAGCTCCCTCGCCGGCCTCGCGCTGATCCTCGAAGAACTCGGACCAGCCCAGGCTGGCAGGCCGCACTGGGTCGGGGAGGCCGGGATGATCTGTCACCCTCTGCCCATGACACGGCGCCGGACTCATGGCCAGCGTCTGCGAAATCCTGTGCCGGCCGCAGTGGAATCAAGCCTTCGCTCGGATCGGGGCTTTCGTTGTTCGGACGACGCTCCGCGCGGCGGTTCGATGCATCCCGATGGCGTCCACGGCGCCTAGGCGACGAGGCGGGCTTCGATCAGGTCGATCTCACGGACGAGGCGGCGCAGGATGACGTCGTCGATGACCTGAGACCGGCGCAGGCGGTAGAGGGCATCTCGCTCGGCCTCGATCCCGGCAAGGCGCAGGCGCTTCTCGGTGACGGCGAGTTGGAGCGCGCGGCTCCTGTCTTTCCGAAGTTCCGCGGTCGGAGCTTCGAGGCCCTCGTAGCGGTCCATGGCCCGAGCGCCGGCTTCCACGGCGATCGAGGCGTCCTCCTGCTCCTCGACGAGGCGATGCTGCAGCGACTCGATGGCCTTGACCGCGTCGTCGCGGGCGGCGGCGCGGGCAGCGTCCTCCTCGGCATCCTGGCTGGGCTCGGGGGGAAGCCGAAGACCGTGCAGGAGCCGCGGCAGGACCGTGCTCGCGAGGAGGAGGGAGGTCAGGATGACGCCCATCGCCAGGAGGATCACGAGTTCGCGGGCCGGGAACGGACTGCCGTCTTTCAGGGTGAGGGGCAATGTCAGGATGCCGGCAAGGGTGATCGCCCCCTTCACGCCGGCGAGCGTCGTCGCCGCCACGAGGCGCCAGGTCAGACCTTCGTGCTTCTGGCCGCGGCGGCGCGCCTTCACGAGCACGAACTGGAGCGAGACCCAGACCCAGACGAAGCGGATGGCCATCAGCCCGGCCGTGATCGCGAGGACCCAGGCGACGAGCCAGCCTGCGCCCTGGACATCGGATTGTTTCACGGCCTGCCCGAAGACATCCGGCAACTGCTCGCCCAGGAGCACGAAGATCGATCCGTTCGCGGCCAGCGCGACCGTGTCCCAGACGGCGGTGCGGCGGACGCGCGTGCTGCCGAGGCTGCGGCCCTGGATCTCGACATAGGTCATGGCGATGCCGGCAGCGACCGCGGCGAGGATGCCCGAGGCGTGCACGTGCTCGGCGGCAAGATAGGCGCCGAAGGGCGTGAGCAGGCTGAACAGGATCTGCAGGCCGGGATCCTCGCCCGTGCGCCGCCGCAGGAGGTCCTGTGCTCCCATGAGGACGAAGGTCGTGGCGGCGCCGATACCGAGGCCGCCCAGCGCCAGCCACAGGAACGTGGATGCGGCCTCGGGAAGCGAGAAGCTCCCCGTCAGGGCGGCGGCGATGGCGAAGCGCAGGCAGACGAGCCCGGTCGCGTCGTTCAGCAGGGCCTCGCCTTCGAGGATATGCATGAGACGCCGCGGGACGGGAGCCTGCGCCGCGACCGACGAGACCGCGATGGGGTCGGTCGGCGACAGAACGGCCGCCAGCGCGAAGGCCACGGCGAGCGGGATGCCGGGGATCATGCCATGGATGAGCATGCCGATGCCCAGCACCGTCAGGATCACCAGCCCGAGGGCGAGCGCCAGGACGGTCCTTCCATCCCGGAAGAGGTCGCGCTTGGGGATGCGCCAGCCATCGAGGAACAGGAGCGGCGGCAGAAACACGAGGAAGAAGATCTCTGGGTCGAGCGACGTGCTCGGAAGCGGCCCCAGGGCCAGGGCCACGCCGATCGCGATCTGGATCAGAGGGAGCGGCAACGGAAGCAGGCGGCCGAGGGCGCCGCTGACCAGAACCGACAGCAGGAGAGCCAGAACGACGGTAACGCTTTCCATTCGTCTCTTTCGCGCAAAGGGCCTGCGGCTGCCACGGGCAGTCGCACACCGTATGATGCAATCTTTCCGGGCGGCGCTTTGTAGCACTGCCGGGATGCGTGGAGGGACCGGTCGCGTTCCTATCTATCGGAACAGAACGACCGTTTTCGATCCGAAGGAGGAATGACGATGAGCAACGAGCGGGCGATCCTTGCGGGCGGATGCTTCTGGGGCATGCAGGACCTGATCCGGCGCCAGGAGGGGGTGGTGTCCAGCCGCGTCGGCTATACCGGGGGCGACGTGCCGAATGCGACCTACCGCAACCACGGCACCCATGCCGAGGCGATCGAAATCACCTACGATCCGGAACGGACGAGCTTCCGGCGGATGCTGGAGTTCTTCTTCCAGATCCACGACCCGACGACCCCGAACCGCCAGGGCAACGACCGTGGCCTGAGCTATCGCTCGGCGATCTACTATACCGATGACGAACAGCGGCGGGTTGCCGAGGCGACCATCGCCGATGTCGACGCGTCCGGCCTCTGGCCCGGCAAGGTGGTCACGGAGGTGACGCCGTCCGGTCCGTTCTGGGAGGCCGAGCCGGAGCACCAGGATTATCTGGAACGGCGCCCCGACGGGTACACCTGCCACTTCATCCGGCCGGGCTGGACTCTGCCTGCGCGGGCCGACGCGGTGGCGTGAACCGGTCGGTCGCGGCTCGGCCCACGACGTCACCTGGAAAGGACGTTCGCGCCGAAATCATCCTCGCGGTCGCATGATGCGAGCATGCGGCTGAGCAGCGCGTCAGTGTCGCCAAGCGGAACGGAACGCGTTTCGGATGTCATACGTCCACACCGTCATGGCATCGCCGCTCGGCGCGCTGACACTCGTCGCGAGTGCGCAAGGTCTGTCGGCCGTCCTGTGGGAGGACGACGACCCGCTGCGCGTACGGCTCGGCGAAACGCGCGAAGACGCAGCACACCTCGTACTCGCCGAGGCGGAACGACAGCTTTCCGAGTATTTTGCAGGCCGGCGCCGCTCGTTCTCGCTCGACCTCGATTTTCAGGGCACGCCGTTTCAAAGCCGGGTCTGGCGGGCTCTCCTGACCATCCCCTTCGGAGAAACGCGGTCCTACAAGCAGATTGCCATGCAGATCGGCAGTCCCACGGCGGTTCGCGCGGTCGGAGCGGCCAATGGCCGGAACCCGATCTCGATCATCGCGCCCTGTCATCGTGTCATCGGTGCGTCCGGCAAGCTCACCGGCTTTGCCGGTGGCTTGGCGGCGAAGGACTTCCTGCTGCGGTTGGAGGGCCGGCGCGACCTGCTCGGCTGAAAAGAAGTCGAACCGTGCTCAGCTCGCCCGCGCCGGTCGCTCGGTGACGGAGCGTTTCTCGGCGCCCGGGCTCTTCGCCGTCCGTCCGCCACGATGGGTGGCGAGGCCTGCATGCCAACGGTGCTCGCTCGACGGATGCTCGACACGCAGCGGGTGTGGGTGACCGATGCGGAAGCGGTCGGACCTCGCTTCCCAGGGGACGATCGCCGCGACGTCGTGTCCGTGAGAACCGGCGGTGCTGGCTTCCATGAAGGCGACGATCTTCGGCACGATCTCTGCCCGAAACCGCGAACCGTTGAAGATGCCGTAGTGCCCGGCATCCGCCTGCAGGTGGTAGGTCTTCTTCTCGCCCGGCAGGTTCGTGGCGAGGTCGAGGACGGCACGGGTCTGGCCGATGCCGGTGATGTCGTCCTTCTCGCCCTCGACCGCCATCAGACTGCAGCGCCGGATGGCGCCGAGGTCGATCGCGCGGCCGTGATGCATCAGCTCACCCTTCGGCAGGCTGTGGTCGATGAAGACCTTGCTGACAGTCTCGAGGTAAAACTCGGCGGTGAGGTCCATGACGGCGAGGTACTCGTCGTAGAACCGGCGGTGCTTCTCAGCGGAATCGCCGTCGCCCTGCACGAGATGGTCGAACATGTCCCAGTGCGAGCCGGCGTGGCGCTCGGGGTTCATGCTCATGAAGCCGATCAGCTGCAGGAAGCCGGGATAGACCGCGCGGCCGGCGCCCGGATGGGCCCCCGGCACGCGCTGGATGCAGTTCGTCTCGAACCAGCGGATGCCCTTGTCCCGAGCCATCGTGTTCACGGCCGTCGGCGCATGGCGGGTGTCGATCGGGCCGCCGATCAGCGTGGCGGAGAGTGGCGCCAGCGGGTTGCCGTCCTCCTCCATCCGGGCGATCGCGGCGATCACCGGCACGGAGGGCTGGCAGACGGCCGTGACGTGCAGGTCCGGCCCCAAGGCCTCGAAGATCTCGATGCAGTAGTCGATGTAGTCCGACAGAGCGAAAGCACCCTGCGAGAGCGGAACCTCGCGGGCGTTGGTCCAATCGGTGATGAAGAGCTGATGCGTATCGACGAAAGCGGCGACGGTGCCGCGTAGCAACGTGGCGTAGTGGCCGGACATCGGCGCCACCAGCAGCATCTTCGGCTTCGTCGTGTCGTCGCCGAAGGCCAGCACGCGGCAGAAGGGCTTTTCCCAGACGACGCGCTCAGGGGCGGGCAAATCGAATGCGGGCTTGGCGTAGGTGCGGGTGGTGCGCTCGAACATCTCGCAGCCGGCCGAAATCGCGCTGCGGTTCGGCATGTAGGAGAACGGATGGAGCGGGTTCTCGCAGGCCATCTTCGTCGCTTCGGCCGCCATGCGGACCGGAGCGAGCATGAGATTACGCGCCTCATGCATGAGGTACAGCATTGCGAGCACTCCTGGGAGCAGCTCGCGGACCAAGCTGTCCTTCGCGTCAGAGGATTGTGCTGGGCAACGCAAGGGTTGCAGGAAGGTTGCCTGCAGAAAAGTTCAGGAGTGATTCAAGTCGGTTTCGACATGTCGGAATTATAATGACGGATGTTGGCCCACGACCTTGCCGTAACCCGACCCGAGGAGCGGTGAGGCGGGATGCCGGCACGCCCCTTCAACGAGCATGTGCCGGCGTCCGTTCACGGGTTCGCCTGCGTGACGAACTTCGTGGTCAGATACGCCTCGATGGCCTCCGAGCCGCCTTCGCTGCCATAGCCAGAATCTCTGACGCCGCCGAAAGGCGTCTCCGGCAGGGCGATGCCGTGGTGGTTGATCGAGACCATGCCGGCCTCGATCCCCGCTGCAACCCGCGTCGCCCGGCTCGCGGAGCGGGTATAGGCGTAGGATGCGAGGCCGAAGGGTAGACGGTTGGCCTCCTGCAAGGCCTCGTCGTCGTCGGTGAATCGGTTGATCAGGGCCACCGGGCCGAAGGGCTCCTCGTTCATCGCGCGGGCTTCGTGGGGCACGTCGGTGAAGACGGTCGGCTCGAAGAAGTTGCCGCGATTGCCGATACGCTTGCCGCCGGTTCGGAGCCGCGCGCCCTTGGCCTCGGCATCGGCCGCGAGACCCTCGATCGCTTCCAGCCGCCGGCCGTGGATCAAGGGGCCCATGGTGGTGGCGTCGTCGAGGCCGTTGCCGACCCGGATCGCCTCCGCCGCCGCAAGGAAGCCCTCGACGAAGCGGTCGTAGACGCGGTCCTGGACGAGGAAGCGGGTCGGGGCGACGCAGACTTGGCCGGCATTGCGGAACTTATTGGTGCTGAGCACCTTCACGGCGGTCTCGACATCGGCATCGTCGAACACGATTGCCGGGGCGTGGCCGCCCAGCTCCATCGTCGCCCGCTTCATGTGCTGTCCGGCGAGCGCCGCGAGCTGCTTGCCGACCGGGACCGAGCCGGTGAACGAGATCTTTCGGATGATCGGATGCGGGATCAGGTAGCCCGAGATCGCGGCGGGGTCGCCGAAGACGAGCCCGAGCACGTCGCCCGGCACGCCGGCATCGAGGAAGGCGCGCACCAGCTCGCGGCAGCTCGCCGGGGTGTCCTCCGGCCCTTTGAGGATGACCGAGCAGCCGGTGCAGAGCGCCGCCGAGATCTTTCGGACGGCCTGGTTGATCGGGAAATTCCAGGGCGTGAAGGCCGCGACGGGCCCGATCGGCTCGCGCACCACGAATTGCAGCACGCCCTCGGCGCGCGCCGGGATCACGCGGCCATAGGCGCGGCGGCCTTCCTCGGCGAACCATTCCATGATGTCGGAGGCGACCGCTGTCTCGATGCGGGCTTCCGCCAGCGGCTTGCCCTGCTCGGCGCTCATCAACCGGGCGACGTCCTCGGCGCGCTCGCGGAGCAGGCCGGCGGCCTTGCGCAGGACCTTGCCGCGCTCGAAGGCCGAAACCTTGCGCCACGCCGCGAAGCCGCGATCCGCCGCCGCCAGCGCCTCGTCGAGATCGCCCTGGGTCGCGACGGCGACCTGCCCGACGGTCTCGCCGGTGGCGGGGTTCAGGTTCGCGAGCGTCGCGCGCTCACCGCCGTCGCGCCAGGAACCGGCGATGTGGAGCTGAACGGAATGGTCCATCCGGAAGAGCCTTATGCATCGGAAGACGATGCCCTCCAGATAGGAGAGGGCGAAGCCCCAGCCAATGCATGGGGCTCAGGCGGCGATCCGGCTGGCCTGCCCACCCTTCGAGATCACGGCCGGCCGGCCCCGCGTCACCTGAAGCGTTCCGCCCTTCGGCACGATCGTCCAGCCTTCGCGGCAGCCGTCGATCGGCTCGGACACCACGACGATGCCGGTCTCGGATTCGCGATAGTACAGGCTCGGCGGGCGGCCGTCGCAGGCCCAGCGGAAGGCGGTGAGGGTACGGCCGTTGGTGAGCAGAGCGGTGAAGCGCAGCGGCTCGGCGATCTTGGCCTCCTGCATCAGCTCGCGGACGGTGGCAAAGGTCGTCTCCATCGCGCCGATCGGATCGTCTGCCAGTCCGTTGGCGAGCGCCAACAGAAAGATCGCTTCGGAATCCGTGGTGCCGCGACGGCTGTCGTAGAATTCGTCCGGGATCAGCGCTTCGAGGCGGCGCTTGATGCGATGATAGCCGCCGATCTGGCCATTGTGCATGAACAGGTGACGGCCATGCGCGAAGGGGTGACAGTTCGACCGCGTCGTGGCCGTGCCCGTGGAAGCGCGGACATGCGCGAAGAAGGCGCGCGCCTTCACCTGCGAGCAGAGATTGACGAGGTTCTCGTCCGACCAGGCTGGGGAGATGTCGCGGTAGATGCCGGGCTCGCGGCGCTCGCCGTACCAGCCGACGCCGAAGCCGTCCCCGTTGGTCTCGGTCTTGGCTTCCGTCGCGTGGAGCGACTGATGGACGAGCGAGTGCGTCGGCGCGCAGACGAGCTCGTTGAGGAAGACCGGCTCACCGAGGTAGGCGAGGAAGCGGCACATGGCTGACGCAAACCCCCATTCCTGCGCGGGCCTGGATCCGCCCGCCGGAAATCTTGACTGGGACAACTGCAAGAACAACTGCAAGACGCGGGCCGCTGGCCGGAGCATCGTTGCGGAAGCCTTACACTCCGATCGATACGGTGAACGGACCGTTAACCACGATCGCCTCCCGCCGACGGCGCCCTCTTGTCAGGCACTGCGCTGCGAGCATGGCTGAACGTGGAAATGATCTCGCCTGTTGACCGGAGGCCACACGGCATTCGACGATAGGTGACAGATCGATTCGCCGAACGGCAGCGCCGAGCAGAGCAGTATCCGAGAGCCTCGGTGACGCTTTCGCTCGCGCGTGATGCTTCGACACCTTGCCTGCAGCATCGGCAGATCCGCGCGCTCAACAGGAGATCCCATGGCCCAGCACGACTCCGCCGATTGTCCGGTGGCCCTCGTCGTCGAGAACGACGACGCCGTCCGCAACCTCGCTTCCGCGGTTCTCGAAGAGACCGACCTCGACGTCATCGCCTGCACCAGCGCGGAGGCCGCGCTCTCGGTGCTGGAGCGACCGGACGTCAACGTGGCGCTTCTATTCGCGGATGTCGGCCTGCAGGGCGGGATGGACGGACTCGCGCTGGCGCGCACGGTGGAGAAGCGCTGGCCGGAGGTGCGCATGGTGGTGACGTCGGGCAGTGCCGGCGACCGCAACGTGTCCCTGCCGCGCCGCGCCGTGTTCATGCAGAAGCCCTGGCGGGCGTTCGACGTGCTGGTTCAGGCCGACCGGGCTACGATCGCCGCGAAGACCGCCTGATACCGTTTTTGGTTGATTCCCTCAGTTTCCACGCCCCTTCCCTGGACCTGTGGAGCGTCAGCGGAACCCGATCCGGGGCCCGGCACGACAAGGCGCGGAGCGTCGTTACGTCTGTGCCATTCGTATCGAGCCGCTGGCGCGGCCCTTGTCAGGCTGGATCCCGGATCACCTTCCGCTCCGCTGCAGGCGTCCGGGAAAGGGCCGTGGCAACGAACGGATCAACCGGAATGAACTAGCCACGCATCGCTTGCGCCGAACGAAAACAGGCCCGTACCGCCGAGCGGCCGGGCCTGAAATCTGATTTCACGAACAAGCCGGGCTGCGGGGCCCGGCCGGCCTTTGGATCAGGACGCGAGGTTCGTCGCAGGCGCTGCACCCGGCGCGCCGCCAGCCGACGGAGCGGCGGACGGGAAGCCACCGGGACGGCGCGGGCCGCCGGTACGGGGCTTCGGCTTCGGAGCGGCGATCAGGCCCTCGCGGATGGCGGTCTTGCGCGCCTGCTTGCGGGCGCGGCGGACGGCCTCGGCCTTCTCGCGGGCCTTGCGCACGGACGGCTTCTCATAAGCCTTGCGCTGCTTCATCTCACGGAAGATGCCTTCGCGCTGCATCTTCTTCTTGAGGACGCGGAGCGCTTGGTCGACGTTATTGTCGCGAACGAGTACCTGCAACTGACGTGATCCTTCGGGTTCTTATCTGTTCAATCTGCGGACCGCGACGGGTCGCCTTGCTCGACGGGCAAAACCGCCAAGCGCTCCAAGCCCCGGGGATCTTCCCGAGCGGAACGTCCTGACGGCAAGCGATTCGGCGCGGTGAATTCGCCTTGGCGGTCGCAATACACCAAGCGCTTGCGAGTTGGAAGCCGCCGCACGACGCTCACCGGGAACATCGCGCGGTTGTGGCTGGGCCGTCCGCATTGGGCTGGGCGTGGAGCCGTTCGGTCTAATCGTCGACCTTGGTCTCCGGCCTGTCGTCGCCGCTCGCCGTCTCGACATGCGAACGGCCCTGGCTGTCCTGATAGGCGATCGTCTCGGTCGAGCCCGGCCGACGCTGCTCCGCCGCCGCGATCCGGGCGGCGTCGAGCGCCTCGTCGTGGCTCGCGAAGGTCTCGGAGAAGGTGCCGCCGACCTTGTAGGCATAGCCGCCGTCATGCTCGATGACGTGGTAGGTGATCTCGCTCATGGTCGTCTCCCTGATCGCTCTGGGCGCGAACCGCATCGCGGACGAGGCGGTTCCACTGACGTCTCGATTCAGTGACGCGTGGGTGCCGGGCCGGGAAAGCGGGCGATGGCGGCCTCGCAACCCGCGATCAGCGATCCGCGCACGTCGTCCGGGTCGAAGCCCGGTCCGACCGGAAAGCCGATGACCTGGACCTTGTCGGTGCCTTCGCAGTGGATGCGGCCGACCCAGCCCTCGGGCGTCCGCTCGAACAGAACCTCGTAGCTGTTGCCGCCATGCTCGAAGCGATGCGGGTCCAATCGTTGCGGGTCCGATCCTTGTGAAGTCATGCCTCGTCTCCCCGCCGGCGCGCCGTCTGCGCGGCACCACGCCGGACTGTCGGCATATGGTATGCCGCCCTACCATCCTGCGAGATCCCGCCTGCGAGATCCCGAGGATGCGGAAAGCTGCAACATGCGCGCGCTAAGAACCGGACTGATCGTGATGGCAACGCTCGCCGCGAGCCCAGCCCTCGCCCAGGGCATGCCCGGCAGCACCGTAGGCCTGACCGCAACGGGACTGCCCTCGGATCCGTTCGCCTCGAACTATCCCTCCGAGCCGCCGCCGCAGATGCGGCCGGATCGATCCCGTGGTTTGGTCCGACGCCGCGCTCCCGCACACCGCGGGATCGCAGCACCCCGCTCCGCCGACCGCCTCCGACCGCCCGCGGACGTTCCAGGCGGACGGCCGCGCCGATGAGCGTGGCCGACTGGTTCTCGGCCTACGGCGTGCAGGTCATCCTGCTGGTGTCGGGGCTGATCCTCGGCCTGATCGCCGTGACGCGCTGATCCGACGTCAGGCCGAACCGAGCTCGGCGACGATGGCGCTGATGATGCGCGGGTCGCTCGGGTCCACCGGCGTCGGGAAGGACGCCCGAAGCGAACCGTCGCGGCCGACGAGATACTTGTGGAAGTTCCATTGCGGGGTCTGCCCCGGCTTCTCGGCGGCGGCCCAGCGGTAGAACGGATGCGCCGTCGGCCCTCGCACGTGTGTCTTGTCGACGACGGGGAAGGTCACGCCATGATTCTTGCGGGCCGAATCGGCGATGGCGGCGCCGTCCAGCGGCTCCTGGTTTCCGAAATCGGGGGAGGGTACAGCGATCACCGTCAATCCACGCTCGCCGAAGCGGGTCCAGAGGCCCTGCAGCCCGGTGAGCTGGCCAGCATAGCCGCAGGCCGTCGCGGTGTTGACGATGAGCAATGGCTTGACCGCGTAGTCGCCGAGCGGAAGCACACCACCGCCCGGCTTATCGAAGGAAAACCCGCGGGCATTCGCGCCGGGTTCTTCTGCGGCCCGCACGCTCGTGGCAGCCAGGGCACCGAGCAGGATCAGGCATTCGCGACGCAGCAGGGTCATGGCCGTCTCCGGGATCGTGTTCTCGGAGCGGATCATAGCGTCGCGCGGAGCAAAAGCGATTGGAGCCCGGCGCCGCAGGTGCGCGTCAGATCCGGGCCTGAAGCGCCTCGCGGACCGTGACGGCCAGCACACCGTCCTGGGCGCCCGGCGGGATCACCAGGGCATCCGGCACGCGGTCCGTGATGTCGGCATCTTCTCTGTCGTTCGCGAAGACGATGCCGAGGTTGGGCCGCAGGGCGCGGGCCTCGACGGCGAGGCGGGCACAGCGCAGGTCGCCGAGCAGCTCCGCGTCGGTCACGAGCACGTCCATCGGAAGACCGAGCGCCAGGATGGTGAGCGCATCGACGGCACAATCGACGGACGTCGCGCTGTAGCCGGCCCGACGGATTTCGGCACTGACTTCGTCACGCCAGTGTTTTCGACGGCCTGCTACGAGAACCTGAATTCCGTAACAGCCGCCCTGTACGTCGCACTCGTCCGAGCCCGATGCCGCGGGCCGGAAGTCTTCAGCGCGCTTCGAAGCCGAGCCATTCATCGGTCCGTCCCGTCGGTCTTTTCGTCCGGTCACCGGTTTTGGTTGCATTGCAATACGCTACGCCCCAGGGGCAGATTATTCAAGTTCCAGGCCCGTTCACCCGTCCCTTCTGCACGGCGTCGCGGGCGGATGCGGCGGCGCAGCAACAAGCCGCCGGGGCGGTTGACGCCCGCAGCGGACCCGGGGCAACACGTCGCGGTCGCGTTTGGTTTCAGCGGCCCGGAAACTGAGTGGAGAATCGATGGCTTCCGCAACGGCAACGCCCGTCTCGCCGCTGGCACCGAGCACCACCCCGGAGCTTCCCGCCATCGCCGGAATCCGCCTCGCCACGGCGCAGGCCGGCATCCGCTATGCCGGCCGCACCGACGTGCTCTGGGTCTCGCTCGATGCGGGCACCACGGTTGCCGGCGTGTTCACCCGCTCGCGCTGCCCGTCGGCAGCCGTCGACTGGTGCCGCGAGGCGCTCGCCGCCGGCAACGGTATGGCCCGCGCCCTCGTGGTGAATTCCGGCAACGCCAACGCCTTTACCGGTCTGAAAGGTCGCGAGGCCGTCTCGCTCACCGCCGACATCGCCGCGAAGGCCGCCCCCTGCGCGCGCGAGGCGGTGCTCATCGCCTCCACCGGCGTGATCGGCGAGCCCCTCGATGCCCGCAAGTTCGAGGGTGTGCTCGCGGATTGTGCGAGCCGCGCCGACGACGGCCCGCGCGCCTGGGAGGCGGCGGCTCGTGCCATCATGACCACCGACACGTTTCCGAAGCTCGCCACCCGCAAAGCCGAGATCGACGGCCGCACGGTGACGATCAACGGCATGGCCAAGGGCGCCGGCATGATCGCGCCCGACATGGCGACGATGCTGTCCTTCGTGTTCACCGACGCGGCGCTGCCGCAGGCCTTGCTGAGCGAGTTGCTGACGGCCGGGACCAACAAGAGCTTCAACTGCGTCACCATCGATGGCGACACCTCGACCTCGGATACGCTGCTGCTGTTCGCGACGGGCAAGGCCGGCAACGCCGCCATCGACCGCGCCGACGATCCGCGGCTCGCCGGTTTTCGCGCCGCCCTCGACGACCTGTTGATCGATCTGGCTCAGCTCGTCGCCCGGGACGGGGAGGGTGCCCGCAAGCTCGTGACCGTCGAGGTCGAGGGCGCGGAGAGCGACGCCTCGGCCCATCGCATCGCCATGTCGATCGCCAACTCTCCCTTGGTGAAGACGGCGATCGCCGGCGAAGACGCGAACTGGGGCCGCGTGGTCATGGCGGTGGGCAAGGCCGGCGAGCCGGCCGATCGCGACCTCCTGACGATCTCGTTCGGCGACGTGCGTGTCGCCCACCATGGCGCGCGTGATCCCGATTACAGCGAAGAGGCTGCGAGCGCCGTGATGCGCGCGCCGGAGATCACGCTGAAGGTCGAGATCGGCCTCGGACAGGGCAGGGCGCGGATCTGGACCTGCGACCTGACCAAGGAATACGTCGCCATCAACGGGGACTACCGCTCGTGAAGCCGTACGCCGTCGCCTTCACCGGTCTGCTCGGCCTCGCGCTCTGTGTGCCCGCCTTCGCTGGCGACGACGACACGGGCGGCCGGATCAGCGTGATCGGCCGGGCGCAGATCGAGACGCCGCCGGACTTCGCGGCGGTCGAGATCGGGGTGCAAGCGAAGGGCGCGACGCCCGCCGCCGCCCTCGACGCGGCGAGCAACGCGGCGCGCGGCATCATTGCGACCGCGAAGGAGATCGGCGTGCCGGAGGCCGATATCGGCACCTCCTCGGTGACGCTGCAGCCTGTGACCCGCCAGATCCGCGGGTCCGACGGTACGATGACGGAGAAAGCAGACGGCTATGCCGCCTCGAATAGCGTCGTCGTGCGCCTCGGCGATATGCCCAAGCTCGGCGAGCTGATGCGCAGGGCGCTCGATGCCGGCTCGAACCGCATCCACGGCGTCAGCTTCGGCTTGCGTAATCCGGCTTCCGTGCAATCCTCCGTGCAGGTCGCCGCGATGAAGGATGCGCGCGCACAAGCCGAGCGGCTTGCGGAGGCTGCCGGCGTGACGGTCGGTCCGGCCCTGTCGATCGTCTCGCCACCACGCACCGAAGCGTCGCGCCCGATGCCCTATGCAGCGATGGCGAAGTCGGCCGCGCCGCGCGGCCGGAACGCGGTTCCGGTCGAGGCCGGCACCATCGAGACCAGCGCCGAAGTCGAGGCGGTTTTCGCGATCAAGCCGTGACTGACCCGACGCCGATGCGCCTGCTCCTCGTCGTCGCGGTCGCCCTGGTCGACACCGATGGCCGCGTGCTGCTGGCGCAGCGCCCGCCCGGCAAGCAGCTCGCCGGCCTCTGGGAGTTTCCCGGCGGCAAGGTCGAGCCCGGCGAGCGGCCCGAGGAGACGCTGATCCGCGAACTCGCGGAAGAGCTCGGGATCACGGTCGAGGAGCCGTGCCTCGCCCCGCTGACCTTCGCGAGCCACGCCTATCCCGACTTCCACCTGCTGATGCCGCTCTACATCTGCCGCCGCTGGCAGGGCACGCCGCGATCGATGGAGGGGCAGGCGCTGAAGTGGGTTCGCCCCGGCGCGCTCCGGGAGATGCCGATGCCGCCGGCCGATGCGCCGCTCATCCCGTTTCTGGTCGACCTGCTCGGGCCCTGACGGCGCGTTGCGGCCCCTGGTCTCCACGGCCTCGGCCTCAACGTCGGCTGGGTATCGCTCCGGCGACCGTCCCATGAACAAGCACTGCCGGTCCTGGTCCGAGGTCGCGCAGAGCGTCGCGCCGAACGGCGTCCGCAAGCGCGAGATGGCAGGCACGGCGGTCAGCCTCGTCCAGGTTGTGAGCCCCGCAGGCGACGATACACAGCCACGGCTTCGATCAGTTCGTGCAGGTGCTCTCCGGCTCCGGCACGCGGGAGACCTGCAGCCCGATCATGCGGCCTGTCAGGCGACCCTCCGGAAAGCCCACCGGCACAAGTCCGGTTTCTGGGCGTACATCGACGACGTCTGAGCCCTCAGGCAGGCATCTCTTCGATCGCGTCGACCTTGTCCGGATAGAATGCGAGGTGGTCCTTGATCGCCGCGACGGCCGGGAAGGGCGCCTCGTAGCTCCAGACCGCCGCCGCCTTCGTCGTGCCGTCGATCGTGAGGTCGTAGTAGCTCGCATCGCCCTTGTAGGGGCAGTGCGTCGAGCGCGGGTTCTGGGCGAACAGCTCCCAGTTCGCGTCCCCGCGCGGGATGTAGAGGACGGCCGGATAGCTCGCCTCCTTCAACGCCAGCGCGTGCGTGCTGTCGGCAACGACGGTGCTGCCGACGACGACGCGCACGCGCTTCGGATGCGCGGTGATGGTGATCGGGTGGTCCGGGCCGGGCTGTCTCATCGCGGGTTTCCTTCTCGACCGCTCACCACATGCTCCGGGGTTCCCAGGGCATCGGCGAGACGGCTCTTGGCGCTGCCGGGTTTGAGCGGCTTCTGCTGACTCTCGTGCGGGGTCCAGCCGGACAGCCAGATCATTTCGAAGGTGGCGCGGAGCCGCCCGTCGTGGTCGGAAAAGCGCTCGGCATAGATCTCTGCCATGCGCAGCAGCGTCGCGCGGCGCAAGGGCGTGCGGCGGCGCTCGGTGAGCGCGTTGGTCAGGCCCATGGCGCGCAGATCCCGCGTCAGCGCGAAGGGATCGGCATAACGAACCGTCACACGCTCGGAATCGGTGACCGGCAGGCTGAAGCCGGCGCGCTGTAGGAGGCCGCCGAGATCGCGCACCTCCGCGAAGGGTGCCACGCGCGGGCTGATGCCGCCCTCCATCTCGCTTTCGGCGTGCTGAAAGGCCTGCCGCAGCTCCGTCAGCGTCGCCCCGCCGAGCAGGCAGCCTATGAAGAGGCCGTCAGGCTTGAGCGCGCGGCGCAGTTGCACCAGCGTGCCTGGCAGGTCGTTGACCGCATGCAGCGCCAGTAGCGACACCGCGAGATCGAATTCGGGGACGTTTCCGAAGGGCAGGGCTTCCGGATCGCCGACGAGGCAAAGCGGCTCGCCCGGTTCGGGTACGGGGGATAGGCGTACGACCGCGTCGGTGCGGCCACTTCCGCGCAGCCATCGCGTGGCTGCCGGGATCGGAGTGGCGAGGTCGAGTGCCAGGGGAAATCGGCGCAGCACTGTCCCGAGCCGCTCATCGACATCGTCGATCGCGCGCGCCATCAAGAAGTCGGCATAGCCATCGCGCCGCGCCCGGGAGAGGCGCTGCCGAAGCAGAGCTGGGTCGAACAGGGGCGTGGGCTGGTTCATCGTCCGCCGGAGATGGGGCAGCTCTTGCTTCGCCGCCAGGGTGAGCCGCATCATCCGGCCCCGCTCATGGATGCCCGAGACCGGAACCGAAACCGGCGGTCGCCGTTGCTGATCCGCCTCAGGGCCAGGAGAGTTCCATGAAACGCATTCTCACCGTCGCAACGCTCGCCCTCGCGGTCATCGGGCTCAGCGTCACGGCCGAAGCCAAGGGCTGCATCAAGGGCGCGATCGTCGGCGGCCTCGCCGGGCACGCCGCCGGACATGGCGTGATCGGCGCGGCCGGCGGCTGCATGGTCGGGCGTCACTACGCCAACAAGAAGGACAAGGCGCAGCAGCAGCAGCCCTCGCGCTGACCTTCGGTCTGCCTTCCGGCGGCCTTCGCGCGGCGCTCGGTGCCGCGCTCGGGCTGGTCTATCCACCGACCTGTATCGGATGCGGCTCGGCGACGGCCGAGCCGCATGCCCTTTGCCCAGCCTGCTGGTCGGGTCTGCGCCTGATCGAACGGCCGTTCTGCGAGCGGCTCGGCACGCCCTTCGCCGTCGACCTCGGTGTCGGGTCGCTTCTCAGCCCACGCGCCATCGCCGAGCCGCCGGTGTTCCAGCGCGCCCGTGCCGTCGCGCTGTACGACGGCACCGCGCGCGACCTCGTCCATCGCCTGAAATACGGGGACCGGCTCGATCTCGGCCGGGCCATGGCGCGGATGATGACATCCGCCGGAGCCGAGTTGATCGCCGAGGCCGACCTGTTGGTGCCGGTGCCGCTCCATGCCTTCCGGCTTTGGCGCCGCCGCTTCAATCAGGCTGCGCTCCTCGCTCGCAGCGTGGCGCGGATGTCCGGCATCCCCTGCGACACCCGCTCACTCGTCCGTGTGAAACGCACCCGGCCGCAGGTCGGGCTGACGCGTGCTCAGCGAGCCGAGAACCTGCAGGGCGCGTTCCGTGTGCCAGCGGCAGCAAAGCCCCGCCTCGCGGGGAGGCGCGTTTTGCTGATCGACGACGTCACGACCACCGGCGCCACCGGCAATGCCGCCTCGCGCGCCCTTCTGCGGGGCGGAGCCAGGCAGGTCGACCTTCTGACCTTCGCGACGGTCTCGGCGGGAACGGACTGACGCCCGAAACGAAAACGGGGGCCGCGAGGCCCCCGTCGATCGGTCGATGCTGTTCGGCTTACGCCGCCATCGGCTCCAGCCGTCCCGCGGCCTGGAGTTGCTCCGGGGTCGGGTCGATGACCTTGCCACGTGGGCCGACCCAGCTGCCGACCCACTTCTTCTGCCAAAGGAACAGGCAGCCGAGAACCACCGCCGCGAATACCGCGTAGATGACGAAGCCGGTCGCGAAGGCACCCGTGTACTGCTTCGAGATGCCCATCACGTTCGGAAGGATCGCGCCGCCGAGTGCTCCGATCTCGCCGATCATCGAGCCAGACACGGCGGTGTTGGTCGGGTAGCGCAGGGGCACGAGCTGGAACAGAGCGCCGTTTCCGGCTCCGAGCGCCGCGAAGCACAGCATGAACAGGATGGTCGTCACGGCAAGCGAAGGCGTCGAGGTCAGCGCCAGGAACGAGCCGATCGCGGCCAGCAGCACCACCGACAGCACCGCGATGCCGCCGATCCGATCGGCGAAATAGCCGCCGACGATACGGATGCCCGAACCCATGAAGGCCGCGAGCATGGTCAGGCGTCCGGCCTCCACCTTCGTCACGGCGAACTGCTCGTAGAAGAAGGTCGGCAGGAAGTTCGACAGGCCGATGAAGCCGCCGAAGGTGATGACGTAGATCAGCGAGAAGGCCCAGCCGTCCTTCGTGAACAGGCAGGAGATATGCTCCTTGAAGGACTGGTGTTCGGTGTCCGGCGGCTCCTTGGCGAGGATGATCATCACGATCAGCGGGATCACCATCACGACTCCGGCGAAGCCGTAGACGGCCTGCCAGCCATAGGCCTGGGCGAGCGGCGGCGCGAACAGCACGGCGAGCACGGTGCCCGAGTTGCCGGCGCCGGCGATGCCCATGGCGAGGCCCTTGTGCTCCGGCGGAAACCAGCCGGAACCGAGGGAGAGCGCGACGCCGAACGAGGCGCCGGCGATGCCGAGCAGCACGCCCATCGCCAGCACGTCGTTGTAGCTCGACACGAAGAAGAAGCCGTAGGCCATCGCCAGGATGATGATGCTCATCTCGGTGATCGCCGCGTTCTTACGGCCGATGTACTGAGCGAGCACGCCGAGGGGAAAGCGCATGATCGCGCCGGCCAGGATCGGCAGAGAGATCATGAAGCCGGTCTGGGCCGGCGAGAGCTTGTAGGTCTCGGTGATGAAAGGGCCCATGGCGCCGTTCAGAACCCAGATCGCGAAGCAGAAATCGAAATAGAGGAAGGCGGCGAACAGGGTCGGAGGGTGACCGGATTTCATCACGGTCTTGAAGCTGGCCATGGGCGTGCTCGTCTCTCGGCTGTCACGTGGACTCGGCCCGTCTCCGCGGAGAACGGGCTGCTCATGCGAAGTCCGGCCTCGTCGCCGTCCGCATGCGAGGCGCCGTTGCCCCGCGTGCCACCTCGCCAATGGAGGCGGCAGGCGGTTGCAAGGCAGCAACCGTGCCAAGTTATGCCGAGAGTAGGAGATGCTGCAGAAGGAGGGGACGGCCTACGACCAGTCGGGAGACCGCAACACCGATCGATCATCCACACGCACGAGGCCGGTCATCGAAAGCGCTGGACCGCCTCGGAAACGGGCATGTCCGATCCAAAGGCAGCCTACGCTTCAATTTTGTGCGAATGCCGCGCCGCGTGGCGAAATCGCTCTCTACGGACAGAGGTTGACCTTCTTCACCACCCACCCCTCGCCGGCCTGCCAGAGCTTGCGCCGCCCACGAAAGCAGGCCCGCTCCTGCTCGCCGGAGGTCCAGACCCCTGCCGGTTCCTTGGAGGCCGATTTGATCTCGGCGGCCTTGGCCTCGAGAGACTCGGTGTCGAGACGTGCGGATTTTGCAGGCGGCACTCCAGGTGCCTTCGCGGTGTGAACGGCTTTCGGTTGCAGGCGTCTGGCGGCCTCCGCCGGAGCCGCCGGAAGGCAGGCCACCCCGATCGCAAATACGACGAGCGAGCGGAGACGATGACGCGAAAAATCAGGCACGGGAGGCGTTCCCAGGTCGACGGTGTGACCATGATCCCATGTCGTCGGGACGCCTGTCTTTTCAATCACCTTCGCCTGTGAGTTGCTGTGTACATCCACACTTTCGCCATATGCTGGTAAAAGAGACACGCTGATGCGGCGGCTTTGACTGATTTTGCCGCATATCGGCCATCCGGCGAACGTATGGATAAAGCCCCGCTGTTGCAGCACTGAAACAGGCTTTCTTGCTATCAGACGGGTTGAGTTGACGACCGTCCCCGAACTGGGAATGGACGGCCCACGAGGTCCCGGTCGTCGCCGCAATCGATTTCGTCGAGCAATCCGATGTTCAAACCGACCCAGTCCTCGAACCGCCGCAAGCTTCTCATCGGCGCCGCGTCCAGCCTCGCTCTGATGGGCCTGGCCGGTCCGGGGCTCGCGCAGACGGCCGGCGGCTACGACGACGCCCGCCTCTACAAGGACCAGAACGGGCAGCTCTATCGCAAGCGCGCCGGGCAGTACGTTCCCTATGGTGGTCCTGTCGTGAACGGCCGGCCCGTGGAAGATCCGAGCGCCGCTCTCGACGCCGACGAATACGCCCGCCGCCGCGCGGAGCGCTACGGCGAGCCGCCGCCCCAGGGCGCGCCGGCCGTCGAGGCGCGGCCCGCGCCGAAGCAGGCCGGCTATCCGGTGCCGGAGCGGCCGGTCGACAACGGTCCGGTCGACTACGCCCGTGCCTACGGCCCCGTCGAGGGCGAGCCTTTCACGGTGCCGCCTATCCCCTACAAGAAGTTCAACCAGACCTTCCTGCGGGCCGAGGTGGATTACCGGACGAACGAGGCTCCCGGCACCATCGTCGTCGATCCGCGAGCCCACTTCCTCTACCTCGTCCTGCCGAACGGCCGGGCTCGGCGCTACGGCGTCGGCGTGGGCAAGCAGGGCTTTTCCTGGTCGGGCGCCGCAACCGTCAACTCGAAGCAGGCCTGGCCGGATTGGTATCCGCCGAAGGAGATGATCGAGCGCCGGCCGGACCTGAAGAGTCAGGTCTCGAAGCTTCAGAGCGGCGTCGGCGTCCCCGGCGGCTCCGGCAATCCGCTCGGCGCCCGTGCGATGTATCTCTGGCAGAACAACAAGGACACGCTGTTCCGCATCCACGGCACCACGGAGCCGCAATCGATCGGGAAGAGCGTGTCGTCCGGCTGCATCCGGATGATCAATCAGGACGCCATCGACCTGTTCAGCCGGGTCGAGGTCGGCGCCAAGGTCGTGGTGCTGTAGCTGAAACGCTTTCGGAAAAAGAAACGGCCCCCGATCCGGGGGCCGTTTTTCGTTCAGGCGTCGAGGTGGTCCGCATCGTCGGCGTCGTCGTCGAGCTCAACGAGGAAGACGATGTCGGCTTCGTCTTCGTCCTCGTCGTCTTCATCGTCTGCGTCGGCCTCGGGAGCCTTCGCGTCCGCATCCTGATGGTGGGCATCGTCCTCGAAGTCGCCGCTGCCGTCGTCCTCGGACAGGGCCTGCTCGAACTCGTCGGTCTCGTCCTCCGTCGAGGCGCGGATGATCAGTTCGGAAGTACCGTTCCAGAGCGGGGTGCCCGCGCTCTTCATCGTGCCGATGTCTTCCTTGAAACCATCGCAGGTGAACAGATCGCGCGCCGTCTCTTCGTCGGCATTGATGACAGCGATCGCTTTGCCATCGATCTCGAGAGTGAACATGCCCATAGCGCTCCGTATCGGGCGCCGGCCGCGCCCGCCGCGGGCAAACCACGCCTCCGGCCCTGAGTCACCCCCGAAATCGTCCTGCGCCGCCCCCGCGCCCGATCGATCCGCAGGCTGATGCGCGTCGGAGACTCAGGCGCCGCTGCCGCGCGAGATCGCGCGCTTGACCACGCCCTGCACCTCGGGATTGGACAGGAACAGGTCGTGGTTGATCAGGCCGCCGCCGTAATCGGATGCGTCCGCGACGCGAACGCCGAGGGCTTCCAGGCGGCCGCGGTCGGCGGCGCCCGCACGGGTTCCGCCGGCGAGCACGCCCGAGAGCTCGAGCGCCCGGTCGTTGGTCGAGGAAATCACCGTGATCTTGTGGACGTCCGGCCCCATCCGCTCGACCGCGTTGGTGAACAGGTCGATGTCGATGTCGGGGGCGGCGAGCACCACCGCGCCGATCCGCGCCATCGCCGCTTCGCCCGCCTCCGCCCGCAGCATCCGCAGGGTCTCGAGGGTCAGCAGCGTGCCCATGGAATGCGCGACGATGTTGATGCGGCCGCCCGAGGGCGAGGCGGCGAGCGCCTTCAGGAGATCCTCGAAGGCGTCGCGGGACCACATCGCGCTCTCGCGGTCGTAGCCGTAATCGAAGGTCGCCGCGGCCGAGGGCCAGGTGAACAGCGCCGACGCCCCGCGGAAGCGGATGCCGTCGGAGAGCATCGCGGCGCTGAGCGCCGAGGATTCGAAGCTCTCGCGGTAGCCGTGGACATAGATCAGCACGTCCCGGCCGAAGGCCGCCTGCGAGAAGGCCGTCGCCGCGTTGGCCCCCGTCTCGACCTGCGGAATCGACCGGATGCCCCAATCGCCGTTGACGACGGCCGAGACCTTGCCGACGAACGAGCGGTCGGGCGCGGAGATCCGCACCTCGGCGAAGCTCAGGCCCCGGCCGCGTTCGGACCCGAAATACGGAGACTTGGTACCGCCGTTCACCGCCTTGCGGGTTGTGGCGACGAGCAGCACCGGGCTGACGTCGAGGGCGGACTGGTCCCGCGGTGCCGTGCCGACCGTGCCGGTGGAAAGTCCGTCGGTGATGCAGCCCGAAAGGCCCGGCGTCACCGCCGCAGCTCCGAACAGGGCGGCGATCCGGACGACGGAGCGCCGTGTCGGCGCATCCGCCTCGGCTCTCGTCGGTCGCAAACTATGCCACCTCATCGTGCGATGTCCTCAATCGCCGGGCAGACGCGTGCGCGCCCAGCTTCTCGCAGATCATGTGCGGCACGATCTTGGCCATGACGAGGCAATCGACAGGGGATCCTGTGCGCGACGCCGTCTCCGTGCCCGAAGCGCCACATCCGACCGGCCTGCCCCCTCGACGAACGCCGTTGCGCCCTGCATGAAGAGCGCCATGGCGCCTACTCTTCCCGACATGGACAACATCCGCGAGCGGCTGCTCAAGGGAGACCGCGCGGCACTCGCCCGCGCCATCACCTTCGCAGAGTCCCGGCGGGCCGATCACCGCGCCGCGGTGCGCGACCTGATCGACGCTGTGCTGCCCGAGACCGGCAAGGCGATCCGGGTCGGCATCACCGGCGTGCCGGGTGTCGGCAAGTCGACGACGATCGACATGCTCGGCAGCCAGCTGACCAAGGCCGGCCACAAGGTGGCGGTGCTCGCGGTCGATCCGTCCTCGACCCGCACCGGCGGCTCGATCCTCGGCGACAAGACCCGGATGGCGCAGCTCGCGCAGGACCGGAACGCCTTCATCCGGCCCTCGCCCTCGTCCGGCACCCTCGGCGGTGTCGCCGCCAAGACCCGCGAGACCATGCTGCTCTGCGAGGCTGCGGGTTTCGACGTGATCCTGGTGGAGACGGTCGGCGTCGGCCAGTCCGAGACGGCGGTGGCCGATCTCACCGACTTTTTCCTGGTTCTGATGCTGCCCGGTGCCGGCGACGAGCTCCAGGGCATCAAGAAGGGTATTCTCGAACTCGCCGACATGATCGCGGTCAACAAGGCCGACGACGGCGAGAACGAAAAGCGGGCGAAGGTCGCCGCGCAGGATTACCGCGCGGCTTTGCACATCCTGACGCCGGCCTCGGCGACATGGTCGCCGCCGGTCGTCACGATCTCGGGGCTGCACGGAAAGGGGCTCGATGACCTCTGGTCGAAGATCGAGGATCACCGCCAGAAGCTCACCGCCACGGGCGAGATCTTCGAGCGGCGCAAGAAGCAGGACGTGAAGTGGATGTGGGCGCTGGTCCACGAGCGCCTGCACCAGAAGCTCACCAGCAGCGTCGATGTCCGCAAGGCGACCGCGGAGGCCGAGAAGTCGGTGGCGCGGGGCGAGCATTCGCCGGCGGCCGGTGCGCAGGCGATCTCGGACCTGATCGGTCTTTGAGGCCACCGCGCCTGCTCGTCACCGGGTTCGGGCCGTTTCCGGGTGTGCCGATCAATCCGAGTGCGACGCTGGCAAGGCGCATCGCCGCCTCACCGCGCCTGCGGCGCGTGATGGGGACGGCGCCGGAACTGTTGATCCTGACGACGTCCTACTCGGCGCTTTCCACCGAACTGGAGCCGGCTCTGGCCGAGCAACCCGACGCGGTGCTGATGATCGGCATCGCCCGGCGGGCCAGGTGCATCCGCATCGAGGGAAGGGCGGTCAATCGCGCGAGCCGGCTGTTCCCCGACGCTTCCGGGAAGGTCGCGCGCCAGCTCACCCTCGACCTGGACGGACCTCACGAGCGCAGAAGCGCAATTGCGGCGCAACTCCGCATCCCCTTGCGCCGCGTCGGTGCGATCGCATCGCGCGATGCCGGGCGATACCTCTGCAACGCGAGCTACTATCGCGTCCTGTCGGAAGGCTGCCCGGCGATCTTTTTACACATTCCGCCTCTTCCCGATCTGTCGCGCCGGTCGGGCTCTCATCGGATCCGGAGGCGACGTCCCCTCGATGCCTGGACCGACGCCATCGTGGAGTCGGCCCTGGTTCTGCTCGTCCGTGCACGCCGCGACGCGAGGCCGCGAAGAGGGGAGGGGGCTTTCATGCCGAGCGGCGGCGCAGCCCCGCGATGAAGTCGCGGTCGGTAAGCGCCGCGGCAACCAGGGCGAACAGCCCGATATGCAGGCCGGCTGCGGCGAGGCCGGCAGATTGAAGCTGCCACAGGCAGAGCGCCGCGCCGGCCATGACACCTGGCCCGACGACATAGACGACCTCGCGCCACAACGCCGCCGGCCGTGCCAGCCGCCAGTAGCCGAAACTGAACGCGATCCCGGCAAAGAGGCCCTTCAGGAGAGCCATGTAGCGAAGCAGGCGCGCGAGGTCGGGCTCGACCGTCGAAGACGCGGTGCCCGGCCCTAGAACAACGGCCAGCGCCAGCGCGGAGGCCGTGACGACGAGGAGAAGCCCTCGCGGGCCGATACGGCCGCGTTTGCCGGCCGCTATGGCGTCAGCCCGTGCGATCGAAACGGTGGATGCCATGGGAAACCTCCTGTCGCAGTGGAGTCTCGCTTTGTTCCGTATGCGTTGCAGGCAGAGTAGCGCAGGAGTCCGACCCGTTCGAGTGAGAGCCAAGGCCGGAGAGCGGGATCGGGTCGCCGACGAAATTTTCGCCGGCTCCGAACTTTTCCGGTTGACGTCTCCGGTCTGTCTCCGTATATCCCTGTTCATCGGCGCCGGCCGCGGAAGCAGCTCGGTGGCCTTCGCATCTTCTGAACAATCTGCGGGAAGTGTCCGGCGACTGTCGGGCGGCCTGCTTTTGGTTTTTTGGGTGTGAGCGTGTCGGTTTCGAGAGCCTCTGGTTTTTGGGTTGACACGATTTTGGCGGCGCATTAATCAGCGCCTCCGCTTTGGGTCTGGCTGGTTGATCTGGTTTTGATCTGGGGTTTATTTCGAGAGATCTTGAGCTTCGGCTTGCTTGGTCTTTTGTGTTCTTTGACAAGTTGGTTTGTGAGAAAGAGAAGCGTGGGCGGCTTGTGTGTCCTTGCGGGTTTGGCTGAGAGGCTGGACCGTG
>NZ_BPRA01000031.1 GCF_022179645.1 Methylobacterium thuringiense
GGCCCGATCGGGCCCCTTCATCGTTCAAGCTGCCGGCCGCCACTGGCCTGGTTTTACTCCGCCACAGCGGCCTGGAATTGGTCCGCCCTTTACAGACGCCGAGGCGCTTGGCAATTTTGGCGACGCTGATGGTACCGGCGGCGAGCAGAGCACGCCCTGCTTCGATGTCAGCCTCCTTTAGCGCCCTTGGTCGACCGCCCTTGCGACCTCGCGCGATGGCGGCTTTCAGGCCCTCCATCGTTCGTTCGCGATTGAGGTCGAGAAAATACTCAGCCATGGCGCCGTGCATCTGCAGAGCGAAGCGGCCCTGGGCAGTCGCGCTGTCGAATTGCTCGGTCAGGCTACGAAAGTGGATCTCCTTCACACGTAGCCCGTCGATCGTACGCATCATCTCGACCAGCGAGCGGCCAAGCCGATCGAGCTTCCAGACGACCAGCACGTCGGTAGGGCGTAGGTAAGCGAGGGCGGACTCGAACTCGGGACGCTTGGTGCCGGCCTTGCCGGATTTCTTCTCGTAGAATCTCTGCTCGCACCCAGCCCGTTCAAGCGCGTCACGCTGAAGGTCCAGGTTCTGATCGATGGTGGAGACGCGAGCGTAGCCGACAAGTATGTCAGACTAGTAGACTGACAGCGTATTTCTTACAACAGAAATCCTATCTTATTTTCCTTACATATACAGGGCCGTTTCGACTGCCAATAAAGAGGTTCGATCCAGCTGTATGGAAAACGATCGTTTTCTAGACATGTGAATTTGCTGATCAAGGTGGCTTTTCAGGCAATAATTTTTATAGTTCTACCCTCATGCCCCAACAGAATATATATATTTGCTTATTATTTAATATCTTGAATTTGACTTACAACAAAATCAAATATATTTTTTACATCGCTAAAATTATATGATTCCACTTGCACGTAGTGATTTTGAGATCTTTTGTCCTTGTAACGATAGATATTATCTCTAATATTTAGCGTTTTAGAGGAGCGGGCCGCCTCGCCATATCGACCTGACCAATATAAGGTTTGTGTAGCTATAATCAACCGCCGCTTATTTTCAGCATCTAGAGACTGAAGCTCAGCATCCTTCCATAAAACTGTTATATCATGTGATGATGAAATTTTTGATATTTTAGGATTTGATAGATCGTTTTTTAATCGATATGCCATTGCCGCTTTTACAATCAACTCAATGGCAAATGATCCTTCTCGTCGAAAAGCTTCATCTATCGATTTTACTATATTTATTGATTTAGAATTAAAGTTAATTGTCTCAGCGTTAATTTCTAAATTTTGCTTCCAAAGAATATTTGCGGCAAATAACGCATTGTAGGCATACTCTTCGTAGTAAGAAGACAAAGATTGACGGATTTCGTAATTTGTTTTCGCAGACATAAATGAATTACTCTTTTAGCGAATTGAAGCTTCAAGGGCTTGCCCAAAACCCTCACTCGTAATCACTGCTTCGATTGACCGAATAGGTAAGTCGCCGTGAGCGACAAAGCCGCGTCCGTCCCGGCCGCTTGCGGCGAAACGGATCCGCACACCGGCCCCAGCCCTGAGGGCAGCGATGTCAGCGGGTTTTAACGCCAGGGCCACGTGACAGCCATTGCTGTCGCAGAATGCAGGCCGAAGAGCAAAACGCAGAATATCCGTATTAACAGCGCCCCTGGCTGCCGACTTCTTACCTGTCTTCACGATCTCGCGTGTTGAGGCCGCAAGGCCGGCAGAAGGCTGGCCAAGAACTAGTGGCAGCGCTGGTTCAATCGTCACCGGGCTCGCCAGATCGACACCAAACGGCAGCCCGATCAGAGCAGCCGGTTTTCCTCGATCGTCAGTCGACAGGGTAAAGTCGGCCACGCCCATGCCGGTGGCATCGCGGGCTAAAGCCCGCAGGCTGCAATAGCGCTGGCCGAGGCGGGGAATTTCATCGCAATCGAGCGACCAATTGGCAAAACGTTCATTACGCCGTTTCACCTCACCGTCCCGAAACAGCTCGCGATCCACGGCTGCCGTTGTGAGCCCCTGCGCAACGGGGCGCCCCTGTGCTGCGACCGGCAAAAGCGCGAGTGCGAGGCAGGCTAACTGGACGAAAGAAGACTTGCCCACCTGTTGCATCACTGGTTCAGCGCAAGGCCGACGGCAACGACGACGCAGCCGGTACCAGGTGCAGGCAGGAGAAGATGACGCGAGGCGCCGGCCTCCTGAGTCATCGGCACACCGCCAAAATCGGCCACAGTGCGCCCAGACTTCTTCAGATCGTTCTCGACGTCGCCGCACGAGCGCGTGGTGGGATAGACCTGAACGGTTGTCGCTTCGCAGCCCGCGCCTTCCGGTGCAGCAACGAGCACGGTGGCGGCTTTCGGGGCTATGGCGTTGCTATAACTGAGAGCAACGATCGACTGAAACATGTGCTCATCCGGTCCTTTTTGGGACCAGGTCGAGACGGCAGCATGGGCGGTATCGATGGTACTGCTCGAAGCCTTTGTAACCATCGCAGCGCAACGCCCAAGCTTGGCGTCCCGGGCGTGGCGCACGGGCTCCGTCACGGCAACCGATGTGTCTGCAACAGCAGCCGAAGCACCGGGGGCGGTAGCTGGCGAAACGGTAGGCGACGGCGGGGCGGTGGTAGACGGCGTATCACTCTTGGTCGCGGCCTGGGCGGGCACCTTTGCTGCTGGCGTCGGCTTGCGCGGGCGGGATTTGGCAGGAGCTGCCTCGAGAGGCTCACCAGCTTGAGCGATACTAGGACCAGGTTGCTGGTCCGGCTTGGCCGAGGCTGCGATCGCGGCGAAGCTCACGAGGACCGCTCCGGTTAAACCGATGGCGAGACGGGTTCGCGGTCGCAGAAGACTGTGGTCTTTCATCGAGGCGGCCCTTGGCTCGGAGATGGTTACGGCTTGATTTGTGCGGGCAGACCGTCGGCGAGCAGAGGAGCACCGGGTAGGCTAGTTCTTGGAAAAGTCTTTATCTGCGTACCTGCCAAGATGCTCTCGTTCGAATGAAATAGGGGGCCCGGCTCGCGCTGGGCCCCCTTTACGGATGCGGACAATCGGAAGCGCGTTCAGTTAAAGGTGTAGCTCGCGCCACCCATCATACCTGCAGCACCCTTCTGGTTGTTCGGCGAGAAACCGGCCGAGGGCTACGGACTGCCGCCCGATTACCCAACAATGTCAGCGAACTATTCCGCCGCGCGCTCGGCGCTAGCGAAAGACCTTGGCCTTGGTCAGTAGCGCAGGAAGACAGGCAGATAAAAAACTGCGGCTGGATATGCTGGGGCCGCCTACTCTGACAACCAAGCGATTACGTGGCAGACAAATTATTTATCGATGCCTTCTGAGACAAGTCATTTTCAGAATCAGAATTCGCTTTCTGTATCCAAATGACCTCTATAAAAAGCATTTCGATTAAGACACGAGCCCGGAAAGATTTTTCTTCGCTAAGCTCCGCCCAAATTCTTTCAAGAATTCTGGTAATTTCAGCAATAGGCAAATCATCTTCTAGCATCTGGCCCTCAGGCATACGGCCGGTTCGAAACTACCTGTCTCGTACAGATGACAGAGGGCCCGACGTAAGCCGGGCCCCCCGTAGTTGATGTTATTTGCAGGCCTACCCTCAGTTGAAGGTGTAGCTCGCGCCGCCCATGATGCCGGCGGCACCCTTCTGGTTGTTCGGCGAGAAACCAGCCGAGACGTTGATCCGCCACTTGCCGTCCTCGGACGTTCCGCCGATGCCGACCGCGAGGCCCGCCGAGCCGTGGTAGCCGCTGGCGCCGAGGCCGAGCGAGATCTTGCCCGGGCGGTCGTCGTAGCGAATGCCGGCGGTCGCCAGGGCGATCGAGGTACCCGCATAGGCCGTCTGCTTCGCGCTGCGGAACTGGTAGTCGCCGATCTGAGCCAGGTTGTTGTACTGGCCGTTCAGCGCACCCTGCAGCTGACCGACGTTGACCGCGTCTGTCGCCGCCACACCGGCCGCCACGTTCGAGATCGTCACCGGCGCACCGGCAGTGCCGCCCATTAGGGCGAGGGTGTTGGACCGGGTGCCATCCGCGTTCGTAGCGTACTGGACTGAGTTCGCTGTTGCCGCCCCGAGCTGGCTAACATTCACCGCATCGGTGAGGGCAAGGCCCGGCGCGACGTTGTGGATGGTGACTGGGCCGGAGCCCGTCGGGTTCAGCGTGACCGACTGGTAGTTCGTCTGTCCCGTGGCGGTGGTGTCGTACTGCAGACTGCGCGCGGCGAGCGCCGTGAGCTGCCCGGTATTGGCCGCGTCGGTGGCGCTCACGCCCGCCGCTACGTTGGTGATACGCCGCTCGGCACCGGCCGCGCCCACCGAGACGACATTGGCAATGCCGCCATCCGTCGAGCCGGCTCCGAGCGCCACCGAGTTGGTGCCGCTGGATGCGGCACCGGAGCCAAGTGCCAAGGAGCGAGTTCCGGAGGCGAGCGCTCCGAAGCCGCCGGCCGCGGAGTCGGCCCCGGTGGCGGCCGGAACGGCTTGGCCGGAGGTGTTGTCGGCAGCGAATGCTCCGCCCCTACCCGACGCCAGGTTCGCGACGGTTTGGTTGGTGGCGTAGAGTTGGCTGCCGTTCACCGCATCCGTCGAGGTAGCGGTGAGGGCACCCGGGGCCAGACCGCTCAGCGTCGCCGGCGCCAGCGTGCCGCCCTTGGTGAGGTCGATGGCGCTGGTCGGGTTACCGTTAGCGTCCGCAGTGTACTGGACGCCGAGAGCGTTGCCCGCGGTGATTGCCGATCCGACGTCGGTATAGGCCTTGCCACCGACAGTGTAGGTCGGTCCGGTGATCTGGCCAGTGGTGGCGTTGTAGGTCGCCCCACCGCCGAGTCCGGTCGCCACCGAGCTGCCGAGGTTGGCAGCAGCCCCCGAGAGCTGAGCGACGTTGACCGCGTCGGTCCCTGCGACACCAGCCGCAACGTTCGAGATCGTCCGCTCGCCGCCGACCGTGCCCACCGAGACAGTGCCCACCGAGGTCTGTGGCGCAGCCAAGCCAAAGGCAGCGTAGTTAGCTTGGGCACCGGTCGTGGCAACCGAACCCTGGCCCAGCGCCACGTTGGACCCGGTTAGGCCCGCAGCGATGGTAGCACCGCTACCGAGCACAGTGGAGTTGGCCACGCCGTTATCGATGGCGGAGTTGCCGATCGCGGTGGAGCCCGCCCCAGTCGCCGAGGCACCATAGCCACCCGCAGTCGCGTTGGCCCCGCTGGCCACCGGGATCGCGTTCCCAGCTGTATTATCGGCAACGAAGGATCCGAGCGTACCCGCCGCGATGTCGGTCTGGATCGCGGTGAGTGCTGCCCCGACGTTGGTATAGTTCGTTCCGGCGACGTTGTATGTCGGAGCGGCGACGGTGCCGTCCGGGTTGACCGCCGATCCACCGCCGAGTGCCGAAGAGACCGACTGCGCGGTCCCGAAGAGCTGGCTGCCGTTGACGGCCTGAGTTGAACCGGCGGCCACGGTGCCGGCGGCGAGGTTGGCGAGTGTCACCGGCCCGGCAGCACCGCCGACGAGACCGACGGTGTTGGAGGGTGTCGCCGGGGTCGGGGTGCCGGCGGCATCCGTGTACTGGATCGGCAGCTGCCCGAGGGTGACGGCTCCAGTGGCGGTGGTGGCGTTGGCAAGGCCGGTCATGGAGACCGGAGCCAGCGTGTTACCCTTTGTCAGGTCGATCGCAGAGAGCGGGTCACCAGCGCCGTTGACGCTGTATTGCACCGCCGACCTGTTTCCGGCGGCGAGTGCATCGCCGACGTTGCCGTAGTTGTTGCCGGCAACCGTGTAGACCGGAGCCGAGACGGTGCCGTCGGCGTTCACTCCCGCCCCGCCACCGAGACGTGTCGCGAGAGACTGCGCCGTCCCGAAGAGCTGGCTGCCGTTGACGGCCTGCGTCGAGGTTGCGCTGACTGTGCCGGCCGCGAGGTTGCTGAGTGTCTGCGCGGTGCCAGGTGCCGCACCAGAACCGGTCGGGTCCGTAATGGCCACGTCGTTGGCCGTGGCGGTCCGCTGGATGACACCACCCGTTGCTGCCACACCGCTGACCGCGCTGGCGACATCGGTATAGGTAGTGCCATTGACCGTGAAGCCACCGGCGAGCTGACCCGTGGCCGGATCCGCCGTGGTGCCACCGCCGAGTTTTGCTGCGACCGATGCACCGAGGGCGGTCGTCGCACCGGAGAGCTGTGCGACGTTGGCCGCATCGGTGCCGAGGACACCAGCTGCAACGTTGGAGATGGTGCGCTCTGTACCGACTGCACCGACCGAGACCGTGCCAACAGAGTTCTGCGGAGCAGCCAAGCCGAAGGCGGCGTAGTTGGTTCGGGCACCGACCGAGGCGACCGAATTTTGACCGAGAGCGACGTTGGAGCCAGCGGCGGTTGCGGCAACCGAGGCACCGTTGCCGAGAACGGTGGAGTTGGCCACGGCGTTGTCAGTTGCCGCGTTGCCGATCACGGTCGAAGCTGCACCAGTGGCGCTGGAGCCGAAGCCGCCTGCGGTGGCATTCGGTCCCGTAGCAACTGGCGCAACGGCGCCAGCAGCGTTGTTCGAACGGAACGCACCGACTTGGCCGTTATCGATGGCCGTGAGTGCAGCGCCGACGTTGTTGTAAGTGCCGCTGGACAGCGCATAGGCCGGCGCGGTGACCTGACCACCAGTCACTGTCGAGCCACCACCTAGTGCCGTGGAGACGGACTGGGCGGTTGCGTAGAGCTGTCCTCCGTTGACCCCTTCGGTCGAACCGGCGGCGACCTGTCCCACGGCTACACCGGTCAGGGTGCGAGCGGCGCCTACGTTGTTAGCGAAAGCGACGGAAGCGCCGTCGGTGCCGGCACCCACTGTGATGGCGCGGGTGGCGGCATCCTGCTGCACCAGTCCGGCGGTGCCATTGGCGAGGCTCGTCACCGCTTGGGTCGTGGCGAAGAGCTGGGATCCATTGACAGCGTCGGTAGAGCCCGCGGTGAGACGGCCTGCCGCGACGTTCTGGATCTGGCGCTCGGCATTCACGGCCCCGACTGAGACCGCACCGGTCGGTGCAGCTCCAGCAAAGGTGTAGGTCGTCCCGGCAATCGTCGCGTTCGGCACCGCAGTGGCTGCCACCGTTACCGCCGAACCCTGGCCGAGTGCGACGTTGGAGCCAGCAACGTTAGCTGCAACCGAAGCGCCGTTGCCGAGCACGGTCGCGTTTACGTTGGCATTGTCGGTGGCGCCGGTACCAATCACGGTCGAGCCGACGCCTGCGATTGCGTTGGAGCCGACGGCAAGCGAGCCAGCGCCGGTCGCCGTCGTAGTAAACGGACCCGCATCTCCGGTGCGGACGGGAGCGGCGCCAGCCGTGATGGCTCCGGTTAGCTGGGCAAGGTTGACCGCATCGGTCGCGAGTGTGCCGGCAGCAACGTTGTGTAAGGCAACCGGCGCACCGCCTGCCGCACCAACGAGCGTGACGTTATTGCTAGGTGTCTGCTGCGTGACGGTACCAGTGGCATTCGAGAACTGCACCGGAGCCGCCGTCTGCAGCGCGGTAATGGCAGCGCCGACATTAGCCTGCGGCGTACCGTAGACGTTGTAGCTCGGCGCGGTCAGGCCGCCTGCTGCCGTGTAGGTCGAAGTACCGCCAAAGCCAGCTGCCGTAGCGTTGCCGAGCGCCGTGGTCTGCGCGGTGACCGTACCGACGGCCGTGTTGGTGTTGAACAGCTGCGAGCCATTGACCGCATCCGTAGAGAGCGCAGTGACGGCGCCGACGGCCACGTTCGTAACGACCTGTGCCGCGCCGGGCGCCGTACCGGTGCCGGTGGGAGCGGTGACTGCGACCGTGCCGGCCGTGGCCGTGCGCTGGATGACACCCACGGTGCCGTTGTTGATACCAGTGATCGCAGTCGTGTTGGCGGTCACCTGCGTGTTGGTAGCGTTGAGCTGCGAGCCGTTCACCGCATCCGTTGAAGAGGTCGAGAGTTGACCAGCTGCGACGTTCTGGATTTGACGCGCGCCGGCGGCGGTACCCACAGACACTGCTCCGACCGGTAAAGTACCAGCGAAGGTATAGGCATTACCACCGATCGTGGCGCCGGCGACCGGCACCGCCGCTATAGCAACCGTCGAATTCTGGCCAAGGGCGACGTTGGAACCCGTGACACCGGCCGCGACCGTGGCGCCATTGCCGAGCACAGTAGAGTTAGCCACACCGTTGTCGGTGGCGCCGAAGCCGCCGGCCACGGAGTCCGTGCCCGTAGCTGCGGGCGCAGCCCTGTTGTTTGCGTTGTTGGAGCGGAACGGACCGGCAGCGCCGTTGGTAAGGTTCGTCACGGCGGTTGTGTTGGCAGTGACCTGCGTGTTGGTCGTGTTGAGCTGGCTGCCATTGACGGCTTGAGTCGAACCGGCAGCGATCGTACCGGCGGCGACGTTCGTGATGACTTGCGCAGTACCGGGTGCAGTTCCGGTACCGCCGGAAGCGGTCACAGCAACCTGATTACCTGTGGCGGTGCGTTGAATGACGCCACCCGTCGCGGCTGCACCGCTGACTGCGGCGGCGACGTCGGCATAGGTGGTTCCATTAACCGTGAAGCCACCATCGATCGCTCCGGTAGCCGGGTTGTAGGTGGTGCCGCCGCCGAGTTTGGTGGCCGTGCCGGTGCCGAGAGCCGTGATTGCAGCCGTCTCGTTGGCGAGTGCCTCTTGAACCGTGTTGGCTCCGGTCCCTAAGGCGGTGACGAAGGCCGGAGGTGTGTAGGTGCCGGTGGCTGAGTTGAAGGCTGCCCCCCCCCCCAGGGAGCCCGCCACAGCGTTACCGACCGTGTTGAGCTGGCTGACGTTGACCGCATCGGTTGCAGCCGTGCCGGCCGAGACACCCGTGATGGTACGGGCCGCTGCAACCGTGCCGACGGCAAGCTCGCCAACTGAGGTCGTCGGACCAACCGCGTAGCCTGTGTAGGCAGCCTGTGCGCCACGGCCGGCGATAGAACCGGCACCGAGGGCGACCGAGTTGCCGAAGGACGAAGTCGCCCCGGAGCCGAGCGCGATGTCGTTGGTGGCAGGGCCGCCGTTCACGCCTGCTACGCTGTTTGGTCCGAGTGCGATCGAGTTCACGCCGTAGGCGCTGGCGAGGTAGCCTTGGGCGCTGGAGAAGTCGCCATAGGCATAGGCCTCGCGGCCCATCGCGATCGACCGCAGACCGGTCGCCTGGTTGTCGGTGCCGACGGCGATCGAGCCCCGGTTGGACGCCGTGTTGTTCAGACCAAAAGCGATCGAATTGACGCCACTGGCCAAATTGTTCGATCCTATTGCTGTTGAAGACTGTGCTTGGTCGGTACCTCCAGCCCGATTGTTGTATCCAATCGCTACGCCACCGCCATTTCGTACTGTCGAAAGGGAGCCAATGGCTACGCCTGTTGGAACATATGTGGTCGTTCCGTCAGGAAGGTTATTAATCTGCTTCAAGATCCCCGGCCCACTGCGGAAGTCGAACACGTTTTGGGGAGAAACTCCACCGGTTGCGGTCGTGTTCTGGCCGATGGCCACCGAACCAAGTCCGTTCAGATTGCTGGTTGAAGCAGCGTTCTGACCGATCGCAACGGCACCTGCACTTCCATTATCTGTTGCACCATTGCCGACGACCGTGGAGCCCGCGCCCGTGGCTCTTGATCCGAAGCCACCAGCGGACGCGTTGAGACCTGTTGCCACCGGAGCGGCTGCAGGCGGTAGACCTGCGTTATTGGAAACGAAGGCGCCCATTCCCGGTGTAGTGGCCAGTGCTGCGATAGCCCCGGTGACTGTATTGTAGGGTGTTCCATTGACCGTATAAACGGGCGGCGTGTAGGCACCGGTAGTTCCATCGAAGTTCGAGCCAAGCGTCGTGGCGACGTTGGTTGCGACGGACCGGAGCTGACGCAGGTTGACGGCGTCCGTAGCGAGCGTACCGCCGGCTACATTGGTGATCTGCCGCTCCTGGCCAGCAGCGCCGACCGAGACCGCACCGTTTGGCGAAGCTACGGCGGCCAGCGAAAAGGCCTCGGCACCTACCAAGCCAAGTCGGGTGGCGGTCGAGCCGGCGCCGAGTGCCACCGAATTTCCTGCGGTCGCCGAGGCATTTGGTCCAATGGCTACGTCGTTGATCGTGAGACCGCCGACTAGACCGGCGACACTGTTAGCACCGACAGCAACTGCGTTGAGGCCATAGGCGCTAGCTACGAAGCCTTGGGCAATACCAAAATCTCCGGTTGCAAGAGCCTGGCGTCCGATCGCCACCGCCCGCAGACCACTCGCCGTGTTATTGACACCCAACGCAACAGAACTGGCTCCGGATGCGGTGTTGTTCGTACCGATAGCCGAACCAAAACTTCCACTTGCAAGATTGTTAGCGCCGATTGCCGTGGAAAACACGCCTGTTGTGCTGCCGGCATTATTATTAAAGCCCAGCGCTACGCCGCCTCCGACATTAACGACCGAATTTTCTCCAATCGCGACACCTGACGGCGTCGTTGTCAGAGTGCCAAGTGGCGCGTTTACGATCTGCCCGTTCGGATTACCGGCAGTCCGAAAATCTGTGACGCCCTGCTGGACAGCCGAGCCGCTAGCTCTCGTAGCCGTACCAATCGCGACTGAGCTTCGATAGGTGCTGATAGCGTTGTTACCAAGAGCAACCGCGCCGTCGGCGGTCGCATTGCTCGTGTTGCCGAGCGCGACGGCGCCGGTTCCGGTCGCCGTGTTGTCGGCGCCCAAGGCGACCGCGCCGGTACCAGTTGCGAGGTTCGGATCGCCGATGGCCACGGCGCCATTGCCCGTCGCGATGTTGCCAACGCCGATCGAGACAGCCTTGCCGCCTTGAGCAAGGGCGGTATTGCCGATAGCGACTGCACCGGTGGCGGTCGCCTGGGCGGCGACGCCGACAGCGATGGCGTTCGCGGCACCGGCTGAGGTCAGGGCGTTGTTGCCGATGGCAATACCAGTCACGTCAGTCGCGGTCGCCGCAAGGTTACCTGTACCGCCCAGGCCCGTGATCGAGCCGCCACCGAAGCTAATCCCTGCATTTCGGTTGAGGGTAATACGATTGCCGACGGTAAGGTTGTTGGCGACCGAGATGTCCGTCGCGCTTACGCCGCAGTTCGCCGGAGTGAGAATGCTGGTTCCGCTCAGCAGATCGACGCCGATGGTCTTACCACTGAGCGCCGTGACGATGTTCTCGTCGATGACTCCGCCGATCGCGTTACCCAGAGGGGCTGTCAGCGCGCTCAGAACCGGTACGCTGCCCAATACGCCCGTGACCGCACTCGACAGGGCCCCACTCGTCGCGGCCAAAGCCGGGAGCTTGACTTGGAAGCCCGAGCACAGGTTCGCGAAGCTCTGAGCTTGTGCACCCGTAGTACCAGCGGCACCCAGCATAACAGTTGCTGCCCCTAGCGGCGCAGCAAGCCGGCGAGCTATCTTCCGCCAGACGGGAAGAAGGGACGGCACGCTGCTTCTAGCCTTGCGGCGAGCTTGGTGCACATATCGGCGACGCGTAGCGCGGTTGAAATAGGTTGGCTGCTCCTCATTCTGCGAGACAGGGAGCCGGATGCGCACGAGCGCCAACAGCTGAACCTTGAACGTCCGGCAGCACTCGATCGCAACGCCGAACAGGCTCACCCGCAAGCTAGCTGCGCTCGTATCAGGCACATCCGAAGCCAGCTGAAAGCTCTGCGCCGATGAGCGCAAACCGTTATTTTGACGGATTACAGTTTGCTTGGACATGACACAGTGCTCCCCCGCTCGCCTGAGTTCATCAGTGCGAGTTTGATCAAATGCATCGACAATTTTTGATACGAAGACTTCGAGCTTGGCCTCAGGCCGCGCCGGACTGCTTCGTCATCCCAACTGATCGTTCTGACCAGCCCCTGATCGATAAGCCCGGCATCTGTTCCGAAATGGAACTCGCGATTTTGAGAAGATCAGATATGAATGCCTGTTAACTTTTGATTTTTGCGTTTTTAGGTCTCTACCGCAGACTTTTTCCGTCCGGAACGGCTTGACCATAGTGCGGGCGCAACACGCTTGATACTTTGGAGCAACCCCATAAGGCTTTGTCGCTTCAAACAATGGAAAGCATTTTTTAATCTGTGGCAAGAAGGCGTAAAAATGCCCCATGAAGAGAGCGAAATCGGCGAATCACGCATGTAGATGCTGCGTCGGAAAGAAGGTTTGCAGAGCATGCGATTCGCGCTCACTAGGCGTGCGGACGTTTGCTCAATTCGCGCCGATGAGGGACAGAAGCTGCAATCGAGCAACTGCCATCAGGTCACCCCTTTCAAATTTCCAAAGCTTCAAATCGCCCTGTGCTGGGCATGCCTTGTTATCTGGGTAATGGTTCTCAAAACTATGAAGCAAAAAAAGTCTATCCATGAAATCCGTAGACTTTCTCCTGCATATTTTGAATTATGGGCTTATAAGGTGCTATTTGCTGCGTATCAGTTATGGCAGCAGAAGGATGAGATTTTTCTAGAAGGAAACAGCTATAGTTTCAATAGCGTAGATCTGAATTTGCTACTGATTGAGGATTTTCGACAATAAGCATCTTTTGTTATAGAATGCATTGTTAAATCAATGATCGAACACCGTATTAATAATGATGCATCAGCAAGAAATGCAGCAAAGATACCTGTACTACACGATATTATAGCACTTTGGAAAGATGCGGAGTTGCCAACTTTAGATGCTGAAAATCGACGTAGATTGGTGGTTGCTACACAAATTTTGTTCTGGTCTGGCCGATGTGGCGAAGCCGCTTATGATATTTTACTGCAAGAAAATAGGGGGTAATCCTATATACATACTGATCGCACTTTAAAATCCACATCGATACATGCCAGCTCTTTTGATTGCGACGATATTTTGCTCATATATAACTTGGTTGTAGCTGAGATACGGAAATTTAAATCAAATCATTGATATCAAGTTAATCCCGTATTTTGGCAGGCCATAATCGGCACGCTCTGTGATGACCTGATCCGCCCCCATTGAAGTGGTCCGCCCTTTGGTATGATGGTGTGGAACGGCCCTGCTTGCGGCAGTGTCAAACAGCGTTGAACAT
>NZ_BPRA01000032.1 GCF_022179645.1 Methylobacterium thuringiense
ACCGTAAGGGGGTGGTATCGGGGCCTGCGCTGCGCGAGGATCGCCACCCCTGACGCACGCGGCGGATCCCGATGGCCAGAGGCGATCGAAGCATGGCGCGACGCACCGTTCTCGGCGGCGGCGCAGCCGCGCTGGCGATGGGCGCTTTCCCGTTTCCGGCCGGCGCGGCTTCGCCGTCGGACGGGCTGCCGGCCTCGAAAGAGGCCACTTTCGCCACCGACATCCGCCTGCCCGGCCTGCTCCAAGCCGTCGTCGCCCGCCCGCCCCTGCCCGGCTGGCGGCTTGCCGGTTTCGACGATGCTGCGACCCGGCGCATGGATCGCGTCGTCGGCGTGATCCGGCTGGAGCCCACGTTCGCGGGCGGCATCGTCCGGCTCGGCGGCGTGGCGGTGCTCGCCCGCGACACCTGGGCGGCGCTCCGCGCCCGCGACGCGCTGCGGCCGGTCTGGGAGGAGACGGCGGAGATCGGCGGCGAACCGGCGCAATCGTTTTTCGTGCCCGAGACGGCCGAGCCGCTGATGGAGCCGCCATCCGCTACGGTCCGGGCTGGTCGCGACCGTTGCGCCGTCTGGACCCGCACGCGCGACCCGCGACGTCTTCGGCAAGAGCTCTCCGCGCTGCTCGGCCTGGCGCCCGACGCCGTCGCGCTTCACCCGACCCCGTCGGCCTGCGGGCAGGACGTCTCGAACCCTGCCTACGCCGTCGAGGCGGCCCTGCTCTCGCGGGCGATGGGCGGGGCCCCGGTTTCGCTGGCCTGGACGGCGGCGGACGACCTTCCGTTTCGCCACCGGGCCGCCTGGGCTTGACCTGCCGCCGTCCAGCCCGTGCAAGGAACGCAGACGATGCCCGACCCGGTCGACCGGCGCGCCCCGCCGAAGGCGGAAGACTTCGTCGTCGTGCCGGGGTCGGAGGGGCCGCGCCGCGACTTCCGCATCGCCGTCGGATTGCGCGAGGGGTGGGACGAGGAGGGCCGCGTCTACGACGTCTCGGAGGCGGTGCGCACGGCGCGGGCCTGGATGCGCCGCCGCGTGTCGGCAGGCCTGCCCGCCCTCTCCGGCATGTTCGGCCGCGCCGAGGTCACCTATGCCTGGATGCGCCCCGACGGCAGCGTCGGCTCGGACCGCGAGCCTGTGGCGCTGTTCACCGGCGAGGCCGTGCACGCCTATCTCGGCCACCTGCCGGATGCCGCCCTCGTCGGCATGCTCAACGAACTCGCGACCGAGCTCGGCGCGGCGCTGGGCCAGGAGCGCATCTACGTCGCGTTCGCGGATCGGACATGGATCCTCGACGCCGAGGGACGCCATGGCAGCTGAGCCCGACCCGCCGGAGATTTGCCACGGCGCGTGCCGACCTTCGCCGTCGCCCGCTGCGTGCTGGCGTCGGAGCGCTTTCAGGGCCGCTTCGGCGCCTGCGTGGGGGCGAAGGCGCAGGGGTTGTGAGCCGGTCCTACTTCGCGCCATCCATCAGACCGGTCACATGGACGGCCGCGCAGGCTGCAAGCGTGTCGAGCTTGTAGCCGCCCTCCAGCATCGAGACGACGCGGCCGCCGCAATGCCGATCCGCGACCGCATTGATCAGGTTCGTCGCCCAGGCGAAGTCCGCCGCCTGCAGGCGCAGCCGCCCGAGGGGATCGTCGGCATGGGCGTCGAACCCGGCCGAGACCAGGATCAGGTCCGGCCGGAAATCGTGCAGCGCCGGCACGATCCTTTCGCCGAGCGCCTCGCGAAACGCATCGCTGCCGTCGCCCGCCTTCAGCGGCGCGTTGTGGATGTTGCCCACGCCACGCTCCGAGACGGCCCCGGTGCCGGGAAACCACGGCATCTGGTGGGTCGAGCCGTAGAAGAGGTTCTTGTCGCTCCAGAAAATGCGCTGCGTGCCGTTGCCATGGTGCACGTCGACGTCGACCACTGCGACGCGCTCCAGCCCGTGGCGCCTGCGCGCGTACAAGGCCGCGATGGCCACGTTCGAGAACAGGCAGAACCCCATGGCGCGGTCGGGCTCGGCATGGTGCCCGCACGGCCGCACCTGGCAGAAGGCGTTGCGCAGGCCCGAGTCCGGATCGAGCACGGCATCGACGGCGCGCAGCCCCGCGCCGACGCCCCGAAGCGCCGCCTCCCAGGTGCCGGCCGACATCACGGTATCCGGATTCAGATGCGTCGGAAGCGCCGCCGGATCGGTGGCGAGCGCCCGGAGCCGATCGCGATAGGCGGGTTTGTGCGCGAGCAGGATCTGTGCCTCGACGTCCTCGCGCAACGGCGCTTCCTCCCGCCGCAGGCCGGCGAAGGCGGGCACGGCCAGCGCCCGGTCGATCGCCTCCATCCGCGCCGGCCGCTCGGGATGAGCGGAGCCGGTATCGTGCCGGGCGAAGGCCGGATGCGTGAGCAGCAGCGTCTGCATGAAGGCCCTCGCGCGCTCCCATCCACACCCGTGGCAACGCGTCGGCCGGCTCCTCGGCGCCCATGCGCCGAGAAGACACGGCGGAGTGGCTCGGCATCCGTTGACACCGCCGAGCCGCATTCCCTATATCGCCCCTGTCCGACCGACGACCCCGTTCCGATGGGATTGCCGGGCGCGGCGCGTGGCGGGGTAGCTCAGTTGGTTAGAGCAGAGGAATCATAATCCTTGTGTCGGGAGTTCAAATCTCTCCCTCGCTACCACTCGTATCGATGACGTAAGCGATTGCAGCCCTGGCCTCGGCCGGGGCTTTTTGCTGTACAGAGCCGTCAGGTTTCCCCGCCGTTCGACGAGCGCCTTCTGGCATCGGCAAGCTCCGCCAGGAGGCGTGTGGAGAGGAACGGCCGTTCGCGGTTGCTCAGGAGGTCGCACACCTCGTCGAAGGTGGTGGCGTCGAGCCCGGCGACGTTCCGCTACGGTTTCGTCATCTCGAAGGCCGAGCGGAGATGCGTGTCCGGCCGTCGCGTCCTTCCGTTGGCTTTGTCGGCGCGGATGCGGAAAGCCGTTAGTTCTTTGTCGTGTGCATGAACGGCGTGCTCGCGACCGGCATACGGTTCCCCATGTCGCGATCCTGATCCTTCGTCAGGCGCGGGTCCTGGATGCCGATGGTCGCATGGACCTGGCGCCGGATCATGGCGGTCGGCGCGCAAAGGCAACTGTCCTCGAAGTGGAGCGGCCTCAGCCAGCTATGGTGCGAGAAGCCTCCGAGCCGAAGCGGTCTGCGAAAGTCAATGCAGGCGACTGTCGGATCCCCGCTTCGTCGACGGATCGCGGCAGCCCGTCCGGACTGCCGCCAGCACCCGAAGCTCTGGTCAAATGCCTAAATTACCCGATCGAAAGCAGGATAAAACGGCATAATTTAATGCCATTAAGTAACGCTTCAGATTTCCACTTTAGCCCACCTCGATCTATCGGTTACGAAGAGTTGCATAAAAGCAACCTGACATGGAATTGCAAAAACCGTACTCAGGCAATACTTGCCTAGCGATAGATTTTGCTGTTTTATCTCTTATTAATGACACGCTATGCAAAAAGGTCATGCAAAGACCTGCGTAGATAAATCAAAGCGCAAGCGCAGCGGTGTTCCCGGCAAATTAGGAGGAATAAATCAGTGGCCGTAACTTTTAATAATACCGCTTATGGGGCCGGATTTGTCGGTCAGGATGACGGCGCACCAGGAGCAACTTTCGGGATAGATGCCGTCTCGACGGGCAACATCACCGTGAGCGGCACGATCGCTCGGGCTGGTGATCCTGTTACAGTTACAGGATCCCTGCCGGGTGGTGTTGCAACTGGCAACGTCAATACCTTGTATGCGACACAGTTCGATAGCGCTGGTATGATCCAGCTTTCGGATAGCGCGAATCCTACCGATGATTCCAATCGGTACGTTCTTTCCAACACATCCCTGACGCCTCGGCAGAGAGTTTCATTCACGGCCGAACCCAATGGGCCTACGCAATATCAGCCCGTTTGTTTCGTCTCGGGCACACGAATTCTCACGGCTGTCGGCGAAGTCGCGATCGAAGATCTGCGCGTTGGCGACGAGGTCGTTACATCCTCGGGTGAACGTCGTCCGATCCGTTGGCTCGGTCATCGCACGATAGAGTGCCACAAGCTCAGCAGCCCTGCCGATGCGTTGCCGATCCGCATTTCTGCCGGCGCACTCGGCGAAAACCGCCCCTCGCGCGACCTCCTCGTCTCCCCCGCCCACAATCTCTGCTTTGATGTGATGGGTGAGATCCTCGTTCCGGCTGTCGCGCTTTTGAACGGTACGACCATTACGCAGGAAGACGTCGAGGCCGTCACCTACTGGCACGTCGAACTCGACAGCCATGACCTCCTGATCGCCGAGGGCCAGTACGCCGAGAGCTATCTCGACATGGGCAACCGCGGCTTCTTCGTCGAGGGCGACGTCATCAACCTGTACAGCAGGCCCGATGGCCAATTGGCCTCACGCACGCGTGCCGACTATTGCAGGCCGTTCCATGCTGAGGGGGCTTTCGTCGCGGTCGTGCGTGCCCAACTTCAAGCCCGCGCCGAGCGGCTCGGCTGGCGGCTCGTCGATGAGCCGTGGGCGGATCTGCACCTGATGGTGGACGGCAAGCGGGTCGAGGCCGACAAGCATGGTTTGGTCGCTCGCTTTCCGGTGCCGGCCTCGGCTGCGGACATTTGGATCGTTACCCAAACCAGCGCCCCGCGCGAGATCGGGTTGAATGCGGATTCTCGCCGTCTTGGAATCTGCCTGGATAGCATCGCTATCGACGACGCCGAGGGTGCAAAGAGCTCGATCGCACTCGACGATGCCCGGTTGTCGGACGGCTTCCATCCGTTCGAGGAAACCGGTCACCGTTGGACGGCGGGACGGGCGCGGCTTCCGGCCGCGTTGCTCGAAGGCCGCCGCGGCACGGTGTTCCTGCGTATCGAACTGGCCGGAAAGGCCCTGCCTCGCTGGGTAGCCGTGCAGAAGGCCGAGGCAGAGCGCGAAGTTGCAGCAATGGCTGCCTGAAACCGAGTGCTCGAAAAGGCCCGCCCGGCATCCGCCGCGGCGGGCTTTTTGTTGCCGCATGCCGGCTTGACGCTATCCCGCCGAGAGCGAAAACCACAGCGGAATCAACGCCGCGGCCAAGCGTGGACCTGCCGGAACAGTTCTCGGTCTCTTGGAGATCGCCGGCGACTTTTCAAAATCGTCGAGAAACCGCGCGACGGGGCAGTCTGGGGCCGACTCGTCCGGATCGGGACGGGCTCGCAAGGGCGTGCCGCAGAACTTGCGATTACCGGGGGCCGTTCCTTCGGCTGCGGCAGCGCAGCGGGAGTTTTGTGAGGGCCGCTAAGCCGGCTCGATCCATCGGAGTACGGCCGCAAGGCGCTCCGCCTGCGGCCGGGTCAGTCCCGAGGAGACGGTGTCGCCGTTGCGGAGGATCATGCAGGTGCCGTCGTCGGCCACTCGGATCTTGATCGAAGCCATGACGCGAACCCCCTGGCCGCTTCGCGACCGTTGGGCTGAAGCTTAACCGTTTCTGAACGGGAGGCCAGCCCAAGCGTGGCCATATTCGCTCTCGGTCCCGGGATTCTTGGGAGCGCAGGCTTCGGGCTGCATGCTGGCCGCCGCCGGTCTTCCGTCGATGGCGCGGTCGTTTCGACTGTGGATTCCGTCGCCGGGCCCGGCCTTGCGCGGCCGTGTCCCACCGGTGACGGGTGCGGTGCTCCGACGTCACCGGTCGTCTCACGCCTGCTGCGCCGGAACCCGGTGAATCGCCCGAATTCCGCGCCATGCCGGCGCTGCCTGCGTCTCCGCCCCGCCGGGAGGGATGCCCCTGCCCGGCCCCATCTGGCTCGGGCCACATGGCCGGCGTTGCCGACGTCATGGCGGAGACGGAATCCTGATCGGATCATGCGAATGCCTGCGTGGCGGTCCGATCCCAGGGGCTTGATTGTCCTTTTTCAGTCGTTGGCCGCCGCCACCCGAGGACACGCGCTCCGGAAAACGAAAAAAGGATTGCTCACGGGAATGTGAAAAGCCGATAGGACTATGCGGGAGCAGCAGCCTGGGACGCCGGACGCATGAAGGAAGTGACCGATACCGACCGCGCGATCGGCGAACGGATCACCGCGGCCCGGAAGATCGCGGGCATCTCGCAGACCACCCTTGCGAATGCGATCGGCGTGACCTTCCAGCAGGTCCAGAAATACGAGAAGGGGCTCAACCGCATCTCGGCCGGCAAGATCGTCGAGATCGCCAAGCTGCTCGGGATCAGCCATTCCGAACTGCTCGGCTCGCCGGACGATGCATCGGGGCTGCCCTCGTTGTCGCGGGCGGCGGTCACCCTGGCTCAGGCCTTCGACCGTCTTCCCGAGAGCGCGAGTAAAACACAGTTGCGCCGGTTCGTCATCGCGCTGTCTGAAGATCTCGATAAGTAAAGCGGCGCCCGTCGAATTTTCAATCCCGCGCCTTCGGATCGCCCTTGCGATCGGCAGTGTCATGTCCCGACCTACCGGTCCGCCCCATCGCAAGCCTGATGCTTTGCCTTCGCACCATTTTAGCATTTGATTGAGTTTTTAGTCTAGTACAGTTATCTGTTAGATAATTTTGACACGTTCTTGAGTCGTAATTAAATATAAAAATGAATTTATAAATTATATTATTACAAGTTGATTGAAAATATTCCGAAAAATGCGTCGAGTAAGCTTCGGGCGATTGCGGCTCTGCGCAATCCTGCCCTGCTACCGAGAGCGATAACGCAGGCGGTTCTTCGATCGGTGCCGAGCCGGCCATGGCCTCGGCCTCCGTAACCCTGCTGCGTCGTCGCCGAGCACTGGGATCGGGCTCCTTGCACGCGCTCCACCCGCCCATTCCATGCCCGCGGGACAGCGGATCCGATGAGGCTGTCGATGTTTCGACCCTGTGCCTTGCCGCGGATGCCATCGGTCGCTCGCGGGCGACACAGGACGTGGGCGACCTTGTCTGGACGAGGCACGGAGGCCATGGAGGACGAGGCGGCGTCTCGACCGTCGGCCGGCGAGGGCATGTACGGTTGCACGGCCCTGCGCGGCGTTCCGAAGTGTTGAACGTGAGCGCCGTTTTACGACCGCATGAAGGTTCGTTTGGGCGCAGCCGGATCGAAAGTGGAAACGCAATCGCAACCGTTACTCGACAAACTGTCGCCGATTAGCCATGTGACTGTTCGGTGCGTCATCACGCGCCGGCCAATCTCAAAGACATTAGGGAAAGCATGACTCGCAATCGCGAGCGGCGGTCGTTCACCGTCGCAGCCAAGTCGAGCGGCCATCAAGGCTTCGTCTCCATTCCCGCCAAAGCGCCGCGGGTGCCGCAAGCCGCGGCCCGCAAGCCCGTGGCGCTCGATCCATGGGCCGTGCCGTCCGAGGCCGCGTTCGCATCTGTTCCGTCGGCTCCGGCCGATGCCGAGCCCCGGCGCATCCTGCCGAATCTGATCGCCTGGGAAGCTCCGCCTCCGGAGCCCGAGCCAGACGTCGCTCCGGAGCCGCCGCTCCCTCGAGTCCAGCGCGTCACGCCGCAGGGTATGATCGAGGGTGCTCCGCGCCCGAGGGGACGGCCGCGAAAGGTTCCGCTGCCCGTCGAGCCGCCGGCCCCCGTCATCCGTACGCCGGAGCCTGCTCCCGTTCTCGCCGGGCCCAGTGTCGCGCCACGCGCGCCGGCACCCGTGGCCGCCCCGCGCCGGGACCGGCCCGAGAGCCAGAATCTGCGTCTCGGCGAGCGCTGGAAACGCCGCCTCCCGCGCTCCTGCTGGTAGCCGCAGGCACTCGCTTCGGGATCGTCGATGTTGGTGCGGACTGCGGGAGACCGCGTGTACCGCCCCAGTCCGTTAAAAACGTTGGCGTTCTCCGAGCGCTATCGAAGGGCTTTCTAGCGGGCGGCGAGGGCCGTTCGATGCGCCGAAGCATGCCTATGAGAGCGACTGCTCATCGTCGCTGCAATCCGTTGCGTGTTTATCGGTTGCAGAAAGCCGTTCGCAGACCTCGGCAAACCGTCTGAGCTGTTCCTCGGGCGTCAGTGTGGTGCCCCGGTCTCCGGTGCCTCCACGGATCGTCGCGAGCCCTACCGCTCTCAGCATAAGCCGAATCATCTTCCGAGCCTCCGCGAGTTCGCGTGGACCTTGCGTCGGTAACCGTTAACGATAGCGGCATGGGACGCGCCCGTTTTCATTGGCTATGGCAAAGGCAATCTACCGAAGAGTGAGATAACGACCGTGTTTCAGGTGAAGGGCATCGATCCGACCGGTCGCAGCGTGACATTCGCTTGCGGCACCGACGAGCAGGCAATGGAACGGACGTGGGACCTGGCTCGGCGTGGCTTCCGGGACGTCACGGTGGTCGATTTGAAGGGCAAGGAAACATCCGCTGCCGCCTTCGAGCAATCGCTGGACATCGATTGGATGACTGACTGAGGTCGCGGGTGCGGCTCATTGATCATAGACGGCCCGACATCCGCTATCCGCCCTTCCTGATTGAAAGCGGCAACCTGTAGGGCTGGGCCGACAGGTCGCGCGCGATCACACAGGACGATGTTGCTCGAAGGCGGGCAGTCTCATTCGGACGTTGTCATCACGGATGAACGATCCAGGGCAGGCTCGTGGGTCTCACGGCTTCGCTCGCTGCAGCATGGCCTCGTAGCACCTCATCCTGTTTTCTCGGCGGGGACTCGCGCGTTCTGTAAGGTCGATGCCCGCACACATTTTTCCGGCAAAACAAGGCGTCGCTTAGTCGTGCGAGAGCGGACAAACTCCGTGCGCTACCCGAGGCGATGGGGCCTGCCTTTAGGTGCTCAGCTGCTCTACGCGACGCTCACACCACTCGGCCTGTTCCGCACAGGCCCGAGCCGCTTGGGCATTGCCGTCCCGTTTTCAATGGCGTTCCGCAAGACGCCAGTGCACTGCGAGGCGCTGGCAGGATTGGAGAATTTCGACTCGGCTCATCGCACTGCAACGAACCAGGCTGCGATTGTTTCCGATGCGGAGCTATCTCGCCTGTGAACAGGCTCAGCCCGAACGAACAATACAGGGTGCCCTCCGCGATCGACCGAACCATCCTTGCCGTAGCGTGTTCTTCTTTTGTTCCGATCTGGATCGAGAGATGCGCTGTGCCGAGTACCGCCCCTGCCTGGAAGGATGCCTCTGCCTCGTGCCCGTATCGTCTTTCAGCGATTACGCGGACACGAAGCCGAAGAAGACGCCCGTTTGGTTCTCTCTGAACGATGTTCGTCCGTTGTTCGCCTTCGCGGGTATCTGGAACGGCCGTTGGCTGATGAGATGATGAAGGATGTCGCTAGATGTTTGGTCCCGCGGTGTGGTGGTACGATCGCCGCTGCATGGAGGGACGCGCTATGGGACAGGTTCTCCACGGAAGCGCCACGACGACTGAGGCGGTCCGTCGGGCAATCCAAGCTCGTCAAGAGAGCGTGAGGGCCGCCGCCCGGCGGCACGGGGTCAGTCCGACCACCGTGCAGAAGTGGCGCGCGCGTCCGACCAGCACGGACGCGCGCATGGGACCGAAGGAGCCGCGCTCAAGCGTGCTGAGCGTCGAGGACGAGGCGGTTGTCGTCGCTTTCCGGCGGCATACGCTACTGCCGCTGGACGACTGCCTGTACGCGCTGCAGCCGAGCCTGCCGCACCTGACGCGCTCGTCCCTGCATCGCTGCCTGCAGCGCCACGGCATCAGCCGTCTGCCGGACGTCGAGGGCGACAAGCCGAAGCGTTCGAAGTTCAAGGCCTACCCGATCGGCTACTTCCACATCGACATCGCGCAGGTCAGCACCGAACAAGGCAAGCTCCACCTGTTCGTGGCTATCGACCGCACGAGCAAGTTCGCCTTCGTCCAACTACACGAGAAGGCGACACAGCGGATCGCGGCGGCCTTTCTACATGATCTGATCGCGGCGGTGCCTTACACGATCCACACGGTGCTGACGGATAACGGCATCCAGTTCACCGACAACAAGCCGGTGGACGAGGAGGCCGAAGCGAAGGCGGCCGCCTACTGGGCGACCCAGGACGGGCCGCGCCTGTACCGCTGGCATTCGTTCGAATGGGCGTGCGAGCAGACCAAGATCGAGCACCGCCTGACCAAACCACGCTGCCCATGGACGAACGGTCAAGTCGAGCGGATGAACCGCACCATCAAGGACGCCACGGTCAAACGCTACCACTACGAGAGCCACGACGAGCTGCGCCAGCACCTCCAGCTGTTCGTCGATGCCTACAACTACGGCCGTCGCCTCAAGACCCTGCGCGGCCTCACCCCCTACGAGTTCGTCTGTCAGGCCTGGACGAAACAGCCCGAGCGGTTCAGGCTCGACCCGTCACACCACACCGCGGGACCAAACATCTAGGGGCGAGCAAAGGGGCGGCGACTGAATGCTCGCCTGCCCCTCCCGGCAAAGCCTTTAAGCGGCCTCGGCCATTGGTGCAGGGGCCGGCGCATCCATCGCACGCAGATAGACCTCTAGTAGAGTCTCCTGCTCGTCGCGCTCATCCTTATCCTGCTTGCGCAGCTTGAGGATTTCCTTGAGCACCTTCACGTCCAGGCCCTCACTTTTGGCCTCGGCGAAGATCTCCTTTTTCCCTTCCATCAGGTCCTTTATTTCCTCCTCGACGCGTTCGATGCGCTCGATGATGGTACGGATGCGCTCGCCCGCGACGCCTACCGTGTCGATGCTATCGGCCATGCCCTGCCCTCTGTTGGTTCGGGTAGGCAACGTCGCGGTTCGAGGTAAGCGGAGGGTTAAAGCCCCGTCGCCATTTGGCTCGGTCACTCGCCCTCTAACACATACCTCGGGAACAGCTTCAGTTCCTCGGCCGTGTCCTCCACAACCGGTGTCTCGTACCCATTGCTAACGTTATCGGATGTCCCTCGGGATGCCCTTGCGGACGAACCAATCCCCATTCGGGGCACGACTTCACGACGTCGTCGGAACGGCCATTTGTCGCGAGGGGCGCCGAAAAACACCTGCGTGCCAGGATCCTGCTGGCGCTGTTCGCGATTTCAAGAGATTGGTGCGGACGGCGGGACTCGAACCCGCACGGCCTTGCGGCCGCAAGATTTTAAGTCTCGTGCGTCTACCGGTTCCGCCACGTCCGCGCATCGAGAGCGGTAGCGTCGGCGCAGCGCCAGATCAAGCGGCGAACGGTCAGGCTGTGTCGGGCGTCCACCCGTAGAGCCAGGCGTAACGCCGGCTCATGCCGGCCGGGCCGAGGCGGCCGAGCACCGCGTTGCGAGCGAGGCCGACGAGCGGGCCGGCATGGTAGGTGCGGCCATTGGACTGCGCCGCCTTCCAGACCCGGCGAACCCGGGCCGAGCGTTCCCTGCCATAGGCGTCGAGCGCGTCCGGCACCTCTCCTGCAGCGCCCAGGCAGCGGGTGAGTACGGCCGCATCCTCGATCGCCATGGCGGCGCCCTGCGCCAGGAACGGCAGAACGGGATGAGCGGCGTCGCCGAGCAGCGCCAGCCGGCCCGAGGCCATCGGGCGCGCCGCCGGGCGGTCGACGAGGGACCAGACCATCCAGGTGTCCGGCACGGTGAGCAAGGCCAGGAGCGGCCCGGCCGCATCGCGAAAATGGTCGCGCAGGACGGCGGGGTCGCCGAGCCGCCCCCAATCGTCGTCGCCCTCGCGCTCGGGCACGATCGCGACGACGTTGAGCCGCTGGCCCGCCCCGATCGGGTAGTGCACGACATGGCGGCCGCCCCCGAGCCAGAGGCCGGTCTCCTCGCCCTGGAATTCGGGGGGAGCCGCCTCGCGCAGGATCGTCGCCCGCCAGGCGGCCTGACGATGCGTCTGGAGCGGGCGCGTGTCGAAACGCTCGCGCAGGGTCGAGCGGACTCCGTCGGCCCCGATGGCGAGATCGGCCGCGAGCGTGTCGCTGCGCCCGCCGGCGACGCTCTCCAGGCTCAGCCTGACGCCATCGTCCGTCTCCGCGACCGCGACGACCTCCCGGCCGACGACGAGACGGATGCCGGGGCGTCCGCGCACGGCGTCGAGCAGCAGCGTCTGCAGGTCGGCCCGGTGGATGACGTAGTAGGGCGCGCCGTGCCGATCGCGGATCGCCGAGCCGAGCTCGATGCCGCCGAGCTTGCGCCCGCTGGCCAGCGCCCGGATCGCCACCCCCGGCGGCTCGTTGGCGGCGCGGCGCAGGGCCGGCCCGAGGCCGAGTTCGATCAGGATCCGGCTGGCATTCGGCGAGATCTGCAGGCCCGCTCCCACTTCCGAGAAGCCGGTTCGGCGTTCGATCAGGGTGACCGAGTGCCCTGCCCCGCTCAGGGCCAGCGCAGCCGTCAGACCGCCGATGCCGGCCCCGACGATGGCGATGGAGAGAGGCTTCACGACGGGGCCTTCCTGTCGGCGGATCTCGAGACCGACGTCTCGAGATCGATCCGCCGCATCAGCGGCGACGCGCAGTCGCGCTTGCTCAACGGCCGCTTGCCGAACGGCCGATCGCTGGAAGAGTCGAACGTCACGTCCGTCGGTATCACTCGGCCGCGGCTCTCGCTTGCGGTGCGTCGTCGTTCCAGACGCAGGAGGCGGGCTCCGCCCCGTCCGGCTTCAGCTTGGAATCGTGCACGTACAGCGTCGAGCAGTACTGGCAGATGATCTCGTCGCCCCCGCCCATGTCGAGGAAGACGTGCGGGTGGTCGAAGGGCGGCAGCGCCCCGATGCACATGAATTCGCGTGCCCCGACCCGGACTCGCGCCACGCCGGCCTGATTGTGGAAATGAGGGACCGCCTTGTCCGCCATCGCGTCGTCCTGCTCTCGGGGCGGGGGCTCGCAGGAACCGCGGGCCCCCGCGAACCGTCGGGATGAAGGTGCACGGGTCTAGCCCGTCGCCGGCCGCACGCCTAGGGGCGAGTGGTGAAACGGGACGGCGGCGAGACCGGCCCCTCGATGTCCACCTGAGCGCGAGCGCAACGAAAAAGCCCCCGGATCGGCGAGCGACCCGGGGGCTTCGTGGCGATGGGTCCCGAGGGACCAATACCGATGAGTTCGGCGGACGAAAGCCGCCTTGCCGTCTGGTACGAGTCTCAGAAGGCGTATCGAACGCCGGCCCGGCCTGCCTGGATCGTGTCGCTGGAGGCGAGTTCGGCGTCGTAGTTCACGAAGCCGGTCCAGCCGGGAGCCAGCTGCGTGCCGATGCCGACGCCGACGAGCGCCCGGTCGCGGTTGAGACGGCGGCCGTCGACCGTGAACGGCACGGTGGGAGCCAGGACGAAGCTCGACTGGATCGTCCGGCCGATGTCGGCGAAGTCGTGGACGTAGGCCGCCCGGATCGCCAGCGTCACCGCCCGTCCGCCGAGATCCACCGTGGATTCCAGGCGGCCGCCGACCAGCGTGCGGGCCGAGAGGAAGTCCTGGGCCGCGACGTTCAGGTTGAACAGGCCGCCGGTTCCCTCGGTCACCCGGTCCTGACTGAAGGTCGAGACCTGGGCGCCGACGAACGGCGTGAGGATCAGGCCCGGGGTGTAGGCGTAGCGGTAGCCGGCCTCGGCGGAGGACAGGAACTGGTCGCCGCCGATGGAGCCGCTGGCTCCGCCCGGCTGCAGGACCTGCAATCCGGCGAGCGAGCGGTTGAGCCGGCCGTCGGCGTGGGCGTAGCCCACGGTGGCGATGGCGTAGGCCGGGCCGTTCGTGATGCCGCCGTAGACGGCGACCTGGGCGTTGTCGGTATGCGCCCGCTCACCGGTCCGGTTCACCGACACGTCGACCGAACCGTAGCCCGCCGAGATGCCGAGCACGGTGCCGGCGCCCGGATGGAAGTCGATGCCGCCGGCAAAGCCCGCGATCGTCTCGTGGCGCCCGGCCGCGTTGGCGGTCGAGTCCACGGTGCCGACCTGGCCGTAGCCCGTGGCCCAGATTCCGTAGCCGCGGGTCGCCTCGATGAAGCGCGGCTCCGGCACCGGCCCGCGGGTCGGCAGGTCGGCGGCGTAGACCGCCGGGGGCAGGGTGAAGCCGGTCGGGCCGGCCTCGAAGAGGGCGGAGTACGCCCGGCCCATCACCGCGTCGGTGAAGGCGCGGCCGGCCCGGAGCTGCGGATCGGCGACGGAGGTGTAGCCCTGGCCTGCGACCCGGTCGAGAATACCCGCCAGCGCCTGGTTGCTCTGGTAGTCGAGAAAGGTCAGCGCCGCCGGGTTGGCTGCGAGCAGCGCATCGACGCCGGTGGCGGCGTTACGCTGGTTTTGGGTCTGCGCCACGCCGGTGAAGCTCTGCTGGGCGAGCGTAACGTAGGCGTTGTTGGCGTCCGTCGAGGCGACCGGCCGCAGCAGGAACGGCAGGTTGCTGGCCGTGGCCGAGGTGAAGGTGCCGGCCACGCCGGAATTGGCGGTCAGCACCGTGTAGCGGCTGTTGGCCGTGTAGGTGCCCGGAGCGGTGCTGAGCGCGACGGCACCGGACAGGTTGGCGAAACCGGTGACCTGGAGCTTCGAGGAGGCGCCGGCCGGGTTCACGTTGACCGCGAGGGCTCCGGTCGACGACTGCGCGTAGTTCCCCGCGACCGTCAGGACGCCGTAGGGCGACGCCGCGGTGCCGGGGGCGACGATGCCGGCGTTGCCGAGGTTGCCGTTGATGCGGCCGACGCCGCCGAGCGTGCCGGCCGCGCCGACGGCGGTGTTGGCGTTGAGCGTCGAGTCGACCTCGAGACGACCGCCCGACACGGTGGCACCGCCCGAGAAGCTCTGCGTCGAGCCGGAAGCCAGCGTCCAGGAGCCGTCCGCCTGGGACAGGGTCGTGAAGCCGGCGACGTTGCTCGTCAGCGTGCCGGTACCGGTCAGGACGAGGGCGTTGGTGCCGAGGCCCTGCGCGGTGATGTTGCCGCCGATCGACGAACCGGTGCTGAGGGTGAGGCGGTTCACGGTGCCAGCTGCGGCCCCGGCGGCTGCGACATCGAGGAAGTTCAGGCCGCCGCCGATGCGACCGGTATTGATGACGGTCTGGTTGCCGTTGCCGAAGAGCAGGCTGCCGTTGATGGTGCCGGCATTGGTGAGCGTCCCGGAACGACGGTTGGCGGCGGTCACGACGCTCGCGGCGGTCTGGTTGTTGACGTCGGTGATGCGTACGTCACCGGTGATCACGCCGCCTGCGCGGTTGGTGAGCGTGCTGACGCCGCGGCCGTTGGTGGCGACGGCGACGCCGCCCGCCGGCGACGTGATCGTGCCCGCGTTGTCGATGGTGTAGTTCTGCGCCTGGCCGGCAATGGCGCGGGCGCCCGCGCCCGCGGCGAGGATCTGGCCGCCGGCCCGGTTGGTAACCGTGTAGGCGAGGGTGTCGTCATCGGCATCCACGGCCGAGACGGCTTGGGCGCTGCCGGTCGCGATCGCGGTGGCGCTGCGCGTCGCCGAGATCGTACCGCTGTTGACGACGCTCATCGAGGTGATGTTCTCGCCCGCATAGACGGCCTGGGCACGTGCGGCCCCGTTCTCCGTGATGGCGATGGTGCCGTTGTTGACGACCGAGACGTTGGCGTAGGCGGCCGGATCGGCGGCGCTGCTGATCACGGTGCGGAGGCGGCCGGCGGTCGTGGCCGCGGCCGTATCGGACTGCGTGATGGTGCCGTTGTTGACCAGCGTCGTGTTCGAATTCGACAGGTTCACCGTCTTGTTCGCGATCGTGTTGTTGACGGTGAGCTGAGCGCCGGAACCCGTCACCTGGATCTGGCCGCCGACGGTCTGGGTCGTGCCGGCGCCGAGCGTCAGGTTGCCGCCTGCCACGGTGAGGTTCCCGGAGATCGTCTGCGTGGCGTTGTTGCCGATCGTCCAGGCACCGGCGGTTTGGGTGATGTTGGTGAAACCGGTGACGTTGCTGTTCAGCGTGCCGGTGCCGGAAAGGTTGAGGTTGTTGGTACCGAGCCCGCGCGCGGTGATGTTGCCGCCGATGCTCGACCCTGTGCCGAGGTTGACCGTGTTGACGGTGCCGGCGATTGCGCCGGCGGTTGCCACGTCGAGGAACGAGATATTGCCCGAGATTCGGCCGGTGTTGGTGATGGTCTGGTTGCCGTTGCCGAAGCTCAGGTTGCCGTTGATGGTGCCGGCATTGGTCACCGTGCCGGAGCGGCGCAGGTTGGCCACTGTGGCGCCCACCTGCAGGTCTTGATCGAAGTTGCGCAAGTCGCCGTTGATGACGCCGGTTGCGGTGTTGGTGACCACCGTATTGTAGGCGCGCAGCGTGGTCGCGTCGCCGGCATTGCCCGCGTTCAGTGCGAAGGTGGCGATCGCCGCCTCGCCGGCGGTGGTGTTGCCGATCGTGCCGCTGTTGTTGATCTCGTATTGCGCGGCACGGCCGCTGATCGCGCGGGTGTTGGTGCCGGCGGCGGTGATGCGCCCGGCCGCGGCGTTGTTGACCACGAGCCGGTCGGTGTCGTCGTCGGAATCGACGCCGGCGACGACGGTGGTGCTGGCCGTCGCGGTCGCGCCGCGCGTCGCCGAGAGCAGCCCGGTGTTGTTGATCGTGAACAGCGTCGTGTTCTCGCCCGAATAGATGCCGCGGGCGATGCCGTTGCCGTTCTGGGTCACGCTGATCGTGCCGCTGTTGTTCATCGTCGTGCTCGCGTATTGCGCGCCGCCCGGCGCGCTCGAATACGCGCCGTAGACGCGGGTCGTCGTATTGCCGGCCGGTGCCGTCAGGGCGATCGTGCCGGTGTTGTTGAGCGTCGACAGGTCGCCCGCCAGGTTCACACCGAAGTTGTCGCGGTTCAGCGGCGTGGTGTTGGCGATCGTGCCGGCATTGTTGACCGTGCTCGTGCCATTGACCCGAACGTTGGTGAAGCTCGGGTTGGCTCCGGCGCTGGTCTGCTGCGATCCGACGGTGGCGCCCGTCTGGATGTTCACGGTCAGCCCGGTCACGCCCGCAGGAGCGACGAAGCCGGTCGGCGTGGCGTCCGTGCAGGTCACGGTCTGGCCGTTCGCGGGAACGGCCGGCGCGCATGCGGCATGGGCCCCTGCGACGGCGACGGCCCAGACGGGCACGCTCAACAGCAGAGACCTGCGCAAAGATACTGCAAACCTGTTAGGATTCACGACACTTCCCCCGACGTTGCTTGATTATTTCGAGTCACGCCCGGCAGCAATGTATGCACGGAGGTCGCTCGCTGCCTGAAGCTTAAGCATGCAGTCGTATTTTATTCCAGGCGTCTATTGAGTTTCGCATAAGAGCAACCGTATGAGTTGCAAAAATGAAACAAAGTTATCGATCTCTGGAAGAGTAGCAAAAGTATTCGGGTCATATAAGAAATTAAATCTGGAAAATAGGAAACTTCAATCGGGATATTTAGGCAAACTGACATTGTGGCGACGCGCAAGGATCGCACGATCGGCATCCGTGCCGGGCACGGCGGCTGCAGCCATCCCCTGCCCGCGATGACAGAAACCGGCTCGCCCGATTCTCGCCTCAACAAAACGCGGTTCCGCTCAGGATTCGTCAACCAAATGCCTTCTATGGATCGGCATAGCCGAGCGACTGCACAGACGACGTGGAGACGACAACGCTTTCCGAACGGATCGGATGATCGATCACCGATCGGCAGAGCCGGTCGTCACGCTATTTCGTCGCTCAAGGTGTTCCTCGTGAGTTTCATCGTTACCGCGCGCCATACCGCCCGCGACGTCAGCTTCCAGCGCGGCTCGATGCTTGCAGCGCTGGAGCAGGCCCTGACCCTCGTCAGCTCCGGCATGGAGGGCGTCCTCATCCGCGACAGCAGCGGCCGCAGCCACACCCCGGCCGAATTCAGCCGCGCTCTCCTCGATGCCCGCACGGGCAAAGAGACGGCACGGCCGATCTCGCGCGCGGCCTGAGCCTACGCCGGATTTTCCCGGACCGTTCGGTCGCCGGCTACGTCGTAGCCCGGCGGGAATGCCAATAGTGGAAAGATGGATACCGGGGCGCGCGCTTCGGCGCTGCGTCGACGCACCTGTCCAGCCCGGCGATGCTTTCGCCACGCGACGTAGGGCATCAACGGTATCATCAGGTCGGCGGAACGGGCATCGGTAGTTTGAGGGGGCCTACTGCCGCTCCTCATGATCCGCGCAGCAGCGATATGGATCTGGAAGGGCGGATCCGGCTTCCGGCAGCGATAGATCCGTCGGCCGTTTCGCATTTTTGGATGGCTGAGCGAGTTTGATCAGGCAGCCTTGGTCCCATGCCGCAGAAGCCGTTGTCGTCGAGGCCGGCCGCACATTCAAAGACTTCTACTGCGCCTGTGAAGTGGGTGGCGGTATCAGGGCGTCGCCGAGTACGGAGACACCTGGGAATCGGAACCGCCATGATCCCTTTTTTGCCGACGATGCAGAAAAGTGGGGCAATCTCGCCTACTAAGTCTTCTAACGTTCTGGGTATCAGAAAACTGTGGTGCCCAGGGACGGATTGGGCATGCAAAGGTATTGTATCAATCAAATCAACGATTTAGGCCGCCGTCGATTTTGTTGGCTGGCGTGTTGTGCATCACTCGAGTGATGTGCGCAAGGTGCTTCGTTTGAGCTTAACTATCAGACGGCAAGCTTAGAATCCGCTGGTTGGGCAGCTCGCCGGATGTGGTGTTCGCTGCCGACGGACCCGCTGCAGAGCGGATGCTGCCGTACACCCGAGCCACAATTACCAATTACTATCGTTCTTAGTTCAGCAACTCCCAGATCTGGCCCGATCGTTTTCAAGCACGTTCGCGGCCGCAGTACCGAGTTCCGTGCCCGAGATGGAAGCGCGACAGCAAGGATCTTGCCTCGTCGAGCGAGCTTGCCGCAGCAGCCTCAACCACCCGCTCGCGCAGATCCTGGCTATAGGGTCGGCCCATGTCGCGCTCTTTCTCCGGAGCGATCACTGAATCAGCCGGCCATCCCCATGGGAACCCTCCCCCGCCGACTCAGCCCAAACCGAAAACGCTCTAAAGACGTCCAGGAAGCGTGACAGTCCTTTCAACGCCGAGTCATCGATTGGATCGATCGAAGGCTCCTGTTCTGGCTCTGGCTCAGTTCCATCCTGCACCAGTTCGTCGAGCACCTGGGTCAGCATTGGCGGCCATGGGATATCGTTGTCATGCAGCAGGCGGGCGGCTTTCGCGAGCGCCTGAACCTGATCCTCGGAGATCGGCCGGTTCATAATCTGCGCGTCGAGAATTTGATCGGTTAGCGCCGCGGTGAGGCGCTCAACCTCGGCACAGCGGTCCATATCAAACTGTGTAGGGCGGTGACAAA
>NZ_BPRA01000033.1 GCF_022179645.1 Methylobacterium thuringiense
CCTGCACGGGTCGATCCCCGCGGGTGCGGGGAAGCCGGCAATGGTGCCGGTAGCGGGTCCGCAGGCGTGGGTCGATCCCCGCGGGTGCGGGGAAGCCCTCGGGCGCGCGTCGACCGCGAGCGAGGCGAGGGGTCGATCCCCGCGGGTGCGGGGAAGCCATCACGACAGGCCCGCCGTCCTCTTTAAGAGTGGGTCGATCCCCGCGGGTGCGGGGAAGCCGGGTGCGCGGCGGTGGCACGCGTATTGAGCGAGGGTCGATCCCCGCGGGTGCGGGGAAGCCGCACCGCGGGCGGTATTCAGGGCGTCGTCCACGGGTCGATCCCCGCGGGTGCGGGGAAGCCGCGGTGCCTTCGGTGCTGCCCTTGCTGCTATCGGGTCGATCCCCGCGGGTGCGGGGAAGCCACCATCTCGGCGGCCTCGCGGTTGTCCGCCGAGGGTCGATCCCCGCGGGTGCGGGGAAGCCTCTACCAGCTAAGTAATTGACGTTATTCGATTGTCAAAGACACGATATCCTAGACCGTCTTGCTAGTCGTCGTTAGAACTCGTCGGACCAAAAGCACGCCTTCGTGCTCGACGACCGTCTTCGGCGGCTCGCCCAGAGTCCTAAGGCCCATTGCGCCGGCGGCCGACGTCGCTGCGAAGCACATGACCAGCGACCCACGCGCCAATTCGCCGTGCCAATCTCGAAGGACATTCCACAACCGATCGCGAACCCCCGCGGTCATGCGAGGATGGGCGTAGACGCCGGGGGCCAACTCCAGCATGGCAGACCCCAAGAACCCGCGGTAGCGCGTTTCAACATCTCGTGTGACGACGACGCACAACGGCATGTCAGGATGCCTCTTCACCGGAGCCGTCCGCCTGGCCGAAGGAGATCGGCACGACGGCAGCCTCGCCCACCGGCTCCCCACCATCGCCGAGCACCGTCTTGATGGCATCTATCATCTCGGGAGCGGTACCCTTGCGGCGGAACGTGTCGCCGGCGCGCTGGCGCACCAGCCGGTCCACTGTCTGACGTCCTTTCGCCGCCTCTTTGGCGGCGCCGAAAGCGATCTCAAGTACGAGGTCGTGGCGTCTTAGATCGGCAATGTCGAGGACGAAGCTTTGGCCGGAATCCTCGTGGACGAAGCCGAGCTGCGGGATCGTCCCGGTCGCGGCGACGGCGAGCGCGGCGGCGGCCTGCATGGTGAGGGCGGCGTGGTTGAGCGCTTGGTTGGGAAGATCGGCGGCGTCCGGCTTCGCCCGGTCGTAGCGCCGTCCGCGCCACGGCACGCCGAAGCGTTCCGCCGCCAGCTCATAGGCCCGCTTGATACGGGCGCCCTCCATACCGCGCAGCACCTCGATGTCGCGTGTGTGCACAATCTCGCCGAAGCGCAGGGCGTACATGCGCCGGGCGACCTCGAGCCGTGTCGCCTTGACTGACCATTGGCCGACCTGTCGGCGCGCAAGCGCAGAGGTGTCGGGCGAGAGCGGCGGCGCTGTGTAAAGGCGCACGCCGTCCGTCCCGACGGCGCAGAGCACGCAGCCGTGGCGGGCGAGAAGGCGCAACGCGTCGTGGGTCACGGAGGAGCCCGGCCCGAGGAGGACGGCAGAGATCGACTGGTGCGGCAGCTGATAGTCCCCCGCCTCAAGCGCGCCGCCTGCAGTGACGAAGCGCAGGCAGCCGTCCTCGACGAGAAGACGCCCGCGATCGAGCCAGACGAGGCCGTGCCGGTCGGCATGGGGAATGCGGGCGCTGTCGAGACCGAGGCGTCCGATGAGCATCAGGCCTCCCGTGCCGGCGCGGGCGGACGCAGGAGGAGCATCCCATAGCCGTAGGCCCTGTGCCGACCGAGGCCCCGCCTCAAACAGGTGGCGAAGCGCTCGGGGTCCTCGACGCGGATCGTACCGTGCAGGGTGACGTCCAGCGCGTCCTGGCCGGTTCCGCCACGCGCGGCCAGCGTGCGCCTGAAAGCGGCGAGCCGCACGTCCTCCACGCACGCGACGCCCTGCAACCGTGAAGCGAGCCAGTCGCGGTAGACCGCCTCGCGCGTACGGCCTGCTGCTTCCATGGCGCCGCGATCCTCGTGCTTCAGCGCCTCGGCGAGGAAGGCGTCGATCTCGGCGCCTCTCCGGAAGCCGTGGCCGCCGCGGGGCGGCGGGGCGACGTCGCGCAGCAGGCGGACGGTCGGACGAAGGCGCACATCGATGCCGACGCGCCGTCCCGCGGGGAAGACCGTCGGCATTGGCTTCGTCTCCAGCGAGGCCGGCGACAGCGCCGCGACGACCTCCGGCATCGCTGCCAGGGCGGCGGTCTCGACCAGTTCGGCCGGGTCGACGCCCGTGTAGGCGTAGAGGCTGCCGGTGCGCCGACGGGGCGGGGCAATTAGACGGAAGGGCTGCAGCGCCGCCGGGCCGAAGGTTTCGCCGAGGAGGTGGTGAAGCGCCGCGCCCTCGTCGAAGTTCTGGCGGCGCCCGGTCGTCCAGCCACGGGCGCCGGCGGCGCGAGCCAGGGCGTCGCGGTCGACGGGCAGGCGGACGAGGTGGAGCGCGGGGGGCGTCACGGGACGCGCCCGTCGAGGCGACCTTCGCGCACGATCCGCGACCCACCGTGGAGGCCGCTGTCCCAATTGCGCAGATCGGCGACCTCATGGGCGCGCGAACCGACCGGCCCTTCGCCAGCCGGCCACCAGGCACGCGGATGTGCCGACCCGACGCAGGCGATCAGGGCGGCATGGGCGCTCGGCGCCTCGAGGAAATCGACGTCGGTGCCGAAGACGAGCGGGCGCGCGGGCAGGCACGGCTTGCGCCCGAGGAAGAGCGGCCGGGCGGGCCGTAACAGGGCCTCGCGCACGGCGCGAAGTGTCGGCTCGGCCTCAGCGGGATTAAGCGTCAGGACGGCGCGGATCTCGGCGTCGGCAAGATAGTCGCGGCGGCGGCGGTGCGGCGCGCCGTAGCTCGCCCCCTCCCGGCCCTCGGCGCGGCCGCGCGTCGTCCAGCTCCGATCGGTCGCGCCAAGCTGCGCGTTCTGCGTGTCGGTCAGGAGCTCGCCCTCGCGCAAGAGTGCAGCGGCTGTGACCATCCGGTCCTGCAGGCGCTGGTGGGCGGCGCGCTCGCACCAGTCGAGACCGAGCGCGTTGGCGACGAGCCCGGTGAGCATGGAGCGGCCGGGGAACCGCCAGGTCGGCCCAACCTGATCGACGGCGACAGCACCGAAGGCCATCAGCGGCGCGGCGATCTCAAGCCGCAGCCAGAGCCGGCTCATGCGATCCGCCCCGGCAGCGCGGCCGCGAAGTCGGCGAGCACCTTCAGCGTCCCGCGGCCCGCGCCCGGGACGGTCTCGTCGCGCAGCGACAGAAAGTGGCGCTCCTCTCCCGTCGCGTAGGCGGCGTCGAGGCGGCCGAGGTGCTCGGCCAGTGCCCTCGTCGCTGCAGTCGCATCACCCCTGACCGCCTTATGAAACGCCTCGGCCAGCGAGCGCGGCTGGCGGTCACCCGCCTCTAGGAGCATGAAGCTCGCGCGGGAGTAAGGCGCCGTCGAACCGAGCTTTGCGCCCGGCGAGACCTCCGCAATAAGGTGGACGAGATTGTGCAGCACCGGCCCGGCGAGGGTATCTGCCGCGGGCCCGAGATTGCGTTTGAGGCCGGGCAGGTCGACGACGACGTAGCCGTAATAGAGGCCCGAGGTCAGCTCGGTCTCCTGGATGGTGTCGGCGCCGGGCGCATCGTCGGCGAGGTCGTCCACCGCGGTGAAGTAGTCGCTCTCGGTTTCCTCACCGCCCACGGTGAAGGCGTGGGCAACGTGAACCGGGGCGGTAATGTTGGCCTCCGGGTCGGACGTCACCATACGCCCGAACAGGGCGCCGACGAGGCCCCCGGGTAGTGCCGTCACCTCGCGCATCGCCTTGATAGTGTCGCGGAAGGTCTTGCGCCAGTCGGCGGCCAGCGTCTTGGCCGCGGCCGCGTCGCCATCCGCTTCGCCGGCGAGCCGCTCGGCCTCGGCACGCAGCCAGGCGATCTCGCGCTCGCCGAGGAGGAGGGTCTGACGGGCGCTCTTCGCGGTGCCCTTGTCGCCGTAGACCGCCATCTGGAACTCCGGCTCTATCGCCTTCATCACGCTCGCGGGCGCGGAGAGGCTGCCGAGCACCTTGCGGGTCACGAGCTCGCGCGAGCGGTACGCCGCATCGGCTCCGTCGATGGCGTGGAGCGCGTTCGGATCGTCGGCGATCCGCCAGTGCCGCTTGAGGCACTGGGACGAGACGCGGGTGCGGATCACGCCGCCGTAGGTAAGGCGTTTAGCGAGGCCGGAATCGTCGCGGTTGAGAAGTGCGGCGGGATAGGCGGTCAGCGTGTGGATCTGCAGGAAGCGCGGCTCAGGCATGGCGGGCCCTTTCGGTCTTCTCGATGATCGCCGCGCGGTCGAGGCGGGCATAGTATGGGGCGGCGAGGTGTTCGGGATCGGGATCAAGGAAACGCCAGGCGAGATCGTCGACGTCGAGTCCGACGCCGACGTCGCGGCTGTTGGCGAGGGCGCGCACGGCGCGTGTCAGGAGGACGGCGCGCTGCCGACCCCGCGCAGCGAGGAGTTGGGCGAGGCGCGCTTCGCTGATGAGCGGGCGCGGGGCGGCGCCGGGCGTCAGAGTGCCGGGCCAGCTCAGGTCTCCGCCGTCGCAGAGGGCCGTGCCGAGTCTTCGCTTCGGGTCGTGGAGCTCGCCCCGCTCCTCGCGAGGACCTTTCGGGGTCAGGAGGGCGAGGGCCCTGACGATCGGCATCCAGGCTTCGCGCCGCGCGTGGAGCGCGTCGTGCCGAGCGGCCAGCCGCCAGTAGGCGGGTACGGCGAGGTCCTCGCCGAGGCGGCGCAGGGCCGCCATCTCGCCGTTGCCGAACGCCTTCATCGACCCGGCGATCGACAGGGCCACGGCGCCGGGCCCCTGCTCGGTTCGTCTCTGCGTGTAGTCGACCGTCTCAGGCATCCGCCGCCTCCGGTTGCAAAAGCTCCGCCTTGCGGAGCGCGTTCCTGAGCCTTCGGCGCGCCCTGACCCTGGCCCGCGCGGCGAACAGCGCAGCGCAGGGGAGCGCGGCGAAGGCACGTTCCAGTTCCCATTCGGCCGCTTCCGTAAGGAGAGTGCAGAAGCCGATCCGCGCAGCCTCCTCGGTCACCGCGTCCGCCCGGTCCCAAAGGTAGTCGAAGAAGGCGTCGTCGGCCGCCGCATCGAGGCGCGCGCGGGCCGGGCCGGCGCGCTGGCGCTCCTCTTTGCCGACCTCCACGAAGTCGCCGTCGGCCGCGTAGAGCGCCACCGCCTCGCGCAGCGCCGCGTCGGCGTAGGCGATCTCCTGGATCTGCTGCCCGGCGGCGCGGGCGAGCATCTCCGCCCGCACGCTGAACCAACCGCCGGCCACGACCTTGCGCGGCAGCGGTACGAGGCGCGACTTCAAGCCGTCCGTCTTCGAGTTGCCGCGTGACAGCGCCTCGGCAAGGAGAAGCATGCCGTCGGCGCCCTCGTCCCCGTCGAGACGGGCGGCGAGCGGAACCTTCCACTTGCCAGCGAATAAGAGCGCGACGAGCCGGCGATAATCGAACCGGCCCTCGCCAAGCGTCAGTGCTTTCGGCTGCGCCTCGTCGATCGCGACCGGTGCCCAGGGGTCGCCGAGGGCACCGTTCAACGACTTGGCGTCGAGCCGCGCCGCCGCCGATCCGGCTCGCTCGGCATGGAGTTGGCTAGGCGTCCCGGCGAGGCGCACGCGCCGGCAGACCTCGATTGCCCAAGGGTCGATGGTGTTCACACGCAGGGACCTGCCCTCCGGCCAGGGATGGCACCAGAGGAGGGCCAGCCCGCCGCGGGTGAGCGGTCCCGGCTCGGATCGATGCGCCAAGAGCCGTTCGACGTCGCGCCGCCACCAGGCGGCCACGTCCGGATAACCGTCGCCGCGCGCTGGCACGAGGCCAAGGAACGCGCGGCTGGACGAGCCGCCGTTCATGCGGGCGATGCCGTAATTCGACTTGCCGCCGTACCCTTCCATGGTCTGCAGGCTGACCAGCGCGTAGATCCAGTCCTCCGGCGCGGCGTCCGCGGCGACCTCGGCCTTAAGATCGTGGTTGCGCGCGGTGATCAGGAGGTCGAGGGCATCGGGCGTCGCAACCGCGCTCCACTTCAGTCCGCCGGGATCGGGCGGCTGCAGGAAGGCCGGCTTCGTCCGGTCCGCGACGGTGAGGCACCATGGGGCGTCGCCCTCGTCCCCGCTCTCGGCGGCAGACAGCGCGCGCAAAAGCGCCGCCCAGGCCTCGCTCGTCGCCGGCAGGTCGGTTCGACCCGCCCGATCGAGGGCGAGCGCGGCGAGCTGGACGCGGAACATGTGCCAAGCCGTGCGCTGATGAGCACGCAGGCGCGGGAAACCCTGGGCTTCGCCGCGCGCGAGGGCGGCGAAGAGCTCGGGCAGGCTCAGCCGCCTGCCATCCTCGACCGAGAGAAGATGGTCGGTGAGAAGATTCACCGACCGCAATCCATCAAACCCCGGGTGTCCGCGGACGCCATGCCGACGCCGACCGGCCTGACAGCCGAACTGGGTGCATCCCGATCGGTTCGGGAAGCTCTAGGGCGGATTGCCCTGCCCGGAATCAATATTAGCCAAAGCCAGGATTTAGCAGGGGCTCGTCGCCGAACCGCGACCTGCAAGGACAGACCGAAGCCCATTCCGCAATCCCCTAGCTGAAGTGCTTTGCCCAACAGCTAAACTGTTTGATTATCAAGCGAAACTGAAAAATGCAGCCAAAGGTTGTTGGTGTCAAGAAGCTCGCTTCAGGCCTTCCCGCCCGTAGCCGAACGTCCAATCCCCCGCACGCAGGATCATCGCGTCCCCGTGTCGCTCGACCTCGACCGGAGTCTCGGCAACGATCCAGCAGATCTGGGCCTCGGTCATCCGACACCAGTGGGCCGGAGGTGCGATCGTCGTGATTGGATGGCCGAACGGGCCGATGGTCCCCGCCGGCAGGGTAAGGAGTGGCCCGCGCGCGCCAAGCCGGGTCTGGACGAGCTCGTCGCTGCCGGGAAATGCGTGCGGAAACGGCTGCGAGCGGTCGAGGACGAGCATCCGGGCATGCTGGACCTCGGCCACGGCCTTCATCACGACGGCCGCGGTATATTCCTGCCAGCCCATCTCGGTCTCTGTCGCCGCCAGCGCGTCTGGGTGGGTCGCGGCTTCGACCAGTGCACGGTTGTCGGCCGGGATCGTCCAGACAGGGTCGTCCGCCGCAAGCCGGCGCGTCGCCTCGAGGCCTCGCAGGTCGATGTAGACCCCGGCTAGGACGCCGTTCTTCTCCCAGGCGCCGAGACCGTTCTCAAATCGTTTCTCCTGGGCCAGCCGCCCGAGTCCGCCTTCCGGGCAAAGGATGTGAATGACGGGCTCGGCGAAGCCATCGGGGCGCAGCCGATCGTGGCGGTGCAGCCGCCCGATGCGCTGCAGGAGCACGTCCATGGGGCAGAGGTCGGTGACGAGAAGGTCCGCATCGATGTCGAGGCTCTGCTCCAGCGTCTGCGAGCCAACTGCGATCACCGGCGCGCCGGCGCAACCCTTGCCGAGAACGGCCTCCAACGCCCGGTCGAGCGCCCGCCGATCCTCGGCGGCGAAGCGCGCGTGGTGGAGCGCCGGCCCGCCCGCGACGGTCAGGCAGAGCGCGGCGTCCTGTTCGACGATCGCACGCCAGGTCTCGACCGCCATCGCCACCGTGTTGCGGATGACGAGGACGCGGGCGCCGGCCCGGGCGGCATCCAGCGCGATCCGCGCGGCCTCGGCAGCAGCCATGGTCGGGACGAGCCTCGGCCGGACGCGCTTCTCCCGCCGCCTGTCGGCCTCATCGGGAAGGTGGAGCGGCTCCGGCAGGTCCGAGGACCAGAGCGCCGGATAGGTCGTCGCCTTCGCGGCATCCAAATTTGGCTCGGGTCGGCCGAGCCAGCGGGCGCGCTCGGCCGACCCGAGTGTCGCCGACATCAGCAGCGCATGGCCGCCGAGCGCCAGGTGATCGCCGATGACGGACCGGGCGACCGTATTCATGTAGGCGTCCGACGCATGGACCTCGTCGAGGACGAGCAGGTTGCGCGAAAGCGCAGCGCCGCGCAGATGGGCGTACTTGACCCTCAGCCCGGCCATCAGCACCTGATCCACCGTGCCGACGGCGACCGGCGCGGCGAGGAAGCGCGTTGCGTGCTCGGCTGCCCAACGCTCCTTCTCGTCGTCCCAGCGCACCGCGTAGCCCGGCAGACGCACGCCCTCCGACTCTCCGGCGCGGAGCTGGCCGGGCACCGCGAGGATCGCCTCCGGCCCGCCGATCCGCCGCATCGCCTCGCCGACGCGCGCGAAGAGCTGCGAGGCGGCCGCGCGAGTCGGCACGGCGAAGTAAAGCCCATCGACCCGGCCCGCCGAGCGAAGCCGGGCGAAGTGCATCAGCGCCGCCTCGGTCTTGCCCGATCCGGTCTCCGCCTCGAGAATCGCCAGCGACGTCGCAACCGGAAGCCGACCGACGAGGGCCTGGATGCCGCGCGGCGCGAACCCCGTTAGATCATGGAAGGACGGAGCGGCATCCGGCCACGGAACGTCCGTGATCGCGAACCGGCGCAGAGCCGCCTCGGCCTGCCGGCGGGCACGTCCGGCATAGCTCGCGCCATCGAGTTCCAGCTTGTGCGGAAAAGCCACCATGTCCGATCCGATCCAGTCGGCGAGCGTCAGGAGACCGGCGAAGAGGTGGACCAGGTGTGGACACCGGAGGGCCGCCGGATCGCCCCATTCCGCGTCCGGGAACCAGGCGCCGAGCGCCTCGCCCATGGCCGCCTCCTGCGCCCTCCAATCGTAGAAGGGCAGGTTCGGCCACCTGCCTTCGTTGGTAGCCGAGGTCGGTCGCCCGTGATGGGCGAACAGGGCGTGCAGCCAAGCCTCGCCGGCGCGCGAGCGCACGAGCGGCGCGAACAGCGTGTGGACCCGTCCCCCCATCGCGTCCGGGCGCCCGTGGGCGCTCGAAAGCCACCGCCAGCCCTCATCCAGATGTCCGCGCAGGTCGCGCTGTTCGTCCTTCGGCCAAGCCTTGGCCTGGAAGCGCGGTGACAGCTTGCCAATGTCGTGGAGGAAGGTGAAAGCCGCGAGCCATTGAACCTCTTCGTGCGCGATGTCGCGCCCGGCAGCGCGCCTCAAACGGTCGACGACGACGGGAAGACGGGCGAGCCGTTCGAAGACGGCGGCGACGTCCATCGAATGATGGATTAGATGGTGCGATGGCCGTCGCTCCGTATCCGTTTTTCCCCAAGCGCAACGGATAACAGCACCCCTTCACTTCTGGTCGGCCAGATCTCCTGCCGAGCATATTAAACCTGCGGGAAGTCGTTCCGGAAGCCGTTATTTTGCCTCTTCGCTCTCGGCAATGATAGTTTGCTTCGCGCAGCAGACGCGGCAAGCGAGATTTCACCTATACAAGCCGTCGCATTCAACGGCGTTTGGTGCAAATTAGGTCGCTCGCCTCTGAAATCAGTTAGGTCGCTCGCCTCTGAAATCAGTTAGTTCGGGAGCGAATTTTCCCACTAGCCGTTATGTCTAATAACAACCTGCTGGTATTACCCGTCGTGGTCCATCCGGATCTGAGAAACAAGCGGACGCTGTCTGGTGGCAGGCAGTAACATTTTCTGATGCGCGACAATGCGTGCGAACGGGCATGGAGCACCTTTCTGTAGTGACGACCTTTTGGACATCAATCGACTATCTACCGGTACAATCACGGGCGACGTCGTAAGCATGGTCGATTTGCTCGCCAGTCAACCCGAGCTGAGCCAATTCGTCTAAGACAACGCGGATCGCAGCTACCACTGAGTCATGATGCGGCGAGATAGGCTCGGCATTAGCAGGGCGATCTTCACGAAGCGCCCTACAGAACCCGCTCTCGCGCACGCTTCGCGGTCCGACGTACTGGCGCTTCCAACCATGCACCTTCATGCCGTCCGCGATCCGTCGGCGCGTCCAACCTCGGCGACGTTCAAATGGGTCAAAGCCGAGTCGGTCATAGACCTCACGTGAGAACAGCCACTCGACACACTTCACCTCATCCCGGTGCCCCCGCAGTCGACCGAGGGCCATAGGCCACGTGCGATGGTCCTTTGGGTCGGCAGCGGCTTCTGATGCCTCAGCCACGGCTCTGAGCTGAGTAACGAACGGACCCTGAAACATCGTGCTCGTGGACCTGAGAGTATCAAGAAATGCCGGGCGCGGCATGGCGGTTCTCCCGAGTCCTGCTGGGAGTGGTGGTAGAAGTCGGAGATGCCGGTGCCCGGCGGTCCAATCGTATGACGCTGGATAGACTCCGCAATCTCTGGACCTCAAGAAGGCGCAAGCGCTGCGAGATCCGATTTGGAAAGCAGGTTTTTTGCGCTGATCCTGCGCGCGTCAGTCCCCCCTTATACCCCCCGGCGACTGGCGCCGCACGCCTGGAGGCGGCGGGCCGTCGCGACTGCGCGGGTTGCACTGGATGGCTATCAAGTGTGTTTCGCACACCACTGGCGCAACTGGCGCAGTCCAAATTTACACATTTGGTGGCGCATTCGAGCCGACAACTAATCCATTCCGCTTATGTCGGTTCGGGGTCGTCACCTGTCCTACGGCGACAAGCTTGCGCGTCATGAGGTCCTCCATAATCGACCCGGCCAATGCAGCGCAATCGGGCGAAGACCTTCCGGTCACACTACGAATGACTTCGGCTAGAACCATTGGAGCTGCCGAAATGCCGGCCGCCTTCGCGCCGAATTTGGAGACGTATAAAGCAGCTCCAGCATCCTGCGCCTTGCGCACTATACGGATGAACTCAGCTTCAATACGGGTAGCGGACACCGCGTCGAGCTTGCCAGCCGTGCCGATCGGCATTGGTTTAAAGCACACCACGGCCTGAACACTCTCCCCATTTGGGTAGTCCGGTGGGGCTGCGTTGGGGAGGATTGCGCTCGCCAGATAGAGCCAATCCTTACCCGTGGCGGGCGGTGCTAGATTAACCTTCAAGTCGATCACCCGAAGAACGCGCCACCGCTCCGACGGCATGACGCCGAACGCGGACCCATCACGTTCACCCATCGTCTCGACCGTGAACACGGCTCGGGCATGATTGACAATCGCTGATGCGCCGCCCACGGCCTCCGCGCTGCCGTCGCTACCTTTTTTAAAGTGGTGGATAATCAGTAATGCGAAGTCTCTGCGAACCGCGAGCGCTTTCAACTGCCCCATCAGCCCCGCCACAAAGCCGTTATCATTCAGTCCGACTGGTATAATGGCGCCGAGAGGATCCAGCATCACAACGTCTGCGCGCGCCGCCTCTATACATCTCGCAAGGGTCGATATTCCCGCTTGATCAACCATCGGCGATTTATCAGATCCAGCGGTCAGGACGAGCCGCATGGTGTCCACACCAAGCACCTGAATGTTACCCAAGTCGGTAACTTGAAGGCTGTGCACTATCATGGCGGAATAAAAACGACGGTTCAGCTCCTCTGCACTATCCTCAGTTGAGACATACAGAACGCGCTTCGGACCGCCGTAAACTCGCTCTCCAACTAAACTCCTGCCGCAGGACAGCGAGCACGCCCATGCTACAGCGATCGATGACTTTGCACGTCCGCCGGGGGCAGCTAGTACCGAATTTTCGCCCCTTACCAGACGCGAGCCGAGTAGCCACCGCCGATGAGGCGGTACGGTGCCTAAATTCAACTGGCGGGGCAGAGGGGCCGGTGGAGAAGCTCCCGGGTGGAACTGTTCCGCGCCACCCAGAGTACCGGACTGTGTGTGTAAAGGGCGGACCAATTCCAGGCCGCTGTGGCGGAGTAAAACCAGGCCAGTGGCGGCCGGCAGCTTGAACGATGAAGGGGCCCGATCGGGCC
>NZ_BPRA01000034.1 GCF_022179645.1 Methylobacterium thuringiense
GACCCTGGCTGTGTCAAAACCCCGATGATGGTACGTTCCTTCGGTCTGACCGGAGGTAGACATGGGCCGGTTTGTTGTCGGTGCCGAGCGCGATCAGACGACGCTGTTTCCGCCTTGTCTCGAGGACTGGATCGCCGAGGACAATCCGGTCCGCGTGGTCGATGCCTTCGTGGATGCGCTGGATCTTGGCGCGCTCGGCTTCGCGGGTGTCGATGCGGCACGGACGGGACGACCGGGCTACCATCCGGCAGCTCTCCTGAAGCTCTACGTCTACGGCTATCTCAACCGGGTCCCGTCGAGCCGACGTCTGGAGCGTGAAGCGGGCCGCAACGTCGAGGTCATGTGGCTGACGGGCCAGCTGTCGCCCGATCACAAGACCATTGCCGAGTTCCGCCGTCAGAACGGACCGGCCATCGGGCGGGTCTGTGCCCGCTTTGTCGCCTTGTGCCGCGAGATGGGCCTTCTGACGGGGACGCGCGTCGCGATCGACGGCTCGAAGTTCAAGGCGGTCAACAACCGCGACCGCAACTTCACGCAGGGAAAGCTCGACCGGCGCCGCCAGCAGATCGAGGAGAGCGTGTCGCGCTACCTCTCGCAGCTCGACACGGCCGATCGTCAGGATCCCACACCGGAACTGGCCGCCAAGGTGGTGCGGCTGAAGGAGAAGATCGCCCGCCTCGGGCAGGAGATGGAGCGGTTGGCCGGCCTGGAGGAGCAGATGAAGGCGGCGCCCGACCGGCAGATCTCGCTGACCGATCCCGACGCGCGATCGATGGCAACCAGCGGGCGCGGGTCGGGCCTGGTGGGCTACAACGTCCAGGTGGCGGTCGAGACCGAGCATCATCTGATTGTCTCGCACGCAGTGACCAATGCCGGCTCGGACCGGGCACAGCTCAGTGGAATGGCCGCGCGGGCCAAGCAGGCTCTGGAGACGGATACGCTCGATGCGGTGGCCGACCGGGGCTATTATTCCGGCGAACAGATTCTAGCCTGCGAACGCGCCGGCATCTCCGTCACGCTGCCCCGGCCGATGACCTCGGGCGCCAAGGCCGCCGGACGCTTCGGTAAGGAGGACTTCCTCTACCGCCCTCCGCAGAACGTCTACCTGTGCCCGGCGGGCGAGACGCTACCCCACCGCTGCACCACGGTGGAGAACGGTCTGACGCTGCATCGGTACTGGACGAATGCTTGCTCGGCCTGCCCGATGAAGGCGGCCTGCACGACGGGCAAGGAGCGCCGGGTGACGCGCTGGGAGCATGAGGATGTGCTGGAGACGGTGCAGCGCCGATTGGACGCCGATCCGCTGGCCATGCGGGTCCGGCGCGAGACGGTCGAGCATCCCTTCGGCACGCTCAAAGCACGGATGGGGGCCACGCACTTCCTGACCAAGACCCTGCCGCGCGTCTCGACCGAGATGGCGCTTCAGGTCCTGGCCTACAATCTGACGCGAGTTCTCAACATCCTGGGAAGCCGGAAGCTCCTGGCGGCGATCCCCACTTGAGCGAAGGCTCGGATCGTCCGCCAAAGAGGCCCAGAGACCGTCCAGTAGGCGCTTTCAACCAAAAACTGGCCGTCTCCCGACCGTAAGAACCCGTTCGACGCGATGAACAGACCAGTCTCGCGAGACCCGAACGTCACCCGACCGCAAAAGCCCCAATTCCCGAGTTTTGACACGGCCTGGACCC
>NZ_BPRA01000035.1 GCF_022179645.1 Methylobacterium thuringiense
GGTGGATTGTTGTTTATGACGTATCGGCGAGATCGCGATCGACGCAGCGAAGCCGGCACGGGGCGACGGGACGGCCTGGGCGCAGGCTTCGGCAGAACCGGTACGATCCTGGTCGCGGCCGTCCTGATGGTCGATGCGGCGGGGGCGTTGGCCCAGAACGCCACCACGATCGAGGAGATCAGCGTCGAGGGCGGCGGCCGCGGGACCGGTCCGCGGCCGGCCGCCGCCCCGGTCCTGGCCGTCCCGGTCCAGGCCGCCGCGCCCGCCGCCTCGGCCCCGATCCCCGCCACCGGCGTGGTCGGCCCGCCGCCGCCGCCCTATGCCGGCGGACAGGTCGGGTCGGGCTCGCGGCTCGGGCTGCTCGGCAACCGCAACACCTTCGACCAGCCCTTCAGTGCGACCAGCTTCACCGAGAAGGTCATCCGCGACCAGCAGGCCCGCACCGTCCAGGACGTCGTCGACAACGACCCCTCGATCCGCACCAACGTCCCGGCCTTTTCGGGCATCCTCGGCTTCTTCATCCGCGGCTTCCCCTACTTCGCGCAGGACATCGCCTTCAACGGCCTCTACGGCGTCGCCGATTCCTTCAACCCGGCGATCGAGCCGATCGAGCGGATCGAGGTGCTGCACGGCCCCTCGACCCTGCTCTCGGGCGTGCCGCCCTTCGGCAATATCGGCGGCACCATCAACCTGATCCCGAAGCGGGCGCTGGACGAGCCGCTCAACCGCGTCACGGTCGGCTATGCCTCGAACGCCACGGTCTACTCGGCCGTCGACGTCGGCCGGCGCTTCGGCGAGGGCAAGGAGTGGGGCATCCGCTTCAACGGCGCCATCAACAAGGGCCGGACCCCGATCGACAACCAGAGCGTCGACTTCGGCGTCGCCGCCCTGGCGCTCGACTATCGCGGCGAGCGCTTCCGGGCGAGCCTCGACCTCGGCTATCAGCAGCTCGACTTCGACGCGCCCCTGCGCAACCGCTCGGTCGCCGCCGGCGTGCGCATTCCCCGCGCGCCCGACCTGACCCTCAACCAGCACCAGCCCTGGGAGTACCGCACCAGCGACAACAGGCAGATCGCCACGCGGGTCGAGTACGACCTCACCCCGGACCTGACGGTCTACGGCGCCTACGGCCGCTCGAGCTTCCGCCAGCAGTATTTCGGCGGCGTGCTGCAGATCTTCAACGCGCGCGGCGACTACCGCGACCCGATCCAGTTCATCCCGTTCGAGATCGATAACGAGACCGCCGAGGCCGGCCTGCGCGGCAGCCTCGACACCGGCTTCGTCAAGCACAGCTTCGGCCTCGCCGCCGTCGGCTTCTGGCAGGCCAACGGCCAGCAGCCGGGCGTCGCCGTCGGCCCGACCATCGTCTCGAACCTCTATGCGCCGACCGTGCTTCCCGAGCGCTCCCCCATCGGCGTCTCCCGCCTGACCCCGACCACGAGCACGCGCATCAACCGCTCGATCGCCATCGCCGACACGCTGTCGTTCCTCGACGACCACGTGCTGCTGACGCTCGGCGGACGCTGGCAGAGCCTCGACGTGCGCTCCTTCTCCCCCGTCACCGGCCTCAAGACCGGCGGCAGCGATGCCGGCGCCTTCTCGCCCGGCATCGGCCTCGTGGTGAAGCCGTTCGAGCGGCTCTCGCTCTACGCCAACTACATCGAGGGCCTGACCGCGCCGGTGGCGCCCGTCACCGCGATCAACGCCACCGCCGCCTTCCCCGCCTTCGTCTCGCGCCAGACCGAGGTCGGGGCCAAGTACGATTTCGGCACCGTCGGCGTCGGCTTTGCCGCCTTCACCATCGCGCAGCCCTTCGGCTTCCTCGGCGCCGACAACGTGTTCTTCGCCGGCGGGCGCCAGCGCAACGACGGCGTCGAGGTCACGGTGTTCGGCGAGCCGGTCCCCGGCATCCGCCTCGTCGGCGGCTTCAGCCTGCTCGACGGCGTCCAGGTCCGCTCGCAGACCGCGGCCACCGCCGGAAAGACCGCCGTCGGCGTGCCGGACGCCCAGATCAACCTCTACGCCGAGTACGACCTGCCGCCCTGGCTCGCGCCCGGCCTCAGCCTGACCGGCCGCGTGATCTACACCGCGGCGCAGTACTACGACCTCGCCAACAGCCAGAAGATCCCCGACTGGGCCACCTTCGACCTCGGCCTGCGCTACACCACCCTCTACGACGCGCGCCCCGTCACCCTGCGCGCCAACGTCGTCAACCTCACCGGAAACAACTACTGGGCCTCAACAGGACGCGGCGTCCTCTCACAAGGCGCGCCCAGAACCGTCCTCATCTCAGCATCCGTCGACTTCTGAAAAAGGGAGGGGGCCGGTCAGATGCCGCTCGGCGGACGGATGCCCCCCTCAAAGCCTTCCTGGAGATCAACGACCTGAAGTGCGCCCTTCGCGTCGCGCCGGGAAGCCGGCCTGACCCTCAGGCCGGCGCCGGAAAGCTCACGGCGGCGCGCAGGCCCGGCCGGTTGTCCGAGAGCGTCAGGATCGCCGCGTGCAGCTCCGCCACGGCTGCCACCAGCGGCAGGCCGAGGCCGTGCCCCTTGGTGCCGCGGCTCTTCTCGACGCGGTAGAAGCGCCGCAGCACCTTGTCCCGCTCCGCCACGTCGATGCCGGGCCCGTCGTCGGCGACCGCCGCGACCACGCCTGCGCCGGATCGCGCGAGTTCCAGGCTGATCGTCGCGCCGGGCGGCGTGTAATGCAGGGCATTCTCGATCAGGTTGGCGAAGAGCTGGACCAGCAGCTCCCGGTCGCCGTCGATCCGGAGATCGGGCTCGATCGCATAGCGGACCCTGCGCCCGCCATCCTCGATGCCGGGTGCGTAGGCCTCCCCGACCGTGCGCAGCACATCCGACAGGTCGATCGACCGGAAGCCGGCACGCCGCGCGCCGGCCTCGATCTGCGCGATGCGCAGCAAGGCCGTGAAGATCGTGAGGATCTCGTCGATCTCCAGCACCGCCCGATCGATCGAGGCGCGGTATTCGCCGACGGTGGAGGCCTGCTTCCCGGACGTCAGCAGCCCATGCTGGAGGCGGGTCAGGGGCGTGCGCAGGTCGTGCGCGACGTCGTTCGTGACCTGCCGGAGGTTCTCCATCAGGCCAGAGATCCGGTCGAGCATGCGGTTGAGCGTCCGCGACAGCCGGTCGAAATCGTCGCCGGACCCCGAGAGGGCGATGCGGCGTCCGAGATCCCCGGCGATGATCGCCTCCGCCGTGCGCGTCACCGCATCCACCCGCGCCAACAGGCGGCGGGACACAACGAGGCCGAGGCCGAGGCCGAAGACGATCGAGGCCATCAGGGCGATGGCGAAGGCCCGGTTGAGGATCGCGGTGACCTCCTTGATGCCCTGGAGGTCGTCGGCGACGACGAGCTTCGTGCCGTCGCCGAGCCTCCGCGTCGCCGCGATCAGCGGCCGGGCGAGTTTCCGGCCGCCCGCCGCGGAGACCGGGCGCGCGGACGTGTCGGCCGAACCGGCGAGCGCGGCGAGATCCGGGTTGCCGACTCCGACCCGGCCGTCGACCTCGACGATCGCGTGGCTCAGGCGGCCGCCGCCGCGGGCGAACCGGCCGGCGAGCGCCACATCGAGGTCGACGCGCCCGCCATGGACGAACTCGTCCACCAGGGCGCCGACTTCGGCGTCGATCCGATGCTGTGCCTGCTCCCGGAGCGTGGTGGTGAGCGCGATCTCGACGAGGAAGCCGAGCGCCGCCACGGACAGCACGAAGGCGGCGGTGTAGAGCAGCGCGAAGCGGAAGCCGGCGCTGCGGAGGAGCTTACCCAGAGAGGCCACGCAGGATGTATCCGGAGCCGCGCACGGTCTCGATCAGCCAGCAGTCGAAGTCCCGGTCCACCTTGGCGCGCAGGCGGCTCATGTGGGTCTCGACGATGTTCGTCTTCGGGTCGAAGTGGAAATCCCAGACGTTCTCGAGGAGCTGGCGGCGGGTCACCAGGGCTCCGGCGTTGCGCATCAGGAATTCGAGCAGCTGGAACTCGCGCGGCTGCAGGTCGATGCTGCGCCCGGCGCGCCGCACCGTGCGGGCCATCAGGTCCATTTCGAGGTCGGCGGCGCGCAGGACCGTGACGATCGCGGAGATCGGCGGGCGGCGCGCCAGGGCGTTCACCCGCGCGAGCAGCTCGGCGAAGGCGAAGGGCTTCACGAGGTAATCGTCGGCGCCCGCTTCGAGTCCCTCCACGCGATCGTCGATGCCGGACATCGTGGTGAGGAACAGCAGCGGCGTGCGAACCCGCGCCGCCCGCAGCCGCCGCGTCAGGGCGAGACCGTCGAGCCCCGGCAGCATCCGGTCGACGATGGCGACGTCGTGGCCGCCTGCGAGGGCGAGGCTCAGGCCGGACGGGCCGTCTGGGGCGAACGCGACATCGTGCCCGGCCTCCGCCATCTCGGACCGGACGAAGGCCGCGGTGGCCTCATCGTCCTCGATCAGCAGGATCTTCACGTCCGTCCTCGCCCGCGAGTATGCGCAGGCTCGGCCTCGCGATTGTGTCCTGTATCATCCCGCCGGCCGATCTCGCCAGCGACGAGACACCCGGAAACCACGGCCGCAGCCGCTCCCGGACGCGAAGCTGAGCCGGTTGCCTTGCACTGCACGCAGGTGGGGTCGTCGGCCGAAGCGCCATAAGACGCATGTGTTCGGAGGCATGCGTGTGAGATGGTCGCCGGATGATCGATCGGACACCTCAACAATTGCGCGTCGAGGTCGTGCAGGCGAGCCGTGGAGACCGGCTCTGGGCCTGGACGATCTATCGCGGCATCGGCGAATCGCCCATCGACGGCTCGCATCCGATCTTCGCGACGCGGGACATCGCCAGGCGCGTCGGCACCGCGATCAGGGACGCGTTCCACGCGCCGCAGCCGGCCCTGTTCGCGGGCTGCCAGTAAAACCGCTTCACAGGACCTTTCCTGCCCGGGCGACTCGCGGGCGACATTGACGAGCAGCGGTATTCGCGGATGCGGACGCTCTCAATCGCGCCTCGGCGCAGTGGCCGAGAGTCTTTCGGCCGTCTTGAAACTTTACAACCACAGCGATCGTAGGTCCGCATCAGGGGAATGCTCACTGAACCGTCAGGAGCGTTCATATGCGGAACTGTGCCGGCGCCATCCTCATGCTCGCCGGGACGGCCGGCTCCTGCCTCGCGCAGGACGACAGGCCGCCCCCGTCCGTCACGCCCGAACAGCGCGAGGCCGTGAGCGACAAGCGGGCGGCCGAGATCAAGGCCGTCCTGCGCGAGGGCCGTAAGCGGCAGGACGCCATCGATGCGAGCTATCGGGCGCTGATGGCGCGCTGGTCGCTGGCGGTGTGCATCGGCTGCGAGCCCGCTGGGCGCCGGCCGCGGATCCTGCACACCTATCCGCTGCGTGTGCTGGCCGGCTTCTCGGCAGTCGAGGACGATGCCCGCGAGCGTCGCGGCCGCATCCCTCTGTAGCCGGCGAATTGGTTTTCGCGGCGAACCGCCGGGCGGCGCGCGGAACCGCCCTGGCCCCCGATGCTTTCTCCGGGACGACAGGAGGACATCGCCATGGCCGTTTCATCCCGCGCGATCTACGATGACGGCAAGGCGGCCAAGGCCGCCAACAAGCCGGATTCCGACAACCCGCACCCGGCCGGCTCGCAGGCGAGCCTCGACTGGCTGGAGGGTTATACCGCGGACGAGGTCGAGCCGAGTTCGACGGGACCCGACGAGCACGACTGATCCCATCAGCCGGCGAACCAGTCCCGGAAGCCCCGCCGGATCGTCACCGACGGCGGGGACGCCGACGGCGGGACAGGACCCGACCCGATGCGCCAGTCCGTCGACCAGAAGCGCTGGCCCGGATCGCCCGTCACGCCGAAGCCGAGCACGAGCCGGGAGATCCCGGACGGGACCTGGGCCGAGATCCAGATGCGCTGCCAAGCGTCGCGGATATCGAGGTCGGCGTCGCGGTGCGCCAGCCGCTGATAGCTGTCCGAGAACTTGACGAGCCCGAACACCGTCTCGGCCCGGAACCCGCCCGGAATCCAGATCCAGGCGGAAAAGACGTTGATCGCGCCGGGCACGATGTGGTCGGGTCCGACCTCCGCCGTGAACGCGCTGAGGCGGATCCGCGAGCGCCGCGTGACGTGCCGCTCCGCCTTGTGCTGCAGGCGGATCGGCGCCGAGGCATGGTCCATCGCCGCGGCCGGCCGGCCGTCTAGGGCGAGGGCATGCGCGTTCCGGCAGAGCGCGACCCAGGGCTCCAGGTCGATCCGCATGCCGCCTTCGTAGGGCGAGAAATGCCGCACGTAGCCCCGCAGGACGCCCGGTGAATGCCATTCCGCACAGCCGACCAGGGCCGGATCCTCCGTCTGTTCGGCGCGCAGGACGACGGAGGGGCCGTGCCGGCGGATCGCCGCGGCGAGGCTCAGGAAGGCGTCGAGGGATTCGCTCGGGAGGCCCTTGCGCACGAAAATCCTAGTGCCTTCGGCGAGGTCTTCGAGCAGGCTCCGCTTGAGATAGCCGACGCGCTTGATCTCGCGCCGAAGCACGTCGTCCTGCGCCAGCGATCCGACTTTGTGGTTGGTGTTGTAGGTGAAGTCGTAGCGGAGGCTCCGGCACCAGAGGTAATCGGCATGGCCGGCGAAGATCTCAAGGTCGCCGGGGGCCCCGTAGAACCGGAAATCGCTGTCCAGCGCGTGGACGAGATTGGGGATGCTGCCGCTGCTGAACCGGAATAGCCCCAGGGGCTCGACGCCGCAGGCGCGTTGCACGAGCCCGAATTCGCAATTGTCGCCGATGCCCTGGAAGTTCAGCATCGTCCGCCGGATCGCGGCCGCGACATCCGTCTCCGGCGCGCCGTCCGTCATCGCTACGCCTTCAGACAGCTTCGACGGCATCGCTGATATCCGGGGACCCTGACGCGACCTAACCGAGGGGCGTTCTCGACGGTGCCGATCGTGCCGCCGGACACCCTATCGCCCGGCGCCCGCCCGCTCGCAACGGAGCCCGCCTCCGCATTGCGCCGGTTTCCGTTGACATGCGCCGGCCGTCGGGCATCCGATCCGGCGCATGACCAGCCGTGATCCGCGCCTCACCCCCGCCCGGCCCGACCTCGCCGACAGCCGCCTGCGCGGGCTCGTCGAGGCGGAGCGCTTCGTGGACGGACAGCCCCGGCGGCTGGCCGCGCCCTCGGCCCCGCTGCGCCGCACGCCCCGCTCCGAGGCCGGGCTCGACACCGAGGCGATCATGGGCGAGCCGGTCACGTTCTACGACGTGGTGGACGGCTTCGCCTTCGTGCAGCTCGGCCTCGATGGCTATGTCGGCTACGTGCCCGAGGGCGCCCTCGGCCCGGCCGATCCGGCCCCGACCCACCGGGTCACGGCTTTGCGCAGCTTCCTCTACCCCGAGCCGAACATGAAGCGGCCGAACGGCGGCTACCTCAGCCTCGGCGCCAGCGTGACAGCGCACGAATGCGAGGGCGATTTCCTGCGGATCGGCCCGGGTGCCTACCTGTTTGCGGCGCATGCCGAGGATGTGGGACACCGAAGACCCGACTTCTGCGGCACAGCCGAGCGCCTCGCCGGCACGCCCTATCTCTGGGGCGGCCGCACCAGCCTCGGGCTCGATTGCTCGGGCCTCGTGCAGCTCTCCCTGCTGATGGCCGGCATCGCTTGCCCCCGCGACACCGACATGCAGGAGGCGGCTCTGGGCGAAGCGCTTCCCCCCGGCCTCGACGGGCTGCTGCGCGGCGACCTCGTGTTCTGGAAGGGCCATGTCGGCTTGATGCTCGACGCCGACCGCCTCATCCACGCCAACGGCCATCACATGACGGTCGCCGTCGAGCCGCTGCGCGAGGCGGTCGCGCGGATCGCCGAGAAGAGCTTTGGGGCGGTCACGTCGATCCGGCGCCTGCCGCGAATCGCGGCGTAGCGGATTTTTCAGGGCGGCAATCCTCGCCGCACGCGGGTCTCACTGCTTCAACCGCATCTTGATCCGGTAGGTCAGCCCGTCCCGCACGTCGCGATAGCCGTCGAGGCGCTGTTCGCGGGTGCCGTCCTGGTTCAGCGTCGGGTCGGGGGTCGGCCAGTATTCGACGTCGGCGGCGAGCGTGTGCGTGAGGGCGATGGCCTTGTGGTGGGCTTCCGGGGAGAGGGTGACGATGAGGTCGAAGTTCAGGCCCTCCCACTCCTCCAGCTCCTCGATGGTGCGCGGCTTGTGGCGCGAGGCGTCGATGCCGATCTCGTCCAGCGCCGCCACCATGAACGGATCGCGCGGCTCGCCCGTGCGCACGCCGGCCGACTGCACGTAGATCGATTTTCCGAAATAGTGCCGGGCGATGGCCTCCGCCGCCGGGGAGCGTACGGCGTTGAAGTTGCACATGAACAGCACGGCCTGGACCCGCCGTTTCTTCGCCGGGCCTCCGGGGGGAGCCTCGTCCGCCATGCCGGAATCCTCAGGACGCGCGCCGCGCGCTCATCAGCCCTTCCAATGCAAGGCGAAGACCAGGGTGAACAGCCGCCGCGCGGTCTGGTGGTCGAGGTCGACCTTGCCGTCGAGGCGCTGCTTCAGGAGTTCCGAGGCCTCGTTGTGCAGGCCGCGCCGGCCCATGTCGATCGCCTCGATCTGGCTGGGGGAGGCGGTGCGGATGGCGCTGTAATAGCTCTCGCAGACCATTTCGTAGTCGCGGATCACCCGCCGGAACGGCGAGAGCGAGAGCAGGTGCGTCATCACCGGCTCGCCGCCCTCGGTGGAGATCGCGAAGGACAGCTTGTTCTCCACGAGCCCGATCACGAGGCCGTAGGGGCCCTGGTCGCGCCCCGGAATCGTGAAGGAGTTGTCCTCCAGGATGTCGAAGATCGCGATGGCGCGCTCGTGTTCCTGGTCGGGATTGCCGCGACTGATCGAGGCCTCGTCGAGGCTCACCGCGACGAGGCGGTGACTCGAGGTCTCTTTGTCTGTCGCCTTGTCCGCTTCGGCCGCCATCCCGCCGTCGCCTTCCATCACGTCCCGCGTTCGGACACGCCTATCAGAGGTTCAGCCGGATCGCGACCGAGCGGGCGTGCCCGTCGAGGCCTTCCGAGCGCCCCAGCGCGATCGCCGCCGGTCCCAGCGCCCGGAGCGCCGCCGGATCGCAGCGCAGGATCGAGGTGCGCTTCATGAAGTCGAGCACCGAGAGACCCGACGAGAATCGGGCCGAGCGGGCGGTGGGCAGCACGTGGTTCGGGCCGCCGACGTAATCGCCGATCGCCTCGGGCGTGTGCGAACCGAGGAAGATCGCGCCGGCATTCCGGATCTTCTGCGAGAGGGCTTCGGCGTCCTCGGTCTCGATCTCGAGATGCTCGGGGGCGAGCCGGTCGACCAGCGGCACGGCCTCGTCGAAATCCGCGACGCGGATGATCGCGCCGTAATCGCGCCAGCTCGCCCGCGCGATCTTTTCGCGGGACAACGTGGTGAGCGCGCGCTCGACGGCCTGCTCGACCTGCTCCGCCAGCGCATCCGAGGTGGTGATGAGGATGGCCTGCGCCGCCTCGTCGTGCTCGGCCTGGGCGAGCAGGTCGGCGGCGATCCAATCGGGGTTGGCGTGGTGGTCGGCGAGGATCAGCACCTCGGAGGGGCCGGCGATCATGTCGATGCCGACCTGGCCGAACACCCGGCGCTTGGCCGCCGCGACATAGGCGTTGCCCGGCCCGACGATCTTGGCGACGGGCGCGATGCTCGCGGTGCCATAGGCCAAGGCCGCCACCGCCTGCGCGCCGCCGACGCGAAAGATCTCGGTGACGCCGGAGATGTGGGCGGCGGCCAGCACCAGCGGGTTGAGCCGTCCGTCCGGCGTCGGCACGACCATGGCGACGCGCGGCACGCCGGCGACGCGGGCGGGCACGGCGTTCATCAGCACGGAGGAGGGGTAGCTCGCGGTGCCGCCCGGCACGTAGAGCCCGACGGATTCGAGCGCCGTCCAGCGCCAGCCCGCGGTGACGCCGAGATCGTCGGTGGCGAGGTGGTCCTTCGGGATCTGCAGGCGGTGATAGGTCTCGATCCGCTCGGCGGCGAGGCGCAACGCCGTGAGCTGCTCGGCCGGGCACTGCGCCAGCGCGGCCTCGACCTCCTCGGCGGTGAAGCGCAGCGAAGCCTCCGAGAAGTCGTCGCCGAGCCGGTCGAAGCGGCGGGTGTAGTCGACGAGCGCCGCGTCGCCGCCCGAGACCACGCCGGCGATGATGCCGCGCACGGTCTCGTCGACGTCTTCGGATATCTCGCGCTTCACGCTGAGGAGGCGGGCAAAGCCCTCGGCGAAGGACGGGTCGCGGCTGTCGAGGCGGATCATGAGGTGATGTCTCGGGTCTGGCCCTGCAGCACGGCCTGGCCGGCCTGTTCGGCGTCGTGGTCGGGACGGCCCTCGGCTTCCCAGACGGGCCCGAGATCCTTCATGCGGACCTCGATGCACTCGACGTCGAGCCGGACCGCGATGCCGTCGGCGAAGACGAGGGTGGCGGTGCCGGACGGCGCCTCGCCGGGCTCGAAGGTGACGGCGAGCAGGCTCAGGATCTCGTCGGATGTCTGGCCCGGCACGATGCCCATGTTTTTGAGCCCCTTGGCCTTCACGCTCATCACCCGCTCGAAATGCACGCCGACGAGCCGGCGGCGCGGCGCTTTGCCGGGGGCGGTGGAGCGGTCGAAACGGCGGGCCACCAGCACGAAGCGATGCTCGCCCGGTAGCCAGGCGAGGTCGTCCGCGCGCAGGATCGCATCCTGCAGATGCGCCGAGACGACGGCGAGATCCTCGGTGTCGAGGGCGGCGAGCTTGAGAAGCTCCACGGAGGGCTCCGGAGGGAGGCGGGGTCGCGCGCAGACGGCGACCGGTCGGCGTCTAGGTAGCGAGGCGCTTCCCCCGCGGCAACTGCGGTGGCGGCGCAGGCCCGGTCCCTGCGCGGCGCTTGCCCTGCGCTCGACCGCACCGACATGAGTCTGCCGACACCGAGTCTCGGGCTAAACGAGAGGCGCGCCATGGACCGCACCGAACTGATCCTGAACGTCGAGGGCATGACCTGCGGCGGCTGCGCGGAGTCCGTCCGCAAGACCATTTGCCGGCTCGACCCCGACGCCGAGGTCGCCGTCGACCTGGAGCGCCGCCGGGTGACGGCGACGACCCGCGCGCGGAGTCTCGAGATTGCGCAGGCGCTGGACAAGGCTGGTTTCACGGCCAGCGCTATGACGGGCTGAGGCACCATGGACGCTCCCCGCAACGACCGCGACGCCTGGTGGATGCCCTTCACCGCCAATCGCGCCGCCAAGCGCGATCCGCGCCTGATCGCGAGCGCGGAGGGCATGCATTACCGCACGCCCGATGGGCGCACCCTGCTCGACGGCATCTCGGGGCTGTGGTGCTGCAATGCCGGGCACAACCGCGAGCCGATCGTGGCGGCGATCCAGGCCCAGGCGGCGCAGCTCGACTATGCGCCGCCGTTCCAGTTCGGGCACGAGGGCGCCTTCGCGCTGGCCGCACGGATCGCGGCGCTGGCGCCGGGGGATCTCGACCACGTCTTCTTCTGCAACTCGGGCTCCGAGGCCGTCGACACCGCGCTGAAGATCGCGCTGGCCTATCGCCATGCCACGGGGGAGGGCGGCCGCACGCGGTTCGTCGGGCGCGAGCGCGGCTATCACGGCGTCGGCTTCGGCGGGATTTCGGTCGGCGGCCTCGCCGGAAACCGCAAGGTCTTCGGCCACGGCCTCTCGGGCGTCGACCACCTGCCGCATACCTACGACCGCAAACGGCAGGCGTTTTCCAAGGGCGAGCCCGATTGGGGTGGCCATTTAGCCGACGAACTGGAGCGCATCGTCGCCCTGCACGACGCCTCCACGCTCTGCGCCGTCATCGTCGAACCGATGGCCGGCTCCACCGGCGTGCTGCCGCCGCCAAAAGGCTACCTACAGACACTGCGAAACATCTGCGACCGGCACGGCATCCTGCTGATCTTCGACGAGGTCATCACCGGGTTCGGGCGTCTCGGCTTCGCCTTCGCGGCCGAGCGCTACGGCGTCACGCCGGACATGATCTGCTTCGCCAAGGGCGTGACCGCCGGCGCGGTGCCGCTCGGCGGGGTGATCGTGCGGGAGGGCATCCACGCCGCGCTGATGACGGGACCCGAGCGGGCGATCGAGCTGTTTCACGGCTACACCTATTCCGGCCACCCCCTCGCCTGCGCCGCCGGCCTCGCCGCGCTCGATCTCTACCGGGACGAGGGCCTGTTCGCGCGCGCCCGCACTCTGGAGCCTGTCTTCGCCGACGCCGTGATGAGCCTGCGCGGCGAGCCGAACGTGCTCGACATCCGCACCCTCGGCCTCGCCGCCGGCATCGACCTCGCGCCCCGGCCCGACGCGCCCGGCGCGCGGGGCTACGACGCCATGGTCGAGGCGTTTCACCGGCACGACCTCGTCGTCCGGGTCTCGGGCGATACGCTGACGCTCTGCCCGGCGCTGATCGTGAGCGAGGATCAGATCGGTGAACTGGTGGAGAAGACGCGGGCGGTGATCCGGGCGGTGGCGTGAACGGCGCTCTCTTACCAGTGGCCCTTACGGCTGACGCCGTCAGGGATGTCCGCCGCACGCGCGGCGACGCGCATTCGCGCTGGCCAACGGCCGACGGCTTGTCAGAGCCGAAGCTTACGGCCGCTGGTATCAAACAAAATTTGGCCCAAACCTCCAAAAAATCCGAGACGCTTTTCTCAGCCCACTCGACCACAACGCGCAGAACGCCTTATCTCGGCAGTTGAGCATTTCACGATCCGGCCGCGTGCGCCCGCGTGCCCGGCCCAAGAAATTGCAGCGACGCCCAAACCCAAAAAAGAACGAAGGAGAGGATATGCCCTCAGACATCGAGATCGCCCGCGCGGCGACGCTGAAGCCCATCGCGGAGGTCGCGGCCAAGGTCGGCATTCCGGAGGACGCGCTTCAGAACTACGGCAAGCACATCGCCAAGATCGATCACGGCTTCATCAAGTCGCTCGGCGACAAGCCGAACGGCAAGCTCGTGCTCGTCACCGCGATCTCGCCGACCCCGGCGGGCGAGGGCAAGACCACCACGACGGTGGGCCTCGGCGACGCGCTCAACCGCATCGGCAAGAAGGCCGTGATTTGTATCCGCGAGCCCTCGCTCGGCCCCTGCTTCGGCATGAAGGGCGGGGCGGCCGGCGGCGGCAAGGCGCAGGTCGTGCCGATGGAGCAGATCAACCTGCACTTCACCGGCGACTTCCACGCCATCACCTCGGCGCACTCGCTCGCCGCCGCGCTGATCGACAACCACGTCTACTGGGCGAACGAGCTCAACATCGACGTGCGCCGCATCCACTGGCGCCGCGTGGTCGACATGAACGACCGGGCGCTTCGCGCCATCAACCAGTCGCTCGGCGGCGTCGCCAACGGCTTCCCGCGCGAGGACGGCTTCGACATCACCGTGGCCTCCGAGGTCATGGCGGTGTTCTGCCTCGCCAAGGACCTCGCCGACCTCGAGGAGCGCCTCGGCAAGATCGTCATCGCCGACACCCGCGACCGCAAGCCCGTCACCCTCAAGGACGTGAAGGCCACGGGCGCGATGACCGTGCTCCTGAAGGACGCCCTGCAGCCCAACATCGTTCAGACGCTCGAGGGCAACCCGGCCCTGATCCATGGCGGACCCTTCGCCAACATCGCCCATGGCTGCAACTCGGTGATCGCGACGCAGACCGGCCTGAAGCTCGGCGACTACGTCGTGACCGAAGCCGGCTTCGGCGCCGACCTCGGCGCGGAAAAGTTCATCGACATCAAGTGCCGCCAGACCGGCCTCGTCCCGTCCGCGGTGGTGATCGTCGCGACGATCCGCGCCCTCAAGATGCATGGCGGCGTCAACAAGAAGGAACTCGCCGGGGAGAACATCGAGGCCCTGGAGAAAGGCTTCGCCAACCTCGCCCGGCACGTGACCAACATGCGCAGCTTCGGCCTGCCCGTGGTGGTGGGCGTGAACCATTTCTTCCAGGACACCGATGCCGAGCACGCCAAGCTGAAGGAGCTGTGCCGCGACAAGCTCGACGTGGAAGCCATCACCTGCAAGCACTGGGCTGACGGTGGCGCCGGCGCGGAAGAGCTCGCCAACGCCGTCGTCAAGCTCGCCGAGGGCGAGGCGAAGCCGCTGACCTTCGCCTACGAGCTCGAGGGCAAGCTGTCCGACAAGGTCAAGGCGATCGCGACCAAGCTCTACGGCGCGTCCGGCATCTCGATCGATGCGAAGGCGGCGACCAAGCTCGCCGGCTTCGAGAAGGACGGCTACGGCAACCTGCCGGTCTGCATGGCCAAGACGCAGTACTCGTTCTCCACCGACCCGACCCTGATCGGCGCTCCCTCCGACCACGTCATCGCGGTGCGCGACGTCCGCCTTTCGGCCGGCGCCGGCTTCGTGGTGGTGATCTGCGGAGAGATCATGACCATGCCGGGCCTGCCCAAGGTCCCGGCCGCGGACACGATCCGGCTCGACGAGAAGGGCCAGATCGACGGGCTGTTCTAGGAACCGCGACGCCCACCCTCTCCCCGCACGCGGGGAGAGGGCCGTGGCCCCTCGTCGGGTCCACGGCAAGCGGAGGCGAAGCCGAAGCGGGGGTGAGGGGGCGGCTCCGAACGAGACTCCTCCGGCGGCGACCCCTCACCTTCGGCTGCCGCCTTGCCCCGCCGACGACGAGGTCGTCGCGGCCCTCTCCCTGCAAGCGGGGCGAGGGGGTGCGCTCAGGCCGCGCGTGTACCTTCAGCCCTCGCCGAGCAGCGCCCGGATCTCCGCCGTCAGCGCATCCTTCAGATCCGGCCGCTGCAACCCGTAGGCGATGTTCGCGGTGAGGAAGCCGAGCTTCGAGCCGGTGTCGTAGGTCTTGCCGTCGTAGCGCATGCCGAAAAACTTCTGCGCGTCCATCAGCTCGAGCATCGCGTCGGTGAGCTGGATCTCGCCACCGGCGCCCTTCTTGCCGTGCTCCAGGATCGAAAAGACCTCGGGCTGCAGGATGTAGCGGCCGGAGATGATGAAATTCGAGGGCGCGGTGCCCTGCTTCGGCTTCTCGACCATGCCGGTGATCTCGAAGGTCTGGCCGAACGTCTCGCCGACGGAGACGATGCCGTATTGGTGCGTCTCCTCCGGCTTCACCTCCTCCACCGCGATGACGTTGCCGCCGTGCTCCTCGTAGGCCGCCAGCATCTGGCCCATGCAGCCGGGGCTGAGCATGTCGGGCAGCAGCACCGCGAAGGGCTCGTCGCCGACGATCTCGCGGGCGCACCAGACGGCGTGGCCGAGGCCGAGGGGGGCCTGCTGGCGGGTGAAGCTGGTCTGGCCGGCCTTGGGCAGGTCCTTCTTCAGCTCCTCGTAGGCCGCCGTCTTGCCGCGCTCCTGCAGGGTGTGGTCCAGCTCGAACGCGATGTCGAAATGGTCCTCGATCACCGCCTTGCCGCGCCCGGTGACGAAGATGAAATGCTCGATGCCGGCAGCCCGCGCCTCGTCGACGACATGCTGCACCACCGGCCGGTCGACCACGGTGAGCATCTCCTTCGGCATGGCCTTGGTGGCCGGCAGGAAGCGCGTGCCGAGACCGGCGACGGGAAGGACGGCTTTGCGGATTTTCTTCATGGAGCGGGACCCGTTTGTGGCGTGCGTCGGGACGCGTTGTGGCTGAGATTACATAGCACGGCGTTGGCTGGCTTCACTGTGGGCAAAACGTGCCTGAGAGGGAATTCCCGCGAGATGCGTACGGCGCCGTCGTGACCCGTCAGCCGATACTCGGGAGACATCCGGAAGGCGTCCCTTTCGGTCAAGCGCACCGTGCCTTGGCTTGGCTGAGCGATGCCGACGACGGTTTGCTCTGCCGACCGTAAGCAGTCGATGGTGCTTCATCCGCGCCCCACCATTGTGTAGCGTCAACCTGCAACTGTGGGGACCTGAAACACGATGGCGGTACTGGTCACGGGAGGCGCCGGCTATATCGGCAGCCACATGGTGCTCGCGCTGATCGATGCCGGGCACGACGATGTCGTGGTGATCGACGATCTCTCCACCGGCTTCGATTGGGCGCTGCCGCCCGAGGTGACACTGGTGGTGGGCGACGTGGCCGACCAAGAGCTCGTCGCCAAAACCATCCGCGAGCATGAGATCGAGGCGCTGGCGCATTTCGCGGCGCGGATCGTGGTGCCGGACTCGGTGACCGACCCGCTGCACTACTACCTTGCCAACACCGTCAAGACGCGGGCGCTGATCGAGACGGCGGTGCAGGAGGGCGTCAAGCACGTCATCTTCTCATCGACCGCGGCGGTCTACGGCGAGCCCGAGACCGTGCCGGTGCCGGAGAATCTGGCCACCAACCCGATCAACCCCTACGGCCGCTCGAAGCTGATGAGCGAGTGGATGATCGCCGACGCGGCCAAGGCGCACGGCTTCAGCTACGTCATCCTGCGCTACTTCAACGTCGCCGGGGCCGACCCGCGCGGGCGCTCCGGCCAGTCGACACCGAACGCCACGCACCTGATCAAGGTCGCGACGCAGGCGGCACTCGGGCAGCGCACGCATCTCGACGTCTACGGCACGGACTACCCGACGCCGGACGGTTCGTGCCTCCGCGACTACATCCAGGTCTCGGACCTCGCCGAGGCGCATCTCGTCGCGCTGAACCACCTGCGCGGCGGCGGCGACAGCCTGACGCTGAATTGCGGCTACGGGCGCGGCTATTCGGTGCTGGAGGTGATCGAGGTGGTGAAGCGCGTCTCGGGCAAGGATTTCGAGGTCAGGCTTTCACCGCGCCGGGCCGGCGATCCGGCGCAGATCGTGGCGGGAGCGGACCGGATCCGCAACGAACTTGGCTGGGTGCCGAAGCACGACGACCTCGACGGCATCGTGCGGCAGGCGCTGGATTGGGAAGATGCCTTGGTGAAGCGGAACCGGGTGTGATGACGAAGGGTGCCGACGCTGCGCGAAACCCTCTCCCCCGAAAGACCTCGGGCTTGCCCGAGATCTGTCCTCTTGATGCCCATGTCGGGCAGGCCCGACATGGGGTGAGCGAGGGTCGGGAGAGGGGAGCGACGCTTCCAGATATGTTGCTCCCCTCTCCCGACCCGCTTCGCGGGCCACCCTCCCCCGCAGAGGGGGGAGGGGAGTCGCGCTGGCACCGCCGTGCGATTCTCGTGTCGGTCGTCGGGCTTGCCGCGTCCGTCGGAAACCGCCGCGCGCTCGCAGCCGCCGACCCCGACTTCCGCGCCTTCCTCGACGCTCTCCGCCCCGACGCCCAGGCCCGCGGCATCTCGCAAACGACCTTTGACGCCGCGTTCCGCGACGTCACTGCCCCAGACCCCGACGTCATCGGGCGCACGAAGAAGCAGAGCGAGTTCAGCCGGCCGGTCTGGGAGTATCTCGTCGGCGCAATCTCGCCCGGGCGGCTCGACCGCGGGCGGGCGCATGCCGCACGGCTCGCGGAGACGCTCGCGAAAATCGAAAAGAACTACGGCGTGCCGCGCTGGGTCATGCTCGCGTTCTGGGGCATCGAATCGGATTTCGGCACGAGCCCCGGCACTTTGCCGGTGGTGCGGGCGCTGGCGAGCCTCGCCTATGCACGGCACCGCGGCGATATCTTCCGGGCCGAAATCCTGGCGGCCCTGGAGATCCTGGAGCGGGGGGACATCACGCCCGACAGGATGAAGGGCTCCTGGGCCGGGGCCATGGGGCAGGTGCAGTTCCTGCCCTCGGTGTTCCTGACATACGCGGTCGATTTCGACGGCGACGGGCATCGCGACATCTGGGGCTCGCAGGCCGATTCGCTGGCCTCGATCGGGCATTATCTGAAAGAGATCGGCTGGAACCCGGCCTATTCCTGGGGCTACGAGGTGCGGCTGCCGCCGGATTTCGACCTGAGCCGCTACAAGGGCGACTTTTCGGATTTTGGCCGGCGCGGCGTCAAGCGGACCGACGGCAAGGCGTGGCCGGCGAACGGCACCGGTTCGCTGTTCCTGCCCGGCGGCCTCGGCGGGCCGGTGTTTCTGATCACCGACAATTTCGAGGTGATCCGAGTCTACAACACCAGCGATTCCTACGCCCTTGCCGTCGGCCACCTCGCCGACCGGCTCTCCGGCGCACCGGCGCTCGCCGCCCCTTGGCCGAGCGGCGCGGCCCGGCTCGACAACGCGGGGTTGAAGTCGCTGCAGGAGGGGCTTGCGGCCGGCGGATTCTACAGCGGCGAGTTCGACGGCCGGGCCGGCCCGAAACTGCGCGAGGCCGTGCGGCAGTACCAGATCCGGGCCGGGCTGCCGGCCGACGGTTACGCGGGGCCGGCGCTGCTGGCGCACGTGGCTGGACGGCGCTGAGCCGCCGTTTCGGCCCCCGTGTTCGACACGGTGCGCATCTGGGTTATCATCCTGGCGATCACCGTGACGATCTCAGGCAGCATGCGCCGGCCTTCCTTCGGCGCAGCAGAACGGGCAGCCGTATGGCCTTCTCACCGAGGCATCTCGCGACCGTCGCGCTCCTCGCAGCCGCGGCATTTCTGACGCCCGTGCAAGGGGTCCGGGCGCAGTGGGGCGACAGCTACGACGCGCCGCGCGACCCGTATTACGCGCCGCGCCGCCGCGCCGTCCGCGAAGACCGCCGCTACGCTCCCCCGCAGGAGGCTCCGCGCCAGTTCTACTGGCCCTGGGAGGACCGCCCGCAGCAGCAGGTCCAGCCGAATCGTGAAGTCGCGCCAAGGACTTACAGTCGGCCTGCGCGTCCGCGTCCGCCCTCCGTCGGGTCGAGCGGACAGGAGGCTCCCGTCGCCCGCAAGCGCACGCCCAGCCCCGCGCCCAGCGTCGCCAAGCCACTCCCGCCGGCTCCCGCGAAAACCGCCCCCACCGTCCAGGTCGCGGTCTTCGGCGACTCTCTCGCCTCCTATCTTTCCAAGGGCTTGGACGACGTTTTTCGCGACAACGCCGACGTCGCGGTGATCGACCGCTCGCGCGGCGACAGCGGCATCGTGCGCAAGGACGTCGTCGATTGGGCCAAGGCGGCCGACGACTATCTCAACGCCAACCCGAAGACCGCCTACGGCCTCTTCATGGTCGGCGTAAATGACCGGCAGGCTATCCGCGAGGGCGGAGAAAGCTTCGAGCCGCTGAGCGACAAGTGGCGCGAAATCTATGCCGCCCGGGTCGATGCCGTCGCCAAGGTCTTTACCGACCATAAGGTCCCACTGATCTGGGTGAGCGTGCCGCCCGTACGGTTCGAGCTGCTCACCAAGGACTTGGCGACCATCAACGACATCGCGCGCGAGCGCATCCAGAGGGCCGGGCAGACCTATGTCGACATCTGGCCGGGCTTCGTCGACGACCGCAACCGCTACACCGCGACCGGCCCCGACCTCGACGGCCAGCGCGCCACCCTGCGCACCGCCGACGGCATCCACTTCACCAATCCCGGCGCCCGCAAGGTCGCCCACTTCGCCGATCTCGAGCTGAAGCGCATGATGGGCGCCAACGGCACGCTGCCCGTCGAGCCGCCCGCCGTCGCTGCGGTCCCCTCCGGGGCTCCCCTCGAATCCGGGCCAAGTCTCGACGACAGCTCGACAATCGACCGCAAGATCACCGCGATGCTGCCGAGCCTGCCCGAGCCGCCCGGCATCCCGAGCCTGCCGGTCAAGCCCGCCTCGGGCCCGGTCGTGCCGCTCGGCCGCGCCGAGGTCTCGCCGGGTGGGACGCTGATCAGCAGCCGGCCCCGCGAAGGCGACGCCCTAGGCACGGTCGAGCGGACGATGCAGCGCGGCGCCGCCCCGCTGCCGCAACCCGGCCGCGCCGACGACTTCAAATGGCCGCCGGGCTGATTTTTTGAGGTTTCTTCGAGGGATCAATGAGACAGCCGGTCCTGCGAAGCGCCGGACCGGCTTGAGACTTCAGCGCGGCAGGACGCTCTCGCCCATCAGCGCCTCGTCGATCGAGCGCGCCGCCTGACGCCCTTCGCGGATCGCCCAGACCACCAGGGACTGTCCGCGCCGCATGTCGCCGGCCGAGTAGATCTTGGGCTGTGAGGTCCGGTAGTCCTCCTCGTTCGCCAGCACGTTGCCGCGCTTGTCGAGGGTGACGCCGGAATCCGCGACCATGCCCTTGTGCAGCGGGCTCGCGAAACCGATTGCCATGAACACGAGGTCGGCCGGCAGTACGAACTCGCTGCCAGGGATTGGCTGACGCTTGTCGTCGACCCGAGCGCAGACGACGCCGGTGAGGCGACCCTTGCGGTTGCCTTCGAGCCGCAGGGTAGCAGCCTGGAACTCGCGCTCGGCGCCCTCGGCTTGCGAGGACGAGGTCCGCATCTTCGTCGGCCAATATGGCCAGACGGTCAGCTTGTCCTCGCGCTCGGGCGGACGCGGGCGGATGTCGAGCTGCGTCACCGAAAGTGCGCCCTGGCGGAAAGCCGTGCCCACGCAATCGGATGCGGTGTCGCCGCCGCCGATCACGACGACGTTCTTGCTGGCGGCCAGGATCGGCAATTCGCCGTTGCCGGGCATCGGCTCGGCGCCCACGCGCCGGTTCGATTGGACGAGGTAGGGCATGGCGTAGTGCACGCCTTCGAGCTCCTGGCCGGGAAGCTGCGGGTTGCGCGGCTCCTCGGCCCCACCGCAGAACAGCACGGCGTCGAACTCGGCCGTCAGCTCCTCGACCGATTTATCGACGCCGACATTGACCTTGTAGTGGAAGACGACCCCCTCGGCCTCCATCTGCTTCACGCGCCGGTCGATGTGGCGCTTCTCCATCTTGAAGTCGGGGATGCCGTAACGGAGCAGGCCGCCGGCCTTCGGCTCGCGCTCGAATAGATGGGTGTCGTGGCCGACCCGGGCGAGCTGCTGGGCGGCCGCCATGCCGGCGGGACCGGAGCCGATCACGGCGACGCGCTTGCCGGTGCGGATGGCGGATGGCTCGGGCTTCACCCAGCCGTTGTTCCAGGCCCGGTCCGCGATCGCCTGCTCGATGGTCTTGATCGCCACCGGCTGGTTTTCGAGGTTCAGCGTGCAGGCCTCTTCGCAGGGTGCGGGGCAGACGCGACCGGTGAATTCCGGGAAGTTGTTGGTGGAGTGCAGGTTGCGCGCGGCCTCCTCCCAGTCGGACTGGAAGACGAGGTCGTTCCAGTCCGGGATCTGGTTGTGGACCGGACAGCCGGTGGGGCCGTGGCAGAACGGAATGCCGCAATCCATGCAGCGCGCCGCCTGCTTGGCGAGATCGTGCTCGTCGAGCGGCAGCGTGAACTCGCGGAAGTGGCGAACACGGTCGGCGGCGAGCTGATACTTCTGCTCCTGCCGGTCGTATTCGAGGAAACCCGTGACCTTGCCCATCGATCAACCCTTAGCGGCCGGCATCCGCGCTGCGCGCGCGGCCTGACACGTCCGTCTTTTGCTGCAATGACGACCGGCCTTGTCCGGTCGTCTCGGTCACATCACTCCGCCGCCATCGGCATCCGGGCCGCTTCCATCTCGCGCAGCGCCCGACGGTACTCGACCGGCATCACCTTGACGAACTTGGTGCGGTAGGTCGCCCAGTCGTCGAGGATCAGCTTGGCTTTGGGCGAGCCGGTGTACTTGAGATGGTTGGTCAGGAGCTGGCTCAGCCGCTCCTCGTCGTGGCCCGACATGTCGGCGAGGAGATCGACGCGGCCCTTGGTCTCGAGGTCGCCGTCCTGGTGGTAACGACGCATGACGTCGTCCTCCTCCTCCACCGGTTCGAGATCGACCATCGAGAGGTTGCAGCGCGCGGTGAACGAGCCGTCCTCGTCGAGCACGTAGGCGATGCCGCCCGACATGCCGGCCGCGAAGTTGCGCCCGGTCTCGCCGATCGAGACTACGACGCCGCCGGTCATGTACTCGCAGCCATGGTCGCCCATGCCCTCGACCACCGTGATCGCGCCGGAATTGCGCACGGCGAAGCGCTCGCCGGCCGAGCCGCGGATGTAGCACTCGCCGGCGATGGCGCCGTAGAGCACGGTGTTGCCGGCCATGATCGTGCGCGACGGGTCGGACTTCAGGGCCTCGCTCGGGCGGATGATCAGCTTGCCGCCCGATAGGCCCTTGCCGACATAGTCGTTGCCGTGGCCGGTCAGCTCGATGGTCACGCCGGCCGCGACCCAGGCCCCGAAGCTCTGGCCGGCTGTGCCGGCGAGCTTCACCGTGATGGTGTCGTCGGGCAGGCCCTCGTGGCCGTGTGCCTTGGCGACCATGCCGGAGAGCATCGCCCCGGCGGCACGGTCGGAGTTCCGGATCACGTCGGTCAGCACCACCGGTTCGCCGGTCTCAATGGCGTTCTTGGCGCCTTCGATCAGGCGACGGTCGAGGACCTTGTCGATCGGGTGGTTCTGCCGGCTGGTCCAGCGGATCGCCACGTCCGGCCCGACATCGGGACGGTGGAACAGTTTGGAGAAGTCGAGGCCGCGGGCCTTCCAGTGCTCGATGGCGTCACGCTTGTTGAGGAGATCGGAGCGGCCGATCAGGTCCTCGACCTTGGTGAAGCCCATCGCGGCCATGAGCTCGCGCACCTCTTCGGCGACGAAGAAGAAGTAGTTCACCACGTGCTCGGGCGTGCCCTTGAAGCGCTTGCGCAGCACAGGGTCCTGCGTGGCGACGCCGACTGGGCAGGTGTTGAGGTGGCACTTGCGCATCATGATACAACCGGCCGCGATCAACGGCGCGGTCGAGAAGCCGATCTGGTCGGCGCCGAGCAGCACGGCGATCAGCACGTCCTTGCCGGTGCGGATGCCGCCATCGGCCTGGAGCGCCACGCGGCCGCGCAGGTTGTTCAGGACGAGCGTCTGCTGCGTCTCGGCGAGACCGGTCTCCCAGGGACCGCCAGCATGCTTGAGCGAGGTCAGCGGGGCCGCACCCGTGCCGCCGTCGAAGCCGGAGATCGTGATGTGGTCGGCGCGGGCCTTGGCGACGCCGGCCGCCACCGTGCCGACGCCGACTTCGGACACCAGCTTCACGGAAACGTCTGCCGCAGGATTCACGTTCTTCAGGTCGAAGATCAGCTGGGCCAGATCCTCGATCGAGTAGATGTCGTGGTGCGGCGGCGGCGAGATCAGGCCGACGCCGGGGGTGGCGTAGCGAACCTTGGCGATCTTGGCGTCGACCTTGTGGCCGGGCAACTGGCCGCCCTCGCCGGGCTTCGCTCCCTGCGCGACCTTGATCTGCATCATGTCGGCGTTGACGAGGTACTCGGTGGTGACGCCGAAGCGGCCCGAGGCGACCTGCTTGATCGCCGAGCGGCGCGAGCGCCCGTCCGGCCCGGTGATGAAGCGGCGCGGCTCCTCGCCGCCTTCGCCCGAATTCGAGCGGCCGCCGAACGAGTTCATCGCGATGGCGAGCGTCTCGTGCGCTTCCTTCGAGATCGACCCGTAGGACATCGCGCCCGTGGCGAAGCGCTTCACGATCTCGGAGGCCGGCTCGACCTCGTCGAGCGGCACCGGCGTGCGACCGATGTCCTCGGCGGTGCTGATCCGGAACAGCCCACGCAGGGTCTTGAGGTGGTTCTCCTGCTCGTTCACGAGCCGGGCGTATTCGCGATAGCGGTCGTCCGCGCCCATCCGCACGGCGTGCTGCAGGGTGGCGACGGTGTCGGGCGTCCAGGTGTGGGTCTCGCCGCGCAGGCGATAGGCGTACTCGCCGCCGACATCGAGGGCATGCCGGTAGATCGGCGCGTCGCCGAAGGCGTCGCGGTGGCGGATCGTCGTCTCCTGGGCGACCTCGGCCATGCCGATGCCCTCGACCGTCGTCGCGGTCCCGAAGAAGTCGCGGGCGACGAAGGCCGAGTTCAGGCCGATGGCGTCGAAGATCTGCGCGCCGCAATAGGATTGGTAGGTCGAGATGCCCATCTTGGACATGACCTTGAGCAGGCCCTTATCGATCGACTTGATGTAGCGGTAGACGATCTCGTCGTCGGTGAGATCCGGCGGGAACTCGTCCTTCATCGCGATCAGCGTCTCGAAGGCGAGATACGGGTTGATCGCCTCGGCGCCGTAGCCGGCCAGACACGCGAAATGGTGGATCTCGCGCGGCTCGCCCGACTCGATGACGAGCCCGACCGAGGTACGAAGCCCCTTGCGGATCAGGTAGTTGTGCACCGCCGCGGTCGCGAGCAGCGCCGGAATCGGGATGCGGTCCGGCCCGACCGCGCGGTCGGACAGGATGATGATGTTGTAGCCGCCGCGCACCGCGACCTCGGCCCGGTCGCAGAGTCGGTCGAGAGCACCCTCCATCGCCGACGCGCCGGTCTCGGCGGGGAAGGTGATGTCGAGGGTCTTGGTGTCGAAGCGGTCCTCGAAATGCGAGATCGACCGGATTTTTTCCAAATCGCCGTTTGTGAGAATCGGCTGGCGCACCTCCAGCCGCTTGCGGCGGGAGGCGCCTTCCATGTCGAGCAGGTTGGGGCGCGGGCCGATGAACGAGACGAGGCTCATCACGGCCTCCTCGCGGATCGGGTCGATCGGCGGGTTCGTGACCTGCGCGAAGTTCTGCTTGAAGTAGCTGAACAGCGGCTTCGGCTTGTCCGAGAGCGGTGCCAGCGGCGTGTCGGAGCCCATCGAGCCGACGGCTTCCTGGCCGGTCACGGCCATGGGCGCCATCAGCAGCTTGAGGTCTTCCTGGGTGTAGCCGAAGGCCTGCTGACGATCGAGCAGGGTCACGTCCGAGCGCGAGGCGCGCGGCTGGATCGGGTGCAGGTCCTCCAGCACGATCTGGGTGTTCTTGACCCATTCGGCGTAGGGATGCGCCGCGGCGAGCTCTTCCTTGAGTTCCTCGTCCGAGACGATGCGGCCCTTCTCCAGATCGATCAGCAGCATCCGGCCCGGCTGTAGGCGCCAGGACTGGACAATCTTCTCGTCGGGGATCGGCAGCACGCCCATCTCGGAGGCGAGCACGACGAGGCCGTCGTCGGTGACGATGTAGCGGGCCGGGCGCAGGCCGTTGCGGTCCAGCGTCGCGCCGATCTGGCGGCCGTCGGTGAAGGCCACGGCGGCCGGGCCGTCCCACGGCTCCATCAGGGCGGCGTGATACTCGTAGAAGGCACGCCGCTCCTCGGTCATGAGCGGGTTGCCCGCCCAGGCCTCGGGGATGAGCATCATCATGGCGTGGGACAGCGAGTAGCCGCCCATCACCAGGAACTCGAGGGCGTTGTCGAAGCACGCCGTGTCGGACTGTCCCTCGTAGGAGATCGGCCAGATCTTCGAGATGTCGTTGCCGAAGAGGTCGGAATCGACGCTGGCCTGCCGCGCCTTCATCCAGTTCACGTTGCCGCGCAGCGTGTTGATCTCGCCGTTATGCGCCACCAGCCGGTAGGGGTGCGACAGCCGCCAGGTCGGGAAGGTGTTGGTGGCGAAGCGCTGGTGGACGAGGGCCAGCGCCGATACGAAGCGCTCGTCCTTGAGGTCGAGGAAGTACTCGCCGAGCTGATGCACCAGCACCATGCCCTTGTAGACGATGGTCCGGGTCGAGACCGAAACCGGATAGAATTCGTGCACGCGGGTGTCGTCGAGGCCGTAGACGCGGCCCGAGATCGCCTTGCGGGCGATGTAGACGCGACGCTCGAAGGCATCCTGATCGGTGATCGCCGCCGGGCAGCCGATGAAGAGCTGGCGGTGATGCGGCTCGGTCTCCTTGACCGCCTGGCCGAGATCCTCCGGCTCGACGGGCACGTCGCGCCAGCCGACCAGCGGCAGGCCTTCCTCGGCCAGCACCTTCTGGACGATGTCCTCGATGACCGCGCGGGCCTGGTCGTTCTTCGGCATGAAGAACTGGCCGATGGCGTAGCGGCCGGCCTCGGGAAGCTCGAAGCCGAGACGCGAGCATTCCTCCGCGAAGAAGCCGTGCGGGATCTGGGTGAGGATGCCGCAGCCGTCGCCCATCTTCGGATCGGCGCCGACAGCGCCGCGATGGTCGAGATTCTCCAGGATCTTCAGGCCCTGCTGCACGATGGCGTGCGTGCGCCGGTCGTGCATGTCCGCGACGAAGCCGACGCCGCAGGCGTCGTGCTCCTGCGAGGGATCGTACATGCCCTGGGACTTCGGCATGGCGGGATCGCGCACCACCAGAGGCGCGGGGCCGGCGTGGCGCGACGGCACGGGCCGATCGCTCTCGTCAGCGGCGTGGGGCATCGATCCTCCGGATGCGATTCCGCTCATGTCCAATCCCGTTCTCCGATCGTCCCGCCGGATCCGGCCGGGGATGCGAGCATGTTTCGTGCCCGAACGCCATATGGCGGCCGGGAATCGTACGGTCGTCGCGATCGGGTCGGCTCGGCACTCTTGGAGGGAAGCGCCCGCAACCCGCGGGCGTCACGTCGGCGTCGTCAGCCGGCGTTCGCCCTGATCGCCGCGTCGGCAATCGGCATATCGGTTCGTTTCGACATCGCGTCGGTCACGCCAACCGCTCCTGCCCGTCTTCGGCATCCCGAGAAAAGGACAGTGTTCCTGTCCTAAAAATCGACGTTGCCAGATTTTATCGAGTCCAGCAAGAGCCCCGCCGCGCCGGCAATCACGCTTTAGCACAAGGGTGAATCGCGCTCTCGGCCCCGGCCCGCGTCCGCATGACGCGACCGCCGCGCGACCTTGCCTGATGCCGCCGCAATCGTCCCGCATTTCCGCCCCGATCGGCTGGTTGAAGCAGGGCAGCCGATCACAGGGGCAATGCGGGGCAACGACTCCGCTGAACGGACCGGAGGCGCTCGCGGCCGCAGGGCCCGCCTCCGGTCGAGGCCGGACGGGATCGCTCCGGGGGCCAAAAATCTGGGGGCCAGAGAGAAGCCACATGGCATCCATGCGCCGAACACACCCGTCCCATTCCAATTCTCGACGCGTCCGCTGCGCGCTGCTCGGATCGGCGGTTCTCTCGCTCGTCGCCGCGAGCGACGCTTCCGCGCAGTTCGCCTACGGCTACATGCGCACCTATCCTGGGCCGGCCTTCGAGGACGATCCGCCGCCGATCCCCCCGCGCGCCGTCGTCTATCGGCTGCAGGATCGCGGCTTCACCGAGATCGCTCGGCCGCGCTTCGACGGACGCGCCTATGTCGTCGAGGCGACCAACCCGGCGGGCAGCCGCGTCCGGCTGTTCGTCGATGCCCGCGAGGGCGGCATCGTCGGCCGCGAGCGTCTCGATACGCCCTACTATCCCTCCGCTCGCGTCGCCCGGTCCGCTCCCGGTTATGGCTGGACCGAGGAGGATGTGGCGCCGCGCCGTGGCAGCCGAGCTCCGGAAGGCCTGCTGCCACCGGGTGACATCCCGCTGCCGCGGCCCTCGCTCCATGCCGAGATCGAGCGCGCTCCGGGCCTCCCGTCGCGACCGGGCGCCACTGAGGGCGGCACGTTCGGCGTGAACCCGGATGGCAGGGCGGGCCTGCGGGGCGAGACGGCCAAGGGCGACAGGGCCCGGGCTCCCGCGCCCCAGCGCAAAACCGCCAAGCTGACGCCGCCGGTCAAGCCCGTCGCGCCGAGCGTCTCGCCCGAAGCGCCGCTTCCGCAGACGACGCCTTCCGAGCCGGCCGCCGCCAAGGCGCCGGAGACGGCCAAGGCGCCTGACGCCGCGAAGGTGGTCGCACCCGAGGTGACGAAGGCGGAGCCTGCTGCGATGACGCCGGCCGCGAACCGGCCTGCCGCTGCCGAGAAGGCCGCAAGCGACAAGCCGGCCGAGGAGAAGCGCGCGGACAAGGCGTCCGCCGCAAAGGACGGTGCGAATCAGGGCTGGCAGGACCCGCCGGCATCCGAGCCGAAGCGCAACGTCCGCGTCATCGGCGGTACGATCGTCGTGCCCGGCGGCGGCGAGGCCGCACCCGCCGTCGCGAACTGAGTCTTCCGGGTTTTTGGGAGAAGACGCCGCGCCGGCTGCCTTGTCAGGTGCCGAGCACAAGACGCTCCCGTCCCGCGAACACCGTGAGCGTGTCGGAGCGGGCGATGGCGCAGAGCGTCATATCGTGAAGCCGGGCGCGCTCGATCGCCAGCGAGGTCGGCGCGGAGATCGCTACGATCACGGAGGCGCCGTAGGTGGCCGCCTTCTCCACCATCTCGAACGAGCACCGGCTGGTGATGACGAGGAAGCCCTGGTCGGCGTCCTCGCCCGCCCGCATCAGGGCGCCGATCAGCTTGTCCAACGCATTGTGCCGGCCGACGTCTTCGCGGACCGCGACGAGCGAGCCGTCGAGACGGGCCCAGGCCGCGGCGTGCACGGCGCGCGTCTCCCGACCGAGGGTTTGTTCGGCGTGGAGACCGTCGAGCGCCGTTTTGATCGCCGCAACCGCGACGTCCGGCCCCTTGCCGCTGCGCGGCGCGGCCAACGGGAGCGCGGCGAGATCCTCGATGCCGCAGACGCCGCAGCCGGTCCGGCCGCTGATGGCGCGCTTACGGGCGAGGTGCTCGCGCAGCCGCCCCGGCGCGAGATCGACCAGCAGGCGCAGGCCGTCTTCGCCGGACTCGACCGTCGCCGAACGGATTTCCGCGGCGCTCTCGACGATGCCCTCCGTCAGGCTGAAGCCGTAGGCGAAATCCGCGAGGTCGGCGGGCGTCGTCATCATCACCGCGTAGGGCACGCTGCCGTAGACGACGTTTACCGGCGTCTCGACGGCCAACGACCGGTTGTCGGCGCGCGGGACGGCATCGTCATAGGCAATGACGAGGGTCGGGACGCGTAGGCTCGTCGGAGGCTCGGACTGCAGGGTCTCCGTCTCGCTCGATTGCATCGCGAAACCTTCGCACTCTCAGGTGGTGAGCCGCAGCAAAAATGGCCGCCGACGTCCAAAAGGGCCCGCTTCATCCGCCGCCAGACATGCGTCAAACGGAGCCGTGCGACGCTCTTGGCGGTTGCGTGATTGTGATCAGTATGGTTCTATGTCGCCGTCCATCAGTCTCGCGATGAGAGCCGAACACGGCTGTTGCGCCTCGACCGGACCTCGGCACCGCACCGACGCTATCTGCGAACGTGCGGTAACGAAATCAAGACAATAACGGGGAGCCACGAGAGGCACATGCGGACGGTGCAGGCGAAACATCGGTCTCAATGGGGGCTTGCCGCGATCGGCGCCCTCCTCGTCACGTCCACCGCCGCCTTCGCGGCGGAGCCCGGCGTTCCCGTGCCGTGGCAGATGGGCCGGCAGACGCCGGTGACGGCCGAGGCTCTCGATCTCATGAACTTCGAGCACGTGCTGCACTGGCTCGCCTTCGCCATCTCGCTCTTCGTGCTCGGGCTGCTTCTCTACTGCGTCTACCGCTTCAACGAGAAGGCCAACCCGACGCCGTCGCGCACGACGCACAACACCGCGATCGAGATCGCCTGGACCATCATCCCGGTCCTGATCCTCGTCGGCGTTGCGATTCCCTCGTTCCGCACCCTGCGCACGCAGCTGATCATCCCCACCGCCGACGTGACCGTGAAGGCCACCGGCCACGCCTGGTACTGGTCCTACGACTATCCGAAGGCCGGCGAAGACGGCGGCTTCACCTTCGACGCCAACATCGATGAAGAGAAGGAGCCGAAGCTGCTCCAGACCGACAACGAGATGGTCGTCCCGGTGAACAAGGTCGTGAAGGTCCAGGTGACCTCGACCGACGTGATCCACTCCTGGGCGATGCCGTCCTTCGGCGGCAAGGTCGACGCCATCCCCGGCCGCCTGAACGAACTGTGGTTCAAGGCCGACCGCGAGGGCGTCTATCACGGCCAGTGCTCGGAGCTCTGCGGCATGCGTCATGCCTACATGCCGATCGTCGTGAAGGTGGTCAGCGATCAGGCCTATGCCGAGTGGCTGAAGGAAGCCAAGACCAAGTTCGCCGCGATCGACGACGGCTCGAAGCTCGCCGCGGCCAAGTGAGGCCGCTCGCGGGACGGGCCTCGCCCTGTCCCGCTCCTTTCGCCTGATCACACGATACCCGAGTTAAGGTCAGCATCGATGGCAACCGCCGCAGCACATGCCGGGCATGATGCCCACGACGATCACAAGCCGTCCTTCTTCGCCCGTTGGTTCCTCTCGACGAACCACAAGGACATCGGCACCCTCTACCTGCTGTTCGCGTTCTTCGCGGGCTGCATCGGCGCATTCCTCTCCTTCGGTATCCGGATGGAGATGGAAGAGCCGGGCCTCCAGTACTTCACCAACCCGCAGACCTATAACGTCTTCGTCACGGGTCACGGCCTCATCATGGTGTTCTTCATGGTGATGCCGGCGCTGATCGGCGGCTTCGGCAACTGGTTCGTGCCCCTCATGATCGGCGCGCCGGACATGGCGTTCCCGCGCATGAACAACATCTCGTTCTGGCTCACCGTCGCCGGCTTCTGCAGCCTGATCTGCTCCCTCTTCGTCGAGGGCGCGCCGGGTGCGAGCGGTGCTGGTACGGGCTGGACCGTCTATCCGCCGCTGTCGGCCTCGGGCCATCCCGGCCCCGCCGTCGACTTCGCGATCTTCTCGCTGCACCTCGCCGGTGCCGGCTCGATCCTCGGCGCGATCAACTTCATCACGACGATCCTCAACATGCGCGCTCCGGGCATGACGCTGCACAAGATGCCGCTGTTCGCCTGGGCCGAGCTCGTCACCGCGTTCCTGCTGTTGCTCTCGCTCCCGGTTCTCGCCGGCGCGATCACCATGCTGCTGACGGACCGCAACTTCGGCACGACCTTCTTCGCCCCCGAGGGCGGCGGCGACCCGGTGCTCTACCAGCACCTGTTCTGGTTCTTCGGTCACCCCGAGGTGTACGTGATGATCCTGCCGGCCTTCGGCATCGTCTCGCACATCATCGCGACGTTCTCGAAGAAGCCCGTGTTCGGCTACCTCGCCATGGCCTACGCCATGGTCGCCATCGGCGTCGTCGGCTTCGTCGTGTGGGCGCACCACATGTACACCGTCGGCCTGTCGCTCCAGACTCAATCCTACTTCGTGTTCGCCACCATGGTGATCGCGGTGCCGACCGGCGTGAAGATCTTCTCCTGGATCGCGACGATGTGGGGCGGTTCGATCCGCTTCACCGCGGCGATGCACTGGGCGGTGGGCTTCATCTTCCTGTTCACGGTCGGCGGCGTCACCGGCGTCGTGCTCGCGAACTCGGCGGTCGATAAGTACCTGCACGACACCTACTACGTGGTCGCGCACTTCCACTACGTGCTCTCGCTGGGCGCCGTGTTCATCATCTTCGCCGGTGTCTACTACTGGTTCCCGAAGATGACCGGCCACGTCATCCCCGAGTGGGCCGGCAAGCTGCACTTCTGGCTGGCCTTCATCGGCGCGAACATCCTGTTCTTCCCGATGCACTTCCTCGGCCTCGCCGGCATGCCGCGCCGCTACGCCGACTACCCGGAGGCCTTCGCCCCCTGGCACAAGGTCGCGACCTGGGGCGGGCATATCTTCGCGCTCGGCATGGTGGTGTTCTTCATCGGCGTGATCCTGGCCTTCCGCTCCAGCAAGCGCGCTGCCGCCAACCCGTGGGGCGAGGGTGCGACGACGCTGGAATGGACGCTGTCCTCGCCGCCGCCCTTCCACCAGTACGAGACGCTGCCCCGGATCGTCGACGAGCCGGCCCACTAAGGCCCTACTCCCGACACCGAGACGATCGCGAGGACCGCTCCGGCGGTCCTCGCTCTTTCCCGGAGGCCACGGCCCAAGAGCCAGGCCTCCCGGAAAGGGCGATGCGACGGTACCGACCGCGCAGGCCTGAACGATCGCGTTCAGCACATCGAAAAATACGGTTTTCATGTCGAGCCTGACGAACAGCCTTCCCGCCGACGCTCAGGGCTTCAATCCCACCGCATCTGCGGCAGGCGGTGAAGTCTCGGATTTCTTCGCGCTGCTGAAGCCGCGCGTGATGGTGCTGGTGATCTTCACGGCCCTCGTCGGCATGGTGGTCTCGCACCCGAGCGTGAATCCGATCATCGCGGGCATCTCGCTGCTGATGATCGCCGTCGGTGCTGGTGCCTCGGGCTGCCTCAACATGTGGTGGGACGCCGACATCGACGCGCTGATGACGCGCACCGCCACGCGCCCGATCCCGGCAGGCCGGATCCTGCCGAACGAGGCGCTCGCCTTCGGCATGGTGCTCTCGGTCGGCTCGGTGCTGATTCTCGGCCTCGCCTCGAACTGGCTCGCCGCCGGGCTCCTGGCCTTCACCATCGTGTTCTACGCCGTCGTCTATTCGATGTGGCTGAAGCGGGCGACCGCGCAGAACATCGTCATCGGCGGCGCCGCCGGCGCCCTGCCGCCGATCGTCGGTCAGGCCGCCGTCACGGGCACCGTCAGTCTCGACTCGATCATCCTGTTCGCGATCATCTTCATCTGGACGCCGCCCCACTTCTGGGCGCTCGCGCTCGTGAAGAGCGGCGACTACGCCAAGGCCGGCATCCCAATGATGCCGAACGTCGCCGGTCCCGATTCGACTCGCCGCCAGATCGTCTGGTACACGCTGCTGCTCGTGCCGCTCGGCATGTCGCCGGTGGCGCTGGGTTTCGGCGGCTGGCTCTACGCGGTGATCTCGGCCCTCGGCGGTCTCGGCATGCTGGCCGGCGCGATCCAGGTGTTCCGCCTGCGCGAGGGCGAGCCCGAGCGCCGGGCGGCGATGGGCCTGTTCGGCTTCTCGATCCTCTACCTGCTGCTGCTGTTCGCCGCCCTGCTCGCCGAGCACGGCTTCGGCCTGTTCCGCGCCGTCGGCGTCTGACGCGCCATGGCCGAGCATCCGGAGTTCTCCGTTCGACAGCTGACCCCCGCCGAGGTCCAGGCGCGGCGCAAGCGCTCGATCGCCATCGCGTTGACCCTCGGCGCCCTCGTCGTCCTGTTCTTCGTGCTGACGATCGCCAAGCTCGGTCCGCAAATCCTCGAGCGACCGCTGTGATCGGGCGCCGGGCATGAGCGACCAAGCGGCACGAACCGCGAAAACGGTGCGCTGGACGGCCATCGCCTGCGCAAGCGTCGTCGTCGGCATGACCGGGCTCGCCTTCGCCTCGGTGCCGCTCTACGACCTGTTCTGCAAGGCAACGGGCTATGACGGCACGCCGCGCAAGGGGCTGGCGCTCACGACCTCCGGCGACACGGCTGCGACCAAGCCGGTGACGGTCAAGTTCGACACCAACGTCGCCCCGAACCTGTCGTGGCGCTTTCAGCCGGAGGCGCCGAGCGTCGAGGCCGTGCCGGGCGAGACCAAGACGGTGTTCTTCAAGGTCAAGAACGTCGGCCCGAAGCCGTCCACCGGCATCGCGACCTTCAACGTGCAGCCCGGCCTGATGGGCAGCTACTTCGTGAAGATCCAGTGCTTCTGCTTCGACGAGCACACGCTCCAGCCGGGCGAGACCATGGACTTCCCGCTGGTGTTCTACGTCGACCCGAAGCTGCGCCAGGATGCCGATATCGCCGACATCGGCGAGATGACGCTGTCCTACACCTACTTCGTCTCCCGAAACGGCTCGCCACAGGCGGCGGTGGCGGGCGGCGGCTGAGGCGCAGGCACGAATATTTCGGCGCGCGAGCGTGACAACGGGCGCAGGCCCGCGATAGAGCTTCAGGCTCGGAGGCCGGCCCTAAGCCGATCTTCGACAAGGTGAAACGGGGCCCGCCGGTGGCGGCGAAGGCCGGGGGTGAGGAGAGCTTTTCGATGGCCGAGGCGCACGCCAAGAATCACGACTACCACATCCTCTCTCCGAGCCCGTGGCCGCTGATCGGCGCCTTTTCCGGCTTCGTCACGACGACCGGCGCCGTGTTCTGGATGAAGGGTCTGACGCTGGGCGGCCTCGCTGTCGGCCCGTACATGTTCTCCGCCGGCTTCCTCGGCATCCTCTACACGATGATGTCGTGGTGGAAGGACGTCACCAAGGAGGCGAACAGCGGCGACCACACCCGCGTCGTCCAGCTACATCACCGCTACGGCATGATGATGTTCATCGCCTCCGAGGTGATGTTCTTCGTCGCTTGGTTCTGGGCCTATTTCGAGGCGGCGCTCTACACCGCCGACCCGATCCAGGCGCAGCGCGTCGAGTTCACTGGTGGTGTCTGGCCGCCGAAGGGCATCGAAGCCTTCGATCCGTGGCACCTGCCGCTCCTGAACACGCTGATCCTGCTGACCTCCGGCACCACGATCACCTGGGCGCACCACGCTCTGCTGCACGACGATCGCAAGGGCCTGAAATACGGCCTCTGGCTGACGATCATTCTCGGCGTGCTGTTCACCGCCTGCCAGGCCTACGAGTACAGCCACGCGCATTTCGGCTTCGCCGGCAGCATCTATTCGTCGACCTTCTTCATGGCGACGGGCTTCCACGGCGCGCATGTCATCATCGGCACGATCTTCCTCGCGATCTGCCTGATGCGGGCCTATTCCGGCGACTTCACCGTCAAGCAGCACCTCGGCTTCGAATTCGCCGCCTGGTACTGGCACTTCGTGGACGTGGTCTGGCTGTTCCTGTTCGCCTCGATCTACGTCTGGGGCTCGGGCATCGGCCACGCCGCCGCTCACTGACGGTCCGAACCGGCGCGCCTTGCGCCTCGGACAACCCTGAAGGGCGGCGCGAGCCGCCCTTTTTTGCGCCCGGAGCCGGGCTCGTCCCCATATCGGGAGTCGAGCCCAGGAGACCGTATCCGTGACCGCCTCTGCCATCAGCCCGAATCCGATCCCGACTGGCCTGCGCGGGCGCTGTCCGCGGTGCGGCGAGGGCCATATGTTCGATGGCTTTCTGACCTTCCGACCGTCCTGCGAGGTCTGCGGCCAGGATTTCTCTTCGTTCTCGACGGGTGACGGGCCGGCCTTCTTCGTGATGTCGATCGTCGGCTTCGTCGTCGTCGGACTCGCCCTCTGGATGGAGATCACCTACGAGCCGCCGATCTGGGTCCACGCCCTGGTCGCGACGTCGCTGTCGGTGGGCTTGAGTCTCGCTCTGGTGCGTCCGCTCAAGGGCCTGCTGGCGGCGCTCCAGCTCCACAACAAGGCCGAGCAGGGACGCTTCAAATAGTGAACGTGATCGGCGCATCGAAGAGTCCCAGCCGCTGGCGCGGCCTGATCGCGCCCGGCATCGCCTCGGCCGTCTCTCTCGCCATCCTGATCGGGCTCGGCATCTGGCAGATCGAGCGCAAAGGTGAGAAGGAAGCGCTGATCGGCCACATCATCGAGCGCTCGCACGCGGAGCCGCCGGCCGCGCTGCCTGCCGCCGACGCCTGGGATCCGAAGACGGACGAGTTCCGCCGAGTCCGCGTCACCGGCACGCTGAAGAACGACAAGGAAACGCTGGTCCACGGCCTCGCCGCCGGCGACGTGCCGGGCCGGGCGCTTCAGGGCTTCTACGTGATCACGCCGCTGGTGCGGACGGACGGCTCGACGGTCCTGGTCAACCGCGGCTTCATTCCCACCGAACTCAAGAACCCCGCCGACCGTCAGGCCGGACAGGTTGCCGGTGAGACCACGCTGACCGGAATCCTGCGCGCCACCGAGGTCCGCACCATGTTCGTGCCGGCCGCCGATCCGGCCCGCGGCGAGTGGTTCAATCGCGACATCGCCGGCATCGCGGCGGCGAAGGGGCTCGGAGCAGTGCCGCCCTACCTGATCGAAGCGGACGCGACGCCAAACCCAGGCGGCTGGCCGAAGGGCGGCCAGTTGCGCGTCGACCTGCCCAACAACCACCTGCAATACGCGTTCACCTGGTTCGGCATCGCCGCGTGCCTCGTCGGCGTGTTCTCGGTGTTCGCGTGGAGAAAGCTCAACGATCCGCCCGAGGCGTCCGCCGGCTGATCCCTGCGGCACGGCCTCTGCTTGTTCCGCTGCGGCGGCGCGCTACACTCGTATCGGCCGGTCGTACGGAGTGGTGACGATGCGCATCCTCGTTGGACTTCTCTCTCTTCTGCTGATGGGTTCGCTGGCATGGGCCGCGGACGAGACCGATCGCAACGCCGCGCGCGCCACGATCGAGCGCCAGCTCGAGGCCTTCAAGAAGAAGGATTCGGCCACCGCCTACGCCCAGGCCGCTCCGCAGATCCAAAACATGTTCACCTCGCCCGAGACGTTTCTCGCCATGGTCGAACAGGGCTACCCGCCGGTGCTGGCGCCGCGCAGCTACAGCTTCGATGCCGTCGAGGATGCGGGTGAGGGCGAGCTCGCCCAAGGCCTGAAGCTGCAGGACGAGAACGGCGTCGACTGGGTCGCGCTCTATTCGCTCCAGAAGCAGGCCGACGGCCAATGGCGCATCACCGGCTGCTCGCTGAAGAAGGCGCCGGGCAGCAACGCGTGATAAACGTCGCACGACGTCCGGACCTTTTCGACAGACCCCCACGAAACGTGTAGAGCGGGCGCCTTCCCGGAGGCCCCTTTGCTGCACGTTTCGACCCGCGGCGCCGCTGCGCCCTTGAGCTTTTCCGACGCCCTCCTTGCCGGTCTCGCCCGCGACGGCGGCCTCTACGTGCCGGAGAGCTGGCCGCAGATCGCAAAATCCGAGATCGCGGCCTTGAGCGGCGTGCGCTATGCCGACGCGGCCAAGCGCGTGCTGCGCCCGCTCATCGACGGCGAGATCGCGGACGCTGCGCTCGACCGGATGATCGAAGATTCCTATGCCTGCTTCCGCCACCCGGCGATCTGCCCGCTGACGCAGATCGACGACAACCTCTTCCTGCTCGAACTTTTCCACGGCCCGACGCTCGCCTTCAAGGACGTGGCGATGCAGCTGCTCGGGCGGCTGATGGATCACGTCCTGCGCCAGCGCGGCTCACGGGCGACCATCGTCGGCGCGACCTCGGGCGATACTGGCTCTGCCGCCGTCGAAGCCTTCAAGGGGCTCGATCAGGTCGACGTCTTCGTGCTGTTCCCGCACGGCCGCGTCTCGGAGGTGCAGCGCCGGCAGATGACGACGGTGGCCTGCCCGAACGTGCACGCCATCGCCATCGACGGGACCTTCGACGATTGCCAGGACATCGTGAAGTCGATGTTCCAGCACGGCGATTTCGCGCAGGATGTCCACCTTTCGGGCGTGAACTCGATCAACTGGGCGCGAGTCGCCGCGCAGGCGGTCTACTACTTCACCAGCGCCGTCTCGCTCGGGAGCCCGCACCGCCCGGTCTCGTTCGCGGTGCCGACCGGCAATTTCGGCGACATCCTGGCCGGCTGGGTCGCCAAGCGCATGGGGCTGCCGATCGATCGCCTGATGATCGGCACCAACGCCAACGACATCCTGGCCCGCACGCTCGAACACGGCACCTACGAATTGCGCGGCGTGCACCCAACCACCTCTCCGTCGATGGACATCCAGATCTCGTCGAACTTCGAGCGGCTGCTGTTCGAGGCGCTCGGCCGCGACTCCTCCTCGCTCGGGCGTCTGATGGCCGGCTTGAAGCAATCCGGCGGCTTCTCGCTCGATCCCGCCGTGCTGCAGACCGTGCGCGACGAGTTCGATGCCGCCGCCGTCCACGAGCCCGAGGTGGTGGAGGAGATCGCCGGCACCTACCGCAAGACGGGCATGGTGCTCGATCCGCACAGCGCCATCGGCGTGCGCGCCGGCCGCCGGCTGCTGCAGAAGGACCCGGCGACACCCGTCGTGGCCCTCGCCACCGCCCATCCCGCGAAATTCCCCGATGCGGTCTCCCAGGCGACGGGCGCGGGGCGCCCCGTCCTGCCGCCGCACCTCGCCGACCTGCTGGACCGACCGGAGCTGATCGCCAACCTGCCGAACGATCAGGCCGCCGTGGAGCGCTACATCCGCGAGCGCGCCCGCATCACGGCGGGTGCCTGACCCCATGAACGAGCACTTTTCCACATTCGGCGCCTCGCCCGACCTGAAGATCGCGCGCCTCGCCAACGGCCTCACCATCGCGACCGAGGCGATCCCCGGCGTGGCGACGGCCTCCCTCGGCGTCTATGTCGGCGCTGGCTCGCGGCACGAGCGGCCCGAAGAGCATGGCCTCAGCCATCTCATCGAGCACATGGCCTTCAAGGGCACGCAGACGCGCTCGGCCCGCCGCATCGCCGAGGACATCGAGAATCTCGGCGGCGAGATCAATGCTGCAACCAGCACCGAGAGCACGAGCTACACGGCCCGGGTGCTCGGCGAGGATGTCGGTGTTGCCCTGGACGTGCTCGGCGACATCCTGACCCGCTCGACCTTCGAGGCCGGCGAACTGGCGCGCGAAAAGGGCGTGATCCTGCAGGAATACGCGGCCGTCGAGGATACGCCGGATGACGTCGTCTACGACGCCTTCGTCGAGACGGCTTTTCCCGACCAGCCGATCGGCCGGCCGATCCTGGGTCGGCCCGAGACGATCACGAGTTTTTCGCGCGAAGGCATCGAGGCCTTCATCGCTCGGGAATACGTACCCGAGCGCATGGTGCTGGCAGCTGCCGGCGCCGTCTCGCACGACGAAATCGTTGCGGCGGGCGAGCGTCTGTTCGGGGACCTGAAGCCGGCCATATCGCAGCCGATCGTTCCCGGGCTCTATGCCGGCGGCGAGCGCCGCATGCAGAAGAAGCTCGAACAGGCGAACCTCGTTCTCGGCCTGCCCGGCCTCTCGTTTCGCGACGACGGCTATTACGCGCTGCACCTGTTCGCGCAGGTGCTCGGCGGGGGCCTGACCTCGCGGCTCTGGCACGAGGTGCGCGAGACCCGCGGCCTTGCCTACGACATCCAGGCCTTCCACTGGCCCTTCTCGGATTGTGGGCTGTTCGGCATCGGCGCCGGCACGTCGGGCTCGGACCTGCGCGAACTCGTCGAGGTCGCCATCGCCACGACCCGCACGGCGACGGTGGAGCTCGACGAGGTCGAACTCGCCCGCGCCAAGGCGCAGCTCAAGGTCTCGTTGCTCTCGGCCCTGGAGACGCCCGGCGGCCGCATCGAGCGCAACGCCCGGCAGCTCCTGGCCTGGGGCCGCGTGATTCCCTCCGGCGAGGTGATCGCGAAAGTGGATGCCGTGACCGTGGACGACGTGCGGGCGGCTGGCCGGACGGTGATCGCCGGGGCGCCGACGCTCGCAGCGATTGGGCCGATCAAGAAGCTGCCGACGCTGAAGCACGTGGCCGCCTCGCTCGTCGCCTAACCCTCGCCGTCGACGAAGATTCGGCGGTCGCCGACGCGGCGCGTGAACCGCACTGCGTCGAGATGCTCGAGCAGCGGGATCGAGAACTTTCGCGAGATGCCCAGCGCCGCGCCGGCTTCCTTGGCCAGGAAGCCGCTGTCGGCCGCCGTCGCCGCCGGGAAGCTCCTTACGAGCTGCGCCTTGCCGGCCGTGATGGCGTCCCGGTGAAACAGGATCGTGCGCTTCTGCACGCGGTCCAGCGCTCGGATCAGCGTTCCCGAGGCTAGGAGATAGGTCAGTGCCTCGCGTCGCCGGATGTCGCGTCCGACGACCTCGACCTCGTCCGGTGGGGACAGCGCGCCGTTACGAAACGTCGTTTCGAGAAGCCGGACATGCTCGGTCTCGTTCCGGGCCGGGTCGAAATCGGCGCGGCGAAACAGCGGGCCTGCCTGAACCACGTCCCGCGTTCCGATGAGATCGCGCAGGGCGGCCGTGGTCACAATCTCAGCGGCCGTGACGGCACGGGCGAGACGGTCGACCGGAAGCCCGTGTTCGATTGCGTGATCGCGGTGATGCACAGTCAGGGCCGACAAAAGGTTCTCGCGGAGCGCAGCGAAGGCGGGGGCGCCAAGGAAGCGGTCGCCGATCTCGCAGGCACCGAGTTCCGTCAGGCCACGCCGCACGCGCTCCGGGGCGATTCCGACGAGGCGGGCGAGATCGAGCAGCGCGGTACCCGATGCGGCGTCGCGCGCGAGCCGTGTCGCAAGCGTCTCCTTCGGCTTGCCGGTTGCGGTGACGGAGAGTTCGGCCTGGACTCGCGCATCGTGCCGCTTGCGGCGTCGTGCCAACGGATCGAGGATCCGCCCGCCCGCCACGGTGACCGAGGGCGAGTCGAGGCGGAGGATGAAGGGCTCGCGGGCCGGTACCGCGATGTCCTCCTCGGTACGGAGCTGCGCGAGGGCGCTCGCGCCGGGCTCCAGTCTGTCGCGGTCGAGCAGGCGCAGGCGGGCGGGTACCTCGGTGGTGCCGAACAGGAGCCGGCAGCCGGTGCCTCCTTCCAGCGGCGCTGCAGCGCTCGCCACGGCCGTCAGGGCGACGTCGATCCAGCGGCCGGTGGCCAGCATGTCCGGTGCGGTCAGGGCCTGACCTCGGTGCAGGTCGCCGATCTCGACGCCGCGTAGGGCCACCGCCGTCCGGCGGCCGGGCTCGGCAGCCTGCACCGGGCGGCCATGGATCTGGAGGCTTCGCACCGTGGCCGTGCGGTTGCCCGGCATGATCGCGATCCTGTCGCCGACCGACAGCCGACCGCGCCGCAGGGTGCCGGTGACGACGGCGCCGAAGCCGGGGCGGGCGAAGACGCGGTCAATCGGGAGGTAGGGGAAGCCGTCGTCGCTGGACGGAGCGGCCTCCCGCAACAGCGCGCTCAGCGCCGTACGGAGCTCGGCGATACCGGTCTCGGCCAGGACCGAGGTCGCCACAACCACAGGATGCATGATGCCGGCGCGGGTCGCGACGGCGGACAGTTCTGCTTTGCGCGCGGCGATTGTTTCAGGGCCGACGAGGTCGCACTTGGTCAGTGCGACCACGCCGCGCCGCACGCCGATCAGCCGCGCGATCTCGAGATGCTCCACGGTCTGGGGCTTGATGCCCTCGTTGGCATCGACCGCGAGCAGCACGGCGCGCATGCCGGTGGCGCCCGAGATCATCGCGCGCACGAAGCGTTCGTGGCCGGGGAGATCGACGAGATCGATCTCCCCGGCTTCCCCGCCGGCGGCTTTCAGCAGGGCGAAACCCGGCACGATCGAGACGCCGCGCGCCTTCTCCTCCTTGAGGCGGTCGGTATCCGTGCCGGTGAGGGCGTGGACTAGGGCGGTCTTGCCGTGGTCGACATGGCCGATCACGCCGACGAGGAGCGATATGGTCAAGACGGTGCCGAAGGGTTGGGGAAATAGACGATGATTGTCGCTGTTCTAGCCGCCGCCGCGCGTTCGGTGAAGCAAAATTATCAATCGCACAATCTAATTGTACGCAAGTTATAGGGTTGTGGTGCTGGGGGGAAAAGGCGAAATCCCGGGCGCTCAGACGACGAACAGCAGGTTCAATCCGGCCTTGCGAAACCCCTCTTCTGCGATCTTGAGGTCGAGGCCGTAGGAGGCCACGTCGTCGGCGATCGGATCGAAGGCCGGATCACGGTCCTGATGGAAGTGCTTGAGGTAGCTGTTGCAGCTCGTGCAGGTCTCGACCTTCACGTCCTTCGAGATCTCGTCGAGCCCGTAATAGCTGATGCCCTCCCCGGAGCCGCAAGCCGTGCAGCGGATCCGGACGTGGTTCCAAAGCGTGTTGCAGACCGAGCAAGATAGGTAGCGGGCCTTGTCGGCCGGCGTCCAGGCGACGATGAGGCTGGCCGTCGGCGCGCCGCCGCAGCAGGGGCAGACGCCGTCGGCCACGGGTTTCAGGACCTTGTCGTCGAGGGCGGCGGCCTGCTCGGCCATAAAGACCTGAAGACCGGCCGCGACGAAGACGCATTCGGCCATGCGCTCCACGAGGAAGGCGCCGTCGAAGATCTGGAGGGCGAGATCGAGCCGCTCCTCCGGCGCCGCGGCCTGCAGTGAGGTGCGGGCGAGCTGCGCCGCCTCGGTCAGACCAGAAAGATCGATGACGTCGAGCAGCCGGTCGAGGCAGGCGAGGAAGTTCGGATCGTCGCTGACGAGGCTACGAGAGAGCGGCGGCATGCCGTTGTCGCTGCGCAACGCGACGTCTTCGGCCGACAGAGGCAAGGGGCGTTCGCCGGCAAAGGCACGCTGCGCCACGACCTCGGCCTGCGCGGCGGCGATGCGCGCGAGCAAGTCGAGATAGCCCTCAAGCGGGTGCCCGGGTGCGATCGCCTTCAGCCGTTTGGCGCGATCCGCGAACAGCGTCGCCGGCTTCGGCAGCCGAACGAAGGGGACCGAGGCCGCGATGCCGATCCGGTCGGGATCGGGCTGGATGTCCGCCGGCTTACGGACCGGCTGCTCGGCAGGCGTCGGTTCGGTGGCGGCCTCCGCAGGGGGGCCGCCGCGCCTGAAAAATCGGGCCAAGGATCAGGGTCCGTGCTTCTCGACAGGCTTCGCGCCGGCAGCGGGCTTGTCGCCCGTGATCTGGCGCAGCCATTTGCGGTGGTGCCGGTAGGCCCAGCCGCCCGTGACGTTGCCGCGCATCATCGCACGCCCGGTGCCGCGCACCCAGATGCCGGCATAGATGTGGACGACGATGATAGCGATGGCGCCGATCGCGGCGAGCGAATGGGCGAGAAGCGCCCAGCGCTGCGTCTCGATGGTGGTGTACTCGTAGAAGTACTGCTCCCAGATCATCAGCCCCGAGACGAACATCACGCCGATCAGCACGGTCTGGCCCCAGAACACTCCCTTCTGGCCGGCATTGTACTTGCCGAGTTCGGGCAGCCGGTCCTCCCGGTTGGTGACGACGTCGCCGATCTTCATCGACCAGGCGACGTCGTCCTTGTTTGGGATGTTCAGGCGCCAGAACTTCAGGAACAGCAGCGCGAAGCTGACGACGAGGGCCACGCCGAACCATGGGTGGATCGCCCGCGTCGCCGCGCCACCACCGAACAGGCCGGTGAGCGAGAATAGGTAGGGCGTGAACATCGCCAGACCCGACAGCGCCAGCAGCGTGAACAGGATCGCCGTGACCCAGTGGTTGACCCGCTGGAGCCCGGAATAGCGCGGCACGTACATGATCTCGGGCGTTTCGGCCTTCACCTCCCGCAGGGGAGGATGCGGCTCGCCATCCCGGACATCGGTATGAATCGTCATCGGACCTGTCCCGATCTCTGTCTGTACAATGCCGTCTGTCTTCCGCTGATCCCCCAATCCATCACGAGGGCCGGATCTCGCCGCCGTCCCGGCGGCGCGCACCGCGCTCCTTCATGTCGATCGCCTCTTCCTCTTCCTCCGCCTCGACCTCGTTCGGTCCGGCGGTCACGTAGTGGAAGAAGCCGGCCAGCGCCGCGAAGCCCATCGTGGCGAGCCCCATCACCTTGGCGCCGCCCTTCCAGAAGGCGACCAGCGGCGAGATCTTGGGGTCGTTCGGCAGGCCCGCATAGAGCTGCGGCTTGTCGGCGTGGTGGAGCACGTACATCACGTGCGTGCCGCCGACGCCGGCCGGGTCATAGAGGCCGGCCTTGTCGAATCCGCGCGACTTGAGGTCGACGACCCGGTCGTTCGCCTGCTCGATCATGGCCTCCTTGGTGCCGAACATGATCGAACCGGTCGGGCAGGCCTTGGCGCAGGCGGGAGCCTGACCGACCGCGACGCGATCGGAGCAGAGCGTGCACTTGTAGGCCTTGTTGTCGGTCTTCGAGATGCGCGGAATGTTGAAGGGGCAGCCCTTCACGCAGTAGCCGCAGCCGATGCAGTGATCCTCGACGAAGTCGACGATGCCGTTCGAGTACTGCACGATTGCGCCCGGCGACGGGCAGGCCTTGAGGCAGCCCGGGTCGGTGCAGTGCATGCAGCCGTCCTTGCGGATCAGCCACTCGAGATTGTTGGTCTCGGCGTTCTCGTACTCCGTGAACCGCATCAGGGTCCACGACTTCGCCGTGAGGTCGTGCGGGTTGTCGTAGACGCCGACATTGATGCCGACGTCGTCGCGCAGGTCGTTCCACTCCTCGCACGCCGACTGGCAGGCCTTGCAGCCGATGCACTTCGAGACGTCGATGAGCTTGGCGACCTCCTGCTGACGGCGGATCGCCGGCGGCGTCTCCGTGGAAGCGGACTTCTGCCGGATGTCGAGGGAGCTGTAATCGGCCATTGTGCTGCTCCCCCTACGCGACGCGGTCGTTCGGAGGCGTGGTCGCCTCGATATTCACCAGCCACGCCTTGTATTCGGGCGTCTCGGTGTTGGCGTCGCCGACCACGGGGGTGAGCGTGTTCGGGTGCCAGCCGTTGCGGGTCTTGCCGATGAAGCCCCAATGCTGCGGCAGGCCGACGACGTGCACGGCCTTGCCGTCGCACATCAGCGGCTTGATGCGCTTGGTGACCACCGCCTTGGCCTTGAGCGACCCGCGCTTCGACCAGACGCGGACCCAGTCACCCTTGGCGATACCCTTCTCCTTGGCCAGCTGCTCCGAGATCTCGACGAACATCTCCGGCTGGAGGATCGCGTTGATCCGGGAATGCTTAGTCCACTGATGGAAGTGCTCGGTGAGCCGGTAGCTCGTCGCCGCGTAGGGGAACTCGGCCGAGGTGCCGAGATCGGCTAGATCGCCCTTGAAGATGCGCGAGGCAGGATTGCCCTTCATCTTCGGGAACGGAATGTTCGCCATCGGCGACTCGAACGGCTCGTAATGCGTCGGGAACGGCCCGTCGCGCATCAGGCCGCGGGTCCACAGGCGGGCGACGCCCTCCTGGTTCAGGATGAACGGACCGACGTTCTTCTCCGGCGGCGTGGTGACGCCGTAATCCGGCACGTCGAAGCCGACCCACTGCTTGCCGTTCCACTCGATGATCTTCTTCTTCTCCGACCACGGCTTCCCCTCGGGGTCGCACGAGGCGCGGTTGTAGAGAATCCGTCGGTTGGCCGGCCAGGCGAAGGTCCAGTTCGGCGCGATGCCCTTGTTGCCGGGATCGGTGTTGTCCCGGCGGGCCATGATGTTGCCCTTCTCGGTGTAGCAGCCGGAATAGATCCAGCAACCGCACGCGGTCGAGCCGTCGTCCTTGAGTTGCGCGAAGCCGTCGACCTGCCGGCCCGCCGGGATCGTGGTGCCGCTGGCATCCGTGATTGGGGCCACCGTGTAGCCGTTCAGCTCGCGCGCCAACTCGACCGGAGTCGGCGATTCCGGGTCGGCGTAGTTCCAGTTCAGGTTGACGATCGGGTCGGCGTAGGCGCCGCCGTCCCGCTTGTACAACGCCTTGATGCGCAGATGGATGGCGGACATGATCTCGATGTCCGGCCGGCACTCGCCCGGCGGCTCCTGCGCCTTCCAGTGCCACTGCAGCCAGCGGCTGGAATTGGCGAGCGAGCCCTCCTCCTCGGCGAACAGCGTCGTCGGCAGCTCGAACACCTCGGTCTGGATCTTCGAAGAATCGACGTCGTTGTACTCGCCGTGGTTCTCCCAGAACCGGGCCGTCTCGGTCTGCAGCGGGTCCATCACGACGATGAACTTCATCCGCGAGAAGGCTTCGGTCATCTTGGCGCGATTGGGGAAGGTCATCAGGGGGTTGAAGCCCTGGATGACGTAGCCGGTCATCTTGCCCTGCTTGGCCAGCTCGAAGCCGCGCAGCACGTCGTAGGTCGGCACGTCGAGCTTGGGCAGATAATCGAAGGCCCAGTCGTTCTCCTTGGTGGCGTGCTCGCCCCACATCACCTTCTGGAAGGAGACGAAGAACTTGTTGTAGTTCTGCCAGTAGCTCATCTGGCCGGGACGCAGCGGCTTGAACTGCCGCTTCGAAATGTAGTCCGCGTAATTCTCGTCCTTCTCGATCGGGATGTTGAGATAACCCGGGATCAGGTTCGACATCAGCCCAAGATCGGTGAGACCCTGGATGTTGGAGTGGCCGCGTAGCGCCTGCATGCCGCCGCCGAGCTGGCCGATATTGCCCAGCAGCGTCTGCACGATGCACATCGAGCGGATGTTCTGCGAGCCCTTGGAGTGCTGCGTCCAGCCGAGGGCGTAGAGCGACGCCATCGTCCGGTCGGTCGACGCGGTCGAGGCCATCAGCTCGCAGACCTTGAGGAAGGTCTCCTTCGGCGAGCCGCAGATCCGCTCCACCATCTCTGGCGTGTAGATCGCGATGTGCTTCTTCAGAAGGTTCAGGACGCAGCGCGGGTGCTGCATCGTCTCGTCGACGACCGCGAAGCCGTCGGGACCCATCTCGTAGTCCCAGGTCGTCTTGTCGTAGTCGCGCTTGTCCTCCGAGTAGCCCGAAAATAAGCCCTCGCTGAAGTCGTAGCCTTCCTTCACGACGAAGGCAGCGTTCGAATAGGCCGCGACGTAGCGGTGCTGGATCTTGTCGTTGTCGAGCAAGTACTTGGCGACGCCCGACAGGAACGCGATGTCGGTCCCCTGCCGGATCGGGCAGTAGAGATCCGCCACGGAGGCCGTGCGGGTGAAACGCGGGTCGACGACGATGAGCTTGGCGTTGTTATGCGCCTTGGCTTCCACCACCCACTTGAAGCCGCAGGGGTGCGCTTCGGCGGCATTGCCGCCCATCACGGTGATAACGTCGGCGTGCTTGATGTCCATCCAGAGGTTGGTCATCGCGCCACGGCCGAAGGAGGGCGCCAAACTGGCGACCGATGGGCCGTGTCAAACCCTGGCCTGATTATCGAAGGTCAGGGCCCCCATGCTTCGGACGACCTTGTAGGTACACCAAGCCGTCTCACTGGAAGTCGCGGATGCGCCGAGGAAGCCGACGGTGGTCCATCGGTTGACCGTCAGGTCGCCGTTCTTGGCGATGAAGTTCTTGTCGCGGTCCTCCTTGAGGAGCATCGCGATCCGGTCGAGGGCGAAGTCCCACGAGACGCGCTTGAACTCCGACGAACCGGGCTCACGGTGCATCGGGTACTTGGTGCGGGTCTCGGACGTGATGAAGTCGAGGAGCGACGAACCCTTCGGACAGAGCGTGCCGCGGTTCACCGGATGGTCCGGGTCGCCCTCGACATGCATCACCGCCGACTTCGAGTTCTTCGAGTTGTCGCCGAGGCTGTAGAGGATGACGCCGCAGGCCACCGAGCAATAGGGGCAGGTGTTGCGCGTCTCCTTCATCTGCGCGAGCTTGAAGGGCCGCACCGCGGCTGCCATCGCGGGCTCCAGGGCACCGAAGCCGAGAGCGCCGAGCGACCCGCCGGCGAGACCGACACCGATCCCCTTCAGCAAGCCGCGTCTCGAGACCTGAACGTTCATCGCAGGGCCTTGTTGAGAGCTATTCTTAATTCAGTTTTATGCGCGAAGGCCGACCCGAGGCAAGCGTGCGCTGCAGCGTGGCCGCGGCATTTATCGCCGCACTGGCAGCACGTTCGCGGCCCGGCGCTCATCCGGTCGCAGGGCAGGTTTTCGCTATTTCGTGGGCGAGGCCGGGTTGCTGCCCGAGGGGCCGGGGGTGCGATGATCGAGCGGCTTCTGCGGATCGTCCGAACCGTTGTTCGAGGCGCTGCTCGCGCCGACCGTCTTGGTGGACGAGCTGTCGGACTTGTTGCTCATCGAGTTGCCGCCCGGATTCTCCGCATCCTTGGAGGCCGATTCCTCGCGCGGCACGGGGGCCTGGCTCCAGCCGTCGTTGGCGCTCTTGTTCTTGTCGCCCATGGCGTCCTGGCCCTTGATGTCGCCGGGCTCGGCCTGTGCGGACAAGGTCATGCCGAGCGTCAGAAGCAGGGCCGCCACGGGCAGCCTGCGCGAAAAAATGCCGGAAACCATTGGAAATCCTGACGATTGCGGTTAACGCGATGGCCGGTCAACGCCGCCACGCCGGGGCAGTTCCGGCGCCGGCGGTTCCCGCTCGCCCGCTGGTGTCAGACGTTGCGCATGAAGCCGCGGGCGCGGATCCAGCTGAGGAAGAGGCCGGCCCAGGCGGCGGTCGGCGCCCCCGGCACGCCGAGGCCGAAGCCGTGGCCGCCGCGCTCGAACAGGTGCATCTCGACTGCCACGCCCGCTGCGCGCAGGGCGTTGTACATCAGCAGCGGATGGTCGACGGTGCCGACCGGATCGTCGGAGGCCTGGGCCAGGAAGGTCGGCGGCGAGCGCCGCGTCACCTGCGCATCCACCGAATAGGCCCGGCGCTGCGCGTCGGAGGGGTTGTCGCCGACGAGGACGGCCCGGCTGGAGATGGTTCTGTCGAACGGCGCCTTCAGGGTGATGATCGGGTAGATCAGGCCGGCGAGCGCCACATGCGCGCTCTGCTGGTCGGCTGCATCGACGTCGTCGTAGAGGTCGACCTCGGAATCCACCGCCGTCTCGCCCATGAGATGGCCGCCGGCCGAGAAGCCGAGGACGCCGATGCGCTCCGGGTCGACGCCGTATTGCGCGGCGTTGGCGCGCACCAGCCGGACGGCGCGCTGCGCGTCCTGGCGCGGGGCGTCCGGCCCGTCGCGCCACTTCTCGCCCGGCAACCGGTAGATCAGCAGGAACACCGTGAAGCCGGCCTTGGCGAGCCAGGCTCCCACCGGCAGCCCCTCGCCGCTGATGTCGATGCGGCGGTAGCCGCCGCCGGCCGCGACGATGAACGCGCCGCCGTTCGAGCGCTGCGGGCGGATCACCATCAGGCAGGGTCGCGTCACGGCGGTGATCACGCCGCTCAACGTCTCGTCGAAACGGTAGTCGCCCCGGAACGGCCCGCCGCCGCCCGGCGGCAGGCCCGGCCAGAGGTCGATGACCTCAAGTTCCGCCCCGGGCGCCGATTTCGGCAGGGGCCGCACGGTCTCGATCACGGGCGGCTGGGCCGGATTCTGCGGGATCGCCCGCGCCGCGGCGTCTCCCGGATTGTCCTGCGCCCGTGCCCGCTCCCCGGTCAGGACGGCCGCCGCGCCCGCCAGAAGGGCCCTGCGATCGAGCGTCATGGCGCCAGCATCCGACATCCTCCTCACCCGCGCGGGCCATGCCGGGCAAACGGCTCAGACGCGCTCGCGATCCTTATACATCGCGCTTTCGCCGCCGCATCGTGCCGCCTTTTCTGCGGAGCGCGGCGTCAGTCCCGGCGCTCGAGCGTCGCGACGTAGAAGCCGTCCGTGCCGGTGAGGGCCGGGCTCATCTGCAGGCCGTGCCGGGTCAGGCGCACGAACGGCGCCAGGGCCGGGGCCTCCTCGGCGATGATGCGGGCCGTGTCGATCGCGCCGAAGCGGCCGCGCTGGCGCTTCAGCAGCCCCGTCACCGCCTCGTCGTTCTCGTCCGGCAGCAGCGAGCAGGTGACGTAGACGATGCGTCCGCCCGGACGGACGAGCTCGGCGGCCCGGTCCAGGGTCTGCGCCTGCTCGGCGACGCGGAGCGCTAGGCTGCCCGGCCGCAAGCGCCACTTGGCGTCGGGATTGCGCCGCCAGGTGCCGGTGCCGGTGCAGGGCGCGTCGACCAGCACCCGGTCGACGCTGCCGTCGAGGTCGGTCAGCACGTCGGCCCGCAACCGCCCGGCCCGCGGCGTGCGGATCTCGGCCTCGGCGCCGGCCCGGCGCAGGCGCTCGTGGATCGGCGCGAGCCGGCGCGGGTCGGCGTCGGTGGCGACGATGCGGCCTTCGTTCTTCATCAGCGCGGCGAGCCCCAGGGTCTTGCCGCCGCCACCGGCGCAGAGGTCGACCACTGTCTCGCCGGCCTTCGCCCCGGAGAGCCGCGTCGCGAGCTGCGAGCCCTCGTCCTGGATCTCGTAGAGGCCCTCGATGAATTCCGGCTCGACGTGAAGCGCGGGGCCGCGCCCGTCCGCCCCGATCGGGATGCGCAGGCCGTTCGGCGCGTGCGGCGTCGGCTCTGGCGCGAGGTGGGTCAGGCGGGCGAGCGCCGCGTCGCGGTCGAGCTTGAGCGCGTTGATCCGGATGTCGAGGGGTGCCCGGCGGCCGAGCGCGCGCAGTTCCGGCAGCAGGTCGTCGCCGAGCAGGCCCTGCAAGGCGGGCAGTACCCAGGCCGGCGCGTCCCCGGCGATCTCCGGCGGGGCGTCGTCGAGGCTGCCGTTGGCGAGGCGCTCACGCTCGCCCTCGCTCAGCGGCTCCGGGGCGAAGCGCGAGCCATCGAACATCGCCGCCACCGTCGGCAGGGCGAGGCCGTGCTGCAAGCGCAGCATGCCGATCAGCACCGAGCGGGGGGCGTCGTCGCCCATGATCCAGGCGGCCGAAGCCCGGCGGCGCAGGCCGTCATAGACGAGGCTCGCGATCGCGGCGCGGTCGCCCGATCCGGCGAAGCGGTGGGCGAGGCCCCAATCCTTGAGGGCGTCGGCGGCCGGACGGCGGCGGTCCGCGATGTCGGCCAGGACTTCGATGGCGGCGGAGAGGCGGGCGGGAGGGGTCAGGGTGAACTCCGGTAAGGTCTCGTTGACGCTGCCACGATACGGCCACGCTTAGTTCGGGTCCCGGCCATGATACGGCCGAGCTTAGGGCTTGGTCCTGCCCCACAAGGAGGGCGCGCCGCGTCCGTCGACGGCCGGGCGCGCGTTCTGCGTAAAACGAGGCTCCCGATGTCGCCCAGGTCGCCCCTGTCTTCCCTCGCCGCCGCCTGCCTGTTCGCGCTGGCCGCCGCGGCCTGCTCGCGGGCTCCGGCCGAGTCGATCGCCGACCCGGTGCCGCCGCCGCGCCGTCCCTACGACGCGAAGACCCAGCTCGAATACGGCGATCCGCGTCCGCCCGCGCCCCAGCGCTACTGAGCGGCGCCGTTCAGGCGCCCGCCGCCGCGCCGGGATCGGCGAGCACGGCATCGCGGGTGCGGTCGATCATGGCTTCGACCACGGAATGATAGGCCGCCTGCATCGGCTCGAGGCCGGCGGCCTGCATCTCGGTGGCAAGCGCCGTCTGCAGTTCCGCCATCGCGTCGGTGCGGCTCTTCAGGTCCGGCGCTGCCAGGGCGAACTGGATGATCGCGGCCTGCGCGTCGGCGAGTTCGTTGCGCTCGCTGCGCGCGATGAGGCCGCGCAGGGTCGCGAGGCATTCGGCTTTGGTCGTCATGTCGGCGATCCCGGGCGGCTATGCCGGACCAGAGCCGAGCATCGTTTCCGCACATAGCATCATTGGGCGCAGGCGCGCGACCGGCGAACCTTTTGAATTCACGGGCCGGTTCCCGGCCTTCCGGATCAGGCCGCCTCGCGCTCGCGGCGGTTCTGGTAGGCGCGCAGGTGGGTGTAGGCGAGCTCCAGGAGCGGCCGCGCCGAATCCGGCGCCGTTGTCCGGCCGCGGGCGATCAGGTCGCCGACGATGTGGTCGGCCTCGATCCGGGCGCCGTTCTCGATGTCGCGCAGCATCGAGGCGGTCATCGGCGCCCCGTCCGCGGTGAGCATCTTGCGGGCGCCCGCGAACACCTTGTCGCGCGGTGCGTAGCCGGAGGCGTCGGCGACGACGCGGCATTCCTCGTGCAGCGCTTCCAGGAAGGCCTTGCCGCCCGGCGCGCCGACGATGTCGCCGATCGTGCTGCGCATCAGCGTGGTGCTGCCGGCGAGCGTCGCCAGAAACACCCACTTCTCCCACATCTCCAGCAGAACCTTGTCGCTCGCCCGCGCCTGGAACTTCACGCCCTGCATCAGTTCCTCGATCGCCCCGACGCGCTCGGAACGCGTGCCGTCGCGCTCGCCGTAGGTGAGGGTGTGCAACTCGCTCATCTGGCGGATCTCGCCGGCCTTGGTGAGCGTGGCGACGATGGCGCAGGTGCCGCCCAGCACCCGCTCCGCCCCGAAGGCTGCGTCGAGGGCGTCGAGATGGTTCATGCCGTTGAGGATCGGCAGCACCGCCGTCTGCGGGCCGACGGCCGGGGCGACGTCGGCAATGGCCGTTTCGAGGTCGTAGGCCTTGGCGGAGAGCAGCACGAGATCGAAACGGCCGGCCGTGCCGAGCACGTCGGCCGTCACTGTCTGGGGTTTGTCGATCCGGGTGTCGCCGACTGGGCTCAGCACCTGAAGGCCGTCGGCCGCCAGCTTTTCCGCGCGCGCCGGCCGGACCAGGAAGGTGACGTCGCGTCCGGCCTCGGCGAGCCGCGCCCCGAAATAACCGCCGGTGGCGCCTGCGCCGACCACGAGAACCCGCATGGCATGTCTCCGCATCGTCGGGTCGATCCGAGCCCGTTCATGCGTCTATGTGCGGCGCGAGGGCGCAGGCGCAATGGGGAACGTGTCTGCTTGCGCTCTGCGTGGTCGCCTACCGGCTCGGATAGTTCGGCGTTTCCCGCGTGATCGTCACGTCGTGGACGTGGCTCTCGCGCAGGCCCGCATTGGTGATGCGGATGAACTGCGCCCGCTCCTGCAGCTCTGGCACGGTCGGCGCGCCCACATAGCCCATGGCGGCGCGAAGCCCCCCGGCGAGCTGGTGGAGCACGGCGGCGACGGGGCCCTTGTAGGGCACCTGTCCCTCGATGCCCTCGGGCACGAGCTTGTGGGTGTCGCTGACCTCGGCCTGGAAGTAGCGGTCGGCCGAGCCGCGGGCCATGGCGCCCACCGAGCCCATGCCGCGATAGCTCTTGTACGAACGGCCCTGGTACAAAAACACGTCGCCGGGGGCCTCGTCGGTGCCGGCGAGCAGGCTGCCCAGCATCGCCACCGAGGCGCCGGCGGCGATCGCCTTGGCGAGGTCGCCCGAGTACTTGATGCCGCCGTCGGCGATCACCGGCACGTCGGCCTTCTGGCCGGCTTCCACGGCCTCCATCAGCGCCGTGAGCTGGGGCACGCCGACGCCCGCGACGATGCGGGTGGTGCAGATCGAGCCCGGGCCGATGCCGACTTTGATGGCGTCGGCGCCGGCATCGATCAGCGCCTGGGCGCCGTCGCGGGTGGCGACATTGCCGGCGATGATCTGCACGGCGTTCGAGAGCGCCTTCACCCGGCGCACGGCGTCGAGCACCTTGATCGAGTGGCCGTGGGCGGTGTCGACCACGATGATGTCGCAACCGGCATCGATCAGCCGCTCGGCCCGCTCGAACCCGGCCTCGCCCGTGGTGGTGGCGGCGGCGACGCGCAGGCGCCCCTGCTCGTCCTTGACGGCGTGCGGGTAGGCGACCTGCTTCTCGATGTCCTTGACCGTGATCAGGCCGATGCAGCGGTAATGGTCGTCGACCACCAGCAGCTTCTCGATGCGGAACTGGTGCAGCAGGCGCTTGGCCTCGTCCTGCGTCACGCCCTCGCGCACGGTGATGAGCCGGTCCTTCGTCATCAGTTCGGAGACGGGCTGGGCGGTGTTGGTGGCGAAGCGGCAGTCGCGGTTCGTCAGGATGCCGACGAGCTTGCCGCGCGAGCCGTTGGGGCCGCGCTCCACCACCGGGATGCCGGAGATGCGGTTCTCCTTCATCACCGAGAAGGCGGCGGCGAGGGGCTCGTCGGGATGGATGGTGATCGGGTTGAGCACCATGCCCGACTCGTATTTCTTGACGAGGCGGACCTGCTCGGCCTGCTCATGCGGCTCGAGGTTGCGGTGGATGACGCCCAGCCCCCCGTTCTGCGCCATGGCGATCGCCATCGGCGCTTCCGTCACCGTGTCCATGGCCGAGGAGACGATCGGCAGCTTCAGCGCGATCGTCCGGGTCAGCCGCGAGGCGATGTCGACCTCGCCGGGCATCACGGAGGAGGCGGCCGGGCGCAGCAGCACATCGTCGAAGGTCAGCCCCTCGATGATGGTATCCGCGCTGATCAGGGCCATGTGCCAACTCCGCTTTGTCATGTGAGCGCCGGGCTCGTGACGAGCAGATTGGCGCTTCGGATTGGCACGTGCCGTTATCATGGGGGTGCGGCTCGCGCAAAGACGCGAATGCCGCAATGCAGCGGGATAAGCCGCGAACCGGCCGCGCCGGAAGCGGCCCCGATCCCCGCTGGACGCAGACCGCCGCTCAGTTGAAGCGGGCGTCCTGTCCCTTGTCGCCGTATTCCGGCGGCAGGCCGATATAGTCGGTCAGGATGCCGTCGATGCCCGGGGCTCGGCCGTAGGCCGCGCAATCGGGGTCGAGGGGCGCCTCGCCGAGGATCGTCACGCGGATGCGGTTCCAGTTCGGGATGAACAGCTCCGACTTGAACGGATCCTTGCCGGTGGCGAGGAAGAAGCCGAAATCCTGGCCGAACTCTCCGGCGAGATCGTAGGGGTCGCTGTCCTTCGAGAAGCGCGGCTGGCTGGTGAAGGAATTCGCGGCACCGCCCCAGATCATCGCAGCGCGCTGCTGGCGGTGGCGGTCCACCGCCTCGGCTTCCACCGTGAGGCTGCCGAGCCCGATCGGGATACGGGGGACCGGAATGCGGCCGAGGCCCTCGGCTGCGCCCACGCCGACTTGGCCGGCGATGGTGATCGCGGCCGAGAGGCCGATGGTCGAGCCGGCCCCGAGCAGGTCGGTCGGATCGACCCGCGTCACCCGCGAGCGCACGGTGAGGTCGGCGTCCGGGGTCGAGACGACGTCGTACTTCAGCGACAGCTCGTAGCACATCGCCCGGTCCGCGGCGTTCGCGGTGAGGCGGCGCTGCTCCGGGGTGAGGAATTCGCCGCCGGGGATGCTGCCGGTGAAGGCGGTCGGGATGATCCGGACGGTGCGGGTGCGCGCCAGTGCGCCCTGGTCGGCATAGAGGCGCGAATCGGAGGCGACAGCGTCGCTGCCGGACAGCCGGTCCCGGCGCGACAGCGAGCCGCCGTCGGTCAGCACGACCTCGCCGCAGCCGGCTACGGAGGCGAGCAGCATCGCCGCAAGGGCGAGGCGCAGGGCAGATCGCGGCTTTGCGAGCCTCGAAGGCATCAGGTCTCTTTCGCGAATATGTCGGACGGTGCGCGCGGCGGCTGAATCAACCTGCACGCCTCACCGTGGATTAAGGCCGAGCTTACGGCTGCAGCGGGGTGCCGCGAAAGGGGAGAAGGGGGGGCGGGCCGCCGAGGGGCGCAGCCTGTGTCTCTCGCGACACGATTCCGAAACAGTGTCGCCGGCGCGGACATGCAACCGAACAGATCTGGGGATATGTCTCCCACCCGATGCGCCCCGCCCAGATCGTTCCCCTCGTCGTCGCCACCGCCCTGTTCATGGAGAACACCGACTCGACGGTGATCGCCACGGCGCTGCCGGCCATCGCCGCGAGCCTCGGCGAGGACCCGATCGCGCTCAAGCTCGCGCTGACCTCCTATCTCGTCAGCCTCGCGATCTTCATCCCGGTCTCGGGCTGGGCGGCCGACCGCTACGGCGCGCGCACGGTGTTTCGCGCCGCGCTCTGCGTGTTCATGGCGGGCTCGCTGGCCTGTGCCGCGTCGAGTTCGCTCCTCGGCTTCGTCGCCGCGCGCTTCCTGCAGGGCATGGGCGGGGCGATGATGGTGCCGGTGGGGCGCCTCGTGATCCTGCGCAGCGTGCCGAAATCCGAGCTCGTCGGGGCGCTCGCCTACCTCACCATCCCCGCCCTGATCGGGCCGGTGCTCGGGCCGCCGCTCGGCGGCTTCATCACCACCTATTTCGACTGGCGCTGGATCTTCTTCATCAACATCCCGATCGGGCTGGCCGGGATCGCCCTCTCGACGATCTACTTCGAGAACCTGCGGGAATCGGAGCGGCCACCCCTCGACGTCGCGGGCTTCCTACTGTCCGGCGCGGGCCTCGCCCTGCTGATGCTGGGGCTCGCCTCGACGGGCAAGCATCTGCTGCCGGCCTGGATCTCGTGGGGCAGCATGGCGGCCGGAGTTATCCTCATCGCCGCCTACCTGCGGCACGCGAAAAGGGTCGTGAATCCGGTGATCCGGCTCGATCTCCTGCGCCACGCGACGTTTCGCGCGGCGGTGACGGGCGGAAGCCTCTTCCGCATCGGCACGGGGGCGATCCCGTTCCTGCTGCCGCTGATGCTGCAGATCGGGTTCGGGCTCGATCCGCTGCGCTCGGGGCTGATCACCTTCGCCGCCGCCGCCGGGGCGCTGCTGATCAAGATCGTCGGCCCGCGCATCCTGCGCAGCTACGGCTTCCGCCGGGTGATGCTGACCAACGCGCTGATCGCCTCGGCCTTCCTCGCGGTCAACGGGCTGTTCACGGCTGAGACGCCGCACTGGCTGATCGTGTCGGTGCTGCTGCTGGGCGGCTGCGTCCGCTCACTGCAATTCACCTGCGTCAACGCCATCGCCTATGCCGACCTCGACAGCCACGAGATGAGCGCGGCGACGAGCCTCGCCAGCGTGGCGCAGCAGCTCTCGCTCAGCCTCGGCGTCACCATCGGCGCCCTGGCGCTCGAAGGCTCGGCGGCTTGGCACGGGCATGCGGGCATCGCGGCGGCGGATTTCGCGCCGGCTTTCTTCACCGTGGCCGTCATTTCGGCTGCCGCGATCCTGCCGTTCCTGCGGCTGGCGCCGGATGCGGGGGCGGAGGTGTCGGGTCAGCGGACTCTGATGACGAAGCCCGCCGACGGCTCACCCGCGACGCTGGCCCCCGTCACGCCGCGGCACGTGCCGGAGCCCGGCCGCCCGAGCGCTTGACCGGCGCCTTCCGGGCCGGGGCCTTCTTCGCCGGATCCTTGGCGCGGGGCCGTACTGGTGCCGCCTCGCCCGAGCGCCAGCCCTGCCAGCTCCAGGCGCCGGGACCGGCCATGGCGTAGATCAGGAAGGCGCCGGCCAGGCCGAGATCCGAGAGCAGGAAGGCGCGCTCGGTGACGGCGGCCGCGCCGGAAAACGCCCAGAACGGGTGCAGCAGGATCGCGAAGGCCGCGACGAACCCGGCCATGGCGAGCCCCGTGATCCGCGGCATCACCCCGAGGACCAGGGCGAGCGGCCCGAAGACCTGGACGATCACGGCCACCGTGGCGAGGGCGTTCGGCGCCGGCAGTCCCGCCCCAGCCAGCGTCACCGCGAAGCCCGAGACGTTGAGCGCCCGCGCGATCCCCGTCGGCAGAAGCGCCGCGGCCATGAGCAGGCGGGCGGCGAGAAACGCACCGTTGCGGGCACGATCGGTCACGGGCGGAACTCCGGAAGCTGGCGATACGGCCGAGCTTCCGGTGTCCGGCTGAAGGCCCGGTTAAGGCTGCGTGGCCGTCCCCATCGGATTACATCGGCGGGCGCAGGCCGTCCTTGCCGACCGCGACGCGCTTGGCGCTGAGCTTGCCGTCTTCGTTGCCGGCGATGACGAAGGCCTTGGCGCCGGGCTTCAGGATCGCCGCGTCGGCCGGCTCGAAGGTCACCACCGGGGCCGAGGCCGGAACGGCGATGGTCTTGGAGCCGTCCGCGCCGTAGCTCACGGTGAGCGTCGTGACGCCACCCGCACCCGCGCTTTTGGCGACCGTGCCGTTGGTCATGGCGCTCTTCACCTTTGGCGCGCCGGCCGTCGTGGCCTTCACGGTGCCGTTCGTCATCGCGCTCTTCACCTTCGGCGCATCGCCCGCGGTGGTGTCCTGGATCTCGTCCCAGGGGTAGTGGCCCTCGCCGGTGCCGCGCATCGCTTCGGGAAACAGCACCACTTCCAGCGCCGTGGGCGGGTTGTCGCCCTTGGTGGCGGTGCCGATGAAGACGCCGTCCTTGATCTGGTCGAGGCTCGACTTCACCACCGAGGCGTATTTCGTGTCCGGCGCCAGCGCGACGGTGGTCGAGCGGCCGTCGTCGGTCTTGAGGACCAGCGTCGTGCCGTCCGCGCTATCGATGGTGCCGCGGACCCGCTCGGGCTGGGGCGCGGCGTAAGCGGCCGTCGACAGCGTGGCCGCGAGGGCGATCGTGGTGAAGCGAAGCATGCGTGTTTCCTGATGGGATGGATGGCTCAGATGGGGCCGGCCCGCGGGCGTTCCACGGGCGAACGGTCGGGGCTGCGTTGCGTCACCCCGAGATGCCGGGCCGAAAAAGCCGTCCGCGCTCGGTCCAGGCTACGACGGCGAGCGTGAGGCTCCCGAGCCCGGCATAGCCGACGCCCACCGGCAGCACGGTGCCGTCGAAGCTCTGGCCGATCACCGAGCCGAAGGCCGCGCCGAGCAGCGTCGTGTAGAAGCCGAGAAAGGACGAGGCGGTGCCGGCGACCTCCCCGACCGGCTGCATCGCCAGCGCCTGGAAGTTCGGCATGGTGAAGCTGATCAGGAACTGGTTCGCGCTCAGCACGGTGAGAAACAGCCACAGCGGCGGGTGGCCATGCCAGGCGAGCCCAATGCCGACCTGCACCAGGGCTACCGCGACGAAGGCGATCAGCCCGGCATGGGAGAGCCAGTGCATGCCGAGCCGCTCGACGAGCCGGGCATTGATCAGCGTCGAGGCGCCCATGGCGCCGGCCACCAGGGCGAAGGCCGCCGGGAACCAGCCGCCGAGCCGGTAGAGCCCGGAATCGAAGACCTGCTCGGCCGAGCCGACATAGCCCATGATGCAGCCGACCATCAGCCCGAGCGCCGTGCCGTAGCCCAGCGTCGCGCGGCTGCGGATTGTCAGGCGCAGGGCCTGCCCCATCGCCGTCAGCGAGAGCGGCCGGCGGTATTCCGGGTGAAGCGTCTCCGGCATGCGCAGCGTGAACCAGACGGCCAGGACGCCGCCGAGCGCCAGCATCGACACGAACACCCAGACCCAGGACCCGAACAGCAGCATCGCCTGCCCGAGCGCCGGGGCGAGCATCGGCACGATCAGGAACACCATGGTGATCAGCGACATCACGCTGGCCATGGCGCGCCCGGCATAGCGGTCGCGCACGATGGCCAGCGACAGCACACGCCCGCCGGCCGCGCCGACGCCCTGCAGGATGCGCGCGGCGAGCAGCCAGCCGAAGGACGGGCTGAACATCGCGAGCACCGTCGCCCCGAGATACACGCACAAGCTGACGAGCAGCACCTTGCGCCGCCCGAGGGAATCGGAGAGCGGCCCGTAGAGAATTTGGCCTGCGCCGAAGCCGATCATGTAGACGTAGATCAGGAACTGCAGGCTGTTCGGATCGGCGACCGAAAAGCGCTCCCGGATCGCGGGGAAGGCCGGCAGCAGGTTGTCGATCGAGATCGCGGTCACCGCCATCATCAGCGCGACGATGCCGACGAATTCGCGAAAGCCCGGGCCGTGTGCCGGGTGCGGGGCCTGTTCGATCGAGGGGTCGGGCCGGATCGACCGGAAGGGTGCTGTCACGATCGCGCCTTGCGATGTTGGCTCGTTGCTGGTGTAGCCTTTACCGGTGGCGGGAGCCGGGCGGGTCGCCCGTCCCGCAGGGCTGCCCCGTGCGGACGCGGCGTCGCAGCCCGGATCTGGTACCAACGGCCGTAAGCTTCGGCTCTTCAAGCCGCCGGCCGTTGGCAAGCGCGAATGCGCGTCGCCGCTTATGCGGCGGGCAGCCCTGAAGGCGTCAGCCGTAGGGGCCACTGGTATGAGAAGGACTGACGATGACCGACCGACGCGGGGCCAGCGGGGGCCTGCGAGGCGACCTCAAGCAGCGGGTGAAGACCGGGCGCGGACGCACCCTGTCGCAGAAGCGCTGGCTCGAGCGCCAGCTCAACGACCCCTACGTGGCGCGGGCCAAGCGCGAGGGCTACCGCTCGCGCGCCGCCTTCAAGCTCATCGAGATCGACGAGCGCTTCAACCTGCTGAAGCCCGGACAGAAGATCGTCGACCTCGGCGCCGCCCCCGGCGGCTGGTCGCAAGTCGCCGCGAAGAAGATCGGGGCCGAAGGCTACGTCGTCGGAATCGACCTGCTCGAGATCGAACCGATGTCCGGCGTCGAGTTCATCATGCTCGACTTCCTCGATCCGACCGCCCCCGGCCTCCTCACCGATCTCCTCGGCGGCCCGGCCGACCTCGTCCTGTCGGACATGGCCGCCAACACCACCGGCCACAAGAAGACCGACCACCTGCGCATCATCGGCCTCGCCGAAGTCGCCGCAGAGTTCGCCCGCGAGATCCTGGCGCCGGGCGGCGCCTACCTCGCCAAGGTGTTCCAGGGTGGCACCGAGGGCGACCTGCTCGCCGACCTCAAGCGTGACTTCGCCAGCGTCCGTCACGTCAAGCCGAATGCGAGCCGGGCGGATTCGAGCGAGCTCTACGTGCTGGCGACGGGGTTTCGCGGACGTACGGAAACAGCGACGCCCGACCCGGAGTGAGGTCGGGCATCGGGTGGCCAGCGAATGATCAGCGCTTGACCGTGACCGGCCCGTTCATCCCCGGCCAATCCGAGTAACCGTTGGCGCCGCCGCCGTACCAGTACGGCTTCGGCGCCTCGGCGAGCGGTGCCCCGGAGGCGAGGCGCGGCACGAGGTCCGGGTTGGCGATGTAGGGCCGGCCGAAGCTGAACAGGTCGGCACGGCCCTCGGCGAGTTCCTTCTCGGCGAGCTCCAGCGTGTTCTGGTTGTTGCCGATATAGGCGCCCTTGAAGCGCCGACGCAGGTCGAGGAAATCGACGCCGTCCGGCACGTCGCGGGTCTGCTGCGTCACGCCCTCGATGGTGTGGATGTAGAGCAGGCCGTAGGCGTTGAGCGCGTCGACATAGGTGCCGAAGGTCTCGTGCGTGGTCGAATCGAGCGGGGTCTCTCCGGGCTGCGTCGTGGCGGGCGAGAGGCGGATGCCGACGCGATGGCCGCCGCCCCATGCCTCGGTCACGGCCTTCACCACCGCAAGCGGGAAGCGCAGGCGGTTCTCGATGGAGCCGCCGTACTGGTCGGTCCGCTTGTTCGTGGAATCGCGGACGAACTGCTCCAGAAGGTAGTTGTTCGCCGAGTGGATCTCGACGCCGTCAAAGCCGGCGCGCTTCGCGTTCTCGGCGGCACGGCGGTAATCCTCGACGATGCCGGGGATCTCGTCGGTCTCCAGGGCGCGCGGGGTGACGTGCTCCTTCATGCCGCCTTCGGTGAAGGCGGTGCCGGTCGGCTTGATCGCCGAGGCCGAGACCGGGAGCCGGCCGTTGGGCTGCACGTCCGGGTGCGAGATCCGGCCGGTATGCCAGAGCTGGAGGAAGATCCGGCCGTCGTTGGCGCGGACCGTCGCCGTGATCTTCTGCCAACTCTCGACCTGCGCATCGGTCCAGATGCCCGGGGTGTAGGCGTAGCCGACGGCCTGGGGCGAGATGTTCGTCGCCTCCGAGATGATCAGCCCGGCATTCGCGCGCTGGCCGTAATAGTCCTGGGCGAAGTCCGGCGGCACGCCCTGGGTCGACGAGCGGCTGCGCGTCAGCGGCGCCATCACCACGCGGTTCTTCAGGTGGAGGTCGCCGAGGGTGTAGGGCTGCAGAACGGGGCTGTTGGACATGCGGTGTCGGTGTTCCTTGGTTGCGGTGGATCGAGCGGTCGCGCGGCGGAACTGAGCCTCGCCAGGCGACCGGTCGGTTCGTTCAGTGCTGGCTCAACTCGCCTTCAGCCCGTCGAGTTCATCGAGGCCGCCGCCATCGGCATAGGCCGTCTTGAAGCTCTCGCGTGTCTTCCAGCGCTGCCAGAAGCGGTCGAGCTGCTCGAAGCGCTCGTCCAGCGGCGTGGCGCAGACCGGATATTTCGAGAAGGCGATCGCCGTGCAGAGCGTGATGTCCGCGAATGTCGGTTGGTCGCCCCCGAGCAGCCAGTCGCGCCCGTCGGCGAGGTGGCGGTCCACCAGTCCGGCATGACTGAGCGCCTCCTTGCGGCAGTGCTCGCCCCATTGCGGGTTGGAGGTCAGCTCCAGCTTGGGTCCGAGGCCCTGGTGCAGCACGTGGAACATCGTCGTGATCCGATAGAGGATCTGCACCCAGATCCGGTCGTCCCACATCGCGTCCTGCGCCTGTTCCAGCGCCGTCCCGCCCATGATGGCCCGGCCGGGAAAGCTCTGGTCGAGATAGCGGGCGATGGCCGCGCTCTCGGAGAGCGTGCCGCCGCCGGGAAGCTCCAGCGTCGGCGTCTCGCCCCAGGGGTTGCGTTTCAGGTGCCGCCATCCGCGCTGCTCGCCGGCGGGTGCCATGGCGAGCAGCCGCTCCTCGACCCGGTCGGCGATGCCCTTCTCGTGGATGAGAAGGCGCACCCGCTGCGGGTTCGGGAAGACGGAGGGCGACGTGTAGAGCGTCAGCCTGTCCATGACTGCCTCAGGCGACCGTCAGGCCGACATCGACGTTGCCGCGCGTGGCGTTCGAGTACGGGCAGATCTGGTGCGCGGCGTCGACGAGCGACTGTGCCTCGGCCTTGTCGAGGCCCGGCAGGGTGATGGTGAGGTCGGCGGTGATGCCGAAGCCGCCCTCCGAGCGCGGGCCGATGCCGACCTTGGCGGTGACGGTGGTGTCGGCCGGGATCTTGGCCTTGGCCTGGGCGCCGGCGACCTTCAGCGCGCCGAGGAAGCAGGCTGCATAGCCCGAAGCGAAGAGCTGCTCGGGGTTGGCGCCCGGACCGCCTGCGCCGCCGAGTTCCTTCGGGGTCGAGAGCTTCACCTCGAAGCTGCCGTCCTCTGTCTTGGCCGAACCGTCGCGGCCGCCATTGGCGGTGGCAGTGGTGCGGTATTTCACGTCGACGGTCATGCTGGACTCCCTGGATTCCGGTCGGGGCCGGATCGGCGTCATGAGCCGGTGCCCCGTCTCGTCCAAGGCTTTATAGATTGCGCGCAATTTAGTTACGTGCGCTGGCGCACATGGACGATGCCGATCGGCTTTGGGTGCGATCAACGCACGCCGACGCGCCTCAGGACTTCATCCGGACATAGGTCCCCGGGGCCGGGCCGAGGGAGGGCAGGGGACCTTCGCCGGGGATGCGGGCGGGGACGCGCTCGGGCGCCTGGGCCTCCAGCCATTTGAACCAGTAGGGCCACCATGAGCCCTCGTGCTCGGTCGCGGCCTGGACCCAGTCCTCGAACCGGCCCTTGGCCGGCCCCCCGGTGCGGAAGCCGTATTTCGCTTTCTTGCCCGGCGGGTTGACCACGCCGGCGATGTGGCCGGAGCCGGCCAGCACGTAGTCGACCTTGCCGCCGAACTTGCCCGACCCTTCGAACACCGAGAGCGCGGGGGCGATATGGTCCTCGCGGGTGGCGAGGTTGAAGATCGGCACCTTCACCTTCTTGAGGTCGAGCTTGACGTTGCCGAGGACCATCTGGCCCTTCGCCAGCGTATTGTTGAGGTAGCAGTTGCGCAGGTAGAACGAGTGGTTCGCCTCCGGCATCCGCGTGGAATCGGCGTTCCAGTAGAGCAGGTCGAAGGGCAGCGGCGCTTTCCCTTTCACGTAGTTGTTGACCACGTAGCTCCAGATCAGGTCGCTGGGCCTGAGCATGTTGAAGGCGCTCGCCATGCGGGAGCCGTCGAGGTAGCCGCGCTCCTTCATGCGCTCCTCGACGATCTGGATCTGCTCCTCGTCGGCGAAGACCTTGAGGTCGCCGGCATGGGTGAAGTCGACCTGCGTCGTCAGGAAGGTCGTGCTCTTGATCCGGGTGTTGCCGCTGGCGGCCTGCGCCGCCATCGTCACCGCGAGCAGCGTGCCGCCGACGCAGTAGCCGGCGGCCGAGACCTCGGTCTCGCCGGTGGCGATGCCGATCTGGTCGATCGCCGTCTCGATGCCCTCGCGCATGTAGGACTCGAAGTCCTTGTCGCGGTGGCGCTCGTCGGGATTGACCCAGGAGATCACGAAGACCGTCAGCCCCTGGGAGACCATCCAGCCGATCAGGCTCTTCGTCGGATTGAGGTCGAGGATGTAGAACTTGTTGATCCAGGGCGGCACGATCAGGAACGGGCGCTTGAGCACCGTCTCGGTCTTCGGCGCGTACTGGAGCAGCTCCATCAGGTCGTCTACCGCAACGACCT
>NZ_BPRA01000037.1 GCF_022179645.1 Methylobacterium thuringiense
GTGTCAAACAGCGTTGAACATTGACCCTGGATCGGCGTCGAACTTTGACCCCCCGGATGGGTATGGCGGGACGCCCCTGATCAGCCCGGCGAAGCGGGTCGGGGTGGCGCAGCCGGGCTGATCAGGGGTCCAGCAGGCGGGACGTGTGCGCCGGCCTCAGGCGCGGTTCTTGAAGCGCCAGCTCTCGTTGCCGGTCTCGACGATCTCGCAATGGTGGGTGAGCCGGTCGAGCAGCGCCGTGGTCATCTTGGCGTCGCCGGCGAACACGCTTGGCCATTCCCCGAAGGCGAGGTTGGTGGTGACCACGATCGAGGTGGTCTCGTAGAGCTTGCTGATGAGGTGGAACAGGAGCTGGCCGCCCGACTGCGCGAACGGCAGGTAGCCGAGTTCGTCGAGCACCACGAGGTCGAGCCGGGCGAGATGATCGGCGATGCGGCCCTGGCGGCCGGCGCGTACCTCGGCTTCGAGCCGGTTGACGAGGTCGACGACGTTGTAGAACCGGCCCCGCGCCCCGTCTCGAATGCAGGCTCGCGCGATGGCGATGGCGAGGTGGGTCTTGCCGGTCCCGGTCCCGCCGACGAGTACGACGTTGCGCTGGTGAGCCAGGAACTCGCCGCCGGAGAGCGCGCGTACCAAACCCTCGTTGATCGGGGTGCCGTCGAAGGCGAACTCGGCGATGTCCTTGGCCATGGGCAGCTTGGCGATCGTCATCTGGTAGCGGATCGAGCGTGCCTGCTTCTCGGAGATCTCGGCCTGGAGCAGGTCGCCGACGATCTGCTGCGGTTCGTGGGTGCGCTTGACCGCGACCTTGATGATCTCGTCGTAGGCCGCCTTCATCCCGAAGAGCTTCAGCTCGCCCATGGTGGCGAGGATGTTCTGGCGTTCCATCATGGGGGGCTCCTCAGGCTGTCGTAGCGGGCGCAATCCGCGACCGGCTCGTGGCGCAGCCGCAGGCTCTCGGGGGTCAGGATGGTGACGGGCGGGGTCGGCTCGCGCTGCCGGGCGAGGATGTTGAGGACGACGTCGGCCGAGTGCACGCCCTCGCGCAGGGCCTCGGCACAGGCCGCCTCGACGGCCGGCAACCCATCGGCGAGCACGGCGGTGAGGATCTCCACCATCTGCCGGTCACCTCCGGCACTGCCGGCGAGCTTGCGTCGGACCCGGTCGAGGGCGGGAGGCAGGACCCAGTCCTTGAACGGTGCGCCGTTCCGGAGCGCGCCGGGCTTGCGGGCCAGCACGGGGACATAGTGCCAGGGATCGAACACGGTCTGATCCCGCCCGAAGGCGCGCTCGTGCTCGGCGACGACGCGCCCGTCCTGCCGGATCTCGACGCGCTCGGCGTAGGCCCGTACCTCGACCGGCCGACCGATGGCCGAGGCGGTGACCGAGTAGCGGTTGTTGTCGAAGCGCACGAGGCAGGTCGTGGACACCGAAGCGGTGACGGCGTGGAAGCCGTCGAAGCGGCCGGCATAGGGAACGAGGGCTGCCCGTTCGGCCTCGAACCGCTCCCAGACGGTGCGCTCGCGCTCCTCAGGATGGGGATGGGCCTTGGCGTAGGCGATCACCTGATCGAGCAGGAGCGCGTTCAGCTCCTCGTAGCTCTTCACCCGGACGCGCGGGGTGAAGAAGCGCTCGCGCACCAGCCCGACCTGGTTCTCGACCTGCCCCTTCTCCCAGCCCGAGGCCGGCGTGCAGGCGACCGGATCGACGAGGTAGTGCGAGCACATCTGCAGGAAACGGCGATTGTAGACGCGCTCGCGCCCGACGAAGATCGTCTCCACCGCGGTCTTCATGTTGTCGTAGATGCCGCGCTGGCAGGTGCCTTGGAAGAACGCGAACGCCCGGTCGTGGGCGTCGAACACCATCTCCTGGCTCTCGCGCGGATAGGCCCGCACGAACAGCATGCGCGAGTGGCAGAGCCGGACGTGGGCGACCTTGACCGTGACGGTCGTGCCGCCGATCAGCACGATCTCGTGGCTCCAGTCGAACTGGTAGGCCTCGCCCGGGGCGAACGACAGCGGTACGAACGCCTGGGCCGTGACCGAGGCGCGCTCGCGCTTCCAGGTTTTGGCATAGCGCCGAACAGCATCGTAGCCGCCCTCGTAGCCGAGCCCGCGCAGCGCCTCGTAGATCCGGATCAGCGTCAGCCGCTCGCGGGCGGACCTGCCGGCGTTGATGGCCAGTATCCGATCGAGATCGTCGCGCCACGGCCCGAGCTTGGGCAGCGGCTGCACCTCACGCTCGTAGGCGAAGGCGGTGGCTCCCGACCGGACGACTTTCCGGACCGTGTTGCGGGAGACGTGTAGGTCGCGGACGATGTCCTTGATCGCGCGGCCGCGGTTGAAGAACTCGCGCCGGATGCGCGCAATCGTATCCACGCCCTTCATCCCCCTACACCACCCTTCCGGCCGTACCGGAGGGCAGTCTGCGAGAACGAGGTTAGGGGGTCAGAATTGGACGCCGATCCCCCGCCTCACGGGGTCAAAGTTGCACGCCGAAACACA
>NZ_BPRA01000038.1 GCF_022179645.1 Methylobacterium thuringiense
GCCAATCACCGAGTCACTGGAGCGAGGGGGCGAGCCTCTCGATCCAGTGACTCGGTGATTGGCATCTGGTATACCAAATACGAAATCAGCGTCAAGACCGGGCCGGACCACTTCGATCGCTCACTTCCGGGATACCGGCATGCGGCAGTTCGTTGGGTCCAAGGCGGGACCACGTGGCGGCAGGATCAGGCGAGGACACAGCCGGCATGGCACCGAGCATCACCATCACCCAGGTCGAGGGCTTCAAGTTCCTGATCGATTTCGGCGCGGCCTTTCCGGCGCTGGTCTCGGACGAACCGGAGCCGATCGGCCGCGGAGAGGGCCCGTCGCCGGAGCAGGTGCTGATCGCGGGCGTGAGCAACTGCCTCTGCGCCAGCCTCGCCTTCGCGCTCGGCAAGTACCGGCAGGACGGGGGCGGCGTGACCGCGCGGGCCTCGGCCCGGATCGAACGCAACGCCGAGCAGCGCCTGCGCATCGGCGGCATCGACGTCGAGATCACCCTGGGCGCATCGGCGGCGGCGATGCCGCGGATCACGCAGGTGCTCGCTCAGTTCGAGCAGTTCTGCACCGTCTCGGAAAGCGTGAAGGCCGGAATTCCCATCACCGTCGCGGTCCGGGACGCCACGGGCGAACGCCTGAAATAGGAAGAGGAGACAATCCGATGTCGAACACCGATCGCAAGGGTGCCAATGAGCCCGGAGACCTAGCCGGGCTCTTCAACGCCCGCGCCAATGCCGGCGACGTCGAGGGCCTGGTGGCACTCTACGAGGCGGATGCCGTACTCGCCGCCGGGAACGTCGTGGCGACAGGCCACGCGGAGATCCGCCAATTCTACACCGACCTTCTCTCCAAGAAGTCGGAGTTTCCCGCCGCCGAGACGCTGCCGGCCATCGTCAACGGCAATCTCGCGCTGACATTCGCTCGACTGCCGAACGGCAGCCTCTCCGTCGAGGCAGCCCGGCGGCAAGAGGACGGAACGTGGCTGTGGGCGATCGATCAATTAAAGATCAAGCCGGTTGCAACCTGATCATCTGCCTCGAAGCTTGATTCTGATCGATGCTTTGGGAACATCTTTTGACGATGATATGCAAATATTTGGTATCTATCGCATGAGTTCTTAAAATATAAAATCGCCGAGCATCATCGATCGGGTCGGTCCCAGAAACATGATTTTGTTTGCCGGCAGCCCTTTCGACGCAAATGGTCGGTCACGACCATATTGCCGGGTTCCGACAAGCATCTGTTTTGCCGCTGACGCACAGGAAAGCGGATCGACCAGACGCTGCTCTCATCGGCCCTATGATGTCCGATGTAGCCACATTCGCTCCGAACCGGTTTCGGGTTGAACTTATACGGTCGGGATGGTCGTCATGCCGTCAGTTCGACAAGGCCACCGCTCGTCCCACGCTACCGATGGCGTACGAGGCGGTAGATCGCGTATCTCGCCATCAAGAACGCGCTGTGGCCTACGCTTATGATCAGAGAGGCTGTAATTCTGGCGCGCCGGACAGCATGAAACTGCGAACGCTTATGTGATTGTTTTGCAAAGATAATTTTTAGCGGCTGCTGGAGTTGACCTTTCGGTCGGCAGTAAGCCGACAAGGCGTGAACCTGCGCGAAGGTGCCGCTTCGAATATGCCAGCAAAAGAAGTGTCGAGCTTCAGATAAATCAACAATAGGAAAAATTGGGTGCGACGCCAGGATTGTGTAGGGCGGTGACAA
>NZ_BPRA01000039.1 GCF_022179645.1 Methylobacterium thuringiense
ATCGGGCCCCTTCATCGTTCTCGCCGATCCTGTGGCTCAAGTCGGCAGGATCTCGCCGGTCTCGGGATCGTGGGGGTCGGCGGTGGCCTGGTTTTGCTCCGCCCTGCCATCGCCGCGGCCTCGTCGGTTGCGGGAGGATTTGAGGCGGTAGCTGTCGCCGTTCAGGCTCAGGATGCTGACGTGGTGGGTCAGGCGATCGAGCAGCGCGCCGGTGAGCCGCTCCGAGCCCAGAACCGAGGTCCAGTCCTCAAATGGCAAGTTCGAGGTCACCACGGTGGAGCCACGCTCGTAGCGTTGCGAGAAGGTCTCGAACAGCAACTCGGCCCCCGTCGGCGAGAGCGGCACGTAGCCGAGTTCGTCGACGATCAGGAGCTTCACCGCGGCCAGTTCGCGCTGCATCCGGAGCAGACGGCGCTCGTCGCGGGCCTCCAGAAGCTGATTGACCAGAGAGGCCGCGGTGGTGAACGCGACCGAGAAGCCCTTCTGGCAGGCTGCCAGGCCGAGAGCCAAGGCGATGTGGGTCTTTCCAGTACCGGAGTTGCCGAGTGCGATGACGTTTTCCCGGCCAAGGATGTAGCCGCAGCGCGCCAGCTCCAGCACGAGCATCTTGTTCAGGCTCGGGATCGCGGGGAAGTCGAAGGTGTCGAGGCTCTTCACCGCCGGGAAGCGTGCCGACCGGATCCGGCGTTCGACCATGCGCCGTTCGCGATCGATGAGTTCCAGCTCGACCAGCCGGAGCAGGTAGCGCGGGTGGTCGATGCTGCCCTGGGCACACTCGCGGGCAACCTTGTCGTACTCGCGCAGCACCGTGGGCAGCTTCAGCTGCTTGAGGTGGTGGGCGAGCAGGATCCCCGGCGTGCCGCCGGTGGTGCCGCCCGGCATCGTCTCGTCACGTGCCGCGCTCATGCCGCCACCTCCGGCACCAGCACGGCGTAGTCGGCGGCCACGGTCGTCCTCACCGCGGTCCTGGGCAGATGCGGATAGGCCGCCAGGTCGAGCCGGGGCGGTCGGCGTTCGAGCCGGGCCAGCGCGATCAGCTTGACCGCGTCGAAGCCGATCGCACCGAGTCGGATCGCGTCGGTGACGGCCGAGGCCACGACGTCCTTGGGCATCGCCTCCATCAGGCGCAGCACCTGGATGAACTCGCGCTTGCCACGGTTACCCATGCGCGCCTCCAGGAGGTGGCGCAGGTGCTGGAACGCCTCGGGCAGATCCCAGCCCTGGAGCGCGGCCGCCTGGTCGAGAGCGTTCGGTTTGGTCTCGATCAGCGCGAGGTAATGCAGCGGATCGGACACGAACACGCCGGTGCCGTAGCTGCGCTCATGCCGGGCGATCTCGATGCCGCCACACAGGATTACGACCTCCTCGACGAAGCCCTTCACCAGCACGTCCCGGAAGCCGTAGGCGGTCGGCACCGAGTAGTCGTTGCAGCGGTAGCGAACCAGCGCGGTCGAGGAGACGCGCCCAGCCCGCTTATCGCACGGCTCCAGCGGGACCGCCGGCAAGGAACGCAGAACGGCACGATCGGCGACCAGTCGCGTGCCGATGCTCTCAGCATGCTGTCCGGCCCGCTCATCCTGCCGGGTCCGGCAGCGTCGCTCCAGATCCGCGTTCAGCGCCTCGAACGAGGCCGCCTCCGGGGCCGGGGTCATGAAGTTGGACCGGGCGTACTTGACCAGGCCTTCGACCTTGCCCTTGTCGTTGCCCTTGCCCGGACGCCCGAAGCGGTCCCGGAACAGGTAGTGGCTCACCAGCTCGGTGAAGGCACGGGTACGTTCGCGCTGGCCTCCGCCGCAGATCTTGGCGACCGCGATCTTGGTGTTGTCGTAGAGGATCGACAGCGGCACCCCGTCGAAGAACCCGACGGCGGCGACATGCCCGTCGAGGAACGCCTCGGTGGTCTCCCGCGGATACGCCTTCACGAAGCAGGCGTCGGAGTGCGGCAGGTCCATGCAGAAGAAGTGGATCTTCCGGCGCACGCCGCCGATGGTGGCGACCGCCTCGCCGAAGTCGACCTGGGCGTGGCCGGGCGGGTGCGCCAACGGCACGAAGGTCTCCCTCCCGCTCGCGCGTGCAATCCGGACGTGGTCCTTCACCACCGTGTAGCCGCCAGCGTAGCCGTGCTCGTCGCGTAGACGCTCGAAGATCCGCTTGGCCGTGTGCCGCTGCTTGATGGGTGCGATCCGGTCCGCCTCCAAGATCGCATCGATCACCGGCAGTAGCGGCCCCAGCTTCGGCTTCTCGATCGGCTTGGTGCGAGTATAGCCCGGTGGCAATGAGAACCGGCACATCTTGGCAATCGTCTCGCGATTGAGCCCGAATACCCGGGCTGCCTCGCGACGAGAGTGGCCGTCGATGAAAACGAACTGCCGAACGGCCGCGTAGACTTCCACGGCAAACATCCTGGGCCCCTCCCGAAAGAGAAGCCTCTCCACTGGCCGGCTTTTACCCCGGCCGCATCAGCACCCCGCCGACGCTCCAGTGGATGGTTTTGTCACCGCCCTACACCATCCGGCCCGGACCCGGCCGACAGCGCCTTCTCCTCCAGCCGCTTCA
>NZ_BPRA01000040.1 GCF_022179645.1 Methylobacterium thuringiense
ACAGACCAGAATGGAGAGAGGTCAAGACGGAGCTTTTTGCAGCATTCGACGCGATCCCCCTCAGAGACATCGCCGCAGACGTCCCACTCGGTATTAACTACCTAGCATTGGACGGCGACCACTCGCTCAAGGGGTGCATCGAACGCAAACTAAGCTCCGCGATGTCCCACGTTCCGCCACCGTGAGCCACCTCCCGCATCGACGCCTCGGGAATACGGTCCGTTGCCGCGATTCTGCCGCTCACGATGCTTGCGTCGATCAACTCGCTAGACAGGCTGTGGAAGCCTGCCGGCAGCCTCAGCAGGCATGCGCCGAGTCCAGCGTTCGGAACTAGCGATTTCAGTCAAGTGCTCATCTCTGGAGGGCCGACACGGACTTTGTCGCAGCCTGTAGTCGGATTGCCGGCTTCGGAAAGCCTATAGGCATTTCACGACCGGCCTATCGTTCCGGAGGTCCGCTCCCACCCCGCAGCTTGAGTGCAGTGATCTACCGCGACAACAAACTAAGAAATCGTAAATTTCACGAATAAATCTTCGTCGGGCACAGATCGCCCAACATTGCGACACATCGAATAATCCGCGGATCGCGCCGACAAAGATATACGTCATTATCGAGCCGTGATCTTACTTGACTAAAATACTGCGAAATCCAGAATAGCCTCTATTGCGGTGCAGCGAGCAAAAACTGCTCGGAATTATCTCACCAAAAGATAGATTTTTGGCGAGATGACTGATCGGAGCTCGGCTTATCCGCCAGACACACCGCAGAATACTGCCATATCGAGGTTCACCATGAAAATTGCAGTCTTCGGGCTCGGGTATGTCGGCCTCACCGCGGTCGGCTGCTTGGCGAGAGACGGTCACGAGGTGATCGGTATCGATACCAACCCTCATAAGGTCGAGGAATTGCTGGCGGGCCGCTGCCCCATCAAAGAGCCCGGCCTTGCCGAACTGATCGCGACGGGTGTCGCCGAGAGCCGGATTCATGCATCGCAGCTAGCGGATGGTCTTCTCGCATCCTGCGACTTGGCCCTGGTCTGTGTCGGCACGCCGAGCGGCACCGACGGCTCCCACAACATGACTTTCGTCGGCGAGGTAACGCGGCAGATCGCCGTAGCCTGCAAAGATCGCCGCGGGACGCCACTCACGGTCGTCTACAGGAGCACGGTCAGGCCCGGGACGATGGAAAACTTTGTAACGCCGATTCTTCAGGCGACGCTGAAGGACATCCGAGACAAGATCGAGCTGGTCTATAATCCCGAGTTCCTGCGCGAGAGCGTCGCGATCTTCGACTACGACAATCCGCCGAAGATCGTGGTCGGCACAGCGGACGGCGCAAAATCCGATACGATCGAGAGGCTGTACGCGAAGCTCAATGCCCAGCGCTTCTACACCGGCTTCAAGGAGTCGGAACTAACGAAATTCGTCGATAACACCTTCCACGCCCTGAAGGTCTCGTTCGGCAACGAGATCGGCCGCGTGTGCTACAACCTCGGCATCGATGCCGAGACGGTCTACAAAATCTTCGTTTCCGACACGAAGCTCAACATTTCGTCCTATTATCTACGCCCGGGAGGAGCCTTCGGCGGCTCCTGTTTGCCGAAGGACGTTCGCGCGCTCCAGTACTTGTCCTCCGATATCGGCGCGAACACTCCGGTGGTCGATTCGATCATCAGGACGAACGAGGCGCACAAGCACTTCGTGTTCCAATCCTGCATCAGCGGAGTGACGCCTGGTGCACTCGTGCTGCTCACCGGCCTCGCATTCAAGCCGGACACCGACGATCTTCGGGAAAGTCCGAACGTCGATCTCGCGCGCAAACTCTTGAACGCAGGCTTCAGGGTCTCCGTTTACGACCCGAACGTCCGCGCTGAACATCTGCTCGGCCAAAACCTCGGCTACGCATACTCGCAGCTGCCCGAACTCAGCAATCTCCTGATCGCGCGGCGCGAGGCCGAGACGACCTTATACGATCTCGTCGTCGATACGTCCGGGAACGATCTCGGGCTGCATACGCAGGCCAAACAGCGATTCAACCTGCGTGAGTTCATGCATGCCGAGCGCCGGGCCTAGGCCGTCCAAATCAGGTCGGCCTCCGCGGTCTTGGCGCGCAGTATCGCTCGCGAAACTCCCGCTTCGCTGCAAGGCGCCATCGGGAGTTTCCGGAGGCGCGCAAAGTGCGCTTTCCGCAGAACCGGAGCCGATTTCGGCGGTGCGCACTCCAACCGAAACGCTCGGTCGCGGTCGGCTCGTGCGGCGAAAACTCAATCCGTGAATAAGGAACGGTGCCCGTGAACGCCTTCCCCGAGACCGAAGGGTCGCCCCCTGTGCGTCGCCCGCCACGCTCCGTCACCGGAACGATTCTGATCATCGTCGAAAATCTGCCGGTGCCGTTCGATCGGCGGGTCTGGCAGGAAGCCTGCGCCCTTCGCGACGCCGGTGCGAAGGTAAGCGTCATCTGCCCGCAGATGAAGGGTTATGACCGGCCTTACGAAGTGCTCGACGGGATCGAGATCCATCGGCACCCGCTGACGGAAGCTGCCTCGTCGGCCGGCTATGTCGCCGAGTATGGGACGGCCTTCTTCCACCAGACACGCCTCGCCTGGACGATATTCCGCAAGCGTCGCTTCGACGTGATCCATGCCTGCAATCCTCCGGACCTGATCTTCCTCGTCGCCTTCCCGTTCAAGCTGCTCGGCGTGAAGTTCGTCTTCGATCATCACGACATCTGCCCGGAGCTGTTCGAAGCGAAGTTCGATGCGGGGTCGCTCGGTGCGCGAGCCGTCCGCCAGGCCCTCCTGACCCTCGAGCGCCTGACATTCGCCGCCGCCGACGCATCGATCGCGACGAACGAGAGCTATCGCCGCATCGCCGTCGAACGCGGGGGCATGCGCCCCGATCGCGTCGCGGTGGTGCGAAGCGGGCCCGACCTCACGCGCCTGAAGCGCGGCGAGCGAGATCCGGCCCTGTTGAAGGGACGGGACCTGCTGGTCGCCTATGTCGGCGTGATCGGCAACCAGGAAGGCCTGGATCTCCTCATCGACGCGATCCGCCACCTTGTCACGGTCAGGGGCCGCACGGACACGCAGTTCTGCATCGTCGGCGCCGGTCCGGCGCTCCATCAGGCGCAGCAATACGCAGAGGAAAGCGGCGTCTCTGCCTATGTCGACTTCCTGGGACGCGTTCCGGACGACAAACTGATCTCCGTGTTGTCGACGGCCGATGTCGGGGTGAACCCGGACCGGGTCAATGCCATGAACGACAAGTCGACCATGAACAAGATCCTCGAATACATGGCCTTCTCGCTACCGATCGTACAGTTCGACGTGACGGAGGGGCGCGCCTCGGCCGGGGAAGCCTCTCTCTACGCAGCAAAGAACGACCCTATGGATCTCGCTAGCAAAATGGATCTCCTGCTCAGCGAACCGGACCGGCGCCAGCGGATGGGAGCTCTGGGTTATGAGCGGGTATGCTCTCAATTCGCCTGGAACCATCAGGCGGCGACCCTTACCACGTTCTACGCCGACCTGCTGGAGCGACCGGAAAAGCGGTCCTGGATCGCCCGGATCAGGCGGCTCTTCCGTTCCCGGACGTCTATCGTGGAGCATGTGAACTAAGGCCGTGTCCGGCCTCGTCGAACCGGATCGCGTCGGACGTTCTGATGACACGCGCTCTCGTTCGTCACCGGCATCTGGACGCTATCAGGTGCCTGCCCGGAGACGTCATGGAGGCGAAACCCGGCATTGTTGGGCTTTCGCAAGCGTTGGCCTCCATCTGGAGGCGCATGAAGGTGGACCCGACGCGGCGCCTGAAAAACAGTGATCGCAAGACAGGCCGTCTAACAGATACTAAGAAATTTTGGGCATCGAACCGCACCTCCGACACGCGGCTGCTGCTCGCGGCGCTCGACAGTCGTGCTGGCGGAACGAGCCGCAATGATCCACTTGATCTGGGGGTCCTTCCCGATGATTGCCTTGCAGTCGCGTTCCACAGATAGCTTGCCCGATCTCGGCCGCCGAATATTCGGCCTCCTGTTCGTGCTCCTCATCCTATCCTACGCGGCGATCGGGCGGGACGTGTTCTTCAATCGGCTACAGGCGAGCAACGTCGATGACCCTATCAGTGCAAATCTCGTCTATATCCGCTGTCTGGTAGCAGCCTGCTGTCTGGGAGCCGCCTTCTATCTGAATGGATTGGGGAGGCTGATTGGCCTGTTCCCTGTCGGCTTGCTGCCATTCGCGATCTTCGCTCTCATCTCAAGCGCGTGGTCTGATGACCCCAAGACGTCGGCGCGGGAGGCTTTACAGTTTACGGCGTTTATCTGGGCCGTGTCCTGCTGCGTGTCCGCATTGGGCAAGGAGACCTTGTTCGGACTTCTGTCGCTGCTCTGCGCTTGCTTTCTCGTTCTCAGCGCGCTTGTTGCGATCCTGTTACCAAGTATCGGCGTTCATACTGGAACGGAGGTCATACAGTTCAGCCATGCGGGTCGCTGGAAAGGTATCTTCGTTCACAAGAATACGCTTGGTTTCTGGGCATCCGTATGCAGCACATGGTTTTTATTTTTGCTAATCAACAAACGTGGGTCATCTGTAATCAACGGGTTCGTTTTGGCCTGTTCGACGCTTTGCTTAATTTTTTCCGGGTCGTCTACGGCTATCGGCACGACCTTTTTCATGCTGATTGCCTATGCTGTCTTATCGCTGAGGCAGCGCGTTTCAGCCGACCTTTTCGGTGCCATTCTGATGGTCCTCATGGCGGCCAGTTACGTCGTGTTCACTTATTCCCTGGACGGCATTCTCGGACTTTTCGGGCGTGATGCCGGACTGAGCGGCAGGGTCGATCTCTGGTTCATTGCACAGGATACGATCTTCGATGCACCGCTCCTCGGACAAGGATTCAACGCGTTCGGCGGCTCCGTTTTTAATGGTCTTGCCAGCCAGTATCTCGGCAAAATGGCAGCTGGAGTGGAGTCGAGCTATCTGACCCTGGCTCTCGACACCGGACTTGTGGGAACGGTGCTCTTCCTCGTCCCGGTCTGCCTTTGGGTCTATGATGGCTTGCGTCGGGACTTGCCGTGCGAAGCTGGGGGCCTCGAAAGTCGCGCATTTCTGCTGCTGGCCCTGGGTACCCTAGTACTCGCCTACACCGAGGCGACCGCGTTCTCGGTGACCAGCTCGGTCGGATGTCTATGCCTGACGTCTTTCATCTTCCTACGGTGGCAGGTCCAGTCCGAGCCGAATCAATATTTGGCCCCTGGAAAGCCACGAAGTTTAGGCGCGACTGACTTCGGCCGGCGGCGCACTGGAAGCGCAGCTCAACCTACCTAAATCTAATGATCGATGATCCTGCAGCGATCTTCTTTCAAAACTAAATATTTCTCATTGACTTATTCAGTCTAATTGTTTGATTTAACGGCAATACCGGGACTTCTCCCTGTCTAGCGGTAGCTTTGCGGAGATGGTGGTGGCCATGATCACACGGGCGAGGGCTCCGCTGAGGCTGGGGTTAGCTGGGGGAGGAACTGACCTCAGTCCCTATTGCGACGAGTTCGGCGGCGCTGTTCTCAACTGTACGATTGACCGCTTCGCCTATGCGTTCATTGCCGATCGAGATGATGGCAAGGTTGCCTTCCTGGCCCATGACCTAGGCCGGCGGGAAACCCTTGATCTGGCCGAGGTCAATAGCGCCTCGCTCGCGCTGCATCGCGGCGTCTACCAGCGCATCTGCCGTATGTTCAACGGCGGTCATCCTCTGCCGCTCACCATCACGAGCACGGTAGATGTGCCGGCCGGTTCTGGCCTAGGCTCGTCCTCAGCGCTCGTTGTCGCGATGGTCGACGCGCTTCGAGTGCACCTAGACCTGCCGCTCGGGCAGAACGATGTCGCTCACCTTGCTTTCGAAATCGAGCGGATCGATCTCGGGCTCTCCGGCGGCAAGCAGGATCAGTACGCGGCAGCCTTCGGCGGCATCAACTTTATCGAGTTCCTGGCCGATGACCGTGTCGTCGTGAACCCGCTGCGGGTACCCTCCCGTTACGTCAACGAGCTGGAAACCTCGCTTGTCATCTGCTTCTCCGGTCAGTCGCGCGAATCGGCCGCAATCATCGACCAACAGACGGCCGGCATGACATCGCATCTAAGTGCCACGGTCGACGCGCTGCACGAGCTGAAGGCCGACGCGATCGAGATGAAGCGTGCGATCTTCCAGGGGCATGTGCAAGAGATCGGTCGTATCCTGAGCCGGTCGTGGATCGCCAAAAAGGCGACAGCACGGGGCGTAACCAACAGCCATATCGATGGGATCTACGACCTTGCTATGCGCAACGGCGCACTCGGCGGCAAGGTTTCGGGCGCGGGCGGCGGCGGATTCATGATGTTCGTTGTGCGTCCCGACGACCGACTGGGTCTACTAGGGGCGCTCAACGAGAGCGCTTGTAAGGCGAGCCCAGTCAAGTTCATGCACGAGGGCTGCGAGACTTGGCAGATCGCGCAATAGGATCGGAAAGGTGATAAGGTGAAGGCCATTCTCGACTTCCTCGCGCGCTCGCGCGATGTCCTCCAGGCGGCGATCGACGACGCCTCCTTTGTGCGCGCGGTGGAGGACGCCGCTGATGTCGTCACCGACGCGCTTCGGGCGCGCGGCAAGCTCCTTATCGCCGGCAACGGCGGCAGTGCGGCCGACGCTCAACACATAGCCGGAGAATTTGTGTCGCGCCTGAACTACGACCGTGCTCCCGCTGCAGCGCTGGCGCTCACCGTCGATACTTCGGTACTCACCGCCATCGGCAACGATTACGGTTACGAGCGCGTCTTCGAGCGTCAAGTTCTTGGACTCGGTCGTCCGGGCGATGTCTTCCTGGCGATATCGACCTCGGGCCGCTCGCCATCAATCCTGCGCGCTATGGATGCAGCGCGGGAGGGCGGCCTCAAGGTCATCGCCTTCACTGGACGATCCGGCGGCGAGATGCTCATGCGTGCCGACCTCAGCCTGCGCGTGCCCTCCGATAGTACCCCACTGATCCAGCAGGTTCACATTACGGCCGCCCACATCGTCTGCGGCCTCGTCGAGGAGCGACTGTTCCCGCGGGCAGAGGGCGCATGAGCGCTGCTGTGTTGAAGCAGGCCGTCATCCTCTGCGGTGGTGAGGGAACGCGCCTCGGCGCGCTTACCGCCGCGACCCCAAAGCCGCTGCTTGCGGTCGGCGGCCGGCCATTCCTTGACGTTCTGCTGTTCGAACTCGGTCGCCAAGGCATCACCGACATCGTCCTCCTCGCTTCGTTCGAGGCCGACCAAATACACAGCTACGTTGCCGGGACCTCAATCGTAGGCCGCTTTGGCCTCAACGTGCGCGTGCTGGTCGAGCCCGAGCGAGCTGGGACCGGAGGCGCGCTGCATCATGCCCTGCACCACGCCGCCAGTGAAATCGGCGAGACATTCTTGCTTCTTAACGGCGACTCTTGGCTCGATGTTGGCCTGCTAGGCTTTGCAGCTGACGCAGCTTCGGGGCCGCAGGTCCCGGCAACGCTTCTGCTGCGTCGACTTGCGAACGCATCGCGCTACGGCGTCGTCACCTGCGACGGGCCGCTCGTTACCGGATTTTCCGAGCGCCCGGACGCGCCGGGACCCGGACTCGTGAACGCCGGCGTCTACCTGGTACGGCGCTCAATCTTACCCCACCTCTCGCCGCGCTGCTCGCTGGAGCGGGACGTGCTTCCTGACCTCGTGGCCCAGCGAAGAGTCGCGGGCCTCGTGTGCGAGGGCTACTTCATCGACATTGGCGTGCCCGACGACTTCGCGCGCGCTCAGACAGAGGTGCCAACGCGGCTGCGGCGTCCCGCTGCCTTCCTGGACCGCGACGGTGTGCTCAACCACGACGATGGCTATGTCGGCAGCCGCGAGCGCTTTCGCTGGATTGACGGCGCGATTGCGGCGGTGCGCCAGCTCAACGATGCCGGTCACTACGCCTTTCTCGTCACCAACCAAGCCGGCGTGGCGCGCGGCTATTACAGCGAGGACAACGTGCGTGCACTGCACGCGGAAATTGCGGACGAACTTCGGGACGCCGGTGCGCACTTAGACGATGTCCGCTACTGCCCCTATCTAGCGACAGCGGCCGTAGAGGCCTATAGACGCGACAGTGACTGGCGCAAGCCTGCGCCAGGTATGCTTCTCGATCTTCTCAAGTACTGGGACGTGGATCTGGAACGCAGCTTCATGATTGGGGACAAGGACGGTGACCTGGAGGCCGCGCGCCGGGCCGGGATCGTCGGCCACCTCTTTCCCGGCGGCGATCTCTCGCGTTTCGTTGGTGCCCTCTTAAAAAACGAAATCCAATGATCGCACCGATGCCCGTTCCCTTAGCCGCGACAACGGGAAAGCCGAGCATGCTCCTCATCACGGCCCGCTATGCGCACCACGGCGCGCATAGCGGGCTTGAGCCGCTGCATGCGATCCTTGAGCAGAACTTTGCCGTAGACGTGGCCAAGCCCAGTCGAACCGCTAAAGCGGCGCTCGCGCTGGACCGCTTCAGCCATCTAATACCGCGCCTGATGGGCCAGCCTCCGCAGCAAGCGGGCTGGAGTCCCTACTACACGCCCAGCGCCAGCCTCGTGGAGGGCGCAGCAATCCGCCAGGCACGTCAGAAGCGTTATGACGTCGTCTTCTGCGAGTCGATTGAGAAGTTCCACGACCGGCTCGGCCTTATCAAGCAGGCCCATCCCGGATGCCGCCTCGTCGGCATGGTGCACCAGCCCCCAAGCTGGTGGCGCCTCAACGCCATCTCTGCGGGCGTACTGGACGATTTCGATGCGGTAATTGCGCTGAGCCGGCAATCACGCGATCACGTGGAGCGCGAACTCGGTGTGCGCTCAGTTGCGTTCGTAAACCACGGCGTTGACGTGACGTACTTCAGGCCCCCGGAGGCTGATCGGGCGATCCAAGACGGGTTTGACATTTGCGTCGTCGGCGATTGGCTGCGCGACTTTGATCTCGTCGCTCAAACAATCGAGCGCACGTCCGCCGAGACGCCGAGCTTCCGTTGGCACCTCGTGCTGCCAACCGCGGCCCGAACCACTGACGCTCATTACCGAGCGGCGCGCTACAACAACGTACGGTGGTATAGCAACATCTCGGACGAGGCGCTGCTTGCCCTTTACCACCGCTGCCACGCGATGTTTCTGCCCTTGATCGACGCTACGGCAAACAACGCAATGATGGAGGCCCTGTCTTGCGCGCTACCGATTATCGTTTCCGACGTTGGCGGCGTCAGGGACTACGCCGGCGAGTACGTCGATTATGTGGGGACGCGTGACCCGGCTGAT
>NZ_BPRA01000041.1 GCF_022179645.1 Methylobacterium thuringiense
CAACCAAATACCCCCACAGACCAGCGCAGCACCACAAGCCCGCAGGCGCACGCCCACGGGCCGAAATGCGTTCCGAGCGAACCAGGCTGACCCGCGGCCGAGGCATCATCCCGACGGCGGAGGACGCGGAGAGGGGAGGGCCCCGAGAGGGCGCCCCCGGGCGAGGCCAGCGCCCGGGGGAGACGCCAAACTCGCCGATCCAAGACGCCCGTCGCCGGAGCCCGGCACGCCAGCACATCCGCATCGGGACACCCTCGCACGTCCCTCGCGATCGGACTGAACGAGCCGGTTCCCGGCGGGCCGCGCCGCAGACCGCGAGCCGCCCATCGCATCAGCCGGCCGCTGCGCAAGCGGCATTTTTCATGTGGTTGGGTGAAGCATCGTGGCCCGGCGGCTGGGTGCCGGCCTCAAGGCCTTTGTGCTGGGTGGGGGCCGCGCGCCCGCTCGAATCGAGTGGGAGCAGGCCCTCTGTGCATTATCCGTCGTCCCTCGATGCCCCGCCGACAAGATCGATCTCGACCGCGTATCGTCACAAAACTCCCGCCGCACCCCGGACGACGTGCTCGTGAGAGGGCCGCCGCATGAGCGGCGACGCGCGATCCGCGTTTGCCATCGGCCGCCGCCTCGCGGAGGCGAAGCTGGCGGCCGCTTGTATCGGGCCTCGTTTCGTCGCGTGCTTCTCCGCCGGCCCCGACCGCGCTCCGCTCTAGAATCGCGTCACGATCTGGAATCGGACCAGCCGCGGCGCTCCGGGGAGGATGTTGTTGTTGTTGTGTGCCGAGACGATGTACTTCCTGTCGAACAGATTCTCGATGTTGACCTGCGCCCGCGTGGTCTCGTTGAGATTGTAGAACAGGCCCAGATCGAAGCGCGAATAGCTCGGCAGCCGGATGGTGTTGTCCGAGGTTGCGAAGGAGTGGGACTGGTTGATGTAGCCGACACCGACGGAAAACTCGCGGCTGAGATCGAACTTGTTCCAGAGCGTGAAGGAGTTGAGCGGCACCAGCCCGACGAAGTTTCCGGCGACGATGGTGGTGGACAGGTTGTTTGAGATCCGCGCGTCGGTGAAGGCATAGCCGCCCGCGATCGACCACCAGTCGGTGACGTAGCCGTTGGCGCCGATCTCGGCGCCCTGCGTGCTGGTCTGCCCCGAGGTCAGGAAGAAGCCGGCCCGGTTGGGGTCGGCGATGCGCTGGTTGGTGCGGTCGAGGTTGAACAGGGCCCCGGTGAGCTGGAGCACGGGAGAGACGTCGTACTTCACGCCGACCTCCGCGTTGACGAACTTTTCCGGCTCGGAAATCACGAGGCCCGGGGTCAGCGCACTGAACTGGTCGCCCGAGCTCGGCAGGTAGGAGACGCTGTAGCTGCCGTAGAGGGCGAGGTTCTGGAGCGGCTTCACGACCACGCCGGCACGGGGCGAGATCAGGTCGTCGACCCGGTTCTGCGTCACGGTCGTGCGGCGGTCGCGGGCCGAGAAGTCGAAGTGATCGTACCGCAGGCCGCCGATGAGCTGCAGGTGCTCGTTCACCTCGATCTGGTCCTGCACGTAGGTGGCGACGAGACCGAGATCGTAGGTGCTGTTGGCCCCGCTCGGAATGTTGCGGAAATTGATGCCCTCGCGGGTGAGAGGCGACAACGGGTTCACCACAAGGTTCTGCGTGCCGGTGCTGCTGAAGAAGCCGTCCAGCCGCCGGCTGAGACCTTCCTGGTATCCGAGTTCGAGGCCGCCGAGCAGGGTGTGCTTGAGCGGGCCGGTTGCGAACTGGTAGGTAAAATCGGTCTGGTTGAAGTAGTTCGTCCGATCGGTCTGGCTGTTGTAGGCCTGGATCGTCACCGCGGTGCCGGCGTTGTTCACTGCGCTGCCCGGGAAGACGTTCTGGTAGAACTTGTTGTAGTCGGCGAACCGCGACTGGTTGCGTACGACGACGCCGTTTTCGAAGACGTGGTCGAGCTGTGCCGTGGCGATGTGGGCGTCGACATGGGCCGGCGACAGGAACGGGTTGCCGAAATAGGTCGCGGTGTTGTCGCGGTAGCGGTAGGCCCGCCCGAACTGCGAGGGGAGGCCGCGGTCGGTGGTGCGGTCGTCGTGGAAGTATTCGTAGGAGAGCTTCAGCGTTGTCTGCGGTCCGAGCAGAAAGGTCATCGTCGGGTTGACGCCGTAGCGGCGGATGTCGACGAAGTCGCGGTAGGTCGCTGTGTCCTCGAACACGCCGTTCATGCGGAAGAACACGTTGTCGTTGACCCGGTCGCCGACGTCGACGGCCACGCGCTTGTTCCAGAACTGGCCGCCCTGCAGCACGACTTCACGACGGGACAGGCCGTCGGCCTCCTTGAGGACGCGGTTGATGACGCCGCCGCCGCCGCCGCGGCCGAAGATCATGGCGTTGGGACCCTTCAGCACTTCGAGGCGCTGAGTGTTGTAGAGGTCACGGTAGTACTGCACGTCGTCGCGGACGCCGTTGACGAAGAAATCCGCGTTGGAGCGCTGGCCGCGGATGATCAGCTCGTCGCGGTTGCCCTCGCCCTGCGCCTGGATGACGCCCGGCACGTAGCGGGTCGCTTCGCCGACCGACTGGAAGCCCTGGTCGCGGATCTGCTGCTGCGTCACCACGGTGACCGATTGCGGCGTGTCGATCAGCGGCGTGGCGGTCTTGGTGGCGCTGCGCGTGGCCTTGGTGAGATAGCCGACCGTGACGCCGCCCTGCGGTTCGGTGAGCAGGCCCCCCTCGCCGGCGACGCTGAGTTCCTCCATCGTCGTCGGCATCGACCCGGCCTGGACGGCACCGGTGGTCTCGGGTTCCGATACGCGCGGCGTGGCCGCTGCCGGAGCCAGCGATCCCAATCCCAGTACGGACCCGACGGCCGTCGTCGTCAACCAGATCTTCGTTCGCCTGCGCCGGTCAATTTTCGTCATTGCTGCCCCCACGGCCCAGAAAAGGGCGCTCCCGCATCGTTCCGTGCAGGTCGCGCTTCCATTCCGCTTGGCCGCCGGGCACGGCGCCGTCAAATTACAGATTCCCAATATTATAAATTAGAATTGTTATTGTTTTCTCGATTCGATCTTCATCGCCAATGATCCGACAATAGATCGTTCTTTGCTGAAAAACAGGTACTCTCGCAGAAATTGCACTTTGCTTTGAGGCAAGGCTGGCGAGGCCCATCCGCTGTCCGCCACGTCGTGACGCGCAGGGTAAGATGGCCGGGGTCATGGAGACCGTCCCGGGGAGGAATGCGCATGGCATGAGCGGATCCGGGCGGAGCCGACGATGTCAACGGGAGACAGGATCGAAGCAATCCTATGCGCAATCACGGAACGGTTGTATTTTATGCGCAGAACCGTTGTTTGGAATGGTACTAGAACAGTTCTGTGGCGCTCAAGTCACGATCCTTAGAAACTAATCTGTAATTTTGAAAGTCAGCTTGTCTTTGTGCCGAGTGCCTCGGTAGATCGGAATGTCTGCGTCAGAGATGGTTGCTTATTGCTTCCTTAGGCGCATGCCGACGGTAGATCATGTCTGAAGTGGTGGATTGTTGTTTATGACG
>NZ_BPRA01000042.1 GCF_022179645.1 Methylobacterium thuringiense
GTATGTCCCGGATGCGTCCTGGATGGTTTCGATGGATCCTTGCGTGAAAATCTGCTGACGCTGGGCAGCCGTGAGGGTGACGGAGCGGGCATCGATCGTGTCGTTGCCGGCCCCGCCCTGGATTTGCAGGGCGGTCCCTGCATCACCGACCCGGAAGGTGGTGCCGGTGGCATTCGTGCTGGTGACGGCAACGTTGCTGACTGGGATGCCGGCGAGGTCTGCCATCGTACCGGAATAGACAAGCGCACTGCTGCCGGAACCATTCACAGCGGTAACGCCGGCCAGTCCATCTCCAATCAGGGTGGCGCCATTGAGCTGGACTGCAACGTTATTCAGGCTGAGGTTGGATAAATTGTAAGTTGTTGGGCTCGACGCCTGAAGCACCAATTGTACGTTGGTCAGGCTGTCGCCTACGTGGAAATCATCATTGGTATCGGCCACCGCACGGATACCATAAGGTCTAGCTGATTTATTTTCAATGTTATATGAACCACTAGAAAGATTGACTGTCCTTATGCCGCTAGCACCACTATCATTATTTACGACAAGGTTAAACTGACCTGTGCCCAAATTAAATGTTGAGCGTCCGAGGCTATTGATAGTGAAATCTGCCGAGCCAGAGGACAGGTTATAGGTTGATTCGAATACGCTATCTAATCGGAAAACCGCGTCGCCTGACGACAAATTGAAAAAGCTGCCATTGGCGGCACCTTCCACCGTTGTTGCGCCAGTTGAGAAGTTCAGCGTATTTGACGACCCGCTGAGTTTTACTCGAGAGACTCCTGAGCCTAGGCCGACCGTGCCGCCCGCCTGTGCCGCGCTGAGATCGACTTCGAGCCCAGCCTCGCCCAGCGTCAGGTCGTACGAGCCGCTGCCTTGGACCTGGACGTTCTCGAAGCCGGTGAACTGGGCTAGCTGGTCGAGGTGAAAGCTGCCGCCGCCGGACAAGGTCAGCGTGTCGGTGCCGTCGCCGCCGGCCAGGCTGTCGCCCGGGTTGAGCGTGGCGCTGGTACCCGAAACGAGGTCGTCGCCCGAGGTGCCAAGCACCGTGTCCGCATCCGAGGTCAGCCG
>NZ_BPRA01000043.1 GCF_022179645.1 Methylobacterium thuringiense
TTTTGTCACCGCCCTACACAGCGAAGACAGTGGGGGTCCGGGAAGACATCCAGGGTACTATCAGGCTCTATCCGGAGGCTTTCCTCGCGCCGTCGATCATCGTGTGTGAAGGCGCCAGTGAAGTTGGCCTCCTGCGCGGCATGGACCTTCATCGTGCCGGCAGCGGCGAGCAGTCGATCACTGCGGCCGGCATCGCCTGGGTGGATGCAAAGGGCATCACCCAGGTTTACGGGCGGGCGGCCGCCTTTCAGACCCTGGGCTACCGGGTCGCCGTTCTCCGCGACGATGACGTCCAACCTGACGCTGCCGAAGAGGCGGCGTTCCGCGCAAACGGTGGGGCGGTGTTCAGGTGGCGGGACGGCTGCGCGCTTGAAGATGAAATGTTCCGATGCCTTTCAGGCGCTGCGGTTGGTAAACTACTAGAACGCGCGGTCGAGCTGCTAGATGCTGACTTGGTGGACGACCATATCCGCTCCGCTTCCAATGGCCAGCACACCCATGCCACTTGTGTGTTCGGACTATCCCCGCAGACCCGGGAGACACTTGGCAAGGCCGCACGCTCGAAGAAGGGCTCTTGGTTCAAGTCGGTCACCAAGATGGAAGAGGTAGCACGAGACATTGTCTTCCCTAATCTCGCCACCGCAGATGAGACCTTTCGGAACACGATCTCCGCCATCCAGCAGTGGATGTTCCGTGGCCCCTGAGATCGATCTCCTTGCCTTCGACCAAGGCACGATCACGGCCCCAGCTGGCTGTGGAAAGACCCACCTTATTGCAAGTGCCCTGGGTCGTCACACAGGCCGCAAACCCGTCTTGGTCCTGACCCACACCAATGCCGGCGTGGCCGCACTCCGCGGGCGGCTGGAGCGCGCCCAAGTATCGACGTCCGCATACCGGCTGGCGACCATTGACGGTTGGGCTATGCGGCTGCTCACCCATTTCCCCCGGCGGTGCGGTCATGACCCCGAAATCCTGACCCTGTCTAACCCTCGACAGCACTACCCAGCGATCCGCATCGCCGCGCGTGGCCTATTGGAAGCCGGACACATCAACGACATCCTGGCAGCGACCTACGACAGGCTCATCGTGGACGAGTACCAGGACTGCGCCGTACCCCAGCATGAGATCGTCGTGCACGCGAGCGCCGCTTTGAGGACCTGCGTCCTCGGTGACCCCCTTCAGGCTGTCTTCAATTTCGCGGGACCGACGGCGGATTGGGAAGCTCAAGTGAAGGTGCAGTTTCCAGATGCAGGTGAGCTCGCAACGCCCTGGCGATGGGTCAATGCTGGCGAAGAGGCTTTTGGCCGATGGCTACTCGAAATGCGCCGTATTCTACAGGCGCGAGGCGCAGTCGATCTTCGCACGGCGCCCGCTAACGTCGTGTGGGTGCCGCTCGACGGCGTCAACGACCACCGGCTGCGGCTCGGGGCTGGCTCTCTTCGGCCGCCGGTCGCCAACGGCCGCGTACTTATCATGGCGGATTCAACCAACCCCGGCGCTCAACGGAACTTCGCCAGCCAAATCCCCGGCGGCGTCGTGGTAGAAAATGTTGACATGCGGGACCTCGTCACTTTCGGCGAACACTTCGACCTCGCCTCTCCAACGGTTGTCGAGCATGTCGTCAACTTCGCAGGCAGCGTCATGACCAATGTCGGCGCCGCCGCAATGGTGCAGCGTCTGGCGACCCTGCGGAATGGACGCGCCCGAAATGGGCCCACTGAAGCTGAAGCAGTCGCCCTGCGTTTCGCCGAAGCTCCGAGCTACGCCTCGGCTGGGGAACTTCTATCGGTAATCAACAGCCAGGGTGGTGTCCGTGCCCACAGGCCAGCGATCCTGCGAGGTGCCTATGACATGCTGAAGGCGTGCGGCGGGCGAGACGGCTTGACGCCCGCGGACGCTGCGACTGTGGTCAGGGAACGGTCCCGCTTGGTGGGACGTCCCCTTGCAACCCGCACAGTCGGCAGCACCCTTTTGCTGAAAGGCTTAGAGGCAGATGTCGCAGTCATCCTCAACCCAGGCCTGATGGATCATCGCCACCTTTACGTGGCGATGACCCGAGGGGCCCGGCAGCTGATCGTCTGTTCGCCGACCCAAATGTTGAGGCCAGCCTGACAGCGGACATTCTCGACGTCTGCTAAGGGTCCAGGCCGTGTCAAA
>NZ_BPRA01000044.1 GCF_022179645.1 Methylobacterium thuringiense
GATGGGCAAGGAAAAGTTCAACCGCAACAAGCCGCATTGCAACATCGGCACGATCGGCCACGTGGACCACGGCAAGACGTCTCTGACGGCGGCGATCACGAAGGTTCTGGCGGAGTCGGGCGGCGCGACGTTCACGGCCTACGACCAGATCGACAAGGCTCCCGAGGAGAAGGCCCGCGGCATCACGATCTCGACGGCCCACGTCGAGTACGAGACGGCCAACCGGCACTACGCCCACGTCGACTGCCCCGGCCACGCCGACTACGTGAAGAACATGATCACGGGCGCCGCGCAGATGGACGGCGCGATCCTGGTGGTCTCGGCCGCCGACGGCCCGATGCCGCAGACCCGCGAGCACATCCTGCTCGCCCGTCAGGTCGGCGTGCCGGCGCTGGTGGTGTTCCTGAACAAGGTCGACCTGGTCGACGACGAGGAGCTGCTCGAGCTCGTCGAGATGGAGGTGCGCGAGCTCCTCTCGAAGTACGAGTTCCCGGGCGACGACATCCCGATCACCAAGGGCTCGGCCAAGGTGGCGCTGGACAACGGCGACAAGGCCGTCGGCCATGACGCGGTGATCGCGCTGATGAAGACGGTGGACGAGTACATCCCGCAGCCGGAGCGTCCGGTGGACAAGCCGTTCCTGATGCCGATCGAGGACGTGTTCTCGATCTCGGGCCGCGGCACGGTGGTGACGGGTCGCGTCGAGCGCGGCATCGTCAAGGTCGGCGAGACGGTGGAGATCGTCGGCATCCGCGACACCCAGACCACGACGGTCACGGGCGTCGAGATGTTCCGCAAGCTGCTCGACCAGGGCCAGGCCGGCGACAACGTCGGCGTGCTGCTGCGCGGCACCAAGCGCGAGGACGTCGAGCGCGGCCAGGTCGTGTGCAAGCCGGGTTCGGTGAAGCCGCACACCAAGTTCAAGGCCGAGGCCTACATCCTGACCAAGGAGGAGGGCGGCCGCCACACGCCGTTCTTCACCAACTACCGCCCGCAGTTCTACTTCCGCACCACGGACGTGACCGGGATCTGCACCCTTCCCGAGGGCACCGAGATGGTGATGCCGGGCGACAGCGTGACCATGGACGTCGCCCTGATCGTGCCGATCGCCATGGAAGAGAAGCTGCGCTTCGCCATCCGCGAAGGCGGCCGCACCGTCGGCGCCGGCGTCGTCGCTTCGATCCAGGAATA
>NZ_BPRA01000045.1 GCF_022179645.1 Methylobacterium thuringiense
AGATGTGTATAAGAGACAGCTATTCAGGGGTTACTGGCCCTTTGAACTAATGTTTTTGTATTTTGCGTTTTGTTACTATTCAGGGGTTAGGTAGCCCTTTGATCTACTTGATTATTTATATGCTTTATTAAAACTATGATGCTTATATATATACATTATGTCAAGCCTCCCGGTTAGCGGCGCATAGTCACACACGTCACCAGTATAAGTACTGCCACAGCGGCGAGTGTTAGCCCGCCGAATCCGCCAGCTACCCGCTGCACCCATGTCATTGCCGTGCCAGACATGTCAGGAAAAACTTGGTTGTTATGGCTCGCCCCATAAGGGACGATGTGATCCTTCGGCGGCTCACACGCTGCCATGCATGTCGTTTTGGCACTGCACACAGATACCTTGAATGCCGGGGATGCTGATGCTGTAGAGAAATGCAGGGTTATCTTGCCATCTGTTTTGATGTCCACAGCTGCCTCCTGTATGGTGGCTACGTTCGAATGAGAATGGACAGCACATTTTCCGGGTTTGTCGGTTTTGAAAGTCAGAGTCGCAATCCCGCCGAAGTCCGATGAGTGCGTGCAGACCGCCACTTGGCACTCCAGGTTTGTGACGGCAGGTGCATCAATCACGCGCGTAAACGCGGAGTCCGGGATGTCCATGGAGACTGGGATGTTGCCAACGGCGCAATTTTCTGCTCTAACTGGGTTGGTCTTGATTACGCATCCAAAGGGAGCCTTGTCATTCAGCGACGTGCCTCTCTCTTTTATCCAGTACTTAAAGCCAGAAGGGGTCTGTGTGTAAGGCACGTGAACAGTACCGGACGAAGGTCTTGACAACTTGAGGGCGGTGTTGGCATACAGGTCCTTGCTCTCTACCGTCCTGCTCTGGATGTCTCCAAACCTTCCTGGTTGTCCTGACCCGTAGGGTGGGAAGTCCAGGTTGTAGACGTCGTTCTTATAGACGACAATCTTGTTGTCGAAAGGCGTCCAGGCAGTGGAGATTGGACCAAAAGTAAACCTGCTGCCTCCGACGGTCACTGTGTGCTCCCCGTTGACGAACGCCGTTGTTGTCTGATTGAGGTTCCCGTAGCTTATTCGGATGGTGGCTTTCATTGCCGCAGTATGCGCCTTGTAGGCCGCGGCATGGTCGTGCTTGCATACGTCCGATCTGTCAACGTATGCTTCACTCAGCTGGGTGTTCTCAGTGTCGCAGAAGCAGTATGCGCCGCCCCACATAAATGGGTACACTCCTGTGTAGACCTGGCATTGATAGTCGGGGCGCTCCATGGATCTGCATTCTGATGTCCCGCAGCACTTGATATAAGGTGACGGCACGACTGTCTTGTATTCACAGGTTATGTACTCTAAGTTTAGTGTGGGTTCCAAGCTGGTTCCAAGTACCTCAAGCTGTAGGGTCATCGGGGAGAAGCCGTTCCTCTCAATGTGAGCCTTATACGGGAATCCCACCACATTCGGGATCGTTGCGGTGTGTTCGTAAGATTTTACGACGGGAGTTCCCAGGCTCACCAACACTAAAAAAGATAGCGGTTTGCAGCAGCAAAGCAGGTTCTTCAGGCAGCATACAAGTATGATTATGGCAGCGAGCGGCGTTGCAAGCTCCAGCCAAAACAGGGTTTGATTCTCATCCCATAGATACGCCATAGATTCCGCAAACGACGCGGCATGCGCTCGTGGTGCGCAGCATAGTACTCCTAGTGTTACCGGGACGACGGCTCCGGGGGTCAGGGCGTATGGGGTCAGGCACTTGCGGCGTGCAGTGGCGAACATGTAACATGACGCCAGCAGCGATAGTACGACTGCGAGACACGCGGCTGAGACAGCGACGATGGTGGCTGCTGGGTATAGCCCATAGTAATAGAGTATGATCTCGTGCGGCCACCCATGGGGTTTGCCTTCAGTTGTCAGCTGGGCCCACAAGCGCACGGGTGGGTTGTTTCCCCATCTGTACTCTATCCCATCTTCGGTCACCGGTATGGTCCGTTCGACGTATCGGTCTATCCACTCCTCATACGGACGCGGATCTGCTCCTAGACTCCGGTACGTCAACAGCGTGGGATGATCTGGATGCAGTTTCACTGTCAGTTCTCTCTTTCCGTATGTGACACCTGGTGCACGTGCAAGGGGCACCCTGCATGTGGAGTTGGTCAGAGGGAAGGGTACGTGCACTTTACCTTTGCGAGACAACTGGTCGGCTCTAGGGACAAACGAGGAGGTGTACTGCCACTTATCGTGGTTAGTCACCGCAGCGTGGCACTGTGCTATTTTGCACGAATTGATAGTCTTGTCGCTACTGGTGGTGCCCACGTTGCCACTACCACACGTGCAGTTGTATCTGATGGTTTTTCCTCCTGCTGTGATCTTTACGTTACCTGACCGCTGCGACAGCAACGTTATGTCTGGGATATCCGGTGGGGTATGCATGTAGATCTCTTCCTCCGTCGGTGCGGTAGTCAGCTGGTACGTTGTGCATGGCACTTCGATACCGAAGTGGGGCCTGACGGTGAATTTTTCTCTGCCTACTGGGGCCGGAGCGTGTTTGTACTGCACTTTGCAGGCCTGTGTGTGCGATTCTGCATCTTGGAACTGGACCTTTAGTTCGCCCCCTGGAGGGCAGTAGGCCACGATGAAGTGGCCCATCGTGCCTCGAATAGCGCACACACCGGAAGTATGCACTTGTAAAGAATCCCGGTTTGCCTCTTTCATGTCATGCCCGGCGATGTACCTGATTTTGCTGTGTTCGTGTGTTCCTCCTTTGTTGATGCCAATTTGCGCTGCGACCTGGATCTTTATCATGCCATCGGAAGCCTCATCCCTAATTTTTTCTATAGCCACCGGGCTGTAACAGAACTGCCCGTCTCCGCAGTCCGCGCAATACGCTAGGTACGGTTTCGTGGCCTTGTAGACATTGAAGTGGTCCGTCACACTGCGACGGTGGCGTGCACTGTTGTTACACGTCATCGTGGCCTCGAGCAGGTCGTAGTAGCCCGGGCGGTCCACGTTGTCCTCCAACATCCTCAGTGTCTGTTCTGGTTGTTTTTCATAGCAACAGGGTGCACATGCGGGCTCTGAGCATGGGAATGTAACGTTGGCTAAGACGCACATCATCAAGGCGGCGGACCATTCTTCTGTTCCTTCTGGGGTGTACCGTGTGACCATGTCTTTGGTCCAGGTCACGACAGATAGGGCAGTCCTGGCTCCTTCGTTG
>NZ_BPRA01000046.1 GCF_022179645.1 Methylobacterium thuringiense
CGCTACCGAACCTCCATTAGAACCGGAAGCTCCTATCCCGGCACCAAGAAAGAGAAGAACCACTGGCACCACACCTCCGCATAACCCCGAGGATTTCGTTCCCAGGGTACCGGTTGAGTTACCGTGGGAGCCGGAAGACCTAGACATCCAATTCGGTGACTTGGAGCCACGCCGCCGGAACACCAGGGACCGAGATGTCAGCACAGGAATACAGTTCGGTGACATCGACTTTAACCAGTCCTGACTAGGCAGGGCTGGCGCGTATATCTTTTCGTCTGACACTGGCCCGGGTCACCTACAGCAGAAGTCCGTAAGGCAACATGAATTGCCATGCGAGACTCTGTATGCCCATGAAGACGAACGCATATACCCGCCGGCATTTGACGGAGAGAAAGAGAAGGTACTCCAGGCAAAGATGCAGATGGCCCCGACAGAAGCGAATAAGAGCAGGTACCAGTCGAGGAAAGTAGAGAACATGAAGGCATTAATTGTAGAAAGACTACGCGAAGGAGCAAAGATGTACCTCCATGAGCAAACCGACAAAGTACCCACGTACACCAGCAAGTACCCTAGACCTGTGTACTCACCATCGGTGGATGACAGCCTGAGCGATCCGGAAGTGGCTGTGGCCGCCTGTAACTCTTTCTTAGAGGAGAATTATCCGACCGTGGCGAACTACCAGATAACCGATGAGTATGATGCTTATCTGGACTTGGTCGACGGCTCTGAAAGCTGCCTCGACAGAGCTACGTTCTGCCCGGCCAAACTAAGATGTTACCCTAAGCACCACGCATACCACCAACCACAAATCAGGAGCGCAGTACCTTCCCCTTTCCAAAACACGTTACAAAACGTGCTAGCCGCGGCCACTAAAAGAAATTGTAATGTCACCCAAATGAGAGAATTACCAACCATGGACTCTGCGGTGTTTAACGTAGAAAGCTTCAAAAAATACGCCTGTACCGGCGAATATTGGCAAGAATTTAAAGACAATCCTATACGGATCACCACCGAAAACATAACGACGTACGTGGCTAAACTCAAGGGTCCAAAGGCTGCTGCCCTTTTTGCCAAGACGCATAACCTGGTGCCGCTCCAGGAGGTGCCAATGGACCGCTTCGTGATGGATATGAAGAGAGATGTGAAAGTTACACCAGGCACCAAGCATACCGAAGAAAGGCCTAAAGTGCAAGTGATTCAAGCGGCGGAACCATTGGCCACGGCATATTTATGCGGAATCCACAGAGAGTTAGTCAGGCGGCTAAAAGCCGTTCTGACCCCGAACATTCACACTCTGTTTGACATGTCGGCGGAGGACTTTGATGCCATCATAGCGGCACATTTTCAACCGGGAGATGCTGTACTGGAGACAGATATCGCATCCTTCGATAAGAGCCAAGACGACTCCTTAGCGCTAACGGCGCTAATGCTTCTGGAAGACCTCGGGGTCGACCAAGAACTGCTGGACCTTATCGAAGCTGCGTTTGGTGAGATCACGAGTGTGCATCTACCTACCGGTACAAGATTTAAATTCGGTGCTATGATGAAGTCAGGAATGTTTCTTACACTCTTCATCAACACGCTGCTGAACATTGTCATAGCGTGCCGCGTCTTACGCGACAAATTATCGTCCTCGGCGTGCGCCGCCTTCATAGGTGATGACAACATAGTGCACGGCGTGAGGTCAGACCCGCTAATGGCAGAAAGGTGTGCGAGTTGGGTCAACATGGAAGTAAAGATCATCGATGCCACAATGTGTGAGAAACCACCGTACTTTTGTGGAGGATTCATCCTGTACGACAGTGTCGCCGGTACAGCGTGTAGGGTTGCAGACCCGTTAAAGAGGCTGTTCAAACTCGGGAAACCGCTCCCAGCGGACGACAACCAGGATGAAGACAGAAGAAGGGCACTAAAAGACGAAACAGTTAAGTGGTCCCGCATAGGATTGAGAGAAGAATTAGACGTGGCACTGAGCTCAAGATACCAAGTCAGTGGCGTCGGGAACATCACTAGAGCGATGTCCACGCTGTCTAAGAATTTGAAGTCTTTTAGGAAAATAAGAGGTCCCATTATACATCTGTACGGCGGTCCTAAATAGATGCAGGATTACACTACATCTAAAGACCACGTATTACAGACACCATGAATTACATCCCAACTCAAACCTTTTACGGACGCCGTTGGCGACCACGCCCGGCGTTCCGTCCATGGCGGGTGCCGATGCAGCCGGCCCCACCCATGATTCCAGAGCTGCAAACTCCGATCGTCCAGGCCCAACAGATGCAGCAGCTAATCAGTGCAGTTTCTGCCCTGACGACTAAGCAAAATGGCAAAGCACCGAAGAAGCCGAAGAAAAAGCCGCAAAAAGCGAAGGCTAAGAAAAACGAACAGCAAAAGAAAAACGAGAACAAGAAACCACCACCTAAGCAGAAGAATCCGGCTAAGAAGAAGAAACCAGGAAAAAGGG
>NZ_BPRA01000047.1 GCF_022179645.1 Methylobacterium thuringiense
TTCGGGCAAGTCGGCTATCATTAAGAACATGGTGACGACTCGCGATCTGGTGGCCAGTGGAAAGAAGGAGAACTGCCAAGAGATCATGAATGATGTAAAGAGGCAACGCGGGTTGGACGTGACCGCTAGGACCGTCGACTCAATCTTATTGAATGGGTGCAAGAAAGGCGTAGAAAACCTTTACGTCGATGAGGCGTTCGCGTGTCACTCGGGCACTTTGCTAGCGCTCATCGCGCTGGTGAGACCGTCAGGTAAGGTAGTACTGTGCGGCGACCCCAAGCAGTGTGGTTTCTTCAATTTGATGCAACTGAAGGTGCACTATAACCACAACATTTGTACAAGGGTGCTCCATAAGAGCATCTCCAGAAGATGCACTCTACCTGTTACGGCGATCGTGTCCACCTTGCACTACCAAGGGAAGATGAGAACGACGAACCGATGCAACACCCCCATTCAGATTGACACCACCGGTTCTTCCAAACCAGCCTCAGGAGATATCGTGTTAACGTGCTTCCGCGGCTGGGTGAAGCAACTGCAAATCGACTATCGTGGACACGAGGTGATGACCGCAGCTGCTTCCCAGGGTCTGACAAGGAAAGGCGTGTACGCCGTGAGACAGAAAGTGAACGAAAACCCACTGTACTCACCACTGTCGGAGCACGTCAATGTGCTGTTGACCCGAACTGAAAACCGACTGGTGTGGAAGACACTGTCGGGTGACCCGTGGATAAAGGTGTTAACCAATGTTCCACGTGGGGATTTCAGTGCAACTTTGGAGGAATGGCAAGAAGAACATGACGGTATCATGAGAGTGTTGAACGAGCGACCGGCGGAGGTTGATCCATTCCAAAACAAGGCCAAAGTGTGCTGGGCAAAATGTCTGGTGCAAGTTCTTGAGACGGCCGGAATACGTATGACGGCAGATGAATGGAACACCATCTTGGCTTTCAGAGAGGACAGAGCGTACTCACCAGAAGTCGCTCTCAACGAGATTTGCACTCGTTACTACGGCGTTGACCTAGACAGCGGCCTATTCTCAGCGCAGTCAGTTTCCCTCTTTTATGAGAACAACCACTGGGACAACAGGCCCGGAGGACGCATGTACGGGTTCAACCATGAAGTAGCCAGGAAATATGCAGCCAGGTTTCCATTTCTACGTGGCAACATGAACTCGGGGCTACAACTAAACGTCCCTGAGAGGAAGCTCCAACCTTTTAGCGCTGAATGCAATATAGTCCCATCCAATCGTCGGTTACCGCATGCTCTAGTCACAAGCTATCAGCAGTGCCGTGGGGAGAGGGTAGAGTGGTTGCTGAAAAAGATTCCAGGTCACCAAATGTTACTTGTAAGTGAGTACAACCTGGTGATACCTCACAAAAGAGTCTTCTGGATTGCACCTCCGCGGGTGTCAGGCGCGGACCGCACGTACGACATGGACCTAGGGTTACCTATGGATGCAGGCCGTTACGATCTGGTATTCGTCAACATCCATACTGAGTACCGGCAACACCACTACCAACAATGCGTCTGTCTCTTATACACATCTCCGAGCCCACGAGCGGACTCCTATCTCGTATGCCGTCTTCTGCTTGAAAAAA